>CBFGMR010000003.1:0-210680 GCA_965650035.1 uncultured Pseudoxanthomonas sp.
CAAGATCAATATCAATATCAAGATCAAGAGCCAACCCCTCCCCAACCCTCCCCTGCTTCGCAAGGGAGGGGGCCAAAGCAGGAACACCAGAACAAAGAGATGACTAGATGAACCAAGCTGTCGCTACCACGTCACTGCAAAAAAACTTCGTCGCGCTGGGCACCATCGTGCGCCGCGAGATCATGCGCATCCTGCGTATCTGGGGCCAGACGCTGGTGCCGCCGGCGATCACCATGACCCTGTACTTCCTGATCTTCGGCGGGTTGATCGGTTCGCGCATCGGCGACATGGGCGGTTACAGCTACATGGAGTTCATCGTGCCGGGCCTGGTGATGATGAGCGTGATCCAGAACAGCTACGGCAACATCTCCTCCAGCTTCTTCGGCGCCAAGTTCGGCCGCCATATCGAAGAGCTGCTGGTCAGCCCGATGCCCAACTGGGTGATCCTGGGCGGCTACGTCGCCGGCGCGGTATTGCGTGGGTTGATGGTCGGCAGCATCGTGCTGGTGATCGCCATGTTCTTCACCAAGGTGCGCATCCCGCACCCCTTCATCACCCTGACCACGGTGCTGCTGGGCGCCACCATCTTCTCGCTGGCCGGTTTCATCAATGCGGTGTACGCGAAGAAGTTCGACGACGTGGCCATCGTGCCGACCTTCATCCTCACTCCGCTGACGTATCTGGGCGGCGTGTTCTACTCGGTCAAGCTGCTGCCGCCGTGGGCCGAAGCCGCGACCCACGCCAACCCCATCTTCTACATGGTCAATGCGTTCCGCTATGGTCTGCTGGGCAGCAGCGACGTGCCGGTGTGGGTGGCGTATGCGCTGATGCTCGGCTTCGTAGTCGGACTCGGTGCGTTGGGTCTTTGGCTGTTGAAGCGCGGCGTAGGGCTGCGGAGTTGATCGCGTGAATGCCTGGTGGCTGATGCTGCTGTTGCAGGCACAGACACAGACGCCCGGCGAATCGCTGGAGACGCGGCTCAGCCAGCGCGCGCAGCATAGCGAAACCTCATTGATTCAGGCCTATGGCGAAATGATCGCCACGGCCCGCAGTTGCCGGTTTCCGGAAAGGGAGATCGAACAGCTGGAGCGGGAGATGAAGGCGCAGGAGATCGCACGAGCTGCCGCCGCCAGCGAATCCTTCGATACGGACCAATATACGGATACATTCCAGGCGGGCGCGTCGGCGATGCAGGAAAGGCTGGCCGCGGAGCAGGCGCAGACCACGCCGGAGATGAGGGCGGAGGCGTGTCGGTTGGCTCGGATCGATTTCGATTCGATGCAGCAGATTTATCGTACCGATTACGACGAAAGCCCAGCCATTGCTTCTGTAGAGGACGGTCTGCCACAAGCCGCCGGGAGTGCGGCAGATCTGTCCGATATGCGCATCTATCAGCTGGCGAAGGCCGATGGCGCGCAGCTGGCCCAGGCCGGCCACTGCGATTTGCTTGAACAGAGCGGCGTCGCTCTTTCTATTGCGTTCGTCAACCGAGCGCATCGCATCGCACGGCGCGAAGGTGTGGCGCTGGATCAGAACATGTATCTGGAAGGCATGGCAGCCGGCTTCAAAAGCATCAACGAACTGATGCGCCTGGCCAACAGCCAATACGAATCGCAATCGCATTCCGCACAGGAAGATCGGCAGCGCAAAAGCCGCTACGGCGAAGATTGCCGGGACATCAAGCGAGAGCTCGATGAGGTTCTGGCGACGGACGCGGCAGCGCCGGAGCGATAGTCCAGAAAACCCCGGCGCATCCAATGAGAGAATCAATCATGCGTATTCTTGTTCTGGGCGCAGGCGGCACCGGCGGCTACTTCGGAGGCCGTCTTGCGCAATCCGGTGCCGACGTTACCTTCCTGGTGCGCCCGGCGCGCGCGGCGCAACTTGAACGGCACGGTCTGCAGATCCGCAGCCCGCTCGGCGATGCGGATTTTCCGGTCGCCCAAGTGGTCGCCGACCAGCTGGCGAAGCTGGCGACGGAAAAACCGTTCGACCTGGTGCTGCTCAGCTGCAAGGCCTACGACCTGGACAGCTCGCTCGACGCCATCGCACCCGCGATGGGTTCGCAGACCACGGTCATGCCCATCCTCAACGGCCTGCTGCATTATCCGGCGCTGGACGCGCGCTTCGGCCGCGAGCGCGTGCTCGGCGGCTTGTGCTTCATCAGCGCCATGAAAGGTCCTGATGGCGAAATACTGCATCTGGGCAAGCCGGCTTCGATCACCTTCGGCGAACGCGACGGCGGCCCCGACAGCGCGCGCGTACGGGACTTCGCGCAGTTGTGCGAGCAGGCGGGGCTCGATCATCTGGCATCGCCGTATATAAACCAGCAGCTCTGGATCAAATACAGCTTCCTTACCGCGCTCGCCGCGGGGACCTGCCTGATGCGCGCCAGCGTAGGACGGATCGTGGCGGGAGAAGGCGGATCCGAATTCATGCATGCGCTATACCGCGAATGCCTGTCCGTGGCGGAAGCGGCGGGCCAGCCCGTTCCCGAAACCTCGCAAGCCACGGCATTGGCCACGCTCACGCAAGCCGACTCGCCGGTAAAGGCATCGATGCTGCGTGACCTGGAGGCAGGACAACGAGTTGAAGCGGCGCACATCGTCGGCGACATGCTGCATCGGGCCCGGGCAGCCGGTCTCTCCACGCCTTTGCTGGCGGCAGCCTGGTGTCATCTCCAGGCCTATGAAGCGGGGCGGGCAGAAGCGATGGATTCGTAGGTCGGGGCTATGCCCCGACGCTCTGCAAATTTCCCGAGCGTCGGGGGCGTAGCCCCGACCTACGAAATCGTAGGCAGCCGGAAGAACTCGCGGGCTGTCGCCGTCGTCATCGCCGCAGTAATCGCCACGTCTTCGCCGCGATCGCGCGCCAGCTCTTCGACGATATGCGCCAGGTACTTCGGTTCGTTGCGGTGGTGCGAGGGTTTCGGTTTGACCGTGCGCGGCAGCAGGTAGGGCGCATCGGTTTCGATCATCAGGCGGTTGGCGGGAATGCTCTTGACCAGCTCGCGCAGGTGCAGGCCGCGGCGTTCGTCGCACAGCCAGCCGGTGATGCCGATGTGCCAGTCGCGGTCCAGATAGTCGAACATTTCCTCGCGGCTGCCGGTGAAACAGTGCACCACGGCCGGCCCGGTGCGGCCTTCGAAATTCTTCATCACCGCCATGAAATCGGCATGCGCGTCGCGCTGGTGCAGGAACAGCGGTTTGCCCAGGCCTTCGACAGCGAGGTCCGATGCGAGTTGAAGCTGGCGCTCGAACGCTCTGCGCTGGGCCGGACGCGGCGAAAAGTCGCGGAAGTAATCCAGGCCGCATTCGCCCACCGCCACCACTTCCGGATGCGCGTGCAGGGCGCGCATCTCGGCGTCGCATTCGTCGGTGTATTCCAACGCATGGTGCGGGTGCACGCCGGCGGTGGCGAACAGGAAACCCGGGTGCGCCTGGGCCAACGCCAGTGCCTTGGGCGAATGCTCGCGGCTGGCGCCGGTGATCATCATCTGCACGATTCCGGCATCGCGCGCGCGTTGCAGCACCGCGTCGCGGTCGGGGTCGAAGCTGTCGTGGGTGAGGTTGGCGCCGATATCGATGAGTTGCATGCGGCGAAGTTTAGAGGGTGTGGCGAGCTTTGGGTTTCTTGCCTGGAATTTTGAAGGAGGCAGGCTCAGGTCGCTTGGCGAAGAGCAGGCCCTCACCCTGCGCTTCGCGCGTCCCTCTCCCGCGTGCGGGAGAGGGGTTTTGTCGATTCAATTCAATTGGCAGGTTGCGGGGTTGGATGAGGTGAACAAGGCATTGGTCGCCCACTCGGGGTGATCGATGAACGGGTTGCGGTTGCCCTGGAAGCTGTAGATCACCTCGTTGCGCTCCTGCTCGGCGGCGTCCGGCGGATCGGCCTGGTGCCACGCCAGCAGTGTGGAGAGCAGACCCATGTAGGCGGGCGAAGCGGAAGTGATGACGATCAGGCTGCGGTTGTCGGTGAGCTCCAGATCCGGTTCGGACTGCCCGGTGCCCGGATGGGTGCCGCCTTCGTAGCGGATCGCCATATACATCACGGCGCGGGCGACGTCGCCGCGGCGATGGCCCCAGGTTTCGAACGAACCGCTGTTGCCGTCCGGACCCTTGAACCAGTTGCCGTTACCCGGATAGGTTCCGCTGCCGCCGCCGAAGCCGTTGTTCGCCTCGGTAGCGCGCTCGCTGCAGCCGGAAGACTGCGCGCAGGCCGCGTACGGCTTGTTGCCGCGGTCCGAGTTGTAGGCGGTGTCGCTGAGATACAGCATATGGGTATCGGTGTACGGCGCATACGGCAGGCCCAGATCGCCGGTGGCGCTGCCGAAACCGAGCGAATTGGGCCAGGTGTGCTCGCGGTTGTAGGTGATGCCCGAGCCGGTGCCCGCGCGCTCGCTGCCCTTGAGATAGCTGCGGTTGCGGTAGATATCGAGGATGCGACCGGCATTGTTGGGATCTTCGTCGGCGATCTCCAGGATGGTCCAGGTGTTGGTGGTGCCGCCGCTGTACGGATACGCAGTGTGGCCCTTGATGGTGGAGTGCAGAGAGCAGCGCAGTTGCGGCGCGCTGCTGGTGTTGACGTGCGAGTAGTAACTGCCGCCGCTACCGCCGGCGACGCTGAAATCGATCACCGTATCCTGCGCGGGATGCGCGCCGCCGGCATCGGAGACCTTGCTGGCCACCACGCGGAAGGTGCAGGTTTCGCTGGCGTGCAGTGCGGTATTGGTGGAAACCAGGAAAGCGCTGCCGGAGCTGGCGTAGGTCAGCGGCACGCTGCCCGAAGTGCCGCAGACCAAAGTGAAGGCGCCGCTGGCCAGGGTCACCGATTCGCTGAAGCCGACCGAAAGATCGCCCGCAGCGGGGAAGCCGGTCGCACCCTGGACCGGCGTGGTGGTGGTCACTGCCGGCGGCGGATTGGGCGCGGAGAAACTCTGGTTGTTGTTGCAGCCACCAAAGGTCTGCGTGGCCGAAGTGCGCCAGGTGAAATTGGCCAGGCTGCCGCTGCCGCCAAGCTGCAACGAAGTGCCGGCGGCGGTGCTGCCGGTTTCCGACACCGGCAGGTTGCTGCTGGTAAGGCCCGCTGCCGGACCGTTGCTGGCGGTGATGGCGCCTTCGTAGCTCAGGAACTGGACCACGTTGCCGCTGCCGTTCACCAGCGCCAGGCCGTCGTTGGAACCGTTCTGGATGCCGTTGCTGGGATAGCTGAGCGTGGCGATGCGCACGCTGCCGCCGCAGCTCACCAGACTGCCAGCGGGCACCAGATCGTTGTCGTAAGTAGTGGCCGAGCCCGGCGTGGAGCCGTTGTACAGGTAGATGCGGTACGCACCGAGGCTTTCGCCGGCGGTGGCGACCACCTCGATGCGTTCGCCGACGTCGCCGCTGGAAGTGGCGTCGTCGTAATGCAGTTCGTTGATGAAGACCTCGGCGTGGGCGTAGCCGCATAGCGGCAGCAGGGCGAGGGCGAGCAGACGGGAAAAAGCGGACCTGGACGACATCGGCGAATCCTTTCGAAGGGGTCTGGCCGGAATCTAGCCCATGCCGATGACAGCCGCCACCACACTGCGTCGCATTCCGGACCTGCAATCGGCGCGCGTTCCCGTTAGCCTTTGTCGATGCTATTGCCCTCTTTTCCCATCCAGGCCCTGCTGCCGCAGATCCGCACCTCGCTCGCAGCGCATCCGCGCCTGGTGCTGGAAGCGCCGCCCGGCGCGGGCAAGACCACACAGGTACCGCTGGCTTTGCTCGATGAGGCATGGCTGGGCGCACGCAAGATAGTGATGCTGGAGCCGCGCCGGGTGGCCGCGCGCGCCGCCGCCGGCTTCATGGCCGCGCAGCTGGGCGAAGCGGTGGGTGAAACCGTGGGCTACCGGATCCGTTTCGAAAACAGGATCTCCGCCCGCACCCGCATAGAAGTGGTCACCGAAGGCATCCTCACCCGCATGCTGCAGGACGATCCGATGCTGGAGGGTATCGGCGGACTGCTGTTCGACGAATTCCACGAACGTCACCTGGCCGGCGATCTGGGCCTGGCGCTGGCGCTCGACGTGCAGTCTCAATTGCGTGAGGACATGCGCATCGTGGTCATGTCGGCCACGCTGGATGGCGAGAAGCTGGCGCGTTTCCTGGATGCGCCGCGCTTGAGCAGCGAGGGGCGCAGTTATCCGGTGACTGTCGCGCACTTTCCGGGGAGACGCGACGAGTCGCTCGAATCACAAACGCGGCGGGCTGTGGAAGACTCATTGGAAAAGCATCCAGGAGATGTGCTGGTTTTTTTACCGGGGCAGCGAGAGATTATGCGAGTGGAGGCGGCTTTGAGCCCCTCTCCCCTCGGGAGAGGGGTTGGGGTGAGGGTACGGCGGAGTAGCGATGGCTCGGACATAGCCGACTCCGCTGTACCCTCACCCGGCGCTGCGCGCCATCCTCTCCCGGAGGGAGAGGGGAAAGAAGTCGTCATCCTCCCACTCCACGGTGAACTCTCCATCGAACAACAATCCCAAGCCCTGCAGCCCGACCTACAGGGCCGCCGCCGCGTAGTACTGGCCACCAACGTCGCCGAATCCAGCGTGACCCTGCCCGGCGTGCGCGTGGTGATCGACGGCGGTCTGGCACGCGAGCCGCGCTACGACCCCAACAGCGGTTTTGCGCGGCTGGAGATCGTCAACATCTCGCAGGCTTCAGCGGACCAGCGCGCAGGCCGCGCAGGCCGCGTCGCCGAAGGCTGGGCGTATCGCTTGTGGCCGCAATCGCAGCGGCTGGAACCGCAACGCCGCCCCGAAATAGCGCAGGTCGAACTGGCTTCGCTCGCGCTCGAACTCGCCGCATGGGGCAGCGACGCCCTCCGTTTCGTCGATCCACCACCCGCAGGCGCGCTGTCGGCGGCGCGCGATCAGTTGCGCCGGCTGGGCGCGTTGACCGGGTCGAACTCGATCACCGCGTTGGGCAAACGCATGCTCACGCTCGGCACGCATCCGCGATTGGCGGCGATGCTGCTATCGGCGCAAGGTGAAGAAGACCGGGCGCTGGCCTGCGATCTGGCCGCGCTGGTGGAAGCGCGTGATCCGCTGCGCAATGGCAGCGATGCGCTGGCCGCGCGATGGCGCGCACTGGCGGCATTCCGCCAAGGCCGCGTCGCCGGCGATGCGCACCGTTCCGGCCTGGCAGCCATCGATGCGGCAGCCAAGCAATGGCGCCGCCGCTTGCGGGTCGACGGCACGCCCGTGCGCGAAATCGAAGCGCATCGTCTCGGCGACCTGCTGGCGCACGCCTTTCCGGATCGCATCGCCCACCAACACCCGCTCGACCCGCACCGCTATCAGCTGGCGAACGGGCGCATGGCCCGCGTGTTCGACGACAGCGCGATCTTCGGCGAACCCTGGATCGTGGCTACCGAGTTGCGCTATGAAGCCAAGGACGCACTGATCCTGCGCGCCGCGCCGGTCGATGAAGCCCGATTGCGCCGGGAATTCCCGCAACGTTTCGTCACCGGAGATGCGGTGCGCTGGGACGCGGTAAAGCGCGCGTTATCGGCGCAGCGCGAGACCCGTTTCGACCAGATCGTGCTGGAAACCAAACCGGCTGGCCGCGTCGATCCGCAGCACGCCGCCGCCGCATTGACCGAGGCGGTGCACGAGCTGGGGCTGGATTCGCTGCCGTGGAGTGAATCGTTGCGGCAATGGCGGGAGCGGGTTCGTTCGCTGCGGGAGTGGATGCCCGAACTGGAATTGCCCGACCTTTCCGAGGAAGCGCTGATCGCCTCCCTGGTCGATTGGCTCAAACCCGCCTTTGTCGGCAAGACCCGACTGGATGCGCTTGGCGAGGAAGAACTCGCCGACGCCCTGAAATCCCGTCTCGACTGGGGCCAGCGCCAGCGTGTGGAGCAGCTCGCGCCCGTCCGCATCACGGTGCCGTCCGGCATGGAGCGCAAGATCGAATATGCGCACGGTCATTCGCCGGTACTGGCGGTGAAGCTGCAGGAACTCTTCGGCTTGGCCGATACCCCGCGCGTTGCCGACGGGCGTATCCCCGTTACCTTGCATCTGCTGTCGCCGGGCGGAAAGCCGCTGCAGGTCACCCAGGATCTGCGTGGTTTCTGGGAACGCACTTATCCGGAAGTGAAGAAGGAAATGAAAGGACGGTATCCGCGGCATCCGTGGCCCGACGATCCGTGGACTGCGGCGGCTACGCATCGCGCCAAGCCGCGCGGAACGTAACGGCAAGCTTCGGCTTTTCAGCATTGCTGCCCGCGGCGGCGGCGCAGACATGGTTGTCGCGGTGGGATCAAATAGGCGCGGCCGGACGACCCCTGGACTGCAGCGGCTACGCATCGCGCCAAGCCGCGCGGAACCTGAGTGGTTGCGTTCAGCCCACGGTAGGCCAGGAACGCATGGGCTAACACGCTCTGAACATCCGCCAGCGGACACTGCACACCTCGACACGCAGGGAGCAATCCGCATGAGCAAGCTCACCACCATCACCGATCGCGCCATGGACCTGGTCAGCCAAGCCGGCGCCAGCCTCAAGCATGTCGGCCCCAGCGCCAGCAAGCTGCTGCAGACCGGCGCGGCGATGGGCGCGGTAAAGACCGGCGGCCGCGTGGCGGTGAAGTTCGTCCGCCGCAATCCAATCGTTGCCGTGGCCGCCGCGCTCGGTGTTGGCGTGCTTGCTTATGCGGCGCACCGCAAACGCAAGAAGGATGCGTTGAACGCGCCTATCGAAGGCCGCTCCAAGCGCATCGAAGCCAAGCGCGTGAACGGCACCGGCAAGGCGCGCAAGTCTGCAGCGTCGGCGACGCGCGCCCCACGCGTCCGCAAGACGACAGCGGCGCCTTCCACCGAAGCCTGATAACGAGACATTGTTGTAGGAGCGGGCCCTGCCCGCGACGCTTTATGTTCTTGGCGAACAAAAAGTGTCGCGGGCGGGCCCGCTCCTACAAGTATTTCCATTCGCCGGGCGGCAATCCGCCAAGGCGATGTTCACCCACTGCAAGCTGCCTGGACATGGCTACACCGCCATGAAGCCCAGATCGCGGCTCGCGAAGTTTCCGAGGTTGGGAAACACCACATCCAATTCGGATCCGCTGACACCGAACCAACGCGCAAGCGTCGCTGCGTACTCGTCGACCGAGGTGGTCGGGATCATGCGGCCGGCCTCCACATCGTCGGGTCCGCCGTTGCGTAGTTCCGGCATCCGGCCGTAGAAGCGCCCACCGCGGACGGCGCCGCCGATGACGAAATGATGGCCACCCCAGCCATGGTCCGAACCATCGCCGTTCGACGACAACGTGCGGCCGAAGTCGGATGCGGTGAACGTTGTGATTTGCTCGGCCACGCCCAGTTCCACCGTGGCGTCGTGGAAGGCTTTCAGTGCCTGGGACAGTTGCGACAGCAGTCGCGGATGCTGGGTGAGCAGGCCATCATGGTGATCGAATCCGCCCAGCGAAACGAAGAAGATCTGTCGCTTCATTCCAAGCGCGGCGCGCACCTTGATCAGTCGCGCGACCATCTTGAGCTGGGTCGCCAAGTTCTCATTCGGAAAGGGCGTGGCGAGCGGTGAAGTCTCCGACAGCGCGATATCGACGCTGGAAGCATTCATGCGCGTGCGCCGGAACGACGCCGCGAAGCTGCGCTCGAAAGGCGATGCCTGCGGGTCGTCGGCATGCAAAGCCAGATAGGCGTTGCGGACATCGGGGTCCCATTCCAGATAGCTGAACTGGCGCGCGCCTTCATTGCCGATCACATACTGGTTGCCGCTCTGGGAGCGCAGCAGGATGCTTTCGTAGTTCAACGAAGTGCCCATCGGGATGAAGGCGTCCGGATTGGCGGCATACAGCACGTCGGCGATGCGTCCAGCCCAGCCCGTATCGCCGCCGCGGGTGCTGGACACCTGCCAGTAAGCCTGCTGATCGTTGTGGGAGAACAGCTGCGGCGGCACCTCCACGCGGTTGGCGAGGTAGTCGGTCTTGGTCGTGGGCCGGATCAACGTGCCCACGTTGCCCACGATGGCCGCCCTTCCCGTGTTGAACAGCTGCTGCAGGCCGCTGGCGCCCACCGCATCCGCAGCGTCGGTGCTGGCCTGGATCGCGTAGCGCACGCCATCGGAGGCGCCGCCACCGGTCTGCGCGGTCAGCGGCAACAGATCTGCGTGCGATACCGCCAGCGTGGCGCGCGCCTGCCGGTACTGCTGGTACGCCGCATCGTCGTAGGGGATCACCGTGTTCATGGCGTCGTTGCCGCCGTTCAAGAACACGCAGACCAGCGCCTTGTAGTCGTTGAAGGCGCTGGCGCCGTAGGTCCGTGTCGCCGCTTCGACCAGGCGCAGGTTGCCCAGCGCAGTGCAGATGCCGGCGCCGCCGAGCGCCGCGTAAATGCCTTTGCGCAGAAATTGTCGGCGTTTCATGATCATTGCGGTGTCCTCACTTCTGCACGACGTATTCGGGGGAATTGACGATCAGGTATAGCGCATTGCGCACGCGCTCCCGTCGCCCGGCGACGGTGGAAGCCGGGATCGTCTGCAGATGGGCGACCAGGGTGTTCTGCATCTTCGGCGACATGCGACCGGACAAAAACAGCAGGTTGTAGCGCGATACCAAGGCCGGTGCGTCCGCGGCCAGTGGCAGGTCGCGGCCCACGTTGACCGCGAACGTTCCGGTGGCGTGCGGCGGGCCTTCGACCGTGTGATCGACGGCGCGCCGGAAGAAGTACGCCTCGTGGCTGGGCAGCAAGTAGTCGGTCGCCAGCTGCAGCTCCGGCGCCACCAGGCCGGCATTGGCCAGCAGTCCGGGCGGCATGTAGCGGGGACTGAAGAAGTTGAACACCGATGGCGCCGACATCGGCATCTGGCCGAGGTCCGACGACAGCGTCCAGAACTCCTCCGTGTGACCGGTGCCGGCGCTGGCGTCCGTGGCGCGCAACAGATGCGTCAGCCGCACCAAGGGTTCGCGCACCTTGCCGAAGTTGGCGGGCGGATTCGCCTGCCGGGCCTCGCTGTCCAGCAGGATCGCCCGCACCACGGCCCTCATATCGCCGCGTAAACCGCTTCCGTTGTCATTGAATACCTGCGCCACGCGCTGTACGTAGGCCGGACTCGGATTGCTGGTGACCAGTCGCTGGATGAGCTGTTTACCGATGAACGGGCCGACGTTGGGATGGTGGAAGATGTTGTCGAGCGCGGCGTCCAAGTCGCTCTCAGGTGTGCCGCCAGCCGCCAGCACACCGCCGGGCAGCGTGATGCCCGGATACACGAGAAGTTGCTTGGTCTGCGAGGAGGCGTGGTATTGCGGATAGCTCTTCATCGGGCTGACCCACGCCGGACTCGTCTTGTCGTGGGCGTAGCAGCCGCGGAATTCCCACGGGCACTCGGAAAACGACCAGCCGGTGAAGACGTGCGCGAATCCCTTGACGGTGTCTTGGCCGTAGCTGGGATCCGGCCTCCCATCCCCATTGCCATCGAGCGGCGCGCCATCCTGCCCAAGCATGACGGTGCCCACGCTGAAAAGCTGAAGGACCTCGCGCGCGTAGTTCTCGTCGGGACGAATATTGTTGGCGGTGTCCGGTTTCTCGTTCCCCAGCATGGAAAGGTAAACGCCCATCACCGGATGCAGGGTGACGTCCTCGAGCAGATCGCGGAAGTTGCCGAACGCACCCCGTGCCAGCGTGTCGTAGTAGTCCGTCATGCCCTGGGGTGCGCCGCTCAGACTGTCGGAAGTGGCATCGGAAACGACGAATATCTCGCTCAACGCGAAAGCGACGCGTTGGCGAAGCTGGTCGCGATGGATCATGTTCGGATCGAACGGATCACGCCCGCCCAGCGCATGCGTAAACCAGGCGTCAAGTCGCCACTCGGGTTCGCTCGTCGCACCGGCGGCGTGCAGAAAGCGCAGCTGCGATGACAT
The DNA here is from genome assembly GCA_965650035.1 of uncultured Pseudoxanthomonas sp. Lineage (GTDB taxonomy): Bacteria > Pseudomonadota > Gammaproteobacteria > Xanthomonadales > Xanthomonadaceae > Pseudoxanthomonas_A. Next base: position 11,893 of record CBFGMR010000003.1, read on the forward strand.
GGGGTGAGCTATCTGCTCTTCGATCCAGCCGACGTAGCCGAGTTGCTCGACCCGTTCGATGTCCTCAAGCGTTGGACCGAAAGTGGCCTGGGCCAGAAATCGCGCGCTGTCCTCCTGGCTGAGCGGCATTCGACGCGCCGGCAAGTTGCCGCCCGTCACCCGCACCTGTGCAGCCGATACACCGGACGACGAGGTTCGCGCCGGCGATGTGGCTGTGGATGCAGGCGCTCGCACGTCCTGACGCAGCAAGGAGGCGAACACCATCAGCACAAACAGCAGGCGCCATAGCGGCGACGCGAACAGCGACAGGTACCAGATTCTCATGATGTCCCCTTTCATCCCTTGCCCTTTCCCGCGTCAAACACGTGGCGTCCGTGCGCGAGGCCATCAAGGCGCGCCATCATCGATGCGGCACATGCCCCGCGCTGTGCTTAGCGTCCCAGTTCAGCGGTCATGGCAAGTCTTGCACGTTGGCGGACCAGTACCCAGCCAGGCTGGAAGCGCGCCAGCACCATGAGGTCACGACAGCCACGATCCATGGACCTCTGGAAACTTATCCGAGAGGCCGGGTTTCTTCGGCGCCAGGCCATTGGGATACGCAAGCGATCTAGGCCAAGCGCCACGCCCCGGGCGAAAGATCATTCAGGTGTATCCCTCCCATCGCCACGCGTATCAGACGCAGGGTCGGCAGCCCGACCGCGGCGGTCATCCGCCGTACCTGCCGATTGCGGCCTTCGCTGATCGTCAGTTCGATCCACGCATCGGGCACGGTCTTGCGGAAACGCACCGGCGGATCGCGCGGCCACAACTCCGGCGCCGTTTCCAACGCGCGCGCGCTGGCCGGCAAGGTGATGCCATCGTTCAACAGCACGCCTTCCGAAAGCGCCGAGAGCTTGGCCTCGTCCACGGATCCTTCCACCTGCACCCAATAGGTTTTCGGCTGCTTATGCCGTGGATCGGTCAGCTGGTGCGCCAGTGCGCCGTCATCGGTCAGCAGCAGCAGTCCTTCGCTGTCGTAGTCCAGACGGCCGGCTGCGTACACGTCCGCCGGCAATCCGAACTCGGCCAGCGTGCGACGCGCGGGTTGGCTGCGGTCGGTGAACTGGCAGAGGACGTTGAAGGGCTTGTTGAGGGCGATGAGCATGATGAGAGGCTTTCCCTTCTCCCTCCGGGAGAAGGTGGCGCGTAGCGACGGATGAGGGAGGGAGAATTCAGACCCACGGAAACTACATTACAAACCGATATCCCATTCCCTCATCCGCCCTTCGGGCACCTCCTCCCGGAGGAGAAGGAAAGCACTACTGCGCCGGCTTCACAAACCGCAAAGTCATCCGGTCGCTTTCCCCGATCGCCTTGTACTTCGCGTCGTCCGCGGCCGCATGATCGTTGACCGGCGGCAGCGTCCACACGCCGTTGGGGTAGTCCTTGGTGTCGCGCGGGTTGGCGTTGACCTCGCTCTTTTCCTGCAGCTTGAATCCCGCCGCCTCGGCCATCGCAATCACTTGCGCCTGGCCCACATAGCCGCTCTTGTCGTCGGCCGGCACGTCGGCCTTGGCGCGATGCTCCACCACACCCAGCACGCCGCCTGGCTTGAGCACCGCGAAGAAGCCCTTGAACATGCCCTCGGCCTGGCCCGCACTGCGCCAGTTGTGCACGTTGCGGAAGGTCAGCACCAGGTCCGCCGAATCGGCCGGTCCGAACACCGGCACCTTGGGGTCGTAGCCGACGACCTTCGCCTTTCCGTACTGTGCCGATGCGGCGCCGAACTTGGTTTCCAGCGCGGTCTTGTTCTTCTGCTGATAGTCGCGGCTGCGGCCCTCGGCCACGCTGGCCGGGTCCACCACGGCGGCGATGTACTGCCCATTGTCGCGCAGGTACGGCGCCAGGATTTCCGAATACCAGCCGCCACCGGGAGTGATCTCGATCACCGTCTGCGCAGGCGAAAGGCCGAAGAAGTTCAGCGTTTCCTTCGGATGACGGTAGCCGTCGCGCGCCACGTTGGCCGGGTCGCGCCAGTTGCCGGCCAGTACGGCGTCCAGGGCAGAAGCGGCAGTGGTTTCGCTCTTCGCTGCCGATGCGGGTGCGCTTTGCGCGTACGCGCCAGTCGCGGCGGACAGGGCTACGGCGACACCAAGAAACAGGGAAATACGATTCATGCAAAGCGCTCCGCGTTGAAAGTGCGGCGAGCCTAGCACGCGGTCCGGAAAGTCGCGTTGCCGCATTGGCAACGTAGGTCGGGGCTACGTCCCCGACGCTCCGGACACGTGGGTAAAAAAGCCTCCTATGAGCCGCAGGGAGCAAGCCATGGAAATCCGTTCGTGGTGAGCCTGTCGAACCACGCTCTTTGCGAAGAAGTAGATTGCCATTGATTTGCTATGGCTCTAAAAGCGTGGTTCGACAGGCTCACCACGAACGGGTTATTTCGATCTGCTCGCGAAGGTAGTCGAACGTCGACTATTCAAGCCAGCCGCAACGCGTCCGGATACGGCGGCGTGTCCGGATAGTCGCCCGCCCGCAGCCGCATCTGCAGCCCACGCCACCAGTGCACGTCGAAGATCTCGCCATGCGTCGTCTTCAACGCCTCCATCAATGGAGGGGACAGGCCGAGGAATTTGGGGAACTGTTCGGGAAAGATGTCGTTGGGCGCGGCGTAGAACCAACCATCCTCCATCTCTTCCTCGTGATGGTGAGGTTGCGGGATGGCGCGGAAGTTGCACTCGGTCATCAGGCACAGCTCGTCGTAGTCGTAGAACACCGCACGGCCGTGCCCGGACACGCCGAAATTCTTCAGCAGCATGTCGCCGGGGAAGATGTTGTTGCGGGCCAGGTCCTTGATCGCCTGCCCGTAGTCGATCGCGGCCAGGCGCGCGGCCTCCAGAGACTGCTCGCGCACGTACAGGTTCAGCGGGCGCATGCGCCGTTCCACGTAGCACAGCTTGATCACGACGTCCTCGCCGTCCTCGCGGATGCCGTTGGCGCAGGTTTCGCGCAGCTCCTGCAGCAGGGCCGGCGCGAAACGCGCGCGCGGAAAACGCAGGAACCGGTAAGGCTGCGCATCCACCAGCCGTCCGACGCGGTCGTGGTGGAAGACCAGCGAATACTTGGCCTCCACCTCGGCGCGGTTCATTTCCTTCGGATAGGCGAAGCGGTCGCGTATCACCTTGAACACCAGCGGATAGCTGGGCAGGGTGAACACCGCCATGACCATGCCGCGTTCGCCCTCGGCCTGGGTCAGCTGCTCGTGGCGCTGGGCGGCGAAATGGCGGAAGAAGGTGCGGAAGCGTTCGGTCTTGCCCTGCTTGGCGCGCCCCAGCACGGTATAGATCTCGTCGATGGGCTTGCCGGGAAGCAGCGTGCGCAGAAACACCACCGCATCGCCCACCGTACCCAGGTCGGCATGGAAATAGCTGCGCGAATAGCTGAAAAGATGCACCACGTCGGCGCGATGGGTCAGCACCGCGTCCACGCGCAGGCCGCCGGCATCGTTGACCAGCGCGATCACAAAAGGGGAGAAGCGGTGTTCGCCGAACACGCGGCCGATCAGATAGGCGCGTCGCTCACGATAGAACACCGTCTCCAGCAGTTCCACCGAACGCAGCGGATTCGGGCCCCAGTGCGCCAGGTCGTCCTGCAAGCGCACCGCTATCGATGCCGCGCATCGCGTGCGGTGCGCGTAAGGCACGTTGAAACGATAGTCGCCCAGTACCCGGGTGAAGGTATCGACCGGGCGCAGCTCCGAAACCGCATAGCTGTGCCGTTCCACCGGATGGGTGATGGCGTCGGTGGGCTCTATGTTCAGCGCCACGAATTCCACCGCCGTGTCCACGCCCTGGGTGCTGAAGAAACGACGGGTGAGCGTGTTGTAGAACGTCTTGAACAGTTCGCGGTCTATCAGCTCGCCGATCAACCGCTCGTAAGCGTCGCGTATCGAAGACCACAGCGCATGGTCGTGCGCGCGTTCCTGCAGCGTCGCCTCCAGGCGCAGCATGCATTCGGCGATGCATTGGTCGTACAGCTCGATACGTTCGACCGCATCGGTCCGCGCCGCCGCCCAATCGCGCGTTTCGAAACGCAGCTTCGCCCGCCGGCTGATGTCGGCGAAGCGCGCGTGGTAGTCCTCGAATGCATCGCGGATGAGGGCAGCGTAGATGTCGGCGGGTTCCATGCCCGCATCGTAATGGCAATCGGTCCGCGCGCCGGCTATCACTTGGCGATGGCGGCCTGCTCCAGCAACCAACTGCGCATGGCCTGGAATCCGGCGAGCTGCAGGCTGCGCTCCGGATACACCAGGTAATGCGCGAACTCGGCCTTCAGCCGTTTGCGGGTCAGCCGTACCAGGCGCCCGCTATCGATCAACGGCTGCGCCAGGGTCAGCCGTGCCAGTGCGACGCCCAAACCTTGTGCGGCGGCCTGGTGCAGGGTCTCGGTGTCGTCGAAAGCGGCGACATGCCGCGCCGGTGCTTTGCCGCCGAACGCGGCGAACCAGTCCTTCCAACGCTCGGCAGGATCGCCCAGCAACGGCAGCGTGGCGATCCTGGCAAGCGCCGGTTTGCCGTGCCGTTGCACGAAGGCGGGACTGGCTACCGGCGTGATCCATTCATCGAACAGGAACTCGGCCCTGATGCCCGGCCACTTGCCGGCGCCCAGGCGCAAGGCGGCGTCGACGGGCTCGCGTTCGAAGTCGACCACGTGCGTGCTCGCCTGCAGGCTGAGGCCGAGTTCCGGATGGCGCGACAGGAACTCGGGCAACCGCGGCACCAGCCACGCCGTGGCCATCGACGGGATCAGGCTGAGCGTCAGCAGATTGTCGGTACGTGCGCTGAGCCGACGCATGGCGTGCTCGATCGCGTCGATCGGCTCGGCCACCGCATCGAACAGGCGCTGCCCTTGCGGAGTCAGCACCACACCGCGCGGACCGCGCGCCAACAGCTGCTGGCCGACGCGCTCTTCCAGCAAGCGCATGCGATGGCTCAAGGCGCTGACAGTCAGGTGCATGGTTTCGGCGGCGCGGGTCAGGTTGCCCAGGCGGGCGGCGATGACGAAGGCGTCTATCTGGTCAAGCGGCGGGCGGCTCATCTTGAATTTACCTCAAGTCTAACTTGCTGAAGTTTCGCTTTTTCAAGACAAAGAATGGGCCTAACTTGGCTGTCATTCAAGCCGGATGGGCCGGCAGAGGAGAACGACATGGCTAGCAGCTTCTACAAATCCTGGTGGCGGGAAATGGGCGCCATCAGCCGCGGAATGATGTTCATCGAAGGCAATATCGCTACACCGGCATCGCTGGATCGTAGCGCGCCAAGCGCGGGTCCGGCCTCGGCCGCGATCGGCCGCCCGCGATCGGTCTCCGTTGGGCTCAGGAAAAAGGCAGATCGCCTGTACCAGGAGTTCCTGCTTCTGGGCGGACGTCCGGTGACGCCCGGCCACATCGACGACATAAACGAACCTTTCCCGCAGGTCGATGAAGACGAACCTGCGCTATCCACCCGGTCACGGCTGCCGCAGCGCGCCAAGGCCATGCAATCGCAAACCTGCGCGACCTGCTGAAAAAGCCGGCAGACCGCCATGCAGGAATGCATGGAGTCCACACCATGAATACCAACTTCGTTATTCCACTCGCCGCTTTGGCAGTGCTGGCAGCGGCCACGGCCGCGGCCAGTCGCACAAGCTTCCCGGCGGACGCGCGGGCCGATGGCCGCATCGTCGATCTGCCCGCCATCACCGTGCACGCGTCGCCGCAGGACCTCGCCTATTTCCGGACGCACCGCATCGTAGACCTTCCCCGGATCACCGTGTATCCGGAATCGGCCGACCTGGCATTGTTCCTGGCGACCAATACAGTGCGCATCACTCACTCACCGGTCTCTTTGCCGCAGACGACTCCGACACTGGACAGCCAGTTGCCGGCCGCCGATGCGCTGGCCGCGCGCTGAGGTCAGATCGTGATCGCACGCCTCTGGCATGGCGTCACCCTCGCCGAAAAATCCACGGAATACCTTGCCTTTCTGCAAGCTCGCGCCGTTCCCGACTATCGCTCCACGCCGGGCAACGTATCGGTGGAAATCCTGCACCGTAGCGCGGGCTATGTGACTCATTTTCTGATCGTCACGCATTGGGAATCGGCGGAAGCCATCGCCGCTTTCGCCGGCAGCGACATCGCCCTGGCCAAGTACTATCCCGAAGACCGCGACTTCCTGCTTGAGTTCGAGCCGCGAGTAGAGCACTACGCTCTGCACGAATCGTAGGAGCGACGTAAGTCGCGAAGGAATGCTGGCGGCCATCGCGGCTCACGTCGCTCCTACAAACACAAAAAAGCCCGGGGCATGCCCGGGCTTGTCTTTGTCGCGACGCCGCGATCATTCAAAGGTGCTTGATGATCTCGTCGGCGAACTCGCTGCACTTCACTTCGGTGGCGCCTTCCATCAGGCGTGCGAAGTCGTAGGTGACGCGCTTGCTGGCGATGGCCTTGTTGACGCCTTCGATGATCGCGTCCGCGGCTTCGGTCCAGCCCAGGTAGCGCAGCATCATTTCGCCCGACAGGATCACCGAGCCCGGGTTGACCTTGTCCAGGTCGGCGTACTTGGGCGCGGTGCCATGGGTGGCTTCGAACACGGCATGGCCGGTGACGTAATTGATGTTGGCGCCCGGCGCGATGCCGATGCCGCCGACCTGCGCGGCCAATGCGTCGGACAGGTAATCGCCATTCAAATTCAGCGTCGCCGAAACGTCGTACTCCTTCGGGCGCAGCAGGATCTGCTGCAGGAAGGCATCCGCAATCGCATCCTTGATGATCAAACCGGCGCCCGGCTTGCCTTCCGGGATCACCATCCACGGACCGCCGTCCAGCTCGACCGCGCCGTAGAAGTCGCGCGCCACCTGGTAGCCCCAATCGCGGAAGCCGCCCTCGGTGTACTTCATGATGTTGCCCTTGTGCACCAGGGTCACCGACTTGCGCTTGTTCTCGATCGCATAGCCGATGGCGCTGTGCACCAGACGCTCGGTGCCCAGGCGACTCACCGGCTTGATGCCCAGGCCCACTTCCACGGTCATCTCGCGGTGCGGTGCGCCGATGCTTTCCAGCGCCTTCTGCCATTCATCCACTTTTTCCTGCGTACCGAAGCGGATCTTGCCGAACGGCTGCGGGAATTCCCTGGCGATGAAGTCCAGCACCTTCTGCGACTCGGCGCTGCCGCCGGCCCATTCGATACCGGCGTAGATGTCCTCGGTGTTCTCGCGGAAGATCACCATGTCCACGTCGCCCGGCTTCTTCACCGGGGAAGGCACGCCTTCGAACCAGCGCACCGGGCGCAGGCAGACGTACAGGTCCAGCATCTGGCGCAGCGCCACGTTGAGCGAGCGGATGCCGCCGCCGACCGGCGTGGTCAGCGGACCCTTGATGCTCACCAAATAATCGCGGCAGGCCTGCACGGTGGAATCCGGCAGCCAGGTGCCGTAGTTGTTGTTGGCCTTCTCGCCGGCGAACACTTCCAGCCAGTGGATCTTCTTGGCGCCGCCGTAGGCTTTCGCCACCGCCGCATCCAGCACACGCACGCTGGCGCGCCAGATGTCCGGGCCGGTGCCGTCGCCTTCGATGAAGGGAATGATGGGGTGGTTGGGCACATTGAGCTTGCCGCCACTGATGGTGATGGTTTCACCGCCGGCGGGCGGGGTGAGGACGGGTTCTGCCATGGAATTGCTCCTGGGGTTGGAACGGAACGCGCCGCGGGGGGCTGCGCGCAATGCGTGTGAAGCGGACCGGCATTGTCGCGCTTAGCGGCGCGCAGGGCAAAGCCGACCTTGGTCGCGGACAAAAAAAGGGCGCGGATTGCTCCGCGCCCGAGCTGCCACCCTGGGGAGAGGGTGGATTACTTGACTTCGATTTCCTGGGTCATGCCGGGGCTGGCTCTTGAAGCTTGCATTCTCCAGCTGGTCAGGGGCGCAGCCATTGAAAATGGATCTCCGACTGTCAGTCAATATGGAGTCGTTGGGGGCTAATCATTGAGGTCAGCGTCACATTTCGCCCTGTAGGTATGAGGGCGCATATCGCACGAAGGATTTAAGTGCGAGGTACTAGTCGCGGAACCGTGTAAGCGATTCCAAGATTCGGCGTCGTGCGAGAAGGTGTTTACGAAGGTTATAAAAAAGGGCGGCCTAGGCCGCCCTTTTGTAAGCACTTCAAATCAACGAAACATCCCAGGAATAAAAGCCTGCCAATTTGGCGTCGGTTCGACAATTTCCTCGGTGGAATCAAAAGTCGCGGTTACGTCTGAAAAATCCGCTCCTTCACCGCCAGAGACCAATTGCACTTCCTTTTCATTCAAAACCTTCATATGAAACTCCTTAGTTAATTACAAAGTCTCGGCTCTGATTCCAAGACTCCAGCAGACTGCAACTTTGATGGAGGGATTGCAACTCACAATTGCATTGAAGAAAACAAACAAAAAAAGCGCGGATTACTCCGCGCTTTTTTAGGCAAATCGCAAGACTTGCCATCCTATGAAACGATGATTACTTGACTTCGATTTCCTGCGTCATACCGGCGGCCTGGCCGTTCACGGTCACGTCGACCTTGTACTTGCCGGCCGGCCAGGGGTTGGTGTTGGTGAACTCCACATTCGTGGTGTCGACGCCGCCCGCAACTACAGTTGCAGTCTTCTGTCCGGCAACCTGACCATCCTGGAAGGTCAGCTTGGCATCGATAGCGGCATTAGCCGGCGTGGCGGCATCGGTTTTGACCGAAACGATGATCTTGTCCTTGGTGCCGAAAGTGGAAAGCGCGGCAACCGACTTGTCCGCAGCGGCGGTATTGCCGATGGTAACGCTGGTGGCGCTGACCGGAGCCGGAGCCGGCTCGACCGGGGCCGGAGCCGGCGCAGGTTCGGTGACGACCGGAGCCGGAGCTGCAGCTTCTTCCTTCTTCTTGCAACCAGCCAGAGCGACGGTGCCGGCCAGCGCGACGATCAGAGCATAAGAGATGCGATTGAGCTTCATGGTGTCGTTCCTTGAAATGAATTTATTGAGAGAGAGAAGGATTTAGGCGGTCGTATCGGTATCGGCGGGCGGCAACTTGATCACTTGGCCCGGGAAAATGCGGTCCGGATCGTCCAGTACATCGCGGTTGGCCTCGAAGATCTGCTTCCACGCGCTAGCGTGGCCAAGCTGTTCCTTGGCGATCTTGGAGAGCGTGTCGCCCTTCTCGATGGTGTACGTGCGCTCGCCAACGATCTCGGCGGTACTGTCGACTGTGGCGGAGACCCCGGAGAAGTCGGCCTTCTCTACTTGCGGAGCGGTGCTATCTACCTTCGCGGTGACACCTGAAAAATCTGCTTTCTTTTCGGTACTCATGCGGGGACTCCTCCCTGAGGGAGTTGGTGTGCTGGGGACGCCAAATCTACACATGCTTTGTTAAGAATTCATCGCGTGCAGGTGAAACTGGAATTTCGAGGTACGCGACCCTACTGCCGGACCTCGCGCAAGGCGACGGGCGCAGCGGTTCCGGGCGTCGCCCGCCAGGGATTGATATCGAGCCCGCCACGGCGCGTGTAACGCGCTTCGACCGACAGCTGGCTGGGCCGGCAATGCGTCAAAACCTCTTGAAATATGCGCTCCACGCATTGTTCGTGGAATCCGGCGTGTTCGCGGAAGCTCACCAGGTAGCGCAGCAGTCCCGTACGTTCGATGCGCGGCCCGCGATAGGCCAGCACCACACTACCCCAGTCGGGCTGGCCGGTGACCGGGCAGTTGGATTTGAGCAAATGTGAGAAAAGTATCTCTTCAACGATCTGCGCCTCATCCGACGAAAGGTAAGAAGGGTTCGGCGGACCGTAGTCGCTGATTTCGATGTCCTGCGCATCGATGGATTCGCCGGTGTCGGCTTCCGACATTTCCGGCAAGCCGAATACGACCGTCACATCCGCGCCTGCGCGTGCGGACAGATCGATGGCGATGCGGTCACGCACGGCTTCGTCGCTGTTGAAACGCTCGGCGTTCAGCGAATTGAGATAGAGCTTCAGCGATTTGGATTCCACCAGATTCGGCGAATCGCAAGGCACGGTGAAAGTGGCGGTGGCCACGCACGGCTTGCCGCGCGCATCCAGCCAGCTGAGCTCGTAGGCCTGCCAGCGGTCATGGCCGATGAAGGGCAGCGCATCGCCGGCGACGCCTATTTCGGCACGACCGGCGGCGCGCGGAATCGGGAACAGCAGCCCGGCGTCGTACTGCGACGGGTAGGCGACTTCCCGACCCAGGCTGGAATCTTGTGGGGTATTCATGGCTTCATTTTACGGGCGTGCCGGTGGGCGGGGTGTATAAACGGCGGACTTCAGCCACTGGCCACAGGATCCAGTCATGTCCCTAAACCCGATTGCTGGCGCCATCGTCCTCCTGGCGTGCGCGATAGCGTTGCTTGGATGCGCCTCTAAAACGGATGACACGCCGACAGCCGACAAGGCCTCCGCAAACACCCCGGAAACGGCCGTGATCGACGCTCGCGCAGACGGCGAAACCCGCCTGCAGCGTGGACAGCTGCTGGCCATCGAACTCGACAGCAACGCCAGCACAGGCTACGCCTGGGAAATCGTCGAAGACGGAAGCCCGGTGCTCGAGCCCGCGCCGGTCCCCGCCATCGCCGTGCCTGCGGTTGCTCCGATGCCGGGAGCCGGTGGAACTTCGCGGTGGCGTTTCCGTGCGGCGCAGTCCGGAACGGCAGACCTGCGCCTGGTGTACCGGCGCTCGTGGGAAAAAGACGTGGAGCCGGTCCGGACCGCCAGCTATCGCGTGGTGGTGGAGTAGCGTGGTGTCGGGGGCGTAGCCCCGACCTACGGCTTCTGGTTCAAGTAGTCCAGCGTTACCTGCATCAGTGCGCGGAAACCGATGTCCAGCGACGATTCGTCCAGCAGGAACTTCGGCGAATGGTTGCTGGGTGCGGTGGCCGGATCGATGCCTTCGGAGGTCGAACCGACGAAGAAGAACATCGACGGCACTTCCAGCGCATACAGCGAGAAATCCTCCGAACCCATCTGCAACGGCGGCTCGTACACATTGTCCTTGCCGACTACCGCCTGCAGGCTGGGCAGCATCTTCGCAGTCAGCGCCGGGTCGTTGACCGTGGGCGGATTGCCATCGCTCTCGTAGATATCGGTTTTGGCGGTGGCGCCATGCGCGGCGGCGGTGTGTTCGGCCACGTTGCGCAGATCGGCGAAGACCTGCTGGCGCATCTTCGGGTCGAAGGTGCGGATAGTGCCCACCATTTCCACATCGTCGGGAATGATGTTGTAGCGGATGCCACCCTTGATGGCGCCGAAGGTCACCACCGCCGGCAGCTTGGCGATGTTGGTGCGCCGGCTGACGATGGTCTGCGCGGTGCCGATCATGTCGGCCGCAGCCACGATGGGGTCGATGCCGTTCCACGGCGCCGAGCCATGCGTTTGCCGGCCGGTCACCTTGACGGAGAACCGGTCCGAGGCGGCCATCAACGGCCCCTGCCGTACCGCGATCTGTCCCGCCTGCACGCTGGAAAAAACGTGCAACCCGAACACGGCTTCCGGCTTGAAGTCCTTGAACAGTCCTTCCTTCAGCATCAACGAAGCGCCGCCTTCCTCCGGCGGCGGCGCGCCTTCTTCGGCGGGCTGGAAGATCAGCATCACCGAACCCGGCAGATCCTTGCGCATCGCCACCAGCGCCTCGGCCACGCCCATCAGGATGCCGGTATGCGCATCGTGTCCGCAGGCGTGCATGACGCCGACGTTTTCGCCGCGATAGGTGGAAGTGGCTTTGGATGCGAACGGCAGGCCGGTCTGTTCGGTGACCGGTAGCGCGTCCATGTCCGCGCGCAACGCGATCTTCGGGCCCGGCTTGCCACCGGCGATTATCGCCACCACTCCGTGGCCGGCCATGATCCTGGGCTGCAAGCCGAGCGCGCGCAGGTGTTCGGCCACCTTGGCCGAAGTGCGCTCCTCGCGATTGGAAAGTTCCGGATGCGCATGGAAATCGCGGCGCCAGGCGACGATCTTCGCATCGAGCTTGGTCGCGGCGGCGGCGACTTCCGGGCGTTGTGCGGTCTGGGCGTGGACCAGGGCGGGGAACGGTGCAAGCAGCGCGAGGGTCAAAACGGTGGAGAGGCGGGGCATGCGGGAGTTCCGTTGTGGTCTTGCTGGATAGTAGCGCGGGTGATGTGTGGCCGTGTGTGCGGGTGAAGAAAATCAAAAGAAAGCGAAACAAAACTTTGAGAACGTCATCCCGGCGAAAGCCGGGACCCAACCATCAGGGCACGTAAAGTTGGGTCCCGGCTTTCGCCGGGATGACGTTCTTTATTTGATTGGGTGGCGCTCTCTGTCATGCCTCTTGCGGAGCGACCGACTTACTTTCCCGCGCCAAGATAATCCAGCGCCACCTGCAGCATCGCCTTGCTTCCGACCTGCAGCGCTTGTTCGTCGAGCACGAACTGCGGCGAATGGTTGATCGGCGCGCTGGCCGGATCGATGCCTGGCGCGGTCGAACCGACGAAGAAGAAGAATCCGGGCACGTGCTGGGTGTACTGCGAAAAATCCTCCGCCACCGTCACCAGCGGCATTTCCACCACATTGTCCGCGCCCGCCGCCGTATCCAGCGAAGGCCGCATGCGCGACGCCAGTGCCGCATCGTTGATGGTCGCCGGTGCGTTGTTCACCACCTGCAGTTCGGCGCTGCCGCCGCCGGCATGAGCGAAGTCTTCGGCGGTGCGGCGGAATCGGGCGATGACATCCTCGCGCACGGCAGGGTCGAAGGTGCGCAGCGTGCCCACCAGCTTGGCCTGGTCCGGAATGATGTTGAAGCGCACGCCGCTCTGGAACTGTCCGGCGGTCAGCACCACCGGCGTGGCGGCGATATTGACCTGGCGAGCGATGATGCTCTGCGTACCCAACAGGATCTGTGCGCCCAGCGTGATCGGGTCCACGCCGTCCCACGGCCGCGAACCATGGGTCTGCTTGCCATGGACGGTCAGCGTCCATTCGTCGGCGCTGGCCATCACCGCGCCGCTGCGATAGCCGATCTTACCGACCGGCAAGCCGGCCCAGACATGCAGGCCGAACACCGCCTGCGGCTTGAAGTCGGCGAAGATGCCCTGCTTCAACATCAACGCCGCGCCGAACTCTTCGCCTGTGTTCGGCGGGCCTTCCTCCGCCGGCTGGAACACGAACATTACCTCACCCGGCAATTGGTCCTTCATCGCCACCAGCGCCGAGGCCACGCCCAACAGCATTGCCACGTGCGCATCATGGCCGCAGGCGTGCATGACGCCCACGGGCTGGCCGCGATACTCGCTGGTCACTTTCGACGCGAAGGGCAGGCCGGTCTGTTCGGTCACCGGCAACGCATCCATGTCGGCGCGGATTGCGATGCGCGGGCCGGGTTTGCCGCCTTTGAGGATGGCGGTGACACCCGTCTGGGCGATGCCCGTCTTCGGTTGCAGGCCCAGCGCGCGCAACTGATCGGCGACCAGTTTGGCGGTACGGACTTCATGGGTGCCCAGTTCCGGGTGTTCATGGATGTCGCGGCGCCATTGGACGATCTTCGGCTGCAGGCGTTGCAAGGCATCCGTTGCGACGGATGTTTGTGCCTGCGCGGCGATTGCGCCGGTCAGCAGCAAGGTGAAGAGCAGGGCGCGTGTGGCGATTCGGTTCGGGAAAGGCATCCGGATATTCCACGTGGGGGGCAAGGATGGTAGCGCGATCAAACCCCACCCCTGTAGGAGCGGGCCCTGCCCGCGACCGAGCACTACACTACTAGTGAAGCCCGTCGCGGGCAGGGCCCGCTCCTACATGAGGGAAAGGCATATCGATAGACGGCACATGGCTCGCAATCCCTCTACAAGACATGCGACGCTGCATGCGCCACAACCGAGGACGCCCATGAGCCCCGAACCCGTTTCCCAAACCAGACCGCTGGAAGGCGACGCCGCCCTGATCCGCGCGGTCGGCTCGTTCGCGCTGGCCGCGGCGGTGATGAACATCATTGTTGGCGGCGGTATCTTCCGCATGCCGGCCGCGCTGTCGGGACAGTTGGGCGCCGCTGCGCCGCTTGCGCTGATCGCGGGCGCACTGGCGATCATTCCGGTGGCGCTGTGCTTTGCCGCCATCGGCAGCCGCGCGGTCGCCACCGGTGGGCCCATCAGTTATCTGGGGGCGACCTTCGGCAGCTTCGCCGGCTTCATCGCCGGCTCGCTGATGTGGATCAGCAACGTAGCCTCCAGCGCAGGCGTGGCCGCCGCGTTCGCGGTACAGATGGCCAACCTTGTGCCCTGGTTCGCGCAGCCGCAGCCGCGCGTTGGTTTGCTGACGGTCCTCTATCTTTTGCTGTTCGCCTTGAACGCGTTCGGAGTGAAGCTGGGCGCCCGTGCCATCGCCGTGCTGGCTGCATTGAAACTGACGCCCTTGTTGCTGCTGGCGGGGATCGGCCTGTTCTTCGTGGATTGGACGCAGGTGAGTTTCGCGGTGGGCGATCTTCCGTCATGGACTGCGCTGGGCACCGGCATGGTGCTGGTGATGTTCGCGTACTCCGGCATGGAAACCGCACTGGTGCCTTCCGGCGAAGTCCGCGATCCCTCGCGCAGCGTGCCGCGCGCGACCATGGCGGCGATTCTGCTGGTGGTGTTGCTGTACATGGGTCTGCAGATCGTCAGCCAGGGATTGCTGGGGCCGGCGTTGGCCGGCAGCGGCGTACCCATCGCCGATACGGCGGGCGTGTTGTGGTCGGCGGGCCGCATCGTGCTGCTGGTGACCGCCTGCATTTCGATGGCCGGGTTTCTGCTCGGCAATCTTCTAGGCTCCTCGCGGCTGTTGTTCGCATTGGGTCGCGATGGTTACCTGCCGCACGTCTACAGCCGCGTCAGCGCCACCCACCGCGTGCCGTTGCTGGCGCTGGCCACGCACGCGGGATTGGCGTGGCTGTTGGCGTTGGGCGGTACCTTCGATGCGCTGGCGCTGATTTCCGGCGGCGCGATCTGCCTGGTGTATGCGCTGGTCAGCCTGGCGGCCTGGCGCGGGCAAAGGATCGATCTGCGCGAGCGCGGCCAACCCTTCGTATTGTGGGGCGGTCCACTGGTGCCGCTGCTCGGGGTCGTGGCGATGGCGTTGATCGTGACCACGCTGACCGGCAAGGAATGGATGGCGATCGGGGTAGCGTTGGCAGGACTGGTGCTTGTGTATGGGGTGCTGCGCGTATCCAGGCCGTCCCTAAGCGATAACTCCTAGTCGCGACGCGCCATGCTCTTGCGCGCCGTCGCGCACCCCAGCGTTTCTGCACTGACCGGCGCGCCCAGCTCCCTCAGCATCTCTCTCTGTTCGGGCAGCGGCGTACGCAGCATGCGTTCTTCGAAGGTAGCCAACTTGCGGAACGCGGGCAGAGCCAGGGTACGTTCAAGGAAGGCGGCGGTGCGCGGCCAGCGTTGCGCATCCACGGTGTAGCGGACAAAGGCCGCATTGCGGAAGAAGCTTGCGATGCTGATGTCCGCCACCGACAGCGTACCGAACAGGAATCCTTCCGCCGGCAATACCGACTCCAGATAATCCAGGGTCTGAGGCAACTGTTCGTCGCGTGCACGGTTGACGATGGCTTCGTCCGCCTGTTCGCCGAACAGGAAACGCTTGACCCCGATCTGATAGAACATGCCCCAGATCACCACATCGCCCAGCCACGAATCGGCGTATTCCTCCAGCCACCTGGCCTGCGCGCGGTCGCCGATGTCGGCCGGATACAGCGGGGGCTGCGGATGCTTTTCGTCCAGGTACTGGCAGATCACCGAAGAGTCGTTGATGACCCGGTCGCCATCAATGAGTACCGGGATGCGGCGCAGCGGGCTCAGCTCGCTGAAGCGTTCGTTGCCTACGAATGGGGCGATGGGGTCGATGGTGTAGTGCAGGCCTTTCAGCTCCATGCATACCAATACTTTGCGTACGTAGGGGGAAATGTAATTTCCGATGATGTGGTAATCGGTCGTCATGTCGGTGTCCGCTCTTAGTAACGAAACTCTCGCCCGTCATCCCAGCGAAAGCTGGGATCCATTTTGACTTTGCCTTTGGCTGTTCACGCAGAGCAAAGAGCAAGATCAAGATGGATCCCAGCTTACGCTGGGATGACGACGACTTTTTCCTGGTCGTCTCAACGAAATACCACCGTGCGATGCCCATTCAACAAAATCCGGTGCTCCACATGCCTACGCACCGCGCGCGCCAGCACCTGCGATTCGGTATCGCTGCCCACCCGCACTAGTTCCTTGGGCGTCATCGCGTGATCCACCCGCGCCACGTCCTGTTCGATGATCGGGCCTTCGTCCAGATCGCGGGTCACGTAGTGCGCGGTGGCGCCGATGATCTTGACCCCGCGCTGGTGCGCCTGGTGGTAGGGCTTGGCGCCTTTGAAGCTGGGCAGGAAGCTGTGATGGATGTTGATGGCGCGCCCGGCCAACGCATCGCACAACTCCGGCGACAGAATCTGCATATAGCGCGCCAACACCACCAAGTCGATGCCTTCGCGCGCCACCAGATCGAGGATCCGCTGTTCCTGGGCATGCTTGGACGCCGCGGTCACGGGCAGGTGGTGGAAAGGGACGCCGTAGGAAACGGCCAGCGCCGTGAAATCCTCGTGGTTGGAAACGATGCCCGCGATATCCACCGGCAATTGCCGGCTATGCGCACGGAACAGCAGGTCGTTGAGGCAGTGTCCCTGGCGGCTCACCAATACCAGCAACCGTGCGCGACGACGCGCGTCGTGAATCTGCCAGTCCATGCCGAAGCTCTCGGCCAGCACGGCGAACTTTTCCCTTAATGCTCCCGCTTCGGCCGCCGCGGGCAAGTCGAAATGCACACGCAGGAAGAAACGCCGCGTTTCTTCGTCGCCGAACTGCTGCGCGTCCTGGATGTTGCAGCCCAGCTCGTACAGCAGGCCGGTCACGCGATAGACGATGCCGGTGCGGTCGGGGCAGGACAGGGTGAGGATGTAGTCGGGGTGCATGGGGCAATACTACCGCTCTGCGTAGGGCTACCGTTGACGCAGATCCAGGAGGACGTCATCCCAGCGAAAGCTGGGATCCATCTTGATCTTGATTGTGGCTGGAACGCCGGCTTCTTTAGAAGCAAAGTCAAAATGGATCCCAGCTTTCGCTGGGATGACGATGCCTGGGCTTTCGTTGGGATGACGATTTTCTAATTTGGTCCTACAAATCGTAGGACAAAAGGTCGTACCCAGTCGCCGCACGCACCACCCGCTGATGCACGAACGAGCCGCTGCCGCCATTGGTCAGCACCACGATGCCGCGCCGGCGTTGCGCATCGCCGACCGCGAAGTTCTTGAAGATGTCGCCGTTGCTGCCCGAGTGGTAGAACACCGGCCCGTCCCGGGTTTCTTCCATGTTCCAGCCCAGTCCTTTTTCCGTCCAACGTCCTGGGATCCTGATCTGCGGGGTGAGCATGGCCTGCCGCGTGGCCTCGGTGATCTCCCACGGGCCTCGTTGCTTGCGCACCATCATCAGGGTCAGGAAGGTCGCGTAGTCCTGCACGGTGGAACGCAAGCTCGCCGCCGCGTTGGCCACGATGTCGCCCGGCCAAGTCACCAGTCCCGCGGGTGCGAGCGCCACCACTTCCGGCATCGCGCGCGCGGCATCGTCGTACTTCCACGCCGAAAGCGGCTTGCCCCAACGGTCGGCGACCCGTTGGGCGATGCTCCATTGCTCGCGGAACATTTGCGGCGGCATGCCCGATTCGGTTGTGTCGTGCCTGCGATGCCCGTACACCGAACGTGCAGCAAGATCCGCATTCCAGGTGTAGCTGCTGTCCTTCATGCCAGCGGGGCCGAAAAGATGCGCCTGCATCGATTCGTCCAGGCTCTGGCCGGTGATGGTTTCCACGGCCAGCTGCAGCCAGAAGATCGCCTCGCCGGAATAGTCGATGCGCGTGCCGGGCTTGACCATCGGCACCAGTTTTTCCGTCGCCGGCGACTTGCGCCAGTTGGGCAACCCAGTGGAATGGCGCAGCACATCGCGTGCAGTGATCAGTTCTATCCACGGATGATCGGCCAGGTAATCCATGCGCCGGTAGCTCACCAACGGCCGGTCCAGATCGATCAGGCCCCGGTCCGACAACTGCATGACCAGATAGGCGAACACCGGCTTGCTGAGCGAAGCGTCTTCGAACACCGTACGCGCATCCACCGGCGCGCCAATCACTGCATTGGTCGTGCCGAAGCCGCGACTCCAGGCGACTTCGCCGTCTTCGACCACCGAAATGCCCACGCCCGGCACCGCGAACGCCTGCATGATGCGTGGCAGTTCGGCCAGAAAAACGTCGGAAGGAATCCACGGCCCGCCGTCCTTCGCGCACTGCGCCGCAACCGCGTTGAGCGGCGCCAATCCCGCAAGTCCTGATAGGGCACTTGCGCCCAGGAAACGGCGGCGGCTTTTCGAATGAGGGGGGCTGACCGGCATCGCTGGCATTGGATAGGTTTCCGCTCTACGCGGCAAGCCCGTTCCCCGGGCCGTCTTTCGGGCATGGCTTGACGGCCCGCTATTGGCGGCGTAACTTGCGCAAGCCAAGGTTTCCATCTCTTTATGCAGATAAAGCGATGGAATTAAAAGGGAAGCCGGTGCGGACTCCGCAAGAGTCCAATTCCGGCGCTGCCCCGCAGCGGTATTTGGAAACGAACCTCGCCAACAGCACTGATCCTTGCGGATCGGGAAGCGGCGGGAAGTAGGCAAGCGCACTCGCCGTTCCGTGCGCCCGTCCATGAGCCCGAAGACCTGCCCCGGCCGGAAGGACAAGACCGTCCTTCCGCATGACCTGGAACTTCCGAGGGGAAGTGGCCGGAGCCTGCGTCCGGGATGCTAATTCCGCGGACGCATCCTCTCGCCTCTTCCTCATGGAAAGTCCGGTTCGCCCGCGGGGGCGAAGGTCGCTGACGTGGCGAAACCGAGCGCATTGCGGCTCGACCGCCGCACGGTTCCTTCGTTCCTCATCCGAAACCGCATGAGGAAAAGTTATGACCACTGTCACCAACCTGGGCTTCCCGCGCATCGGCGCCAAACGCGAACTCAAGCGTGCGCTGGAAGCCTGCTGGCGCGGCGAGATTTCCGCCGCCCAGCTGCAGGACACCGCACGCGACCTGCGCCAGCGCCACTGGCGACTGCAGAAAGAAGCAGGCGCCGACCTAGTGCCCTGCAACGACTTCTCGCTGTACGACCATGTGCTGGATACGGCATTCCTGTTCGACGCCATCCCTGATCGCTACGGGCCGCTGGCCGATCGCGATCCGCTGGCCGGCTACTTCGCGCTCGCCCGCGGCCTGCAGAAGGACGGCGTGGATCTGCATGCGCTGGAAATGACCAAGTGGTTCGACACCAACTACCATTACCTGGTGCCCGAGCTGCATCGCGACCAGCGGTTCCGATTGCGCGGCGACAAGCCGGTGGCGGAATTCCTGGAAGCCAAGGCGCAGGGATTCAACGCGCGTCCCGTGCTGCTGGGACCGGTCAGCTTCCTGCTGCTGTCCAAAGCCGTCGACGGCAGCGACCGCCTGGAGTTGCTCGATCGCTTGTTGCCGGTCTATGCCGAACTGCTCGGCAAGCTGAAAGACGCCGGCGCCGACTGGGTGCAGATGGACGAGCCCTGCCTGGTGCTGGACCAGGACGCCGACGATCATGCTGCTTGTCGCACCGCCTATGCCGCGTTCGAGAACATAGCGCGTCCGAAATTGTTGCTGACCACCTACTTCGGCGCGCTCAACGGCAATCTCGCCCTCGCGGCCTCCTTGCCCGTAGAGGGTCTGCACGTGGATCTGGTGCGCGGCAAGGAACAACTGGATGCGGTCTTGAAAGCGCTGCCCAAGCAGCGCGTGCTTTCCCTGGGCCTGGTCGACGGCCGCAACATCTGGCGCAGCAACCTGGACGACGCGCTGATCCTGGCCAAATACGCCAGCGGGCACGTCGGCGCGGACAATCTGTGGCTGGCCCCCTCGTGTTCGCTGCTGCATGTGCCCGTGGATCTGGCCAGCGAGAAATCGCTGCCCGGCGATCTGCACTCCTGGTTGTCGTTCGCGCGGCAGAAGATCGAGGAGCTCAAGACCCTCGCCGATGCGCTGCAGGGTCGGCCGGGCGCGGAACTGGCATTGAACGTCGCGCGCGACCGGCTCGAGTCCAGGCGCCGGTCTTCCCGCGTGCACAAACCGCAAGTAGCCGCGCGGCTGGCTGCGCTGACCGATGCCCATGCGCAGCGCAAGTCCGGCTACCGGCCACGGCGTTTGCTGCAACAGGCAGCGCTCGGCTTGCCGGCCTACCCCACCACCACCATCGGCTCGTTTCCGCAGACGCTGGAAGTGCGCGAGGCGCGCGCCAGGAACAAATCCGGCACGCTCTCGGATGCCGATTACGATGCGTTCCTGGCCGCGGAAACGGAAAGATGCGTGCGCTTCCAGGAAGACATCGGCATCGACGTGCTGGTGCACGGCGAATTCGAGCGCAACGACATGGTGGAATATTTCGGCGAGCAACTGGAAGGCTTCGCCTTCACCAAGCTCGGCTGGGTGCAGAGCTACGGTTCGCGCTGCGTGAAGCCGCCGATCATCTACGGCGACGTGACCCGTCCGCAACCGATGACCGTGCGCTGGTCGCAATACGCGCAATCGCTGACCGGCAAGCCGATGAAGGGCATGCTGACCGGCCCGGTGACAGTGCTGCAGTGGTCGTTCGTGCGCGACGACCAGGCACGTTCGCAAACCTGCCGGCAGATCGCGCTGGCGTTGCGCGATGAAGTGACCGACCTGGAAGCCGCGGGCATCGGCGTGATCCAGATCGATGAGCCGGCGATCCGCGAAGGCCTGCCGCTGCGTCGCGGCGAGTGGAAGACGTATCTGGACTGGGCTGTGGAATGCTTCCGCATCACCGCCTCAGGCGTGGCCGACGTCACCCAGATCCATACGCACATGTGCTATTCCGAGTTCAACGACATCATGGAAGCGGTCGCGGCGATGGACGCGGACGTGATCTCCATCGAGACGTCGCGCTCGCGGATGGAATTGCTGGATGCTTTCGTCAAGTTCCGTTATCCCAACGAGATCGGGCCGGGCGTGTACGACATCCATTCGCCGCGCGTGCCGGATGGCCAGGAAATGTTGGATCTATTGAAGAAAGCGCGTTCCGTATTGGCGCCGGAACAGATCTGGGTCAATCCCGATTGCGGTTTGAAGACGCGCGGGTGGCCGGAGACGCGGGCTGCGTTGACGGCAATGGTGGCTGCGGCGAAGGAGATGCGCGCTATGTAAGACGGGGCGACCCGTGTGGCTCGTTGTGGGTTGTAGGAGCGCCCCATGGACGCGAGCTTTTTCGTGCGTCGATAGCAAAGAGCTCGCGCCCATGGGGCGCTCCTACCGCCTTGTTCAGAACGCGTGGTCGAAACCGACTTCGCCCTGCACGCCGACCTGGTATGACGAGACCCGGCGCTCGAAGAAATTGGTCAGCTCCTGCACGTCCTGCAAATCCATGAAGGGGAACGGATTGGTCGAACCGAAATGCTTGGGCATGCCCAGCTGCGCCATGCGCTGGTCGGCGCAGTATTCCAGGTACTGGCGCATGTCCTTGATCGACAGGCCGGCGACGCCGCCGCTCAAGGTGTCCTCGGCGAAGGCGACTTCGCATTCCACCGCCTCGCTCATCATCTGCACTACCTGGGCCTTGAGGTCGTCGTCGAACAGGTCCGGCTCTTCCTCGCGCGCGGTGCGGATCACTTCGAAGGCGAAAGCCATGTGCGCGCTCTCGTCACGGAACACCCAGTTGGTGCCGCTGGCCAGTCCATGCAACAGCCCGCGCGAACGCAGGTAGTACACGTAGGCGAAGGCGCCGAAGAAGAACAACCCCTCGATGCAACCGGCGAAGCAGACCATGTTGAGCAGGAACTGGCGGCGCTGTTCCCGCGTTTCGATGCGGGTGATGCCCTGCAGCGAGTCGATCCATTTGAAGCAGAATTCGGCCTTGCGGTGGATGGAAGGAATGTTTTCCACCGCAGAAAAAGCCTTGGCGCGTTCGTTGGGATCGGGCAGGTAGGTATCCAGCAGGGTGAGATAGAACTGCACATGCAGCGCTTCCTCGTACAACTGCCGCGACAGGTACATGCGCGCTTCCGGCGCGTTGATGTGCTGGTACAGGTTGAGCACCAGGTTGTTGGAGACGATGGAGTCGCCGGTGGCGAAGAAGGCGATCAGGCGTTCGATCAGGTGGCGCTCGGCGGGACCGAACTTGTCCTTCAGATCTTTGGTGTCCAGCGAGAAATCCACTTCCTCGACCGTCCAGGTGTTGCGGATGGCGTTGCGGTACATCTCGTAGAACTGTGGGTAGCGCATGGGGCGCAGGGTCAGTTCGAAGCCGGGGTCGAGGAGGAGTTGCTGGGGGTGGGTGGACATGGAATTCCTGGTGTTTCCTTCTCCCTTTGGGAGAAGGTGCCCGAAGGGCGGATGAGGGAATGGATCGTCAGCTTGTAATGAAAGTTGGCGAGTGAGTCATTGCCATTCCCTCATCCGTCGCTGCGCGCCACCTTCTCCCGGAGGGAGAAGGGAGTAGGCAACTACTGGCAAGCCTCGCAACTCTCCGGATTCTCCAGCGAGCAGCTAACCGCTTCCACCGGTGCGTACGCAGGCTTCGGCGCTTCGGCCGTCGCGTTGCCCACTGTGGTCTTGGCGATTTTCGTTGCCGGCCGCGAGCGCAGGTAGTAAGTGGTCTTGATGCCTTTCTTCCACGCATACATGTACATGGACGACATCGCGCCGATGTTCGGGCTCTCCATGAACAGGTTCAGCGAGGCCGACTGGTCGATGAAGGCGCCACGGTCGGCGGCCATGTCGATCAGCGAACGCATCGGCACTTCCCAGGTGGTGCGGTAGATCTCGCGCAGCGCGTCGGGGATACGCGGCACGTTCTGGATCGAACCTTCGGCCTGCTTGATCTCATCGCGCACTTCCGACGTCCACATACCCAGCTTTTTCAGCTCGCCCACCAGGTAGCGGTTGACCTGCAGGAAGTCGCCCGACAACGTTTCGCGCTTGAACAGGTTGCTGGTCTGCGGCTCCACGCACTCGTAGCAGCCGGCGATGGAAGCAATGGTCGCGGTGGGCGCGATGGCGATCAGCAACGAGTTGCGCAGGCCGCTTCCGACGATGCGCTCGCGCAGCGTCTCCCAGCGGTCCATGTGCTCGGGGGTCACGTTCCAGGCTTCGAACTGGAATTCGCCGGCCGCCGCACGCGTGTCGTTGAACGAAGGGTGCCGGCCGCGTTCCTCGGCCAGTTCCACCGAAGTTTCCAATGCGTGGAAGTAGATCGTCTCGGCGATCTTCGCCGACAGCTTGCGCGCCTCGGTGCTGTCGAAGGGCAGGCGCAGCTTGAAGAACACGTCCTGCAGGCCCATCACGCCCAGCCCGACTGGGCGCCAGCGCAGGTTGCCGCGGCGCGCGGTTTCGATGGGATAGAAGTTGAGGTCGATCACCCGGTCCAGCTGGCGCACGGCCAGGCGCACGGTTTCGGCCAGCTTGTCGAAATCGAATAGCGCGTCTTCGTCCAGGTGGTGGCTGAGGTTGATCGAACCCAGGTTGCACACCGCCGTCTCTTCGGCCGAAGTGACTTCCAGGATCTCGGTGCACAGGTTGGACAGATGGATGACGTTGCCGGCCTTGGCGGTCTGGTTGCTGGCGCGGTTGCACTTGTCCTTGAAGGTCATCCAGCCGTTACCGGTCTGGGCCAGGGTGCGCATCATCCGCCCATAGAGCTCGCGCGCCTTGATCGACTTCACCGCCTTGCCCTGCAGTTCGGCCTGCGCGTAAGCGCGTTCGAAATCTGCGCCGAACAGATCGGTGAATTCCGGTACCACGCGCGGATCGAACAACGACCAGTCCGCGTCGGCTTCCACGCGCTGCATGAACAGGTCGGGGATCCAGTTGGCCAAGTTCAAGTTATGCGTGCGCCGCGCTTCGTCGCCGGTGTTGTCGCGCAGCTCCAGGAATTCCTCCACGTCCGCATGCCACGGTTCCAGATACACGCAGGCCGCGCCCTTGCGCTTGCCGCCCTGGTTCACCGCTGCGACCGAGGAATCCAGCGTCTTCAACCACGGCACGATGCCGTTGGAATGGCCATTGGTGGATTTGATCAGCGAGCCGCGCGAACGCACGCGGGTGAAGCTGACGCCGATGCCGCCGCTGAACTTGGAGAGCTGGGCGATATCGCCGTACTTCTGGTAGATGGATTCCAGCGAATCGACCGGCGAATCCAGCAGGAAGCAGCTGGACAACTGCTCGTGCGTGGTGCCGGCGTTGAACAGCGTTGGCGAGCTGGGCAGGTAGTCCAGGTTGCCCATGCGCCGGTACAGCGCCAGCGCTTCCGGCACGTCTTCGCTCAAGGCGCAGGCGATGCGCAGGAAGAACTGCTGCGGGGTTTCGATCACCTTGCGCGTATGCGGGTGGCGCAGCAGGTAGCGGTCGTACAGCGTGCGCAGGCCGAAGTAGTCGAAGCGCAGATCCAGCGAGGCGTCCAGTGCATCGTTCAACTTGCGCGCATTGGTCTGCACGAAGCCGAGCAGGCGGTCGTTGATCAGGCCGACTTCGTGGCCGCGCAGGATCGACTGCGAGAACGCGTGGATTTCCTGGCCGGTGACTTCCTTGGCGATGTAGTTGGCCAGCAGGCGCGCGCCCAGGCGGCCGTATTCGGGTTCTTCGGCGGTCAGCAACGCGGCGGTTCGGATGGACAGCTCGTCCAGCTCGCGCGTGGTGGCGCCGTTGTACAGGCCCGATATGGTGCGCGTCGCCACGCGCATCGGGTCGATCGCATGCAGGCCTTCGCAGTTGCGTTGCACCGCGCGCACGATCTTGTTGAGGTCCACCGGCTCCTGGCCGCCGTTGCGCTTGGTCACGCTCATCGCGGTGGCGGTAGGCGGCGGAGTCAGTAAAAAGGAAGTGTCGTCGGTCGCTTCTGCGAGCGCCTGTTCGTTCTGTGTCACGGGTGTATCTCCCATCATGATGCACGCGGCGGCCTGTCCCTCGCAGGCAACGCAGGCCTTGTGCCTCTAAGGATGGGAAAGCGGCGTCGCAGGCGCCGCGACGAAAAGTCGCTTGCCTCGCGTCGCCAGCCTGTCTCCCCCCGGAGATTCCGCGGCCGGCACCGCGCGGTGTGCTTCGCGCGGCTGTCGGCAGGTCTTCGGACTCGTGGACGTGGAAGGCGTTGGCCCTCCTCCTAGCCCATCGCTTCCCGGGATGGCATCCCAGTGCAATGACGGGTTCGTTTCCACATACCGCTGCGGGGCAGTGCCGGATTCTCACCGGCTTCCCTTTTCATCCGAGGGCGCGAGCCGTCGGAACCGACAGACACAACATAGTGTGGTTACAGATATACGTCAACACGATATGTGGAGTTTTCTGCCGTCATCCGTCGGTTAGCCGGTGACCCGGATCCGGTCAACCAGGTTTCACGCCAGCCGCGTGCAAGTCGCTGATCGTGGAACATCGCCAGCTGATCGTTCTCGATGCTGGTGGGTACTACCCTACTTCGGCAGGTGCCCCCCAGCAGGATTTCGGAGCGGGCACTGTGCACGACAAGCGGAGCGCCCGATGTGTTCGTGAGCTGCCAAATTGGCGGGTCGCAATTCACTCTTGAGAGGTCGCCTTAGGCGTTTGATGCAGCCTTGCCTTGATCCTGATTCATTGTGAGATAAAAGAACATTTGCAGACATTCGTCCAAAAACATTCTCTTTCAAGCATATAGTCCATCCGTCAGCTCGGTGCGCATAGGGATATCCGCATGACCGTTCGCCACATACCTCTCATTCTGATCACGCTTGCTCTATGCACCGCGCATGTGAGGTCGGCCCTAGCCTCAAGTTTTTCGGGCGAGGTGCCTGTCAATTCCAACTCCAGCGCCGCAAATAGCCAGCCGGCACCAATTTCGGCCGTTGCTACAAATGCATCCATGCTTATCGGAACTCGCTGGATCCTGTTTTCCGCGAACGACAGCATGGGAGGAACGATTGCTTCCCTGCAACCCTCTCCCTATTACGGCGCATTGGAACTGTCTTTCGCCGACAGGCGAATTTCCGTCAGCGGCGGTTGCAATCGATTCGCCGCGCCGTATCGGTACGAGGCTGACAGGATGGACGTCGGAGAAATGATGCAGACGACGATGAAATGTGGCGACACGAAGCTAAAAGCCATTGATGACGCGATCGCCACGTATTTAAAGGGTGCTTTGAAGGTTGGTTTTATCGACGATGCTCGAATCCCGGATCAGAAGTTCATGCAATTTCTCCTCTCGGATGGAACTCGGCTAAAGCTATATGCAGTCACCGAATCAACTTCTGGCGATGACTACGCGAGCGTGTTGTTTGAGGTGGCATCCCAGGAAGAACCCTGCGCACAGCCCATGCTGCCTAGTTTGGGATCATGCCTACGCGTACGTGAGGTCCGATACAACGAAAACAACTTGCTTGAGGCCGAAGGAGAGTGGTGGCCCTATCCATATGCAATCAGGGGCTACCGACACATCGCGGGACAGCGCAACGTGTTGCGATTGAAACAGTTCAACATCCCAGCTCCACCGATCCATGGTCCAACCTCAATTCTAGAATTGGACATGGTGCTTGCATCTGAAATGTTGGAACAGTAAAGAATGGGGCTGGCCCGCTATCCGGAAGATCCCGATAACGGCTTGGATTTCCGCAAACCATCGCGTGTTCCGATGGCCGCGCTGGTTCGCATCACGCCTTGTGCTGCGACGCCAGATACTCCGCACTCTGCATCTCGATCAGCCGCGAAGCCGTGCGTTCGAATGCGCCTTGCAGGCGCTCTCCCGAATAAAGCGCGGTCGGCAGTGTCGCGGCGGTGCACACCAGATTGACATGGCGGTCGTACAGCTCGTCGATCAGGTTGACGAAGCGCCGCGCGGCGTCTTCGTTGCTGCGGTCGAAGGCAGGGATGCCGCCCAGCAGCACAGTGTTGAATTCGCGCGCGACTTCGATGTAGTCGGTGGTGCCGCGCGGCCCTTCGCATAGCGCGGCGAAGTCGAACCAGACGATGCTCTTGCCGCGCCCGCGCACCGGGATCTTGCGCGACTCGATCTCGATATTGCCGCGTTTCTCCGGCAAGCCGCTGAGTTCGGTCCAACGTTCAACCAGCCACGTATCGGACTGCGCATCCAGCGGCGCGCGGTACACCGGCGAACGTGTCAAGGCACGCAGGCGATAGTCTTCCTCGCCGTCGGCATGCAGCACCACGCAGTATTTCTGCAGCAGGGCGATGGCGGGCAGGAAACTCTCGCGCTGCAGGCCGTCCTTGTACAGGTTTTCCGGCGCGGTGTTGGAAGTGGTCACCAGGGTCACGCCCTCGGCGAACATGCGCTCCAGCAGACGGCTGAGCAGCATCGCATCGCCGATGTCGGTGACGAAGAATTCGTCCAGCACCAGCACGCTCAACTCGTCGCGCCATTCCTCCACGATCTTGGCCAGCGGGTCGCTCTGGCCGGCATGTTCGCGCAGGCGTTCGTGCACGCCGCGCATGAAGCGATGGAAATGGGTGCGGTATTTCCGCTGGATCGGCAGACCGTCGTAGAACAGGTCCACCAGGAAAGTCTTGCCGCGGCCCACGCCGCCCCATAGATACAGACCGCGCACCGTTTCCGGCTTCTTCCAGAACGAGAGTTTCTCGCGCCAGCCGACGTCCGTGGCTTCCACCAGTGCGGCGTGCAGCCGGTCGAGCTCTTTCAGTGCGGCGTGCTGGGCGGGGTCGTTCTGCCAATCGCCGCGCGCGGCGCCTTCGGCATAGGCTTGCGAGGGCGTCGGCGCGCCCGCCGCTTCGACGGCGCTCACGCAGCCGGCAACCAGTGCTTCACGCCGTGCTGCAGAGCCCCGCGCAGATCGATCAGCTTGCGATGGAAGAAGTGGCTGGTGTCGGGCATGCGCACCAGATCCGGCTTGCGTTTGAGCGTATCGATCCAGTCGTAGACCGCCTGCGGATCGACGATCTCGTCGTTCTCCCCCTGAATCACCAGCCAGGGGCACACCGGCGTGGCGATCTTGCCGAAGTCCCAGCGTCCGGCCGGCGGTGCGATGGAGATCAACGCATCGGGCAGCACCGTGTCGTTGGCGCGCAAGGAGACATAGGCGCCGAAGCTGAAACCGGCCAGCCACAGATCGTCGTCGGGGCGCTGCTCGCGCACCCATTCCACCACCGCCAGAAGATCCTGCAATTCACCGTTGCCGTGGTCGAAACTGCCGGCCGACTGGCCCACGCCGCGGAAGTTGAAGCGCACCGTATTGGCGCCCAGTTCGCGCAGGCTGCGCGCGGCCATGGTCACCACCTTGTTGGTGATGCTGCCGCCTTCGGTGGAAAGCGGATGGCAGAGCACCACGGTCAGCGGCAGCGGCGCGACTTCGGCGTCGGGCCGGTCGACGGCCGCTTCCAATGCACCGGCGGGTCCGTCCAGCTGCAGCGTGGTCGATTGCGTGGGAAAGTCTGGAGAGGTCATGGCCGAATGATACCGCCGCAACCGCAGGCCCAGTCATTTGTAGAGCCGAGCTTGCCCGGCTGCTTTTGCGTCGTGCCAGAAGCAGCCGAGCAAGCCCGGCTCTACAAAGACAGAGGCGACGGCAGCCGAGCGAGCTAGACTCAAAAAGAGCTAGAGGTCGAAACCCAACACCATCGGATCATGGTCGGAACTGCGCCACGGCCCTTCGATATCGCTGCCGGCGTAACCTTCGGCCTCGGGTTCGTCCGCATTGCTATGCCACTCGGCCGCGCCACGCAAACGCTTGGCCAGTGCGGGACTGAGCAGTGCATGGTCCAGGCGGCCCAGCATGCCGTTGTAGAGATAGCTGTAGGGCTGCGGGACCTTGGCCACCGTGAAGGCGTCCTTCCATCCGCGTTCGCGCAAAGCACGCATCGGGTCTTCCATCGCATAGGCGTTGAAATCGCCGACCACCAGCGTCTTGTCGCTGCGCTGGCCGGTGGGGTTGGTCTTCAGCCATGCGTCCAGGCGCTGCGCCGAATCCAATCGCAGCGCATTCCAGCAAGCCTGCCCGTCGCGCTGGTCGGTATCGGGGCCGGTCGCTTCGGTGCATCCCTTGGACTTGAAGTGGTTGGCCACCACCAGGAACGTCTGGCTGCCGCTCTTGCTGCGGCGGAACGCCTGCGCCAACGGCACGCGGCTGCGCGCACCGAACGGTCCTTCCTCCAGCACCGCCGGTTTGCCGACCGGCGATACACGGCTCTTGCGGTAGATCAGGCCCACGCGGATTTCATCGCCGCCCGGGCCTTTCTGCGCATCGACGAAACGCCAGTCGCCGCCGCCCTGATTCAACGCAGCGACGAACTGCGCGATGCTCGATTGCGGGCCGTAGCCATCGTTCTCCAACTCCATCAGCGCGGCTATGTCAGGGTTGAGCGCCTTCAGCGTCAGCACCAGTTTGTCCGTCTGCGCCTTCAGCTGCGCCGGTACCGCGGCGCCGCGCAGCGTGGGGAATCCGCCGCCGTTGCCGTCGCCGTTGAACAGGTTCTCCATGTTGAACACGGCCACGCGCAGGTTGCCGGCCACCTTGGGCGCGGCCGGTCGCGCGGCGGGTTTGGCTTCCAGCGGGGCGGTCAGCTGCACGCGATAGCTGCCCTGGCGCTGATCGACGATGCCTTGCGCGCCACTGGCGGTGCTGCCGCTGCGCGGAACGCCCTCGGGCAGGTACCAGACCGTTTTCGGATCGCGGCGGGTACTGGCGTCGTCCAGCACGATCCGGTGCCGGGCGTTGAATCTTTCGATCTCGCGGTAGCGGTCGCTGCCGGGTGCGGCGATCTCGGTCGGGGTCCACAGGCGGCCATCGAAGCTGGTGCTGGTTTCGGCGTAGCGCGCATCGGTGCCATTGAGACTCAACGGCGCGTCGATCATGACCAGCATCCCTTCCAGCACTTCCCAGCGATCCGGCGGCGCGGTGAAGACGGTGGGGATGACGGGGACGGCTTTGGGAAGCTTTACCGGGTCTATGCGTTCGGCCCGCACGGTGGTCAAAGTACCCACCGACCTGCCGTCGCCCGCATCCTCGAACATGCGGCCATAGACGCGCACCGTGTCGCCGGCGCGCAGCCTGGTCTTGGACGCCTTGGGCGGAACGACGAACAGGCCGTCGGAAGTGAACGGATCGCCATCGCCGCCGTCCTGAAGGAAGAATCCACCCATGCCGTCGACGAAATTGCCCGTGATCGTGCCCTGCACGATGACCGGCTGGCCTTCCAGCGGACTGCGATCGCCGCGCCCCTGCGCGCGTCCGATGGTGATGACGCTGCGCTTGACCGCGGCGTACGTGGAGGCGGCGCCGCAGGCGCAGACCAGCGCGAGCAGCAGGGAGGCGTGGAAGCGGGACACGGTCATGGCGGCTCCGAAGAGGGTTCAAACCAGAACGCCGCCCGGAGGCGGCGTTGCGCGCGTCGGCGAGGAGCCGAAGCTTACTTCACGTTGGCCAGCATCCAGTCGACGGTGGCGTGGATTTGTTCTTCGGTCAGGCCCGGATTGCCGCCTTTGGGCGGCATCACGCCGCCGTCGGGGCCGGTGAAGCCCTCGGTGGCGTGCTTGTACAAAGTGTCCTTGCCCTTGGCCGCGCGCGCGCCGAAGCCGGCGGCGGTCAGCGTCGGCGCCTTGCCCACGCCATTGGTGTGGCAGGCGCCGCACAGGTTCTGATAGATCACGCCGCCGTCCAGGGTGCCGCCATAGGCCTGCTGGGCCGAAGCCGCCGCCAGCGCGGCTGACTGTGCTGCCGCCTGGGCCGCTGCACCGGTGGCGCCGGCGTACACGGCGCCGGCCGGGGCGATGCGCGCCTCGGTCTGCTTGGCCGCCACGGGCGAGACCTCGGGGGGGATGCTGCCGTGCAGATAGAACGCGCCGGCGATCAGGCCCAGGGTCACCAGCATCAGGAAGCCGATGACCATGGAGAAATGCTTGAGGAATTCGAGGTCGTAGTTACGCACTTTCCACCTTTGGCAGCACGGCCGGAGCCGCGCTTGGCTACTGAAAATCAGGAATCCCGGGGCTGCCGCATGCAGGTTGAGGGACGGATCCGGGCGCAAGCGCCGCAGGCAAGGCCTCCATTATAAGCAGGGCCGGTGCGGATGCCTCAAGCCGTCCAGTAAATCCGCACTGGCGCGGGGGCATGTCGCAGCACGTCGCCAATGGGGTAGGCGGCGCCCTGGCCCTGGCCCGACAAGGCCTGTGCCAGGACGCGTTGCTTGTCCGCGCCTTCGATATGCAGATACAGCGCGCGCGCGGCCACAATCGGCGGCAGGGTGAGGGTGATGCGGGGTTCGCCCGCGCCAGGCGCGCGCATCGGCAGCACCACTGCCTTGGCGGCAAGATCCAGGGCTTCGGCCAAACGGTCCCCCCCAGGAAAAAAGGAGGCGGTGTGGCCGTCATTACCCATGCCCAGCACCAGCGCATCGAACGGCGAAGGTATGGTCTGCAGCGCGCGCTCCACTTCGGCCAGCGCGTCTTCCGGTTGCGGTACTGCCCGGTATAGCGGTACGAAGCGGGCTACGGCCGCCGGCCCTTCCAGCAGATTGGCTTTCACCAGCGCCGCGTTGGAGCGCGCGTTGGATTCCGGCACCCAGCGTTCGTCGACCAGGGTCACCGCAATGCGTGGCCAGTCCAGCGGCTGCTGCGCGAGCGCCTGCATGAAGGCTTTGGGGGTGTTGCCGCCGGACAGGGCAAGGCTGGCAGCGCCGCGTTCGGCGAGCGCAGCGCGAAGATCCTCGGCGACCGATTGCGCCAACGCTTGGGCCAGCGTCTGCGGGTCGGGAAAGTCGAGTAGCTGGGTTTTCAAGGAGAGATCAGTTGTCATGGTTGCTCCTGCTTTCCTTCTCCCACCGGGAGAAGGTGGCGCGCGGCGACGGATGAGAGAGGGGGAATGACTTGCCAGGGAAGGTTCAGTACAAACTGATTTCCCATTCCCTCATCCGCCCTTCGGGCACCCCGTATCAAGTACGGGGCAGGCTCTTCTCCCGATGGAGAAGGATAAGCAGCTACGTCGCGTCTTCATGCCAGGTGCGTCCATCACGCTCGATGAGCGCTACTGCTGCGCTCGGCCCCCACGAACCGGCCGTATACGGCTTCGGCGCTTCGCGCAGGGTTTCCCACGCGGCCAGGATCGGGTCGATCCACTTCCACGCCGCTTCCACTTCGTCGCGGCGCATGAACAAAGTGGGGTTGCCGCGCACCACATCCATCAGCAGGCGCTCGTAGGCCTCGGGCTGGTGCACGCCAAAGGCTTCGGCGAAGCTCATGTCCAGCGGCACGTGCTGCAGGCGCAGGCCGCCCGGGCCCGGGTCCTTGATCATCAGCCATAGCTTCACGCCTTCGTCGGGCTGCAGGCGCAGCACCAGTTTGTTGGCCATCACCGGGCCGGAGGCCTGATCGAAAATGGAATGCGGCACGGGACGGAAGGCGATCACGATCTCCGATACGCGCTCGGACAAGCGCTTGCCCGTGCGCAGATAAAACGGCACGCCGGCCCAACGCCAGTTATCGACCTCGGCCTTCAATGCCACGAAGGTTTCGGTGCGCGAATCGTTGCGGCCCAGCTCGGTCAGATAGCCCGGCACCGCGCCACCGTTGCTGGCGCCGGCGCGGTACTGGCCGCGCACGGTCATCTGCGCGGCGTCCTCGGCGTCGATCGGCCGCAGCGAGCGCAGCACCTTCAGCTTCTCGTCGCGCACCGCATCGGCGTTCATCGCCGCCGGCGGTTCCATCGACACCATGCACAGCAGCTGCAGCAGGTGGTTCTGAACCATGTCGCGCAGCGCGCCGGAGGTGTCGTAGTAGCCGGCGCGTTTTTCCAGGCCCACGGTTTCGGCCACGGTGATCTGCACGTGGTCGACGTAGTTGAAATTCCACAGCGGCTCGAACAGGATGTTGGCGAAGCGCAGCGCCATCAGGTTCTGCACCGTCTCCTTGCCCAGGTAATGGTCGATGCGGAAGATCTGGCTTTCGGAGAAAGCGCCGCCCACCGCGTCGTTGATCACCGCTGCGCTGGCCGAATCCTTGCCGATCGGCTTCTCGATCACCACGCGCGACTTGCCATGATTGAGGTCATGCGCCTTGAGGCGTGTGCAGATGTCCACGAACAGACTGGGGCTGGTGGACAGGTAGAACACGCGGATGCGGTCGCCATGTGTCGCCAGCTCGTCGGCGAAACCCTGCCAGCCTTCGTCCTTGGTTGCGTCCAGCGCGTGGTAACCGAGTTTCTGCAGGAACGGAGCCAGCTTGGCCTGCAGTGAAGGTTCGCTGCCCACCACCGGCCCCAGCGCCTCGTTGACCTTGGCCCGATAGTCGTCGTCGGACTGTTTGTCGCGGGCCACGCCGACGATGCGGCTGTCCTCGGGAATCTGGCCGTCGGCGTAGCGCCGGAACAGGCCCGGCAGCAGCTTGCGCAGCGCCAGGTCGCCGGTGCCGCCGAAAATCACGAGGTCGAAGGTGTCGACGGGGACAGTCTTGGCGGTCACAGCAGGTCTCTTGGGGAACTATGTCAGGAACGGGGAAAATACCACCGAAATACCATGATCGCCATCCATACCCTTGATTAATGGAGATTGGTCATTTCGCTTGCGGGATTGGTATTTCATTGGTACTTTCTGTTCATGTCCTCAGCCCTGTCCCGCGAATACCAGCGCCTTGGCGCCGCCGATACCACCCGCACGCTGGCTTATGCGAGGTTGCGACGGGCGGTGCAGAACCTGATCGACAGCGGCGTGCTGCAGCCCGGACAGGCCCTGCCCAGCGAGCGCGACCTGTGCCAGCAACTGTCGCTGTCCCGCGTCACCGTGCGCCGCGCGCTGTCGGGGCTGGTCGAGTCCGGCCTGCTGACCCAGCGTCATGGGGCCGGCAGCTTCGTGGCCGAGCGCATCCAGCGCTCGTTTTCTCGTCTGACCAGCTTCACCGATGACCTGCGCGAGCGCGGGCTCAACCCGCGTTCGGAATTCTTCGAGCGCAGCGTCGGCGAAGTCACTCCGGAAGAAGCCATGGCCCTCAACCTGTCGCCGGGCAGCGGCGTGATCCGCTTCCACCGTGTGCGCTACGGCGGCGATGCGCCGTTGGCGGTGGAGCGCACGCTGGTGCCGCATGCGCTGCTGCCGGATCCGCTGAGCGTGGTCGACTCTCTTTATGAAGCGCTGCAGCCGCATGGCCATCGCCCGGTGCGCGCCTTGCAGCACCTGCGCGCCGTGGCGCTGGATGCCGAAACCGCGAAGCTGCTGCACCTGCCGGCCGGCAGCCCGGGCCTGCTGATAGAGCGCCGCGCTTTTTTGGCCGACGGTCGGGTGGTGGAATCCACGCGTTCGTTCTATCGCGGCGATGCCTACGACTTCGTTGCCGAACTGCACAGCGAATAATCCTGAATCTCAGTAATGTGAGTGTTCTCACTATTAGCGAAGTGATGGGAGTTTCGTCACTGAACAGCCGATAATGTGACAAATATCGCATGATGCTGTTCAGCGCGGCCGCAAGTTGGCGCAGAGGCGGACGCGACGGCAAAGTCATCTTGCAGAACGCGTTCGGCAGAGCAGGCTCGGTAGAGCAGGTCTTGCAGAACATGCCTCGCAGAACACGCCTTGCAAAACACGTCGGAGTGAACATGGGTGCGAACAAACGTTTTGAAATCGCCGAAAAGGCGCCCGATGCGGCCAATACGGACGCCAGCGACAACAAAATGGACCAGATTCGCGAACTGATGTTCGGCGGTGTGGTCCGCGATTTCGATCGTCGCATCAAGGAACTCAGCGACCTCATGGAAAGCGAGTTGGCCCGTGTGGCCGCCGACTACGAGCGGCGCATCGCCGGATTGGAGGCGCGGTTGGATCCGCAGATCGAAAAGCTCGGCGCCCAGCTGCGCCAGGAAAGCGCCGCGCGCACCAGCGCGCTGGACGACATCGACATGCGCTTCGGCCAGTCCCAGCGCACCCAGCGCAGCGAGATCAACGCCGTGCTGCAGCAACACGAAGACAGCGCCGCCGCTGCCGAAGCCCGCGCCCGCGACGCGCTGGCGCAACTCGACGAACGCACCCAGGCGTCCCTGCAGGCGGTGCGCGATGCGCTGTCGTCGACGCGCGGCGAACTGGGCGGA
The DNA here is from genome assembly GCA_965650035.1 of uncultured Pseudoxanthomonas sp. Taxonomy (GTDB): domain Bacteria; phylum Pseudomonadota; class Gammaproteobacteria; order Xanthomonadales; family Xanthomonadaceae; genus Pseudoxanthomonas_A. Next base: position 47,025 of record CBFGMR010000003.1, read on the forward strand.
CAGAAACTGGCGCGCGAAGACCTGGCCGACCTGATGGCGGAGGTCTCATTGCGCTTGCGCGGCACTCAGGACGCTTCGAAGAACGGCTGAGGACCGGTTGCGCATGAACGGCGAATACGAGCGTCTTCGCCAACTGCTGCTGGAACAGGAGCGCGGCCGCATGGACGCGCTGCAGGACAGCGTAGGCAAGGCGACCGCGCGTTTCGAACGCGTACCGGACCTGCTGGCCGAAGACATCGAAGCCAGCCTCCGTGCGGGCAAGCGTTCGCGATTGGCCAACGTACTGTCCGAAGCCAGCGCCGATTCGCTGGAAATCGCGGTGCGCCGCCGCCCGCAGGCGGTGGTGCAGGCGGTATATCCGATCATCGGCCCGGCCATCCGCCGTTCGCTCAGCGATGCCCTGCGGCAGATGGCCGACGATCTGGACCGCGCGCTCAGCGACACCTTCAGCCCGCGCGCGCTGCTGTGGCGTTGGGAAGCCTGGCGCAGCGGCACCTCCTACGCGCAAGTGATGTTGCGCCATACCACGCGTTACCAGGTCGAACATTTGTTCCTGATCGCACCGGAATCGGGATTGCTGCTGGGCCACCTCACTGCCAGCGGTTTGCCGGTGCTGGATGCCGACGCGGTGGCCGGCATGTTCACCGCCATCCACCAGTTCGTGCGCGATTCGGTCACGGTTGACGAGGACAGCGCAGGCATCGGCTCGGCGACGGTGGGCGGTTACCGGCTTGCGGTCAGCGAAGGCCCGGGCGCGCGCCTGGTGGCGTTCGTGCGCGGCGTGCCGTCCAGCGATTTCGGCCTGCGGTTGGACGAACTCAACGAGGAGCTGCACGCGCGCTACGGCGTGCAATTGGGCGAGGCCGAATCGGCAGGCGTCGCCGGCGCCGGGTTGTTGGAACAGCCGCAATTGGACGAACTCAATTCGCGCTGGGCGACCCGGCAGGGCGGTGCGCGTCCGCAGCGCCGCAAATACGTATGGGCGGCGTTGGCGCTCGCGGCATTGGCGTTGCTGGTCTATGCCGCGCTCGGCTGGCGCTGGTCTTCGCAGGTCGGTGCGATCGGGCGCCATCTTTCCGCTACGCCCGGGTTGGTGGTGTCCAAGCTGGACGATGGCGAACGCGGCCGTTTGCGCATCGAGGGCCTGATGGATCCCCTGGCCAGCGATCCGCGTGCATGGCTGGCGCAACACTATCCGACCGTCGAAGTCGAAATGCGAACGCGCCCGTTCGTGTCGCTGGAACCGCAGCTGGTGCAGCGGCGGGTGGCCCAGACTCTGCAGCTGCCCGAAGCGGCGGTGAAAACGCCCGACGCCAAGGGCGTGATCCGCTTGACCGGTTCGGTGCCGTTTCCCGACTGGTATCGCGCACGCGCCACGTCGTTGTCCACGCCGGGCGTCACCGGCATCGACTACGAGGGATTGTCCTATCCGCAGAAAAAGCGAATGGATGCCGCCATCGCTTCCATCCAGTCGCTCAAGCTTACGTTCGTGAACGGCACGGTGACGCCGGAGGACGGCTGGGAGAAGACATTGGCCGAGATGGGCCAGAAACTGCAGGCCCTGGAGCGTCTCGGCGCGACTTCCTCCATCGCCTTCCATATGCAGACCGCAGGCCTGACCGACGAGCCCGGCACGCTCGACCAGAACCGCGGCTTGCGCCAGCAGCGCGCCGAATGGCTGGCCAGCCGCCTGGCCGCGCAACTGCATCCGCCTTCGACCATCGCGGTCAACCAGGACGCTGCGTTCGCGCTGCCGCAGAGCACTCTGGCGCGGGGCACCTTGTCGCAGAGCGCGCCCGTGCGCGCCGCCGTGGTCACGGTCGAGCCCTATCCCGCGCCGGTGCGACAACAATGAGCGTTTCCCTGTCCCGAAAGATAAGCTTGCTCGGCGATTTCGCCGTCGGCAAGACCAGCACCATCGCGCGTAGCGTGCGCAACACCTTTTCCGAGGCCTATCTGACCTCGGTCGGGGTGAAGGTGGATACCAAGACCCTCTCCGACACCGAGGGCCGCGACCTGCGCCTGGTGTTGTGGGATATCGCCGGCGCCAACTCGCTGGACCAGATGCGCGCCAACTACATCGGCGGCAGCCAGGGCCTGTTGCTGGTCGCCGACGGCACCCGCGCCGACACAGTGGATACCGTGCTGCGGTTGCGCGACCAAGCCATACGCCTACTGGGACGCGAGCTGCCGGCGGTGTTGATCCTCAACAAATGCGATCTGGCCGGCGAGTGGGAAGTGCCGCCGCAACGCATCCGCGAACTTGCACAACGGTTGCCGGTGTTCAGCGCCAGCGCACGTACCGGGCAGGGCGTGGAGGAAGCGTTCGCCACGCTGGCCGCCGCCGTGGCCGTACCTTCTGGCCGGAGTTCCCTGTGAGCGGCGTGCCACGCAAGCCCGCCGCAGTGCCCGTACGGCCGCGGCCGCCGGTGGTGGTGACTTTCGACGAAGACGGCGAAGTGCTGGATGTGGTGGGCGACATCGACCGGTTCGTCGCCGGCGACGACACCCGCCAGGACATCTACAAACGCCTGCAAGACCTGCGCGAGGGAAGGGAAGGTACGCCGGACATCATCCCGGCCATGGAGCTGTCGCAGGGACGCTATGCCGACATCCATATCGTGGCCGAGGAAGACAGCCGCCATTTCGTGTTGCTGGATGTGACCGAACTGATGCAGGTACTGCGCCGCAACCAGCAGGCCGGCAACGAAGCCGCGCTGCTGGAAGACCAGCGCCGTCGCGAACTGCGCAAAAGCACGCCGAACGCGTCGCCGCCGCCGCGTCCTCTGGGGCAGTTCCGCCGCAGCTCGGAACTGTTCGCCGAATTGATCAACAGCGCACGTGCGCCCATGGCCCAGCTGGCCGGGCATGCGCGCCTGCTGGAGCAACGATGCAAGAACGATCCGGCCGCACTACGCTCCATCGCCGCCATCCAGCACGCTGCCGTGCGCCTGGATGCGCTATCCACCAACGGCCTGATAGGCCTGGGCGAACTCAGCGCAGGCGCCCGTAATCTGGGCATCGTCGATCCGTCGCAATTGGCGGCGCTGCTGCAGGAAACTTTCGCGTTGCAGGCGCATGCGCAGGGCATCGGTTTCGAAGTGCGCGTACCCGAAAGCGAGAGCCTCATCGAAATCGATACGCTCGCCCTGCGTCAGGTTCTGGTCAACCTGATCATCCACGCCCTGGAAGGCATCGAGTCCGGCAGTCTGGTGGTGTCGCTGTCGGCGGCTGCGCAAGGTCTGGAGATCGAGATCGCATGCGAGCCTTCGGGCTTCGGCGCCGATCATTTCGGTCCCCTGGTCACCACGGCCGATCTGTTGCAATCCAATGCCGGCGGCAGCCTGGGTCTGGCGGTCAGTCAGCAGTTGCTGCAGCAGATGCGGGCGACTGTGGAACTGGTATCCAGGCGCGATGGCGGCCATGAAGTCTGGATCCACGTGCCGCTCAACCGCGTGGCCGGCGCTGAAGAGGGGTTGCGCGTGCCGGAATCTTCCCTTCCTCCCGCCTTGCTCAATGGCGAGAAAGTGGCGGTGGTGGCGGTGGAGCCGGCGCAGCCCGCGACCCGCCTGATGGAGCTGCTGGCCGATCTGGGCATGCCGGTCGTGTCGGTGCAGGACATCGAGCGCATCGAGGCCTTGATACGCGACGACGCGTTGGGCGCGCTGGTGCTCTCCAGTCCGTTCCAGGGCAGCGACGGCCGCGAGCTCCTCAATCGCCTGCAACTGCCGACGGAAACCAGCGTCATGCTGCTCACCTCCGCCGATGAAGTCCCCGGCCGGATGGGTTGGCTGCGCGACCGCAACTGCGTGCAGGTCGCCTCCGATGCCGACCGCGACACGCTGCGTGCGGCCTTGTTTACCGTGTTGGCCGGTTAGAGTGATCGGACGATGAAGGAAATCGGGCGACGGATGATCGCGATGACAGGGGAAGGGCGGTGATCCAGACTGGCGACATGGCCGCGTTCGTCGCCGTGGTGGAAACGGCCAGCTTCACCGAAGCGGCCCGGCGCCTGACCACGACCAAGTCGGTGATCAGCCGGCGGGTGAGCGACCTGGAGCGCGAATTGGGAGCGCCCTTGCTGGAGCGCGACGCGCGCAGCGTGCGCGTCACTGAAGTGGGCGCCGTGTACTACGCCAAATGCGTGCGCATATTGGAATCCATCGGCGCAGCCACCGATTTTGTCGCCGGATTCAACGGCCTGGTCCGCGGGCGTCTGCGCGTGGCCTTGCCCGAATCCTTCAACAGCGCGCTGATCGCGCCGCTGCTCAATGAATTCGCCGAACGCTATCCCGAGGTGCTGCTCGATATCCAGGCCGATGACGAGTACGTCAATCTGGGCGACAGTCATTTCGATGTCGCCATTCGCGTCGGCCGCCTGGGCGACGCCAACCTCATCGCGCGTCCGCTGGCCAGCTTCCGCCAGTGGCTTTGCGCCAGCCCCGCCTACTTGCAGGCGCATGGCGTGCCGCAGTCCCCCATCGATCTGGCCGAGCATCACGGCCTGATCGACGCTTCGGACGAAAGCCATGGTGGCTGGCAGCTTTGGGTCAATGGGGAGGCGCGTAGCTGCCAGGTACGCGAGCGGATCCGCAGCAACAGCAGCGAACAGCTGATCTCGGCCGCGTGCGCGGGCCTGGGCATCGTGCGGGCGTCCAGCATTCTTGCCGCAGACGCTATCGTTTCAGGACGGTTGCGTATCGTGCTTCCCGAGTTCGCGCCACCCGCCAGCCAGATCTCCATCGTCTATCCCAGGAGCAGGCGCGCTTCCCAGAAAGTGCAGGCTCTGCTGTCGTTCCTGAGCGAACGCATCACGGTGGTCGCCAGTTGGGACGAGCGCATCGCACAGGCCCAAGCCGCGCCGTAACGCTTTGTCTGCGGCGTGACCGACCCGCCGCAACCGGCACATCCGCCTCCAGCAGTGGCCGGATAACAGGGGCCTGATCAGCGTTCGCGAATCGCGAACCATCAGTTCGTCACAGATGGCTGGCGCGTTCCGGCCCGCTGCCTAAGCTATGCCCCAGGAGCAGTTGTCGGGTGTTCGTCCCACACGGAGAGTGGAGGCGATCACAAGCGCAGGGGTTGGATAGTCCTGCGCCCACGCGGTCACCGAGCAATCGGCGGCCGCGTGGCGACCCCAAGGATCTCAAGGCTTCTGCCGGCGGCTTCCCCCCGGCAGTCGCGTGGCGCAGCGAGTACCCCACTCTTGCGCCGCGTGCGGTACCCGTCAATTCCCCAAGCTCTGGCGGGTATCGCAGTCGCTCCGACGGCGACAGGTCGAGGGGGCTTCGGCCCCCTCGTTTTTTTCCGGAATGCAGACAGGTGCAAGGATGAACGAACAATCCGCCGCTGCCCGCCATTCCATCCGCAGGGTGGTGATGCGCGCATGAACAGGATGGCCATGAAGGCAATGGACGTAAATCTGCATGACACGGCCGTGAGGCCGCAATGGGCATTTCGCATAGACGACGTGGGCATGGACAAGGCGACTTTCGAAGAAAACTGGCGCGCGCGCCAGCGTCTGAACGACTCGCAATGGGCCAAAGTTCTCGGAGTGCTGCCCGGCCGCATCGGCGTTCGCGCCAGCAACGGCGGCAATGCCCGCCGCTTCGTCGAAGCGGTACTGTGGATGGCCCATACCCGCGCCTACTGGTCGGACATTCCGATCGAGTACGGCGCCTGGCATGCCATCTACATCCGGTTTGGCCGCTGGGCGCACGAGGACGTCTGGGAAGACGTGGTCAAGGCCCTGGATGAGCTACCGAAAACCCAGGCGCTGCTCGGCGCCCTAGTGGAAAAATACCAAGCCAGCTACCGCATCCAGCGGCTGCGCGACAAGATGAAATAAGCCCGCGGCGCAGGTTGATCTCCATGACGCCGACGACCCGGGCGCCTGTCATGTTCCCGCTTGCGCTCAATTGCCTTCGTACGCGGCGCGAAGCGCGGCGATATCGTGTTTCTTCATCTTCAACATCGCCTGCATCGCCCGCGCACTCGCGTCCGTATCAGGGCCGATGCACATCCGGATGACGTCCCGTGGTGCGATCTGCCACGACAGGCCGAACTTGTCTTTCAGCCAGCCGCAGGCTCCTTCGCTGCTGCCCGCGCTGAGTTTGGACCAGAGTTCGTCGATTTCGGCCTGGTCCTCGCATTCGATCATCAGCGGGACGGCCGCGGTGAACGGGAAGCCCGGCCCGGCGTTGAGCGCCAACAAGGGCTGCCCTCGATTTCGAAGCGAATCGTAACCCGCGAAGCGGGCCCGGTTCGAATGAACCGCCAAGGTCGGCCGGTTGCCATGCGGAATAGATCCTAGGGCAATTGAGTTACGGCGCACCACCACGCGTAAGCCGCTGCCAAGGCGAAACAAATAAACGTCAGAATAATGAGCCAGAAGCCAAAGGGATTGCCGATGCGCCGGCAGCGCCAACGATATCGGCCGTAGGCAACCTGTCCCGATCTGAGGCCGGCATAGATCTCCCGGCAAAGAAACCAGAGAAGACCCCAGCAAATGAGCGTGACAAGGGCGAGTCTTGCGACTTGCATCACTGCGGCTTGAAACTTGAACTAAACCGACCCGCGAGCAAGTCGGCCTCGAACGAACTACCGGGCGCCAATTGCTGACTGGAGGGCCTTGATCGAGAGCTCCCATTCTTCAAAGTCATCGCTCTCCTCCCATAGCTCTTTGAGTTCGGAATCCGGGCCCAGTATGCGGGTCAGTGCTTCCTGTGCCTTGGATAGCAGATTAGCGGATGGTCTGGCGGAAATGGACCTTAGCCAAGCATCCACATTTTCCGTGTATGCATCAGATTGCGTGCCACGCCCCAAAGCCTTGGCTATGACTTCCGCAGCGGCAACAGCGTCAACGGCCAGATCGACGTCGAGGTAATCAGCGCCATTATCGAGCACGTTCTGTATGGTTTTCTCAACCAGGGAAAAATCCGTCTGTTTCTCAAGGCCATAAGCCCAGTCATTCGCACTGTCGTTGCCAAATGGTTCGTGTGACCAGGTTCCCATGAAATTTTCCTTTAAAGGTAGGCTTGTAAAGGCAGGCTTGCAGGCTAGTCGAAGAAATCAAAGATGGACCAATCAAGGTCCGGAAACTCAAGCCATGACAAATCCAGGTCGAACCAGGTGGATGAGGAACCGGTAGACAAGGACTCGAGCATCTCTTTTTTCATTGCCGGGTAGTCGCAAGCCTTGCCGACCGCGGTGTGTATCCGGTCAAAGTCGTCGTGCGAGTTGAAAAGCGCATGCGACCAACAGGCTGCATCGAGCGAAATCCCGCATCGTCGATTGGCTTCCCGGACCTGGTCGATGGAATAGAACTTCCGTTTCCCGTGATGCCGGAGAAGATCATCGCCGACGCGCTTGGCCTGGGCTTGTTTATCCCATGGGCTGATGGCGCATGGGGCGGTTTGGGCAATCGTCATGAAACTCCATTAGTGGTTGGCGGATCCAGGCAGCTGACGCCTGGACTAAGCCGGGCCGCGACGCGGCTTCGCCTTGAACGAATTGCCATGCCTCTTCACCAGTATGTTGCGCACGACCTGCTGCAGGCGGGCGATGGTCAGGCGCCTGGCGATGTCCGCAACCCCGGAGGCGCCAATGGATGCGTCGAGGGCGTCGTCGTCGATGGTTATGTTGAGGTCCTCCTCAATGGACATGACAATTTCAACGATATCCAGAGCGTCGGCCGCTACAACCTGGTTTGCGTAAGGCCGATCGACCTGCAGTTTGCCAATGGGGATGCCAAGGATACTTGCGGAGTGCTTGAGCACGGTTTCGTCCGCAAGCCGGGCAATCTGTGCAGAGGGAACCGCGCCTCCACTGCCTTGACGGGCAAGGGCGGGATGAGAGGGCAGTGCTGTGGCTAGCAGGAGCGAAAGGACGACGGTTCGCATGAATCTCTCTCTGGGGCCTGATGCTTGAATCAAGCCGACCTGCCAAGCGGTTGGGAGTTCCTACGCAAAAGTGGACACCTGTTGGTTAGATACATTGACGTTCGTATTCTGCCGGTGATCGGTATCCCAACGCCGAGTGTAGGCGCTGGTGGTTGTAGAAGTCGACATAGTTGACGATGGCACGGCGCAGCGATTGATCGTCGTCGAAGGTGCTCCGGTGGTACATGTCAGCCTTCATCGATTTGTTCCAGGATTCCATGTGCGCGTTGTCGTTCATGCGCTGCGGGCGGTTGGCGGACTGTATGAGTCCTGCGGCGTGCAGACACTGCTTGAAGTCACCGGCGATGAACCCGATCCCGCGGTCACTGTGGAACAGCGTGCCGGAGCCTGGCGTGCGCGTGCGCAGCGCCGATCGCAGCGCACGCCGTGTCAGAGCCATCGTGCGATCCGAACCCAGCGACCAGCCCAGCAGCCGACGCGAGTAACGGTCCATCACCGTGGCCAGGCACCGCCACTGCCCGCCCGCCTTCAGGTAGGTCACGTCCGCCACCCAGACCTGTGGGTTGCACGGTGTGTGCGTGGCTCTCCACGCTGGCCAGGAACCGGGCCAGCCCGGGCCGCCTCCGATACAAGCGCGAGGAGCAGGCACGCACGCCATGTTCGCGCATCAACCGCTTCACCCGCCGCCGCCCGGCGGTTTCGCCTTGCCGCTTCAGCGCCGCGTGGACACGCGGACTACCGTAAGTCTGGTGGCTCTGCGGGTGCACCGTGCGGATACGTTCCACCAGCCCGGCATCGTCCATCGAACGTCGACTCACGGGCCGCATTCGTGGCGATGCGTGCGGTCACCCGCTGTAGTAGCCGGGTCGATCGAGGTCGGCGAGCAAGTCCGGACCGGTCGGCTTCCAGCCGAGCCATGCGCGTGTGCGTGCGCTGGAGGCGAACATATCCGCGCCCGCGAAATCCGCGAACCATCCGAAATGATCCCGCTCCCGTGATGCGACGGGCAGACCGAGCCGGCGACCAATCGTCTCGGCGATACTCTTGAACGATACGCCTTCATCCGCGACCGCGTGATAGACGGATTCAGCCGCCCCCTGTTCCAGCGCGAGCCGGTAGAGGCGTGCCGCATCCGACCGGTGCACGCCGGCCCAGCGGTTCAGGCCCTCGCCGAGATAAGCCGACACGCCCTTCTCGCGCGCCGAACGAATCACGATGGGGATGAATCCGTAGTCACCGAGGCCATGGACCGATGGCGCGAGCCGGATCGTCGCAACGCGCACGCCACGCTCGGCAAGCATTCTGGCGGCCGCTTCCGACTTCCGAGGTGAAGACGGGTCAGGCATGTCCATCTCGGTCGCGGGGCGGCCTTGCGCGATCCTCAGCAGGCCCGAAGTGACCAGGAGCGGGCGCTCCGATCCTTCCAGAGCGCTTCCCAATGTCTCGATCGCGCGCCGGTCCTGCTCGGCATTTTCGGTGAACTTGGAAAAATCGTGGTTGAACGCAGTGTGGATCACAGCGTCCGCCATCGACGCCGCACTGCGCAAGACGTCAAGGTCGTCGAGCGTGGCGCGGACGACGTGGGCGCCTGTCGCTGCGAGCGCGGCGGCTTTGTCGTCGCTGCGGACCAGGCCCGTGACTTGGTGGCCAGAACGAAGCAGTTCTTCGACCACGGCGGAGCCAACCCATCCGGTGGCGCCGGTTACGAATACATGCATGTTGAATCTCCTGGGTTACCGCCGGACCGCTACGATTCGGCGACGATGCAATTGGAGCAGCTATATTTTTCCGGCATGCGCCGGCAGATGCTGCTGGTTCAACCGAGCCGCATGGACAACTCGACGTCCTCGCCGAAGGGTGTGGACAGGTAGCCATTCGCGGGCAAGCGTACGTGCGCCAGGTAATCCGGACTGTAGTCGGCGTTGTCGGCGACGATGAGCGCACCCGGCCTGAGGCGGCTCTCCACTAGTCCCAGGATCTCGGGGTAGAGGGCCTTGGCGCCGTCGAGCAACAACAGATCGATCGTTTCGGGGAGATCGGCGCTCAGCGTCTGCAGCGCATCCCCTTCCCGGATCTCCACCAGGTCGGTGACACCACCGGCCGTCAAATTCTCCCGGGCTCGCACTATCTTGGACGGCTCGAACTCGGTAGTGATCAGGCGACCGCCGCCATTGTCGCGCAGAGCCGCCGCCAAATGCAGGGTAGAGATGCCGAACGAGGTTCCGAACTCGACGATCGTGCGTGCGCTGCAACTGCGCGCCAGCATGTAGAGCAACGTCCCCGTTTCTCTGGAGACGGGAAGCGCAAGGTCCTTCATGCGTCCGTAATAGTCGAGGTATTCGGTTTTGCTTTGCATCAGGCGCTCCCGCTCCTGGCGAGAGAGCGCGGCCACGGCGGGGCTCGTCGCCGGCGGTGCCGCCGCGGCCTCTTCGAACAAACGATCCAGCAAGGGAGCAATCGGGGCTGAAGTCAGGGTGGTCATGTTGGTTTCCTGTGTGAAATGCACGAATCTTTGCGTCGAATTAGAATGCGACTAATTCGTCAGATTCGCTATTCGCATTGCAGCGCCGCCATGACCGATCGCCGAAAACACAAGATTTCCCTGCGAAAACAACCCAAACAGGCCCGCTCGAACGAGCTGGTCGCCATCATCCTGGAGGCAGCAGTTCAGGTTTTGGAGAAGGAAGGATCGCAGCGTTTCACCACCGCGCGGGTGGCCGAGAAGGCCGGGGTCAGTGTGGGATCGCTGTACCAGTACTTTCCGAACAAGGCGGCGATCCTCTTTCGGCTACAAAGCGACGAATGGCGACAGACGGCCGAGCTGTGGAACGGCATCCTCGGGGACGCCGGGAAGCCGCCGCTCGAACGATTGCGCGTCCTGGTCCACGCCTTCATCCGTTCCGAATGCGATGAAGCGAAGATTCGCACCGCACTGAACGACGCAGCTCCGCTCTATCGCGATGCGCCCGAAGCGCGGGACGCCAAGGCGTCGGGAGAACGTGCTTTCCGGGCCTTCATGCAGAAGGCGCTGCCCGCCGCCTCGGAAGCGACTCGCGCCCTGGCCAGTGATCTGATCACGACGACGCTCAGCAGGGTAGGCAAGAGTTTTTCGGAAAGCCCACGGAGTACCGCGGAGACCGGGGCCTATGCCGATGCCTTGTCCGATATGTTTTGCGCCTACCTCAAGGAGCTTGAGAATGGCTGAGACGGGCAAAGGCTGGGGAACCAGACCCGCGCTGTTTTTCAGACGACGGCTTCTGGCCGACAGCGGACACGCCGCCTGTGGCGTGAAAATTCTCACCAACTCCCGAGCAGCGCAACGTCAAGCCACTAAGTTGTTGGTTTATAAGAGTGGTCTGAGGGAGGCCAGCCGAGAACCACTAGATAATGAGAATGTTCTCATCAAGTGATTGGCTGGCCACCTGGCCGCCGAAAAACTCGAAGGATGGCGCGCCCGGAGGGATTCGAACCCCCGACCAATGGCTTCGGAAGCCACTACTCTATCCGGCTGAGCTACGGGCGCACGGGACGCGCATTCTACCGGCAAACCGGCCAAGCGTCTTTTTCGCGTGGGGACCGGCCTGCTAGGCTGGCGGCATGGGTTACGAACGTTTTCAATCCGCAAGCCCGCCCCGCTGGCGCGAACGGCTGGGCCAGTACTGGAAGCTGGTGCGCGGCGACCGCCCGATCGGCGTGCTGCTGCTGCTGTGGCCGACCTGGTGGGCGTTGTGGATCGCTTCAAGGGGCGTGCCCTCCCTGTGGATGCTGTTCGTGTTTACCGCCGGCGTGTGGCTGACGCGCTCGGCAGGCTGCGTGATCAACGATTACGCCGACCGCTGGCTGGACCCGCAGGTCGAACGCACGCGCGGGCGTCCGCTGGCTACCGGTGCGGTGTCCGGACGCGAGGCCCTGCTGGTATTCGCGGTGCTGATGATCGCCGCCTTCGCGCTGGTGCTCACGCTGAACCGCCTGACCATTTATCTAAGCGTCGTCGGCCTGTTCCTGGCGGCCAGCTATCCCTATCTCAAACGCTATACCTATCTGCCGCAGGTCTACCTGGGGCTGGCTTTCGGCTGGGGCATCCCGATGGCGTTCGCTGCGGTGCAGGGAAGCGTGCCGCCGGTGGCGTGGGTGCTGTACTTCGCCAACATCCTCTGGGCCACGGCCTACGACACCTGGTATGCGATGGTGGACCGTGACGAGGACATCCGCGCTGGTTCCAAATCCACCGCCATCCTGTTCGGCGACATGGATCTCATCGCGCAGGCGGTGTTGTACGCGCTGATGTTGGCGGCGTTGTGGATGGTGGGCCGGCAGGCGCAGCTGGGCCTGTACTACTGGGCTGCGCTGGGCGTAGCGGCCGTGCTGGTGGCTTACGAATTCGGCATCGCCCGCCATCGCGAACGCGAAGCCTGCTTCCGCGCGTTCCTGCATAACAACTGGGTGGGCGCGGCGGTGTTCGCGGGAATCGCAACCCACCACTTTCTGCAAACCTGACCAGCTCACCGCCGTACTACTCTTGCGAGCGTTGCGTCGACGCCCCTTGCCGGAGACAAACACGATGAGAATCCTGATCGGCTGCGTGCTGGCCGTTTTCGCCAATCCTGCGCTTGCGGCGGAGACGGCTCCACGCGAACACTTTGCGCCCGCGGGATGGGAAGGCTCTTATCACCAGCTGCACTATTCGCCGGTGGTCAAGATCGGCAACCGGGTCATCGTTTCCGGTATTCCGGCCCTGGAGGGCGACACCGAGGAAGCCAAGATCCGCTGGATGTTCGAACAACTCAAGCTGCACCTGGAAGCCGCGGGCGCCAGCATGGAGGACGTGGTGGAACTGACCAGTTTCCATGTGTCCACCGGCCACGACGATTTCCGCAAACACCTGGAGCCGGTGCTGAAGGTGCACAGGGAGTTCTTCAAGGACCATTACCCGGCGTGGACCGCGGTGGGCACCACGGCGCTGTACTCGGCGGAGGCGCCGATGGAGCTGCGCGCGGAAGCGATCATCGGTTCGGGCCGCACCGCCAGGGCGGAAATTCCGAAGCCCGCAACGCCGCCCGGCCCAGCCACGCCCTGATTGCCAGCCCGGTGTAGCCTGCATTCAAGCAGCGCCGGTTACTGTGAGACCGCATGAAAGCGGAAGCGGTGGGTTTCCGTTGTCCAGGCGGTCCTCCCTCCTTCGCAGGCGCCACATGAAACGATCGATCCTGTTATGCGTGGCCCTGGTCGCAACCGGTAGCGCTGCCGCTCAAAGCGCCGACACCGCACTCGATCTGCGCGTTCCCGAACAAACCCCGGCGCCTGCGGTCTCCGGGACGGTGGCCAAGAGCGATCCGCCCGGCACTTATTACGGCGACACCAGCGGCAAACCGTCGCGGCGCGATGCGGACGAAACCGCGGTCGCCGATGACGGCAAGGCCAAAGTCTGGGGCAGCTTCACCACCGGCATAGGCCACACCAAGGGCTACGGCACTTCGCATTACAACGCTGCCGAGGTCAACGTCAGCAAATCCTTCGGCGATGGCGAACGCCCCAACGCGTTCAATCTGCAGATCCGCGTCGAGCAAGGCGATGGCCCGGGTTTCGGCGGCTACTATCCGTATCCCTATTTCGACCGCGGCGCGGACTACTACCCGCCGCGGCGTTGAAGCAATCCGCGGGGTGAGGTTCCTGCGGATACTTCGCGCAGCCGCTCGCTGGTCTGCGCGCTGAGCCTCTGAACAACCCGGTGTCATCCCGAGCGTGTCCAGACCTCAAGCACCCACTCCTGGAATCACTTCGCACGCGACGCCTTGCTGACTGAGCCGCTGCGCGAAACGGTCGCCGATTGTGGTTTGGAAGGCATTGCCGGATTTCAGGCACACCACGCACTGGCCGGACTGCGCGTGCTCCAGCAACAGCGCCAGCAAAGCCTCGTCGTCGTTCGGCAACGACAGGCGCGAGGCATCGCGGCGGGCCAGCGCCACGATGGCGGGGTGCGATTGCGCATCGCAAACCAGCAGGTCGGCCCGGTTCAGCGCGCGCAATGCTTTCAGCGTCACCAGGCCAGGATCGCCGCTGCCGGCATCCACCAGCAGTACGCTGCCGGCGGCGGCGACGTCCCCGCTGCTTTCCAGCGCCGCAAGGAACGCCCGTTCGGCAGAGTCCCGTCGCCCGCTCTGGAGCAGCACGGGCACCGGGCCCTCCATCACCTGCTCGAACCAGCGCCGGCGCAGCGCGAGTTGCGGCAGGCGGCTGCGGATCGCGGCACGATGGCGTGCGAACAGACCGGCGAACTCGCCCAGCGAATGATCCAGCAGGGTTTCCAGTTGCTCGCGTAGCCGCCGGGCCAGCATGGGCGCCGCACCGCCGGAAGAAATCGCCAGCAGCAGCGGGGCGCGATCGACGATGGCGGGAATCTGGAACGTGGACAGCTCGGCGTCGTCGACGACGTTGGCGAGCAGCCGGCGCGATCCGGCTTCGCGCGCCAGTTGTGCGTTGAAGGCGTGGTCGTCGGTGGCTGCCACCAACAACCAGACATGGTCCAGCCAAGTTGGATCGAACACGCCTTCGAGCCGTTGCACGCGACCTTGCGCCAGCCACTGCGCCAGCGTCGCGTTCAGCGCATGCGCATGCACCCGCACCCGCGCGCCGGCCTGCAACAGGGCCTCGATCTTGCGCGCGGCGACTTCGCCGCCGCCGACCACCAGCACTTCGCGGCCGGCCAGATCGGCGAACAGGGGAAACAGCGGAGAGGGGGACATGCGGATTCCTGAAGAGAGCGACTGAAGAGGGGGCTCGTGGAGGGTGGCTCGCCAGCGATCATGTTGCATGGCAACATGAAGCGGACTCCTCTGGCTAGCCCTCTGCCCGTCATGTTGCGTGTCCTGCTGGTCAACGATACCGAAAAGCCGATCGGCGAACTGCGGGCCGCATTGGAGGCGGCGGGCTATGAGGTACTGGAAGAGGTCGCCGCCGCCGATGCGCTGCTCAAGGCGGTGGAGTCGCAACAGCCGGATGCGGTGATCATCGATGTGGATTCGCCTTCCCGCGACACGCTGGAGCAACTGGCGGTAATGCACCGCCACGCGCCGCGGCCGGTGGTGATGTTTTCCGCCGATGGCGACGACCGGTTGATCCGCGACGTGGTCGCCGCCGGTGTGACCGCCTATGTGGTGGACGGCCTGACGCCTGCGAGGATGGCGCCGATCCTGCAGGTCGCGCTGGCCCGGTTTGAACAGCAAGCGCATGTCCGTCGCCAGTTGGGCGAAGTGCAGCAGCAACTCGCCGACCGCAAGCTGATCGATCGCGCCAAGGGCCTGCTGGTCGAAAAGCGCGGCATGAGCGAGGCCGAGGCCTACGCCAGCATGCGCCAGCTGGCCATGCGGCAAGGCCTGAAGCTGGTGGACATCGCCCGCCAGATCATAGCCATGGCAGACCTACTGGGATGACGCACGCATGACCCTCAACCATTCCGACGGCACCGCCGGTCAGCGTCTCTTGCGACTGGGCTTCATGCCGCTGATCGATTGCGCACCGCTGGTGGCCGCCGTGCGCCTGCAGCTGGACCGCAAGCACGGCCTGCACCTGCAACTGCATCGCCAGGCCTCGTGGGCGGCGATCCGCGACAAGTTGCTGGCCGGCGAACTGGACGCGGCTCACGCACTGGCCGGACTGGTGCATGGCGTGCAATCGGGTATCGGCGGTGTGCAAGCCGACCTGTCGATTCTGCTGACCCTCAACCGCAACGGGCAAGGCATCGTGCTTTCGAATTCGCTGTCCCAGGCGCTGGTCGCGGGACAGTCGTTGGCCGAGGCATTTTCCGGCTTGGGTCGGCCACCGGTGCTGGCGCAGACTTTTCCCACCGGCACCCATGCGATGTGGCTGTACTACTGGCTGGCTGCGCAGGGCGTGTCCCCGCTGCATGCGATCCGCAGCGTGGCCATGCCGCCGCCGCAGATGGCCGATGCGCTGGTCCGCGGCGAACTGGACGGTTATTGCGCCGGCGAGCCCTGGGCGCAGCAGGCGGAAACCTTGCAGGTGGGGCGCCGGCTAGTGGCCAGCGGCGAGATCTGGCCCGACCATCCGGAAAAAGTACTGGCCTGCCGCCGCGATTTCGCCACTCTGGAACCGGAAACGGCGGTGGCGTTGACCGCAACATTGCTGGAGGCCTGCCGCTGGCTGGACGAGCCCGGCAATCGCAATCAGGCGGCCGCCTGGTTGGCCGAGCCGGACATCATCGGTTTGCCGGTGGCGGAAATCGCTGCCTGTCTGGGCCCCGACGCGGCGGGCGCGCATCGGCTGTCGTTTCATAACGAAGGTGCGGCGAACTTCCCCTACCTGTCCGATGGCTTGTGGTTCCTCAGCCAGTTCCGGCGCTGGGGTTGGCTGGCACAGGACCGCACCGAATCGGACTGGGCGCGCCAAGTGGCCGAAGTGCACGGCACCACGCGCTATCGGGAAGCGGCCGCCAGCGTCGCGGTGCAGGTGCCGGCCGCGGAGAATCGCCGCAGCGTGCTCTGCGACGGCATCGTCTGGGACGGGCATGCGCCGCAGGCCTACGCGGACGCATTCGCTATCCGCGCGTAGGTCGGGGCTACGTCCCCGACGCACGGGAACCCGCATCGCGCGTCGGTATGTTGTGTGCAGACTCCGGCTCCGTGTGCGTCGGGGGCGTAGCCCCGACCTACCAAGATCCCGTTCGTGGTGAGCCTGTCGAACCACGCTTTTCGAGGGGAAAACAAGTCGCTGCGCACTGAGATAAATCGCATAGAGCGTGGTTCGACAGGCTCACCACGAACGGATTAATCCGTCAGGCTTACCCAGAACCAGCACAACTGCTGCGCCGCACAATAACTGTGCAGTTGCACAGCGGTTAGCACCGCATGCGTGCGTAAACGCCTGCCGAAGAGAATGGCGCAGGCCTGCCGACTCGCACGAATGGCTGCTCAACCCATTGATTGAATGGAGATTTCCAGGAATTTCGCGGCAACGCGAAATGTTGGCACGGCGATTGCTCTTGTTTCCCACGACGGCACAACGAAGTGTCGGCACCCCAAATACCGGTAAGTGGCCAACGGCGGCCCGCTTCCCGCACGGACAACGGCGTCTTTCCAGCGAAAGCTGGAAGCACGCCGTTTTTTTTGCCCGGCCGGTAGACGCCCTACCGGACCCCCATCGATTGCAGAGGCATCACAGATGAATCGCTCGTTCTGGCAGGCCGGTCATACCCCCACCTTGTTGTCGGCGTTCCTGTATTTCGATTTGAGCTTCATGGTCTGGTATCTGCTGGGACCGCTGCAGGTGCCCATCGCAGCGTCGCTGCACCTGGATACCCAGCAGCGCGCGCTGATGGTGGCCGTGCCGATCCTGTGCGGCGCGGTGCTGCGCTTGTTCATGGGCATGGCGGCCGACCGTATCGGCGCACGCCGCGCCGGCCTGATCGCACAGGCGATCGTGATCGTGGCGTTGCTGGTGGCCTGGCGGCTGGGCGTGCACAGCTTCGGCCAGGTGTTGCTGCTGGGTGCGTTCCTGGGCATTGCGGGGGGTTCCTTCGCCATCGCTTTGCCGCTGGCTTCGCGCTGGTACCCGCCGGAGCATCAGGGCACCGCGCTGGGTATCGCCGGCGCCGGCAATTCGGGCACCGTGTTGGCCGCGTTGTTCGCGCCGGTGCTGGCGATCGCCTTCGGCTGGCACAACGTATTCGGACTGGCCTGCCTTCCGCTGTTGCTGGTGCTGTTGGTATTCGCCGTGTACGCCCGCGATGCGCCTTTGCCGGTGCAACGCAAGACCCTGCGCGACTACGGCAAGGTGCTGGTGGGGAACCGGGATTCGTGGTGGTTCATGCTGTTCTACGCGATCACCTTCGGCGGCTTCGCCGGTTTCGCCAGCGCGTTGCCGGGCTACTTCCACGACCAGTTCGGTTTCGATTCCAGGATCGCCGGTTGGGCTACGGCCGCCTGCGTGCTGGCCGGCTCGGTGATGCGGCCATTGGGCGGCGTCATCGCCGACCGCATCGGCGGCACCCGTTCGCTGCAGATGGTTTATATCGCCGTCTCCCTGCTAGTGGCCGCTGCTGCGCTGGGAGTCGGCGGCGCGACGACGACAGTGGCCTTGTTCGTGCTCACTCTGTTGTGCCTGGGTGCGGGCAACGGCGCGGTGTTCCAGCTGGTGCCGCAACGCTTTGGCGCTGAGATCGGCCTGATGACCGGGCTGATCGGCATGGCCGGCGGCGTGGGCGGCTTCCTGCTTGCCGCGGGCTTGGGGGTGATCAAGCAGAACCTGGGCTCTTATGCCGTGGGCCTGTGGCTGTTCGCCGGGGTCGCTTTCGCGGCCTCGCTGTGCCTACTGGGAGTCAAGCAGCGCTGGCGCGTGCACTGGGCCGAGCTGGGCGCGGCGCGGGTCTGAGCATGGACCTGCAGTTCCGCATCGATCCGTTGGATGGCCCGGAGATCGCCGCGCTGCTGGGCGAGCACTTGCAGGACATGTACCGGATCTCGCCGCCGGAGAGCGTGCATGCGCTGGACCTGGAGAAACTGCGCGGGCCCGGGATCACCTTCTGGAGCGCATGGTCCGGCGACGTCCTGGCCGGCTGCGTGGCACTGAAGGAACTCGATGCCGGCCACGGCGAGATCAAGTCGATGCGCACCGCCACGGCACAGCGTCGCCGCGGCATCGGTGCGGCGTTGCTGCACCATCTGCTGGAACAGGCCCGGTCCCGCGGCTTTCGCCGGCTGAGCCTGGAAACCGGCGCTCAGCCGGAGTTTGCCCCCGCACGCGCGCTGTACGCGCGCTACGGCTTCGTCCCTTGCGGTCCGTTCGGCGATTACGCCGAAGACCCCTGCAGCACATTCATGACGCGCGCCCTTGCGGGTCCGCATAGCGAGAACGCCCGATGAAGAAGCCAAGACTGGTGGTGGTGGGCAACGGCATGGCCGGCATCCGCACGCTGGAGGAATTGTTCAAGCTGGTGCCGGACATGTACGACGTCACCGTGTTCGGCGCCGAACCGCACCCCAACTACAACCGCATCCTGCTTTCGCCGGTGCTGGCCGGGGAACAGGAATTCGAACACATCGTGCTCAACTCGCTGGACTGGTACGCCGAAAACGGCATCCGCCTGCACCTGGGCAAGGAAGTCACCCGCATCGACCGCGTGCGGCGCCGGGTAATCGCCGCCGACGGCACCGAAGCCGAATACGACCGTCTGCTGCTGGCCACCGGTTCGCTGCCTTTCATCCTGCCGGTGCCGGGCAAGGATCTGAAAGGCGTCATCAGCTACCGCGACATCTTCGACACCCAGACCATGATCGACACCGCCAAGGTCAAGCGCCATGCGGTGGTGATCGGCGGCGGCCTGCTGGGTCTGGAAGCGGCCAACGGTTTGAAGTTGCGCGGCATGGAAGTGACCGTGGTGCATCTGGCCGGCTGGCTGCTGGAACGCCAGCTGGATCCAGTCGCCGCCGGTCTGCTTGAGAAATCACTTAGCGAACGCGGCCTCGCATTCCGCCTCAACACCTCCACCACCGAGATTCTGGGCAACGAAGCCGGCGAAGTGACTGGTGTGCGTTTTTCCGACGGCAGCGAGCAGCCGGCCGACCTGGTGGTGATGGCCGCCGGCATCCGCCCCAACACGCAGCTGGCGCAGGAAGCGGGGCTGTACTGCAACCGCGGCATCGTGGTCAGCGACGGGCTGCAGACCTACGACCCGCGCGTGTACGCGGTGGGCGAATGCGCCAGCCATCGCGGCATCGCTTACGGACTGGTGGCGCCGTTGTTCGAGCAAGCCAAGATCTGCGCCAATCATCTGGCCCACTACGGCATCGGCATCTACCAGGGCTCGGTGTCTTCGACCAAGCTCAAGGTCACCGGCATAGATCTGTTTTCCGCCGGCAATTTCATGGGCGGCGAAGGCACCGAGGAAATCGTGCTGTCGGACCCGGCCGGCGGCGTCTACAAGAAGCTGGTGATCCAGGACGAAAAACTGGTGGGCGCCTGCCTGTACGGCGACACCACCGACGGCGGCTGGTATTTCAAGCTGCTCAAGGACGGCCGCAAGATCGACGATCTGCGCGACCAGCTGATGTTCGGCGAAAGCGCGATCGGCGACGCCGGCCATTCCGGGCAGAGCCGGGCGATGAGCATGCAGGACAGCGACGAGGTCTGCGGCTGCAACGGAGTGTGCAAAGGCACGATTGTAAAGGCGATCACCGGCAGCGGTCTGTTCACCCTGGATGAGGTGAAGAAACATACCAAGGCTTCCAGTTCGTGCGGCTCGTGCACCGGTCTGGTCGAGCAGATCCTGATGAACACGCTGGGCTCCAGCTTCCAGCAGACGCCCAAGACCAAGGCGGTGTGCGAATGCACCGGCTACGCGCACGGCGAAGTGCGCAAGGCGATCCGCGAACATCATCTGCTGACCCATCGCGAGGTGTACGACTTCCTGGAATGGCGCACGCCCAACGGTTGCGCCACCTGCCGCCCGGCGATCAACTACTACTTGCTGTCGACCTGGCCGCGCGAAGCGGTGGACGATCCGCAATCGCGTTTCATCAACGAACGCGCGCACGCCAACATCCAGAAGGACGGTACTTTCTCGGTGATTCCGCAGATGAAAGGCGGCGTGACCAACGCCTCCGAGCTGCGCCGGATCGCCGATGTGGCCGACAAATACGCGGTGCCGATGCTCAAGGTCACCGGCGGCCAGCGCATCGACCTGCTGGGAATCAAGAAAGAAGACCTGGTGGACGTCTGGAAGGACCTGGGCATGCAGTCCGGGCACGCCTACGGCAAATCCATCCGCACGGTGAAGACCTGCGTGGGCAGCGAGTTCTGCCGTTTCGGCACCCAGAACAGCACGCAGATGGGCATCGATCTGGAAACCATGCTGGCCAACATGTGGAGCCCGCACAAGGTCAAACTGGCGGTATCCGGCTGTCCGCGCAACTGCGCCGAGTCGGGCATCAAGGACGTGGGCATCATCGCGGTGGATTCGGGCTGGGAAATCCATGTCGGCGGCAACGGCGGCATCAAGACCGAAGTGGCGCAGTTCCTGGTCAAGGTGAAAACCAGCGACGAGGTGCGCGAATACACCGGCGCGTTCCTGCAGCTGTATCGCGAGGAAGCCTATTACCTGGACCGCACCGTGCATTACATCGCCCGGGTCGGGCTGGATTACATCCGCCAGCGCGTGGTCGACGACGCCGACAACCGCAAGGCGCTGCACGAACGTCTGTTGTTCGCACTGGAAGGACTGTCCGATCCGTGGGCGGCGCGCGTGGCCGGTGCGCAGCGGCATGAGTTCCAGCCGCTCAAGTTGAAATTGCTGGCCGATCCGGTGGAGGCCTGAGCCATGTCCGCATCGGAGTGGATCGAAGTGTGCAGGCTCGACGACATCCCTACGCTCGGTGCGCGCGTGCTGGAAAGGGACGGTGGCGACAACATCGCCCTGTTCCGCACCGCCAGCGGCAAGGTGTTCGCCTTGCGCGACCGTTGCCCGCACAAGGGCGGGCCGCTGTCGCAGGGCATCGTGGCCGGTGAAACGGTGACCTGCCCGCTGCACAGCTGGAACCTGGGTCTGGATACCGGCGAAGCGCGCGCGCCGGACGTGGGTTGCGTGGCGACTTTTCCGGTGCGGGTGGAAGACGGCGTGGTGTGGCTGTCGCTGACCCGTCAGGCGATATCCGCGGCCGTTACCGCGGACTGCGGACCTCCGGTCACGGCCTGATGGATGGCGATCTGCGCCCGGCGAACCTGCATTCTCTCGCGGAATCGCCGCAGCGCACGCGCACGCGTTCCACCTGCTGCTATTGCGGGGTCGGTTGCGGCGTGCTGATCGACGCCGAGCACGGTGCGCACGGCAGCCGCATCACCGGCATTGCCGGCGACCCGGAGCATCCGGCAAATTTCGGCCGCCTGTGCACCAAGGGCCTCAACCTGCCGCAGACCACGCGCGACACGACCGGCCGCGCGCTGGTTCCGCAGCTGCGCCGCCTGCGCGGCGATGTGCGCCGCGAAGTCGATTGGGGCGTGGCGCTGGACACGGTGGCCGAGCGCTTCGCCAGCATCGTCGCCGAACACGGCCCGGACTCGGTGGCCTTCTACCTGTCGGGACAGCTGTTGACCGAGGACTACTACGTCTTCAACAAGTTGGCCAAAGGCCTGATCGGCACCAACAACATCGACACCAATTCGCGCCTGTGCATGTCCAGCGCGGTCAGCGGCTACAAGCTGGCGCTGGGCGCCGACGGTCCGCCGACCTGCTACGACGATCTGGAGCAGGCGCGCACCGTGCTGTTCGCCGGCAGCAACATGGCCTATGCGCATCCGGTGTTGTTCCGGCGCCTGGAAGCGGCACGCGAAGCGCATCCGGAAACCAAATGGATCGTGATCGATCCGCGCCGCACCGACACCGCCGCCATGGCCGATCTGCATCTGGCCCTGCAGCCGGGCACCGACGTGGCCCTGTTCAACGGCATGCTGCATCACCTGATCTGGGAAGGCCTGATCGACCCCGACTACATCGACGCGCATACCGAAGGCTTCCAGCCGCTCAAGAAAATGCTGCGCGAGTACACGCCGCGTTTCGTCGCCGATCTGTGCGGCGTGCCGGCCGAAGACATCGTCCAGGCCGCCGAATGGTTCGGCCGCAGTCCGGCCGCGCTGTCGCTGTACTGCATGGGCCTGAACCAGTCCAGCCACGGCACCGACAAGAACCTGGCGCTGATCCAATTGCATCTGGCCACCGCGCAGATCGGCAAACCCGGGGCAGGGCCGTTCTCGCTGACCGGGCAGCCCAATGCGATGGGTGGGCGCGAAGTGGGCGGCATGGCGACCATGCTGGCGGCGCATCGCGAGATCGCCGATCCCGCGCACCGCGCCGAACTCGAACGCTTGTGGAGTCTGCCCGCGCAGACCTTGTCCGATCGCCCCGGGCTGCCGGCAGTGGCGCTGTTCGATGCCTTGCGCAGCGGCAAGGTCAAAGCGGTGTGGATCGCCTGTACCAACCCGGTGCACTCGATGCCCGATATCAATCTGGTGCGCGAGGCGTTGGGCAAGGCCGAGTTCGTGGTGGTGCAGGAAGCCTTCCTCAACACCGACACCGTGCCCTATGCCGATGTGCTGCTGCCCGCGACCAGCTGGAGCGAGAAAGAAGGCACAGTGACCAATTCCGAACGCCGCATCTCGCGCGTGCGCGCAGCGCTGCCGGCGCCAGGCGAAGCCAAAGCGGATTGGTGGATCGCCAAAGAAATAGCGCGGCGCATCGAAGCGCGATTGGCACCGCCCGGCGCTACGCCGCTGTTCGAGTTCGCCGACACCGAAGCAGTGTTCGACGAACACCGCCGCCTGACCGTGGGGCGCGATCTCGATATCGGCGGCCTCGATTACACCATGCTGGAAACGCAGGGACCGCAGCAATGGCCGTTTCCGGCCGGCGCTAGCGAAGGCCAGGCGCGACGTTACGGCGATGGCGTGTTCGCCACCACCAATGGCCGCGCGCGTTTCCATATCACCCCTTACAAACCAGTGGCCGAACCGATTTCGGCGCGTTATCCGCTGCGCCTGTTGACCGGTCGCCTGCGCGACCAATGGCACGGCATGAGCCGTAGCGGCCGGGTGCCGGGGTTGTTCGCGCATGCGCCAGAGCCGGAATTGACCATGCATCCGGACGACGCCTCGCGCCGCGGCCTGAGCGCTGGCGATCTGGTGCGCGTGACCAGCAAGCGCGGTGAACTGCTGCTGCCGTTGGCGGTGTCCGACGAAGTGGGTTCAGGCACGGTGTTCGCCGCGATGCATTGGAGCGGGCAGTTCCTGGCCAGCGGCGGCATCAACGAAGTCAGCAACGGCGCGGTCGATCCGAAATCATTTCAGCCCGAACTCAAGCACGCAGCGGTGCGAGTGGAGAAGGCGGCTTTCGGTTGGAACCTGCTGGCCGCACGGCGCGGCGATGCCCTCGCATTGCAGATCGCGGTGCAGCCGCTGTTGCGCGAATGCGCATTCGCTTCCCTCACCCTGCGCGCCGATGCCGATCCGACCTCGGGTGAGGCCTGGCTGGTGTTGCGCGCCGCCGCCGAGACCGCGCCGCCGCAGTGGTTGCAGCGCCTGGCCGAGACGTTGCAACTGCAGCCGGGCGAACACGTGCTGGAATACCACGACGCGCGCCGCGGTCTGCTCAAGCGGGTCGGCTGGGGCAGCGATGCGCACAACGATCGGATCGAAGGGCTGCTGTTGTCGGGCGGCCAACGCGACGCGGCCAGCGAAGCCTTGCTGGATATCGCGCTGGCCGGTACGGCATGGACCGGTTCGCGCTTGGCGGTGTTCACCCAGCGTCTGCCAGGCGGCGCGCGCGATGCGCTGGTTTGCCAATGCATGCAGGTCAAGGAATCCCCCATACGTGCGGCCATCGCGCAGGGCGCCGACGTGGAGGAGCTTAAAAAACGGCTGGGTTGCGGCAGCGTCTGCGGCTCCTGCGTACCGCAGCTGGTACGCATGTGCCGCGAAACTGTGAACAGCGGGTAGGTCGGGGCTACGTCCCCGACGTGCACAGAGGGAGGGGTCCCGTGCGTCGGGGGCATAGCCCCGACCTACTCGCGCATGACAACGATTTTTCCGGAGAACCGAATGTAATGAATACCCATCGCAACTCCGGCACCGCGGACACACGCGGCGGCAAGGTCAGTCTGGTGTCGGCCGGGCCGGGCGATCTGGAATTGCTGACGATAAAAGCGGTCAGAACGCTGGCGACCGCGGACGTGCTGATGCTGGACGATCTGGTGGATCCGCAGATCGTGTCGCTGGCGCCGCGCGCGCGGGTGATCCGCGTGGGCAAACGCGGCGGTTGCCGCTCCACGCCGCAGGCATTCATCTGCCGGTTGATGCGCCGCTATGCGCAACGCGGTGCGCATGTGGTCCGGGTCAAGGGCGGCGATGCGCTGCTGTTCGGCCGCGCCGGCGAGGAAATCGGCTTCCTGCGCAGGTCCGGCATCGAAGTAGTGATCGTCAATGGCATCAGTTCCGGCTTCGCAGCGGCGGCGGCTTTGAGCGTTTCCCTGACCCATCGCGATCATTGCCGCGGCGTCACTTTCGTTACCGCCCATGCGCAGGACCACAGCGAACCGGATTGGGCGGCGCTGGCCGCCACCGGCACCACATTGGCGATCTACATGGGCATGGACCGGCTGGAATCGCTCAGCGCAGCGTTGTTGCTGTATCTGCCGGCGCATACCCCGGCCGCCGTGGTGCAAGCGGCCAGCCAGCCGGACGAGGCGCGGCTGCTCACGACCCTGGACCGATTGGCCGCCGACGCGCGCCATGCCGGCCTGGGCAGTCCGGGCGTGATCCTGATTGGAGCGGCTTTGGCCGAGGCGGCGGCTCCTGCACTGCGATCTTCGCTGCAAGCGTGCGGCTGATTCGCTGCGAGCTCCTGCCCCCTCCCTTGCGAAGCAGGGGAGGGTTGGGGAGGGGTGCTCTTGATTTTGCTTTGTGCTTTTTGCCTGGTGTTTGATCTTCAAACTCCCCGCCAAAAAGCACCCCTCCCAGCCTCCCCTACCCGCTGCGCGGGCAAGGGAGGAGACAAGCGTGACTGATCCGTGTTGATCTGCTCTGATCCGTGGCAAAAATGCTCTTTCGATCGAGACGTTAGACAGGCTCCTAAGGCACCCGCGCGCAAACCCACGCATCCACACGCGCCACACCCGCGCGCCGCAAACTCTTGGCTGCCGCTTCCAACGTCGCCCCAGTAGTCATCACATCGTCGATCAGCGTCACATGATCAGGCAATGCCGCGCCTGCGCGCACTTCGAAAGCGCGCCGCAGGTTGCGTTGACGGGCGCCGGCATCCAGCTCGGACTGCGGCGAGGTGGCGCGCGTGCGCACCAGCGCCTCCGACAGCAAGGGAACCTGCAATGCGCGGGCCAGGGATTTGGCCAGTTCCCGTGCCTGATCGTAGCCGCGTTGGCGCAAGCGGGAGTCGTGCAGCGGTACAGGTATCAACGCCGAAGACCTGGGCAGCCTGGATATGCCTTGGAGCATGAGCTCGGACAGTAACCGTCCTGCGGCCAGATCGTTGTGGAACTTGAATCTGGGCACCAGCCGGTCCAGCGGAAACCCGTAAACGAACGCGGCATGGGTTTCGGTCAGCGGCGGCGGGCGTTGCAGGCAGGCGCCGCAGGTGCCCGGCACGGGCAGCGGCAAGGCGCAACGCAGACAGGCGCTGTCGTTCCAGGGCAGCGCTTCGCTGCAGGCACGGCACAGATCCCGACCCTCCGCACCGCTTTCGCCGCATAACAGGCAACGTGGCGAAAACACGGCCCGGGCGGCCTTTCGCAGCCATCCGTCAACTTTCAGAGCGTCCATGCGGTTGACAGCCTTGCTTCCGGTTTTCAGACTGCCCGGACTTTAACGCCGCGAGGCCCCGATGTCCGCACAAGCCCCGATCGCCGCCAGTCCGCCGGCCTCCATGAGTACGTCCCTGGGCACGCTCCGCCACGACTGGCAGCAGTCCGAACTGCTGGCCCTGTTCGATCTGCCGTTCCCCGAGCTGCTGCACCGCGCCGCCAGCGTGCACCGCCAGCATTTCGACCCCGCCGAAGTCCAGGTTTCCACCCTGCTGTCGGTCAAGACCGGCGGCTGCCCGGAGGACTGCGCCTACTGCCCGCAGGCCCAGCGCTACCACACCGGCGTCGACGCGCAGAAGCTGATGAGCACCGAGGCGGTGCTGGAAAAAGCCAAACAGGCCAAGGCCGCCGGCGCCTCGCGCTTCTGCATGGGCGCGGCCTGGCGTTCGCCCAAAGACCGCGATATCCCCAAAGTCGCGGCCATGATCCGGGAAGTGAAGGCGTTGGGGCTGGAAACCTGCGCCACCCTGGGCATGCTCAGCGCTCCGCAGGCCGATGCGCTGAAGTCTGCCGGGCTGGACTACTACAACCACAACCTGGATACCGCGCCGGATTTCTACGGCGAAATCATCCACACCCGCGAATACCAGGACCGCCTGGACACGCTGGAACACGTGCGCGACGCCGGCATGAAGACCTGCTGCGGCGGCATCGTAGGCATGGGCGAGTCGCGCGCCCAGCGCGCCGGCCTGCTGCTGGCCCTGGCCAATCTGCCGGCGCATCCCGATTCGGTGCCGATCAACCGCCTGGTCCAGGTGGAAGGGACCCCGCTGCATGGCACCGCCGAGCTGGATCCGTTCGAATTCGTGCGCACCATCGCAATTGCGAGGATCACCATGCCTCACTCTATGGTCAGATTGTCGGCTGGTCGCGAATCCATGAGCGACGAGCTGCAGGCGCTGTGCTTCGCCGCCGGCGCCAATTCGATCTTCTACGGGGAAAAACTGTTGACCACCGGCAACCCGGACGTGGAACGCGACCAGGCGCTGTTCGCGCGCCTGGGCCTGCGGCCCATGCCGGTGGAGCCAGCCATGCCAGCGCCAGGGGGAACCGTGCATGCAGACATCATCGAAACCACCATCGTCGACCACGCTGGCCACGCCTGCGGACGCGCCGCCTAAAACCATGCGGCCCGATCTGCACGAACGCGTTCACGCACTGCGCAAACTGCGCATCGCCCAGGGCCGCGTGCGCGTGCGTCGCACCATCACCCGCCGCGACGGCGTACGCGTGGAAGTCGACGGCCGCTGGCTGACCGAATTCTGCGGCAACGATTACCTGGGCCTGTCGCAACAGTTCGAAGTGGTCAGCGCGTTGCAGGACGGAGCCTCGCGCGACGGCGTCGGCGCGGGCGCATCGCATCTGGTCAGCGGCCATCATGCCGCGCACGAAGCATTGGAGCGGGAAATCGCACAGTGGCTGGGCTATTCGCGCGGACTGCTGTTCGGCAGCGGGTTCCTGGCCAACCTGGCGGTGCAGCAGGCCCTGTTGCAGGAAGACGGCGATGTCTGCGTGCAGGACCGGCTCAACCACGCCAGTCTGCTGGACGCATCGCTACTGGCCGGCTGCAAGCTGCGGCGCTATCCGCATGCCGACGCCGAAGGCGCATTGCGTCAACTCAAGCACGCGCCGGAAGGCGCGGCGATGCTGGCGACCGATGGCGTCTTCAGCATGGACGGCGATGTGGCGCCGTTGCGCGCACTGACTCTGGTCGCGCGCATGCAGCAGGCGTTGCTGTATGTGGACGACGCGCATGGCGTGGGCGTGCGCGGGCCCGAGGGACGCGGCAGCGTGGCCGAAGCCAATCTGGGCATGGTCGAAGTGCCGCTGCAACTGGTCACGCTGGGCAAAGCGCTGGGCGGTTACGGCGCGGTAGTGGTGGGCGACGATGCGCTGATCCAGCACCTGCACGAAACCTCGCGTCCCTACATCTACACCACGGCGCTGCCGCCGGCGCAGGCCGCCGCCGCGCTGACTGCGGTCAAACACGCCCGTCGCGACGAATGGCGGCGGGAAAAACTGCGCGGGTTGGTGAGCCGCTTCCGGGCCGGTGCACAACGCTACGGGCTGGAGCTGTTGCCTTCCGATTCGCCCATCCAGCCGGTCATGTGCGGCGACGATGCGACCGCGGTGGCCATGTCCTCGGCGCTCGAAAACGCCGGCTATCTGGTCACTGCCATCCGCCCGCCTACCGTGCCCGAAGGCAAGGCGCGCCTGCGGGTGACTCTGTCCGCCCTGCACATGGCGGCCGAGGTGGATACCCTGGTCGAAATCCTGGCGCGCACGCGCGATGCCGTTCAACGCGTGCGGGGCGCCGCCTGATTCGATGCCGTTGCATATAGAAATCGTGGGCGATGGCCCACCCTTGGTATTGATTCATGGTTGGGGATTGCACGGCGGAGTGTTCGCGCCCCTGGTCGACCGTTTGTCCGATCGTTTCCAGATGCATCTGGTGGATCTGCCCGGCCACGGCTACAGCCGGGACGACGCCACGCCGCTGACGATGAAAGCAGCCGCAGCCGAAATTCTTGCGCGCACGCCGCCCGCCACTTGGCTGGCGTGGTCGCTGGGCGGTTTGTTCGCCTTGCACGCCGCTTCGGTTTCCGCGCAGGTGCGCGCGTTGGCGCTGATCGCGGTCACGCCGCGTTTCGTGCGTGGTGCGGATTGGCCGCAGGCGGTGGAGGCCTCGGTATTCGAGCAGTTCGGCAAGGATCTGCAGCAGGACTATCGCGGCACGCTGGAGCGCTTCCTGGCCTTGGATACGATAGGTTCCGAACATGCGCGCGCCGAGCTTCGTACCTTGAAGGAAAATCTTTATGCGCGCGGCGAACCTTCGCCGCAAGCTTTGCAACAAGGTCTCGCTTTGCTGGAGCAAAGCGATCTGCGCGGGTCGTTGCCGGCGATGTCGGTTCCCAGTCTGTGGATTTCCGGTCATCGCGATCGTCTAGTGTCACCCATGGCCATGCAGGCCGCTGCTGCGTTGACGCCTGGGAGCCGCTACCTGGACATCCCCGGCGGCGGACATGCCCCTTTCCTCGGCCATGCCGACCAGGTTGCGGAAGAAGTCCGCAGCTTCATGGCGAGCCTTCCCCCACCGTAGGAGCGACGTAAGTCGCGAATACACACCCGTTGCGCGACCTTGTATTCGCGACTTACGTCGCTCCTACGACCGCCCCTACGATCATCAGAGATTGCATCAGAATCCTCTTCAATGAGCACTCCTTTCGACCATCGCCAGATCCGCCGCGCCTTTTCGCGCTCCGCTTCCAGTTACGACGCGGCAGCGGCTTTGCAGCACGAAGTCGAGAAGCGTCTGCTCGAATCGTTGGACTATCTAGGCGAACGCACACCGCAAGTAGCGCTGGACGTCGGCAGCGGCCCGGCGCATGCGGCCGCGGCCATGCGCAAGCGCTGGCCGCGTGCGCAGGTGGTGGCGCTGGACATGGCCCTGCCGATGCTGCGCGAGGCCAAGAAGCATGCCGGCTGGTGGAAACCGTTCTCGCGCGTGTGCGCTGACGCGCGCGCATTGCCTTTCGCCGACGGCAGCGTCGATGTCCTTTTCAGCAACCTGTGCCTGCAATGGGTAGAAGATCTGCCCGCGGTGTTCGCCGGATTCCGGCGTGTGCTCAAACCTGGCGGGCTGCTGTTGTGCTCCACCTTCGGCCCGGAAACGCTGATCGAATTGCGCGACGCCTTCGTACAGGCCGATGCGGCGCCGCACGTCAGCCGTTTCCCGCCCATCGCGCAGTTCGGCGATGCTTTGCTGATGTCGGGTTTTCGCGATCCGGTGGTCGACCGGGATCGCTTCACGCTGACCTACGATGACCTTCCCGCGTTGATGCGCGAGCTGCGGGCGATGGGCGCCACCAATGCGCTGCAATCGCGCAGGCACACGCTGACGGGGCGTTCGCGCTTCGCCGCGGCAAGTGCGGCCTACGAAGCTTTACGACGTGAAGACGGAAAACTGCCCAGCACCTGGGAAGTGATCTACGCCCATGCCTGGGCGCCGCCGCCGGGCGCGCCGATCCGCGGACAGGGAGAAGAGGTTGCTTCAGTGCCGCTGTCGGCCATACCGATCCGTCGCCGGGAATGAAACCCCTCTCCCTTGATGGGAGAGGGTGGCCGAAGGCCGGGAGAGGGTGAACCGGAGCCAACATCGGCGAACAATCTTTTGCGGATCGCAGTGAAGGAGAGCCAAGAGCCAAAGCACGCTCGCTGCACTCGCGCACCCCTCTCCTGCCCTTCGGGCATCCTCTCCCACAAGGGGAGAGGAGAGAGCACGGGCTCCTTTTGCCGGTTACGCGGAAACCTGCGCGATCCAGTCCTGCAGGTTGTAGTAGTTGCTGACCCTTGCGATGCGATCTTCGCGGATCTCGAAGAACGCACCGCCCGGCAGCACGTACTCCTGCCCCTTGGCTTCGGGCAATCCTTCATCGGTGGCGTGGTATTGGCCATGCACTACGTATTCGGCAGCGGCGCGGTCGCCGTCGATGGTGGCCAGCACGATGATGTCGCGCAGCTGTTCGCGGTAGCTGGCCTGCATGCGCGCCAGGAACGTAGCGAACGCCTCGCGTCCGGTTTCGCGTGCGCCCTGGTTGAGGTCGTGGGCCACATCCTCGGTCAACAGCGCCAGCATGCCGTCCCAGTCGCCGCGATTGAAGGCGGAGTAATAGGTCAGCACCAGCTCGGTGGCGCGGTCCTGCTTGCGGTTGCCATCGATCTTCATGAACAGAGATCCCCTGTGCGCGTAGTCGCCGATTTCATCATAGCGCCGGCCCCGTTCGGCGGCATTGGCCCATTGCCGAGTGCGGGTCATAGGCCATGCTTATCGGGTCTTCACGAAAAGATCGCGATGGAAGAAATACACCTCCTGCAGCAGGAAGCGCTTGCGCGTTTCGAAACTGCGGAAGCGGCTGGTGGGCGTGGACGATCCCAGTGCGTCGATGCCCGCTTCCCGCGCCAGTCGCAGCGCCCGCGCCATATGCAGGGGATCGCTGACGATGATCGCGCGCTTGAACCCATGCGCCTTCATCAGCACCGCCGCCTGTTGCAGGTTCTGGTGGGTGGTACGCGATTGCGTTTCGATCAGGATCGCCTGTCCCGGTACGCCATGCTTCAACGCATAGCGCTGGGCCACCTGCGATTCGGAGAAGCGCGCGCCATTGCCGAAACCGCCAGTGAAGATGAGGTGCTTGGCCAGGCCGCGCTGGTAAAGGTCGATGCCGTGGCGGATGCGTTCGGCGAACACCGGCGAAGGACGGGCGTCGTAAGCGGCGGCGCCCAGCACGATGATCGCATCGGCAGGCGCGGCCTGGTCCCGCTCGCCGACCCAGACGATGTAGGCCGCCACGCCCACCAGCCACAGCGCCAGCAAAAGCAGCAGGCGCCACGTCCAACCCAGCACGCCGCGGCGCTTGCGCTGACGGCGCGCGCTCATCTGGCGCTCCAGGGCAGGGCATCCAGGTCGACATTGCCGCCGGACAACAGCACGCCGACACGCCGTCCGGCGAACCGCGCGGAATTTTGCAGCACCGCCGCCAGGGCGATGGCCGAAGAGGGTTCCACCAGCTGCTTGGTGGTCTGCCAGAGCAAGCGCATGGCTTGCAGCGTGTCGGCGTCGCGCACCGTCAGCACTTCCACCGCGTGCCGCCGCAACAGTTCGAAATTCGGCTGTCCCAAGGTGCCGCGCAGGCCGTCGCAGACGGTATCGGGAACGAAATCGACAAGGCGTTCGCCGGCGGCCAGCGAGCGCGCCGTGTCGGCGGCGCCTTCCGGTTCGGCCAGCACCACCCGGCAATCCGGTAACAATGCCGCTGCAGCGATCGCGGTGCCCGAGGCCAGACCACCACCGCCAACCGGCACCACCAGCACTTCCAGCGCTTCCACGGCATTGAGCAATTCCAGCGCCGCGGTGCCCTGGCCTGCGATCACGCGCGGATCGGTGTAGGGGTGGACCAAGACCGCGCCGGTTTCCCGTTGCACCTGCAGGCACTTCTCCTCGCGCGCGGCGATGCTGGCCGCGCAGGCGTGCAGGGTCGCGCCGTAGCGTTGGATCGAAGCCAATTTGGTGGCCACCGCGCCTTCGGGCACCACCACGTGGCAGGCGATGCCGCGGGTCCGGGCGGCCAGCGCCAGTGCCGCGCCGTGGTTGCCGGAGGAGTGGGTGACCACGCCCGCGCGGGCCTGCGCCTCGGAAAGCGCCCAGACCGCATTGCAGGCGCCACGGAACTTGAATGCGCCCACCCGTTGCAGATGCTCGGCTTTGAAATGCAGCTGCGCCGACGCCAGCATGTCCAGCGTGCGCGAACGCAGTACCGGGGTGACGTAAGCATGGGGCGAAATACGTGCGGCCGCGGCCAGGATGTCGTCGAAGCAAGGCAGGGAGTCGGGCATACCCGAAAGATTAACTTATCCCTTGCCGGTCCCGGACCGGCCGAAGGCGACCGGCATCGATAGCCCCGCTCGAGCACATGAATGGAACCGGGTGGCACCGACGATCGCCTGCCGAATTAAGCACTGATTCAATGCGGCAGGCAGATTCTCACCGTATGGACCAGGGGTACCTTATGAAAATGCGTCTGTTGACCGCACTCTTCGCCGCCGCCGCACTCGGCGGCTGCGCGACGTACGACTATGCCGGCGGCAGCGCGCCCGGCGGCTATTACTACGGCCGGCCTTCGGTGGAGTATTACGGACCTTACGGCGGCGGCTACGGGTACGGCTCGTACGGCTACGGCGGCTATTATGGTTACGGTGGCGGCTATGGCTATTCTCCTTACGGCTATTACGGCGGCTACTACCCGTACTATCCCTACCGTCCGCATCGCCCGCACCGTCCGGATCACAACGACAACCAGCCACCGCCGAGTCAGGGCGGTCGTCCGCCTCCGTGGCGGCGTCCCGATGGCCGCTACCAGGATTCGGGTCAGGTGATGATTCCGCCCCGCAACGGCGTTCCCCAGGTTCCCAGCCAGCCCCAGGTCCGTCCTGAACGCGGCCGTTACCCGGGCATGCGGGTCCGGCCGGAGGGCGGCAACCAGGCCCCACGGATGGCGAACCCCTCCCAGCCCCGGCAGATGGAAAGATCGCAGCCGGCGCAACGTGCGCAACCCGCACCGCGAACGGGAAACCGTGAGCGGGCAAGAACCGAAGAACGCTGAGCCCAGCCGCAGGTACCCGGACACCGCAGGCTTGTCATGACGGATTGACCGGTTGCGTCGCTTATTGACGTGATTGGAATGACAAGCCTCTATGTCGACGTCCGGTGGGGAAATCTGGATCCCCCCTGTTCCGGCCCTGCCGGGCGTCGGCGCTCATGCAAAAGCCCGGCCATGCCGGGCTTTTTGTTGGATTGGCCACGCGTTGCAAATAAAATGGGGCCGGCAGTCCCCCGACTACCGGCCCCGCGCTCCCCCGCAGTGCACATGGCTGGCCCCTGTTCCAATTACCAGCCTGCGCCCCTGGTCGCTTGCCACGACGGGTGCAATGGGGATAACGCAGAAACCGTGCCAACTTTTCTGCATACCCCGGTTCGCTCCTCCTTCCTTGCAATGCGAAACTGATCGCCTATGAACGCTTCCTTCCACCACTACGACGTCATCGTCATAGGCGGCGGCCACGCCGGTACCGAAGCGGCGCTGGCCTCGGCGCGCGCCGGCGCACGCACGCTGCTGCTCACGCATAACGTGGAAACCGTGGGCGCGATGAGCTGCAACCCGGCCATCGGCGGTATCGGCAAAGGTCACCTGGTCAAGGAAATCGACGCGCTGGGCGGAGTCATGGCGCACGCGGCCGACCTGGCCGGCATTCAATGGCGCACGCTCAACGCTTCGAAAGGCCCGGCGGTACGCGCCACGCGCTGCCAGGCCGATCGTTCCCTGTATCGCAGCGCCATCCGCCGCATCGTCGAAGCGCAGGCCAACCTGACGATTTTCCAGGCCGCCGTCGACGACCTGGTGATAGAGAACAACTGCGTACGCGGCGCCATTACCCAGACTGGGCTGCGTTTCGACGCGCCGTCGGTGGTGCTGACCGCGGGCACTTTTCTTGCCGGCAAGATCCATGTCGGCGAAACGCAGTACGCTGCCGGCCGCGCTGGCGATCCGCCCGCCACAGCGTTGGCGCACAAGCTCCGCGAAGGCCTGTTCGTCGTCGATCGTCTGAAGACCGGCACACCGCCGCGCATCGACGGCCGCTCGCTGGACTATTCGATGATGGAAGAACAGCCCGGCGACGATCCGCTGCCGGTAATGTCCTTCGTCGGCGACGCCGCGCAGCATCCGCGCCAGGTGTCGTGCTGGATCACCCACACCAGCGAGCGCACGCACGAAATCATCCGCAACGCGCTACATCGCTCGCCGCTGTACAGCGGGCAGATAGAAGGCATCGGCCCGCGCTACTGCCCGTCCATCGAAGACAAAGTGGTGCGTTTCGCCGAAAAGGCCTCGCATCAGATCTTCGTCGAACCGGAAGGCCTGGATGTCGCCGAAATCTACCCCAACGGCATCTCCACCTCGCTGCCGTTCGACGTGCAGTTGGAGCTGGTACGCAGCATCCGCGGCATGGAACAGGCGCACATCACGCGGCCTGGCTACGCCATCGAATACGACTTCTTCGATCCGCGCGGATTGAAATCGTCGCTGGAGACCAAGGCCGTGGCCGGCTTGTTTTTCGCCGGGCAGATCAACGGCACCACCGGCTACGAGGAAGCCGCCGCGCAGGGATTGATCGCCGGCCTCAACGCCGCGCGGCAGGTGCAGCAGAAAGAAGCATGGTGTCCGCGTCGCGACGAAGCCTATATCGGCGTGCTGATCGACGACCTGATCACCAACGGCACCAAGGAGCCGTACCGCATGTTCACCAGCCGCGCGGAATACCGCCTACAGCTGCGCGAAGACAATGCGGATCTGCGTCTGACCGAAATCGGTCGCGGCCTGGGCCTGGTCGATGAAGCGCGCTGGCAGAAATTCGATACCAAGCGCGAAGCCATCGAGCGCGAGAACGAACGTCTGCGCGCGGTTTGGGTGACGCCTGGAAACGCACTGGGGCGCGAAGTCGAAGCGACGCTGGGCATCGCGGTCAGCCGCGAAACCACAGTGCTGGACATGATCAAGCGCCCCGAGCTGGACTACGCCAAGCTGGTGTCGGTGCCTTCGATCGGACCCGGCGTGGAAGACGCCAAGGTCGCCGAACAGGTGGAGATCGGAGTGAAGTATTCCGGTTATCTGGACCGTCAGCGCGAAGAAATAGAGCGCCAGCAGCGCAACGAAGACACTGCCATTCCGTCGGGCTTCGACTATGCCGGCGTGCGCGGCCTGTCCTTCGAAGTGCTGCAGAAGCTGGAACGCGTACAGCCGCAGACCGTCGGCCAAGCGCAGCGCATTCCCGGCATGACGCCTGCAGCGATTTCGCTGCTGCTGGTGCATCTGACCCGCGCACGCCGCAGCCGCGTGGCTTAAACGAAACCTGTAGGAGCGGGCCCTGCCCGCGACGCCTTTTATCGCGGCGTCACGAAGAGCGTCGCGGGCAGGGCCCGCTCCTACAGGGCCGCTAGCTTTGCTTGGCGCGTGCGAAGGCCGCCGCCAGCGCATTGTTGACGGGCGCTTGTTGTGGACGGACGGTTGTAGCCTGCTTTCCATTGCGCTGTTCCGACTTCCTGTCGCGCGCCGGTCCTGTATCGCGTCGCGAATTTTCCTGCGCGGGTTTGACCACCGGCACATCCTCCAGCCGCCGCGTCAACGCGATCCGCTTGCGCGGAATATCCACTTCCAGCACGCGCACCTTGACGATGTCGCCGGCCTTGACCACGTCGCGCGGGTCTTTCACGTAAGTGTCGGACAGTGCCGAGATGTGGACCAGGCCATCCTGGTGCACGCCGATATCGACGAACGCACCGAAGGCGGCGACGTTGGTGACCACGCCTTCCAGAATCATGCCGGCCTTCAGGTGCTTGATCTCCTCTACGCCTTCGGCGAAACGAGCGGCCTTGAATTCGGGGCGCGGATCGCGGCCGGGTTTCTCCAGCTCCTTGAGGATGTCGCGCACGGTGGGCACGCCGAACTTCTCGTCGGTAAACGACTCCGGCTTCAACCCGCGTAGATAGCCGCTGTCGCCGATCAACTGCTTCACCGCGCGACCGCTGTCCTTTACGATGCGCTCGACCACCGGATACGCTTCCGGGTGCACCGAAGACCCGTCCAGCGGTTCGTCGCCATCGGCGATACGCAGGAAGCCGGCGCATTGCTCGAAGGTCTTCTCGCCCAGGCGCGGTACTTTCAACAGTTCGCGGCGGCGCTTGAACGGGCCGTTCTGGTCGCGATGCAGCACGATGTTTTCCGCCACCGAAGCGGACAACCCGGACACGCGCGAAAGCAGCGCGGCCGAGGCGGTGTTCACATGCACGCCGACCGCGTTCACGCAGTCCTCCACGCGCGCATCCAGCGCGCGCGCCATGCGGTAGGGATCCACGTCGTGCTGGTACTGGCCCACGCCTATCGCCTTGGGTTCTATCTTCACCAGTTCGGCCAGCGGGTCCTGCAGCCGGCGCGCGATGGACACCGCTCCGCGCAGGCTCACGTCCAGTTCCGGGAATTCCTTCGCCGCCAGTTCCGAGGCCGAATACACCGAAGCGCCGGCTTCGCTTACCACGATCTTCTGCAGCTTCAGCTCGGGATGCTTGCCGATCACTTCGCCGGCCAGCTTGTCGGTCTCGCGCGAGGCGGTGCCGTTGCCGATGGCGATCAGCTCCACGCGGTGCTGGACGCATAGTTTGTGCAAAGAATGCAACGACTGGTCCCATTGCTTGCGCGGTTCATGCGGATAGATCGTGTCCGTCGCCACCAGCTTGCCGGTGCGGTCCACCACCGCGACTTTCACGCCGGTGCGAATACCCGGATCCAGGCCCATCACCGTACGTGCGCCGGCCGGGGCGGCCAGCAGCAGATCCTTCAGATTGTCGCCGAAGATCGCGATGGCTTCGGCTTCGGCTTTCTCGCGCGCCTGGCTGAAAAGATCCAGCAACAGATGCAGGTGCAGTTTCGCGCGCCAGGTCATGCGGCAGCTGTCCAGCAGCCAGCGGTCGGCGGAACGGCCCTGATCGCTGACGCCGGCATGCAGCGCTACGCGGCCGTCGCCGTACAGATGTCCGGCTTCCGCATCCTTGCCCGGATCCAGGTCGAGATACAGGATTTCTTCCTTGCGTGCGCGGAACAACGCCAGCAAACGGTGCGATGGAATCTTCGCCAGCGCTTCGCTGTGTTCGAAATAATCGCGGTACTTGGCGCCGGCTTCTTCCTTGCCCTCGGCCACGCGTGCGCGGATCACACCCGCTTCGCCCAGCCAGTTGCGCAGCTCGCCCACCAGAGCGGGATCTTCGCCCCAGCGCTCCATCAGAATCGCGCGCGCGCCGTCCAGCGCAGCCTTGCTGTCGGCCACGCCCTTGTCGGCGTCGACGAAACCGGCGGCGAAGGTTTCCGGCGCCTGGGTGGGATCGGCCAGCAATCCGTCGGCCAGCGGCTCCAGCCCGGCTTCACGGGCGATCTGCGCGCGGGTACGGCGCTTGGGTTTGTACGGCAGATACAGATCTTCCAACCGCGCCTTGCTGTCGGCAGCCTCTATCTCGGCGCGCAATGCGTCGCTCAGCTTGCCCTGTTCTTCGATGCTGACCAGCACGGTGGCGCGGCGGTCTTCCAGCTCGCGCAGGTAAACCAGGCGCGTTTCCAGATTACGCAGTTGGGTGTCGTCCAATCCACCGGTGATTTCCTTGCGGTAGCGGGCGATGAAGGGAACGCTGGCGCCTTCGTCCAGCAGCGCGATGGCGGCCAGGGCCTGCGCGGTCTGGGCACCGATCTCCGCGGCGATGGTGCGGGCGATGTGCTGGGCGAGTTGCTTTGGGGTGTCCTTCATTGCGTTCGTTCGAATTCGTGAGTGGCAGACACCGATTGTGGCGGTCGTAGCGCGTAGAGGGAACCCGTTGACAGGAAGGCAATTGCGGGTTTCGAGGTTGCACAATTCATAGTGTGGGAGCGACGAGCTCGCCATGAACAAAGACAAAGGTTGTCGCAGGGCGGGCATTGCCCGCCCTACGATCATGTTTCCGCCAGTTTCATCTGCACCGGCAAGCCGATGAAATCGCCGTAGCGGCGCGCGGCCTTGTCCAGCGATTTCAGTTCCTTCTTGAGCAAGACGCGGAACGGACTCAACTCCACCGTCACTCCGCTCTTGTCGATGTTGCGCTTCCAGGTGCCGACGATGCGTCCCCCGATCACTATGCCGGCATTGAACAGACCGTTGATGCCGATGACCTGCGGGCTGAAGCGCGCTTCCACGGCCTCGCTGCGATCCTTGTAGGCGACCAGGTATTCGTCGAACGAAGGCAGCAGATGCGGATCGCCAGAAACATCGGCCGATTCAAGTTCTTCGCCCGAGTGCAGATAGAGCCGGCCATCGATGATTTCCCGGGTCAGATCGGCGGCGGCCAGTTCGATGGCCAGCTGCACGTCCTTGACCGTCAACCCCGACCACCATGCGAAATCCTGCGCCGTGGCCGGCCCGTGGCTGTGGAAATAACGGCGCGCCAGCTCCGCAAGCGCCTGTTCGCGTTCCATCGTGCGGCTATCGGGAATCCAGTGATCCAGCAGCACGAAGGTCGGTTGCTTGTCCGCGCGCGGACCCAGGCACAGCAGACCTTCCTGGGCCAGGCGTCCGGTAATGTGGATGCCGCGCTGGCGAGCGGTGGCGATGCCGGCTTCTTCAAGCTTCGCGTACACCTCGCCGCGCGTCAGCCGCTGCCCATCGCGCAAGGCCTTCACCAGCACCTTTCGGCAGCGGGCGAGTACGGTATCGTCCAGGTCGAATTCGCGCTGCAGCCGCGACTTGTTGTTGGCGATGACGCGCGGCGCCATCAATGCCGACATCCAGCGCACGTCTTCGGCGGCCAGAAAATGCAGCGTGCCGCGCATCGGCCAGGTGCGGACTATGCGGCCTTCGGTAATGGCCTGTTCCACCGACGCCTGCGTCGCTTCGCGCGTGCGCAGGCCGATGGCCCACAGCGCCGCGGCGTAGTCCTGCGCCTGCATGGCACCGAGCCAGGAAACGACTTCCACCGGCGATTCGAATTCGCCGCTGGCGATGCGTTGCCGTTGCAGGCGAAGTTGCGCGATTCGGGAGACCTTCGTCGTCATATTCCCGCCGCTTCCTATTTTTCCTTGCGCCAGTTCAACGAGCCGCGCGTTTCCACCGTGCTCGATTCGATCTCCGCGTCGAAACCCTTGCGCAATAGATATTTCAGCGTGATCGCCGAACCGCCGCCCACCATCGATACGCCATAGCTGACGTAGAGCTTGGGCGACAGATACTTGCCCACCCCGAACACCGAGCCGCCCAGGGTGCGCGATTCCAGTACGCCCGCATCGTCCAGACCGATCTTGGCGCCCAGCTGCGAGGCCAGCAGGCCGGCGCCGGCACCAAGCGCGGTGGAGGCGGCATTGATCTTCCGGGTTTCATCGGTACTTGCGGTATTCAAGGAACGGCCCAGCACCAGGTAGGCCAGCGCCGCCGATTCGTCCATGGCAGGATTCGACCAGATGGTCGCCTTGGGGCTGCCCGCGCGACCGGTGACATCGATGCCGGCAGTGACGCCGGCGCTGACCACTTCGCGCTCGGCGCGGATGTTGATGCGCGGGTCGGAAACCGCGTTGTTGCTCCACACCAGTTCGCCGCGGGTGATGTTCAATTTCTGTCCGTAGGCGGTGTAACGCCCGTCCACATCCAGGCGCCCGGTGGCCACCATTTCGCGGCCGATGCGCGAACGCACGTTCATGGTGCCGGCCAGGGTGCCGTCCAGTCCGTAGCCTTTCAACTTCACCGCATCGCCCAGGGTGATGGCCATGTCCAGGTCCAGGCGCGAACTGGGCGTGCGCTCGGGATCGGCCGGATCCAGCACCACCACGTCTTCGGACACCGAAACGCCATCGTCGAGTTTCTCCACGTCGATGCTGGCCGACGGCACCACCACCTTGCCGCGTACCTGGATGGTGTTGTTGGCGAAACCCACCTGCAGATCCGGCGAAGCGACAGCCTGCAGCTCGGTAGTGTCGGAAATCAGGAAGTCCTTGCCGCGGATATTGAATTGCAGCGGCGAGCCTTCCACCTTCCAGTCCAGTGCGCCGTCCACACTCAAGGTGCCGCCGTTGACGGTGCCCCCGGTGGAGGAGACCGATTTAAGCGTGCCGTCGATGCGCGCGCTGCCGTCGGCCTGGGCGTCCAGATTGACGACGCCATCGGTCAGAGTGATGCCCAGCGAGGGAAGCTCGCCCTTGAACTCGGTGAGCTGTGCGTCGCCGCTCAGCGCGGGCGTGCCGCGCGTGCCGGCAAGACCTACGTGGCCTTGCAGCTTGCCGGTGGGACGCACCAGATCCGGTGAGAACAATTCCAGCCAGAACAGACGCGAGTTATGGAAATAGATGTCGCCTTTCAGCGGCGCGAACTCGTCCCAGCCGGTGGCGATAGTGGCGTCGACGAAGCCGTCGCCCTTGAAGCCGGTGCCCAGCCGGCCCTTGATGGTCTGCGGATTGAAATCGGCATCCAGGGTGAAGTTGTCGTAGCGCACGATCTCGCCGCGCGCGTTGTTGCCCAGCTTCAGGCCACCATCGAGCGAACTCAGGTGCAGTTCTCCCACCCATGCGTTGCCGGCCGGTTTCACCGATCCTTCCAGCTTGATCTCTCCGCGCAGGGTGAGCGGCCGGCCGTTGTTGGGCGGCAGCCAGGGCTGCACCAGAGTCAGCGGCAGGGCATCGGCATGCACCTGTATTCCCTGTTTCGGCCAGTTGGCCTGCGCGCACAGTGCGCCGCCGCCGCTGGCGGCCAGGCACGCGGGGGAAAGCGTGAATGCTGAGCCGTTCTGCGCATAACGCGCGGCTTGCTGCAGGCGCCAGCTGCTGCCCTTCGAGGGCGTGAGTTGCAAAGCGTCCAGGCTGCCCTGCCAGTTGGCGCCGCGCTTCAATACGGTGCCGGCCAACGAGACCGACCCCATCGCATTGTTGGCGTCGCCATCGAAATGCAGGTTCTCCACCGCACCGCGCGCGTCCACACGCACGCTGTCCAGGACCATGCCGACGTGGACCGCCGAACCGCGCACCGCCAGTTCGCCGTTGCTGCCGGTCCACGGCAGGCGGCCACGCACGCTAAGCGACTCGGCGCTGTAGCCGCTCCACTTCAAACCGCTGCCGGTGAGATCGGCATCCACGTTGGGCGCATTGCGCGTACCGGTCAGCTTCAGCGTGCCGGCGATGCTGCCATTGGCCTCCGGCAACAGATCGTCCAGATGCAGGGGCTGCAGGCGTGCGTCTATATCCAACCGGTCGCCGACTTTTCCCTTTGCATCCACGCGGCTGTTGCCGAGAGAGAGCGCCAGTTCGCCCTCGCCCTGATCGCCGTGCAGCGCGAATTTGCCGCGGCCGTCCAGCTTGCCTCCGCGCAGATTGCCGCCGAGCCTGGGTACGTCCAGCGTCGCATCGAAGCCGCCAGTCTCGCGCGCCTGGCCTTTGCTGGCGAGATTTCCGGAGACGTTGCCCTTCCAGTCGGCCAGAAAATAACC
This sequence comes from uncultured Pseudoxanthomonas sp., assembly GCA_965650035.1. Lineage (GTDB taxonomy): Bacteria > Pseudomonadota > Gammaproteobacteria > Xanthomonadales > Xanthomonadaceae > Pseudoxanthomonas_A. The sequence continues at coordinate 88,895 of CBFGMR010000003.1, forward strand.
CGGATCGAAACCGGCCAGCTTCGCGCCCAGGTCCCACCGCAGTTCCGGCTCCCAGCCCACAGTGCCGGTAGCGTCCAGGGTGCCGGTCGGCATCTTCGCTTGCAACTTGTGCAGCACCAGCTGCCGGTCATCGCCGCGGCCGTCGAAGTCGACCGTGGCCTTCTGTTTTTCGCGTACCAGCACAGCTTTGCCGATCGCCGCCCAGGCTTTCATTTGACCGGCGATGCCAAGGTCGGCGTCGGCGCCGATCTGCGTCTGCGCATCCTGGCCCCAACGCAGGCCGCGCGCATTGGCGGAGAACTTGAATACAGGATTCTCGGGATCCTTGAAGTCGGCGCGCCCGCGCAGCGTGGTCAGTCCATCGAAAGCGCGCACCGCCAGCGGCTCCACGGTCAGCACTTCATCGGCGATGCGGATCTTCGAAGGTTCGATCAACGCGATGAAGCCGCCCTGCGCGATGCGGCCCTGCAGGTCGGCGCCGCCGCCGGCACCTTTCGCTTTGAGGTCGAAGGCCAGCGGCATGCTGTCCTCGACGAGTCCCAGCAACGCCAGATCCAACGCTTCGGTCTTGCCGCTGAAGCTCCAGGTGGGGTTGTCTTCACCGCGCACGCCCAGCATCACCCGCACGGGTGCTGGCGCGTTGCCGGCCAGGCCCATATCCATGCTTTTTCGATTTCCCCGCGCCACCAGCCCAAGCCTCGCGGGCGTGCGGCCAAGCGATGCCGGGAAGACCGCCGTCGCCACCACATCGGTGGCGTAGCCCTTGCGCGGCTCGTAGCCGCCGTTGATGGCGATGCGCCCGCGATCGCTGTCGATCGCCAGTTTCTCGGCCTTGAAGTAGCCGTCGCCGATATCGATGCCGCCGCGCGCGCGCCGGATGTCGATCAACGGCTGCGTGCTCTGGGTGATGCGAAAACCATCGATCGCCAGGGTGTCGGCCTGGATGGCGAGCGGCATCTCGATCTGCGGCAGCAGCTCGGGCCAGGTGGGCAGCTTGAAGGGTTCGTCGCTCTTGGGAATGTCCAGCGTCGCGTTGGTCACCTGCAGCGCGTCCAGCCGCAAACGCCGGCCGAGCAGCGGCCGCAGATCCGGATCCAGGTACACGCGCTCGGCGGTGAAATGGATCTTCTCGTAGCGGAAATCCACCCCATGCAGCGTCAGCGGGCCGGCTAGCGGGCCCTCTGCCTTTTTCCAGGTGAAGGAAGAACCAGCCGGCAGCCGCACGATGATCTGATTCAGCAGCACATCGCGTCCGGCGACGGTCTGCAATAACCAGTACAGCGCCACCGCCAGCAACAATGTCACGGCCAGCGAAGCGAACGCGCTGCGCACGGCCAGTGTGCGCATGCGCGCGCGGCGACGCGCACGCAGCTCGGCGATGCGGGCTTCGTGCTCCTCCGGGCTCACGTCGTCAGGGCGATGGTTCAAAGGTCCGCTCCGATATTGAGGTAGAGCTGGAAGCTGGAATCCGGATCGTTCAGGCCATGCGCGATATCCACGCGGACCGGCCCCACCGGCGAACGCCAGCGCAGGCCGACGCCCACGCCGGTCTTCAGGTCCGGCGTGTCGTCGAAGGCGCTGCCGGTATCGACGAACACCGCGCCGCCCCAGGCGCTGCCCGGCAGGTAGTGTTCGTATTCCACGCTGCCGGTGACGATGTGCTTGGCGCCCAGGGCGTAGTCGTTGGGCAGGCGCGGGCCGACTTCGCGAAAGGCGTAGCCGCGCACGCTGCGGTCGCCGCCGGCGTAGAAGCGCAGACTGGGCGGCATGGCCACCAATGCGTTGGTATAGGTGGAGCCGAACTCGCCGCGCACCAGCAGGCGGTTGTTTTCGCCCATGCCGTGATACCAGCGTGCGATGGAATGCAGTTGCGCGAAACTGGCGTCGGAACCGACGCCCTCCACGCCGCCGCGCAGGGCGATGCTGCCGCTGATGCCCTTGCGCGGAAAGGTGCGGTTGTCCACGCTCGCGTATTGCCCGCTGATTTCCGGATAGGTCAGCGTGGAATACTGATAGTCCGGGGCGACGCCCGGCACCGTTTCGCCATAGCTCCAGCGTTCGCGCAGGGCATGCACCGAAGCGAGCAAGGTCCAGCGGTCATTGAGCTCGCCGCTGCGGCTACCCACCAGTTCCAGGCGGCGCGTATCGATGTAGTCGGTCTGTTCGTCGTAAGCCTGCAAGGCCACCGTGTACCAGCCATCCAGCCATTTGAACGCCGGGATACGGTACTGGGTGATGAAGTTCTTGCGCTTCTGCGCGTAGTCCAGTTGCGTGGACAATTTGTGGCCGCGCGAATTCACGTAACGCCGCTCCAGCCCGAAGCGCACGCCGGCGCCGCTCTCGGTGCCGTAGCTCACGCCGGTGGTGTAGACGTCGCGCTTGGCCAGGGTGAGATTGACGTCGACCGGTACGCGGCCGTCCACCGCGTTTTCCGGTTTGGCCTGGATGTCGATGTTGTTGAAGTAGTCCAGGCCGACCAGCGATTCGCGCAGACGGTCCAGTTTGCCCTGGTGGAAATAGCTGCCTTCTTCCCAGTACACCAGTTTGTCCAGCAGGCCGGGCCGGAATTTGGTCTGGTGGAAGGTGGTCGGCCCCATGTCGTAGCGGATGCCGCTGGCCCAGGTCAGGTCGATATCGGCGGCGCGCTCGGCGCGGGTCACTTCGACGCGGCGATGGATGAAGTCCGCATCGAAATATCCGCGGTCGGCCAGCCGGCGTACGATCTGGGTCTTGCTGGTTTCGTAGGTGGTGTGGTCGAAGATGTCGCCGACTTGCGGATGGAACGCGGCCAGGTCTTCCTTGAGATAACGGTCGCTGCCGCCAGCGCCTTCGATGCTCAGGTCCGAATGCCGCACGCGCACCGGTTCGCCCTTGTCGACGGTGACGACCACGGTGATGTGCTCGTTCTCGCCGCCCGGCCGCGCGGCGTCCACGGCGATTTCAGGCGAGTAGTAACCGAACGGCTCCAGCGCTTCGCGCGCCTCGGCTTTGGCTTCGGTCATCAGGTATTCCAGCCGCGATTCGCCCTGGCGACGGCCGATGATGTCGTTCAGCGACAGGGCCACGTTGATGTTCTCGATCATCAACGCTTCGGTTTCGTTTTCCGGGTTCAAGCCGCGGACTTCGACCTTGTCGATGGTGGAAGCTGCCTGCGCCTGGCCGACGATGGTGAACAGAACGGCGGCGGCGAGCAGGGGGGATGAGCGCATGCGGCACAGGATACCGGGCGGGCGCGGAATCGGGTTAACCGAGGGTGAGGCCGGTGGCACATTTGTGCAGGCCGTTAGGGCTGCAGTTGTGTGAGTCGCGAATGCCGAGCGTGGAAGGGCGATATCGTTTAAGACGTCATCCCAGCGAAAGCTGGGATCCATTTTGATCTTCGCGCAGGGCTCAAGCACTCGCTGCGCTCGCTCCCCTCATCCGCCCTGGCGGGCACCTTCTCCCACAAGGGGAGAAGGGTTGAGTCTACGGGTTCGGCTAATTCGACAAATGTTCGATAGCCGCCACTGCACGGAAGCGGTCGGCCAAGCGCTTGAGCAGAGCCAGGCGATTGGCTCGGATCGCGGGCTCATCCACATTCACCATCACGCTATCGAAGAACGCATCCACCTGCGGGCGCAGCAGCGCCAGCCGGCTGAGCACGCGGATGTAGTCGTGATGGTGCAGGGCCTCGTCGGTGTCGCCCAGGGCCGCTTCCACCGCTTCGGCCAGCGCGCTTTCGGCGGGGTCGTTGAGCAGGCTGCGGTCGATGGTGTGCGGAATTTCGATGTCGGCTTTCTTCAGGATGTTGTTGATGCGCTTGTTGGCGGCGGCGAGAGCTTCAGCCTCGGGCAACGCGGCGAACTGGCCGATGGCGTCGAGGCGGGTGTCGAAGTCGTACAGCGAATGCGGACGGAGCTCGGCTACGGCGTTGAAGTGCTGGGCCGGAACGTCTTTGTCAGCGTAGTAGCCACGGAGACGGTCGAGGATGAAGTCGTAGAGATCGCTTGAGGTTTGCTCAACGGAAACATCGCGACCTGGAAGCGAGCCGCCACCGGTATGGACACCAGCTTTCTTCGCGACATGCTCGGCTCTAATCAATTTCAATCCAACTTCGCCGGCCATGTGGTGATCCACGTATCCGACGGCGTACTCAAGAAGAGCCGGAAGATTCAAATCGAATCCGGACTCAATGATTGTCCGCGCTAAGCCCAGCGCGTTGCGTCGAAGCGCAAACGGATCCTTGTTCCCGGTAGGCTTCAAACCGGCCGCGAAACCCCCCGCCAACGTATCCAGCCGCTCCGCAATCGCCAACACCTTGCCGACCGGTGACAACGCGATGTCGTCGCCAGCGAAGCGCGGCTGATAAGACTCGTCGATCGCCAGCGCGATCTCGCTCGGTTCACCCGCAGCGTTCGCATAGTGCCGCCCCGCGATTCCCTGCAGTTCCGGAAACTCGTTGACCATGCGCGACTGCAAATCGTTCTTCGACAGTTCCGCCGCACGCCGAGCGAGGACGGGGTCGGCGCCGACTTCCTTCGCAATCGCCTCGGCCAGCGCAGCAACGCGCGCGACCTTGTCGGCAACTGAACCCAGCTTGGCCTGATAGGTAACGGTCTTCAGTCCGTCACCCATTGCCACCAATCCCTGCTTCAAATCCTCATCGAAGAAGAACTTCGCATCGGAGAAACGCGGACGGATCACGCGTTCGTAGCCCTTGCTGACTTCGCCCACGTCCTGCGATTCGATATTGGCGATGCCGATAAAACGCTCGGTCAGCTTGCCGCCGTGGTCCAGCACCGGGAAGAACTTCTGGTTGGCTTCCATGGTCGCGATCAGCGCTTCCTGCGGCACCGCCAGGAACTCCGGCTCGAAGCTGCACAGCACCGCCGACGGCCATTCCACCAGGCAGTTCACCTGTTCCAGATTGTCCTCGGTGATGCGCGCATCGCCGCCGGCTTTGGCGGCCGCTTCCTGCACTTGCCGGGCGATGCGCGCACGGCGCTCGTCCGCATCCACCAGCACATGCGCGCCACGCAGCGCGTCGACATAGTCGCCCGGGTTGTTGATCCACACCGGCTTGTCGTGCTCGAAACGATGGCCGCGGCTCATGCGGTCGCTGCGCACGCCCAGCACTTCGGCGTCCACCACGTCCTTGCCCAGCAGCATCACCAGCCAGTGCACCGGCCGTGCGAACGCATAGTCGTGGTCGCCCCAGCGCATCGGCTTGGGAATCGGCATGGCCGCCAGCGACTCGCGCACGATGTCGGCCAGCAGATCGGCGGTCTTCGCGCCCGGCTTGTTGGAGCGATGCACGAAACGTTCGCCCTTACCGTCGGTGGTGCGCTCCAGCTGCGACCAGTCGATACCGGCTTTTGCCGCGAAGCCTTGCAGAGCTTTGGTCGGCTGGCCTTCCGCATCGAGAGCGATATTGAGGTACGGACCCAGCACTTCGGAACTTTGCTCCGGTTGCTCTACCGAAACCCCAGGCAGCAACACGGCCAGGCGGCGCGGCGTATACAGCGGCTTGGCATCGGTGCGGTCGAAGTCGATGCCGCGCTTCTGCAGCGCGTCGATGACGCCGTCGAAGAACGCCTGGGCCAGGCCGGGTAGGGCTTTGACTGGGAGTTCTTCGGTGCCTAGTTCGATTAGCAGGGGTTTCATTTCGGTCATCTCAAAAAACCTTGGTGGTGGTTCCCTTCTCCCATCGGGAGAAGGTGCCCCGAAGGGGCGGACGCTGCGTAGCAAGCACCCTTGGGGTGTGAGGGTGCGGCGGAGTCCATGATGCTTGTGCCATATGGACTTCGCCGTACCCTCACCCCAACCCCTCTCCCGGCGGGAGAGGGGCTTTTGACTTTTCGCCACCTTCTGGGCCGTAGAAGATCACCCAGGTGGCGAAGTCGTCGCTGAAATTCTCGAAACGGTGTTCGACACCAGCAGGTACGAACAGCAACTCGCCAGGCTCGAAAGGTTTGCGCTGGCCGCCGTTGACGAACTCGCCCACGCCCGACACCACCACATAGACCTCGTCGCGCGTATGCGGCGTTTGCAGGTCCCGGCCTATCGGCCGGTAGATCTCCACCGACAGCGTGCCGTGCGTAAGCAACTCCACAAAAGGCAGGTTGCCTTCGTTGCTGGCCAGTGCGGCCAGCGCATGGTGGGGCGTCAGGCGTTCCTTCATGGCGATGCCGGCGTGGGCGGATCGAACGGCAGGTGGAACTGGCGGAATACCGGCAGCGCCTCGCAGCGGTCCACGTGCGCCTGCAGATGCGGATGGACAGACAGATCCAGCGGCACCGCTTCGCGCAAGTAAGTGCCGTTGCAGCCGACAGTGATGTCTGCCAGCGTCATCGCATCGCCCACCAGCCATTGGCCATTGCGTTGGATGCAGTGCTTTTCGAGTTCGGCCAGCGCACCCTGCGCCTGTACCCGGCAACGGTCGGTCCAGGGCGCGTGGCGTTTTTCTTCCGGGCGGAACACGCGCTCCATCACCATCGTGATGCCTTTGTCGACCGCGCCGGTGGCCAGGCCGATCAGACGCAACGACTGGCGCCGCGCGTCGCCTTCGGCGGGCAGCAACGCGCGTTGCGGGCCGGCCAGGCTGTCCAGGTAATCCAGGATCAATGCCGATTCGGCCAGCACTTCGCCCGAGTCCAGCACCAGTGCGGGCACGCGGCCTATCGGGCTGTATTCGCGGATGCGATCGAAGTCCTTGCCGACCGACCAGTTGCGGTGCTCGAACTCCAGCCCGAGCAAAGTCATGGCGATGACGACGCGCCGCACGTAGGGCGAATCGAACATGCCGATGAGGATCACGCGGCCAGATCCTTCTTGTCGCGCACGCCGGGGAAGCCCAGCTTCTCCCGTTGCGCGTAGTAGGCCTCGGCCACCGCCTGCGCCAGCTTGCGCACGCGCAGGATGTAGCGCTGGCGTTCGGTGACGGAAATCGCGCGGCGCGCGTCGAGCAGATTGAAGCAATGGCTGGCCTTGCACACTTGCTCGTAGGCGGGCAGCGGCAAGCCGGCTTCCACGAGCTTCTGCGACTCGGCCTCGCAGGCGTCGAAGCGGTGGAAGAGTTCGGCCACGTCGGCCAGTTCGAAGTTGTAGGTGCTCTGCTCGACTTCGTTCTGGTGGTACACGTCGCCATAGGTCACCACACCCTGCGGACCTTCGGTCCAGACCAGGTCGTAGACGTTGTCCACGTTCTGCAGGTACATGCACAAGCGCTCGAGACCATAGGTGATCTCGCCCAGCACCGGCCGGCATTCCAGGCCGCCAGCCTGCTGGAAATAGGTGAACTGGGTGACTTCCATGCCGTTCAACCACACTTCCCAACCCAGGCCCCAGGCACCCAGGGTGGGCGATTCCCAGTTGTCCTCGACGAAGCGCAAGTCGTGCACGCGCGGGTCGATGCCCAGCGCCTTCAACGACTCCAGGTACAGCTCCTGGATGTTGTCGGGGTTGGGTTTCATCGCCACCTGGTACTGGTAGTAGTGCTGCAGGCGGTTGGGGTTTTCGCCATAGCGGCCGTCGGTGGGGCGGCGGCAGGGCTGCACGTAGGCCGCACTCCACGGCTCCGGGCCCAGGGCGCGCAGGAAGGTGGCGGGGTGGAAGGTGCCGGCGCCGACTTCGATGTCGAGCGGCTGGATCAGCACGCAGCCCTGGGCCGCCCAGTAGGCGTTGAGGGTCTGGATCAAGCCCTGGAACGTGGGTCCTGTCATGGCTTTTTATTGCACTGCGGAAAAGCGGGCTAGTATAAGCGCGCAAGCTCCTGACCGGCCTCTGTTTTTGCCCGTGAACACCCTGCACAAAGCCCCTTTCCTGATCGTAGAAACCGGACAGCCCGCCATCCGGCTGCGCCGCTACGGCCGCTTCCCTCATTGGATCCGCGTGGCCGCCGGCTTGGAAGCCAGCGAGGCGGTGGTGGTGAATGTGGAACAGGGCGGCGTATTGCCGCGGCGCGAAGGATTCGCTGGTGTCATCGTCACCGGTTCGGCGGCCATGGTCACCGACAAGGCGGACTGGAGCGAACGCAGCGCCGACTGGTTGCGCGACGCCGCCCACGAAGGCATGTCGCTACTGGGCATTTGCTACGGCCACCAGTTGCTGGCGCATGCACTGGGCGGCGAAGTCGCCGATAACCCGGCCGGCCGCGAATCGGGTACGGTGCGCATCGATTTGCATCCGCCCGCCCACGACGATCCGCTGTTTTCCAGCATGCCGCTCACGTTCGCCGCCCATTCCACCCATGTGCAGACCGTGTTGCGGCCGCCGGAAGGCGCCACCGTGCTGGCCAAATCGGAACAGGACGATTGCCACGCCTTCCGCTGGCGCGACCGGGCCTGGGGCGTGCAGTTCCATCCCGAATTCGCCACCCACCACATGCGCGGCTACGTCGCCTTCCGCGGCGAGGAGCTGAAAAAAGCCGGCCGCTGCCCCACCACCATCGCCCGCGACGTGACGGCAGCGCCGCAGGCGCGCAAACTATTGCGGCGCTTCGTCAAGCATGCGCGCGGTTTGCACGCGCGCTGACTGTTCCGGCGACCCCACAAAATCCCCCAAGACCATCGGAAAACCCTGGATGTCGATTATCAACAAAGTGCCGGCTAGTGCCGGTGCGGAATGGCTGCTGGGCGGCTTCAAGTTGCTGTGGCGGTCGCCAGCCACGATGGCAACGGTCAGCATTGCAGGTCTGTTCGTCGTGATGATGGCCGTGGTGATGGCGTTGGTCGTTGTCACGGCGACCGCCTCGTTTCCGTTTCCGTTGTCTTTGATTCCACTGGCCATCTACTGCGCGTTGACGCTAGGCGTTCCATGCCTGGTATTTGCAGGTGCGATCTGGGCAGCCCGCGAAGTGGCGCTCGGCAGACCAGCTCGGGTGCAGCATTTGCAAGCAGGCCTTGGCCATGTCCGCGCCCTGCTGGTGACATCCGTGGTGCCGATGGCGGGCCTATTCTTGTCCTCGCTACTGCTGATTGCTCTCTTAGGGAACGAAGGTGTTCAGCACGTCAACGAAGTGCTGGTGAAGCTTCAGGCTCTTTTCGCGAACGGTGCGCAGCCCAATCCCGTCGAAGTTGAGGCCCTTATCGCGACATTGCCAGTGTTCCGGTTCCTCTTCTGGATGCTGTTGACCCTGTTGACGACGCCTTTCGTCGTTTGCGTACTGATGCTCGCTGTATCGGACGTGGTGTTCTCCGGTCGCAGTGGATTCGCCGCATTGCGCCTCAGCATCGCCGCCAACTTCAAAAACTTCACGGCGATGATCGTTTTTTCATTGCTGCTTACTGCACTGCTTTTTGGGATAAGCGCCGTGGCTCAATTGGTCGGCCTGATGGTGCAGTTCGTCCTGGGACCTATGGTGGCGCTGTTGGTCATTAACCTGTTACTCGCGGCCGTGCTGATGCCGGTGCTCGCGGGTGCCGCGTACACGGCATGGCAACAAGTCCTCGCGGGTAATGAAGGCGAGTCGTCGCATGCCGCGGCGCAGGCGTCAACGCACATTGAGGCATAAGCTAACCCATAGCATCGAGATTCTGAGGTCGGCATCAACCACGTAGGTCGGCCCTATGTGGCCGACGCTCTGTGCCAGGAGGTGCGTGCGTCGGGGGCGTAGCCCCGACCTACGATTCTTTTGCTTCGCGCGGGGTGATCCATTTCGAGGCGATGATGCCGGCTTCGTACAGCAGATACATCGGGATGGCCAGCAGCAGTTGCGAAACCACATCTGGCGGGGTGATGACCGCCGCCAGCACGAAGATGCCGACCAGCGCGTAGCCGCGCGCTTCCTTCAACTGTTCCGGCGTCACCCAGCCCAGCAGCACCAGGATCACCAGCGCCACCGGCAATTCGAAGCTCGCGCCGAAGGCCAGGAAGATCACCAGCACGAAATCCAGGTACGCGCTGGCATCCGGGGTGACCGAAATCACTTCCGGAGTGAAGTTGATGACGAACTTGAACAGCGAAGGCAGCACCAGGAAGTAGGCGAAGGCGCAGCCGGCATAGAACAGGACCACCGCCGAGCCCAGCAAGGGAACGGCCAGGCGTTTCTCGCGCTGGTACAGGCCCGGCGCCACGAACGCCCACGCCTGGTACAGCAGCCAGGGCGCAGCGACGAACAGCGCCACGAAGAACGCCAGCTTCACCGGCGCGATGAAACCGCCGGCCGGATCGGTCGCGATCATCGACTGCCCCGCCGGCAGGCGCGCGATCAGCGGTTCGGCGATCCAGTTGTAGAGCTTGCTGGTGAAAGGAAGCAAGCCCAGCAACACCACGAATACGCCGGCCAGCCCGCGCATCAGCCGCGTACGCAGCTCGATCAGGTGGCTGAGCAGGCTGGATTCGGAGTCGGACTCAGGCGTTGCGCGGTTCATCGCTCTGGTCTTCCTGCGGTTTCGACGGGGGTGTTGGCGCCGGCTCCTCGGAGGCCGGCGCGGACGCGTCGGCCGAACTATCCGGTTCCTGTACTGAAGCGCGCATCTGCTCGAACTCGCGTCGCGCTTCGGCGCCGCTGTCGCGGATCCGCTGCTCGGTATCCTGTATCGCCGATTGCGCGTCGTGCAGGCTGCGCTTGAGTTCCTCGGCGGCCAGTTCGCGTTCCAATTCGTCCTTCACCGAATTCCACTGCGTGCGCGCACGGCGCACCCACATGCCGGCCATGCGCGCCACCTTGGGCAGCCGCTCGGGGCCGAGCACGATCAAGGCGATGATGGCGATGAAGAACAGTTCGCCGCCGCTGATACCGAACATGGCGGGGTCTAACCTCTATAGGCCTGATGGGCCTGGGTCCGGGGAATCAATGCGCGTCGCGATCGCGGTCCTTCGACTCGCTGTTTTTTTCCTCGCGCGACTCGTCGCCCAATTGGCCGTTGGGCTTGTCCTCGTCCTTCATGCCTTTCTTGAAGCCTTTGACCGCTTCGCCCAGGTCCTGACCGGCGTTGCGCAGGCGCTTGGTGCCGAAAACCAGCAACACCACCACCAGCACGATGATCCAATGCCAGATGCTCAAACCGCCCATGGTGCGTTCGCCAAAAAAATGAGGGACATCAGGATAACGCAGCTACGGGCCGGTGAATGCGAAACCGGCCCGCAATCGCGTTATGGCGTAGTCGGCAGCGGCTCGCTGCGGATCTCGCCGTCGGCCACGGGCTGGAAGCCCTGCGGTTGGGCTTCGGTGGTAGCGGGCTCCGGCTGGGAGACTTCCGGTTGGGAAGCCGATGAGCCGGTGACGGTGACCGGTGCGGCCATCGGGGCCGCCGGTTCGGAGGGTTCATCGCGGCGCGCTGCGCGGGCGATGGCGGTGGCTTCCTCCAGCTGGTCGCGGAAACCGACCACGGCGTCGGAAGGAATGCCGGCGCGGCTTTCGAAGATGGCGCGCGGGGTAGCAGCGCTGCCGTACACCGCCACGTTGGCATCGTCGTCGATCTGCAGCACCGCGCCGTCCAATGCCACGCCGGCGAACAGCCCGCGCGCGCGCGACCACGACCAGATCTCCGCCTTCAACTGGCCATCGGTGGAAGCCGAGGCGTTGCGGCCGACCGGACCGGCGGCCACGCCGGCATCGGCGCCCAGGGTGATCTTGCCGTTGACGATGTTTTCAAGATTGCGGTCGTTGCGGAACACCAGCACCACGTCGGAGGACTGCACGCCGGCCTGGAAGCCGATACTACCGCCGGTGAGCTTGACGAACACCGGTTGCGACCAGCTGCCATCGGCAGTCTTCACCGACATCAATCCGTGCCCGCGGCGTCCGCCGATGACCAGGCCGACCTTGAGGGTGTCGGGAATCACCACCACCGCGCGGCCTTCGTCCAGCAGTTTGTCGGGAATGCCTTGCTCGGGGATTTTCTGGATCTCGCTGAGCACGCGCACCGCATCGCTGGCGCGCTTGTCTTCTTCGGTCCCGGCCAGCGCCTGGCCGGCGAATGCGCCGACTGCCAGCAGCAGGACCAGGCGCGAAAGACGCAGTCTTCGGAGGGGGCGAAGGACAGACATGGTTGACTCCCGAAAGTAGATTCAATGGCGAGGTGGCGCAGCAGAAACGTGCGCTAAAACCTTGATAGTGCAGCCTTGAACTCCGAGCCTAGACGCGGCAGCGTGAATCGTCGATGAGTTTCGCCCTTGTAGGGCCGAGCTTGCTCGGCTGCTCCTGATCCAGCGCGAAAAGCAGCCGGGCAAGCCCGGCTCTACTCGGCGCCGGTGGGCGAAGCCGCAAACGCATCTGTCATCATGTGCCGATGCCCGAAACCCCCGACAGCCCACCCAGGATCGCCCTGGTGGTCGCCAATCTAGGCACTCCGGACGCACCTACCGCCAAGGCCGTAAGGCGCTACCTGGCTGAATTTCTGCACGACCGCCGTGTGGTCCAGCTGACCCGCTGGATCTGGTGCCCGCTGCTGCATTTCGTGGTCCTGCCCCTGCGCGGCCCGAAAGCGGCGGCCAAATACGCCAAGATCTGGCTGCCGGAAGGCTCGCCGCTGGCCGTTCATACGCAGCGCCTGGTTGCCGCCATGCAGACACGGCTTCCGCAATGGCAGGTCGCTGCAGCAATGCGTTACGGCAAGCCCGCGCTGAAGGGCCTGCTGCCCGACCTGCGTGCGCAGGGGTTCGACAAAATCGTGGTGCTGCCGCTGTACCCGCAGTACTCCAGCACTACCACCGCTTCGATGGAAGACGTGGTGAAGCGGGAAGCGGCAGGCATGCCGGTCGCCTTCATCGACGACTACTCGACCGAGCCGGGCTGGGTCGCCGCGGTGGCCGACTCCATTGCCCGCTGGCGGCAACAGCACGGCGCCGGCGAGCACCTGCTGTTTTCCTTCCATGGCCTGCCGCAACGCATCGCCGACAACGGCGACCCGTATCCGCAACGCTGCGCCGCCAGCGTGCAGGCGATCGCTTCCGCGCTGGGGTTGTCGCCCGCCGAGTGGACGCTGACCTACCAGTCGCGCTTCGGCAAGGAGCGCTGGCTTTCGCCGGCCACCGACAAGGCGCTGGAAGAAATGGCCGCGCGTGGCGTGCGCCAGATCGATGTGGTGTGCCCCGGATTCGCGGTCGATTGTCTGGAAACGCTGGAAGAAGTGGCGATGCAGTACGCCGAAGGTTTCGCGGAAAAGGGCGGCGAACTGCGCTACATCCCCTGCCTCAACGACTCCGCCGCGCACGCCGATGCGCTGGTGGGACTGGCGCGACGCGCGGTGAAGGAATGACCGCGCGCGAGGTCGTATTCGACGTTCCGATGGGTCGCATCGCCGGCCTGCGCAGCGGAGCCCCGGGCGCAGCGAAAGTGCTGGCTCTGCACGGCTGGCTCGACAACGCCGCCAGTTTCCTGCCTCTGGCCGCGCAGCTTCCGCAGCTGGACCTGGTGATGCTGGACCTGCCGGGCCACGGCCGCAGTGCGCATCTGCCGCCTGGCGCCGACTACAACCTGCTGGTCACGGTGAACGCCGTGCTGGACGTGGCCGACAGCCTGGGCTGGGAACGCTTCGCGCTGCTGGGGCATTCCATGGGTGCGGGCATCGGCAGCATCCTGGCCGCGTCGCTGCCGCAGCGGATCGAGCGGCTGGTCGCCATCGAAGCGCTGGGTGCATTGGCCGAAGCGCCCGAACGCACCGCGCAGCGCTTGCGCGACGGCGTGGCAGCGGCACGTGCGTTGCCGTCGAAAAAGCTGCGCGTCTTCCCCGATCTGGCCGCGCCGGTGCGCGCGCGCATGCAGGCCAACCAGCTCAGCGAAGCCAGTGCGCGTCTGCTGGTGGAGCGCGGCGTGGCGCCGGTGGAAGGCGGTTTCATCTGGAGCAGCGACCCGCGCCTCACCCTGCCCGCGTTGCAGCGCATGACCGAAGCGCAGGTGCGGCAATTGATCGCCGGCATCGAATGTCCGGTGCAAGTGGTGTTCGCCGATCCCCCGCAACCCTATCTGCCCGAACCGCTACGCAGCGAACGCGCGGCCTTGTTGCCGCAGGGCCGGGTTGCAGTGCTGCCAGGTACGCACCATCTGCACATGGAGCAACCGGCCGCGGTGGCCGCAACCATTGGCGATTTCTTCGCCTGATTGCGTGCGCGGCGAATGGCCTTGCTTTCGCGCTTGCCCCCGCTCTTGCTTCTGCTCTTGATTTTGTAGAGCCGAGCTTGCTCGGCTGCTCTTGATCTTGGCGAAGAGCAGCCGAGCAAGCTCGGCTCTACAAAATCAAGAGCGGGAGCAGCAGGGAACGTATCTGCGTGCGTCGGGGGCGTAGCCCCGACCTACGCGGATACCAGCGCGCGCAGGCTGGCTTTCAGCTGACGGCCCTGGGCATGGAAGTACTCGCGTTCGTCGCGCCATGCCGGGAAGCGGGATTCCACCTCATGCCAGAACCTGGGCGAATGGTCGGCGTGGATCAGGTGGCAGAGTTCGTGCACCAGGACGTATTCGAACGCCGAAGGCCGCCCCAGCACCAGCGACAAATCCATCGCCAGCGAACCCTCCGGGCTTAGCGAACCCCATTGGGACGACATCACCTTCAGGCGCAGACGGGCCGGCGCACGCGGCAGACCGGGCAGATATTTCGGCAGCCAACGGCCCATGTCGGCGCGCGCCTCGGCTTCATAGAACTCGCGCAGCACGCGTCGCAATGCGGCGTCGCCGGCTTTGGCGGGAGCATCCTTGGCAGGAGCATGGAAATGCAGACCGTCGGGATCGCGCGTGAGTCGCGTGTAGCGCCCCTCGTGCCAATGCAGCGGCATTTGTTCGCCGCGCAGGGGCAGGCGGTCGGTCGTGCCACGCACCAGTGCGGGCGATGCGTCATTGCTGGAGTACTTCTCCAGCTGTACCAACAGCCAGTGACGGTGTTCCTGCAGAAATCGCTCGCCGGACACCAGGCTCGCGCGCGCTGGCAGGGTCAGCCGCGCCCCGCGCTCATCCACGCTCAGTTTGATGCGTTTGGCGCGCGGGTCGCGCACGCGCTGTACGTCGATCCGCCCGTTGTCCGCCAGTTCCAGGGTGACCACGTCGCGTTCGACGGAACGCGGGGGCAGGATACGGAGGCGGCGCAGCAGCATGCCGCCGATTATGGAGTATGAAAAAAGAAAATCCCGCGGCACTGCGCGGGATTTTCATCATAGGTTGCGTTTTCCGAGCCTCAGGCCTCGGCCTTGCTCAGTTTCAAGGCCGTTTCCAGCACCGCGAACAGGCGCTTCACTTCACCGCTCATCAAGGCGAAGCGCGCATCCAGCTCCGCGCGCAGGTCTTCGCGTTCGGTGTTCTCCAGCTGGTCCACCGCGCCGTCGAGGAATTTCAGCTTACGGATGATCAAATCCTCGCCGAGCACGAAGGACAGATGGTCGTCCAAAGTCAGGGCCAGTTTGGTGACCTGCTTGCCCGCTTCCAGATGCTTGGCGATTTCGTCGCTCTGCAGGTCCTGGTTCTGGCACTTGACCACCGCACCGCCGTCCATCGCGTCCTTCATCTCGCACTCTTCGCCCAGGGCCAGGCCTTCGGGCAGCGGTTCGCCGGCGATCCAGCCGGTCAGAATGGAGCGCGGAGCCACTTCCGCATTCAACGGCAACGCGGGAAAACTGCCCATCGCGTGGCGGATTTCGGAGACCACGTTTTCGGCGCTCTTGCGCGAGGAACTGTCCACGGCCACGAAGCCATGCTCCAGATCCAGCAGCGCATCGGTGCGCGAGGGCCGCACGAAGGCGCGCGGAAGCAGTTCGTGCACCAGGTCTTCCTTGATGCGCTTGCGGGTGCGTCCGCCGGGTTTGCGGCCTTCCTTCTGCTCTATCTCGGCCAGCTTCTTGCCCAGCAGGTCGTTGACCACGGCGGCGGGCAGCAACCGGTCTTCGCCGCCGACGGTCAGCCAGATGGAATTGCCGATGCGGTGCGAGAACTCCTCCGAATCGCGGCCGAAGGGCGAGACGAAACCGCGCGAGGAAAGTTCAAGGGCGCCGACCGGCTTGAGCGGGACTTCAGCGAGCAGGCTGTCGAGTTGGGAAAAATCCAGGGTGGTGGGGAAGCGGAACAGGGTCAGGTTGCGAAAGAACATCAGGTATCCGGTGGGGTGAATGACAAGAGAAATGGAGGAGGAAATACTTTTTTCAGATCGTCATCCCGGCGAATGCCGGGACCCAACTATGCGTGTGGCGATGCTTGGGTCCCGGCATTCGCCGGGATGACGGTTTCATTTTTGGCGGCCAGGCCCAGGAAATCGAACAGTTTCGGATCCGCCAGCTGCGAAGGCTCCACCCGCCCCAGCGCCCGCGCGATCTGATCGATGCGCCCGGGCGTTTCAGCCTCCCACGCCGCCATCATCTTCTGCACCTGCTTGCGCTGCAGATTGTCCTGCGAACCGCACAGGTTGCAGGGAATGATCGGAAAGGCCATCGCTTCGGCATGCGCTGCGATCTCCGCTTCGCTGACATAGGCCAGCGGGCGGATCACTACGTGCCGGCCGTCATCGCTGAGCAGCTTGGGCGGCATGGCGCTGAGCTTGGCGTGAAAGAACAGGTTGAGGAAGAACGTGGCCACCGCGTCGTCGCGGTGATGGCCCAGCGCAATTCTGGTGAAGCCATGGGCCGAGGCATGCGCGTACAGCGCGCCGCGCCGCAACCGCGAACACAGCGAACACATGGTGCGGCCTTCCGGAATCACCCGGCTGACCACCGAATAGGTGTCCTGCTCGATGATCTGGAAAGACACGCCCAGACCGCGCAGGTAGCCGGGCAATACGTGGGCGTCGTAGCCGGGCTGTTTCTGGTCCAGGTGCACGGCCACCAGTTCAAAATCCACCGGCGCCTTCTTCTGCAACTGCAGCAGGATATCCAGCAGGGTGTAGCTGTCCTTGCCGCCGGACAGGCAGACCATGACCTTGTCGCCGGCTTCGATCATGCCGTAGTCGGCAATGGCCTGGCCGACCTGCCTGCGCAGGCCCAGCGCGCGTTTGCCGTCCGCCCCTGCCGGGAGACGGGGAGCGGGATCGCGCAGCGGGGAAGGAAGGGGACTGACGGCGGTCATCGAGTGCCCCATTGTACCGGCCGCGTCCGCGATGACGGGCGCCGGGCCTGCGGTGTACGCTGGCCGCGTGGAATCCCTGAGCCTTTCCGAAATCACCCGGCGCGTGTCCGAGCTCAAGCTCGAGCACCGCAATCTCGACGCCGAGATAGATCGCCTGATCGCCGATATCCAGGCCGACGAGATCACCATCAAGCGCCTGAAGAAGCGCAAGTTGTGGCTGAAGGACTGCATCTCCCGGCTGGAAAGTGCGCTGATCCCGGACGAGCCGGCGTAGAGGCTCTGCTCTGCCTCCTCCCTTGCGAAGCAGGGGAGGATTGAGGAGGGGTGCCTTTGATCTTGATTTTGGTTTCGCTCCTGCGTCGCTCTTGATGCTCATGCACCCCGCCAAAAGCACCCCTCCCCCTCAGCCGCTTGAGGCGGCTTCGAGCTCCCCTGCGCTATGCGCAAGGGAGGGGCAGAGCGTGCTTGCTCCAATCCCCGCCGTTGCTCTTACTGACGTGATGCGTCACTAGCGGCTTTGCCGGCGCAACACTGGCCGCCGATAACCGGCCCGATAAGCAAGATGTGCGGCCAAAACGCGTCATTCAGGATTGGCCCGATGCTTGCGTAACTGTGAACAGAAGCTCGTTTTCTTCTGTTTTCAGGATTTGCGGTGAATGACAACCTTGCACCTGGCCCCACGCTGACCGGCGCCTACGACCCCGCAGGCCGTGAGCCGCTGCGCGGGTCCCGGCTGTCGCGGGGCGAGCCCTTGCGGGTGCGGCGTATCCAGCCTGGGGAGCCGCTGGGGGATGTGCAGAGACTGCGCCGCGAGGTGTATTTCCAGGAGCAGGGAAAGAACGACAAGCTGCACAGCCGACGCGTCTCGGACGGATTGGATGCCAGCGGCACGGTCGTGGTGGTGGAGGAAGGCCGCCAGGCCGTGGCTACCCTGCGCATGCACGACTTCGGCTCGCCGGCGGTGCAGGTCGAATACGGCAGCCTGTTCCAGATAGATCGCTTCGCGCGCACCTGGCCGTTGGAGCGGGTGGCGGTATGCACGCGTTTCGCGGTGCAGGCCGAGCGGCGCGCCAAGGCCGTGCTCGATGCGCTGGTCGAGGAAACCTACCGCCATGCCCACGAACAAGGCATCCAGTTCGGATTGATCGCCTGCGAGCCCTTCCTGTACAGCGTGTTCGAACACTACGGTTTCCGCGAATATCTGCCGCCGGCCGTATTGCCCTCCGGGCTGGCCCTGCTGCGCATGGGTCTGGTGGTCGACGCTGCCGCGCTGTTGCGCGAATGCGACTCGCCGCTGCTGTCGCTGGTGCGCAACCCGGTGGCGGGCAACGCCGCGCAAGGGTGGCTGATGCGTACGTTTCCGGAAAAGAGTTCCGCGCTTTAGAGACTTTGTTCTGCCCCCTCCCTTGCGCGCAGCGCAGGGGAGCTCGAAGCCGCCTCAAGCGGCTGAGGGGGAGGGGTGCTCTTCGCGGGGTGCATGAGCATCGAGAACAAGAGCAAAAAGCCAAGATCAAAGGCAACCCTCCCCTGCTTCGCAAGGGATGGGGCAGAGCAGGGCACGCAGAGCTCAGTCCTGCGGCGCGACCTCGACCTCGGGCTTGGCCGCTTCCGGGCTCACCCGCTCGATGGTGTGGCGCAGCTCGCGGCCCAGGATGACCTTGGCGTCCTTGGCCCAGGCGTCCAGGCGTTCGTCGAACACCAGCTTGCTGTTCTCGTCGGGCCATACCAGCTTCAGTTCGCGCAGTTTCTGGATGAAGCCGCGGAACAGGGCCTTGTCGAAAAACTCCGGCGCCGCCGGCGCATACAGCAGGCTCAAACGCTGCGCCGATTGCTGGCACAGGCTTTCCAGCTCCGCTGCACCCAGCACGCCTGGGCCGTTCTTCACCAGCACGCTGATGGCGATGTAGTAGCGCTCGAAGGCCTGTTGCAATGAATGGCCGATGGCGCGCAGGCGGAACACTTCGTCGGTCTGGCCGGCGTTGCGTTGCAGGATGCCGCCGTCGTCCTCGTTCACCTGCTCCAGCAGGCCTTCGCGCACGAATACGTCGATGGTCTTGTCCAGACGTTCGGCGAATTCGTCTTCGCTCCAGGGCAGGAACAATTCCGCCTGCAGGAACGGGTACAGCGAGCGGCCCAGCTTGATCACCCGCTGCCGCACCATGCGCCGGTTGGTCTGGAAACAGCAGGCGATCCACGCGGCGGCGGTGAACAGATGCAGCACGTTGTTGCGGTAGTAGCTCATCAGCACCGCGGTGTCTTCGCTGACCACGTCCAGCACGTCGCCCAGCGGATGCTTGATGCGTTGCAGGACGTTGATGTCCAGACCGTGGGCGATGATGCGTTCGGGCGTGTGCGGGGTGACGGTAACGCGGTCCGAGTACGGCATTTCGACCAGCAGCGTCTTGCACAGTTCGATCTGCGCGATCAGGTCGGCTTCGCCCATCGCGTGTTTGGGCGTGGACAGCAGGGCCAGGGCCAGCAGGTTGATCGGGTTGACGTCGGCCGCGGCATTGATGTGTACGTGGATCTGATCGGCCAGCACGTCGATGGTGTCGGACAGCCAGGCGGGCTTGTCTTCCTCGCCCAATGCTTCGCCGTTCCACTCGGGTGCATGTTTGGCCAGCACGTCGCTGAGCGGAATGGCTTCGCCGAAATTCACCACCACCTGGCCGTAGTTCTGCCGCAGCACCTTGGGGATACCCCACAGCAGCGCCCAGATGGATTCCTTTTCCTTGGGCCTGCCGCTGAGCTCGTCCAGATAGCTGTTGCCCTCCAGCAGCTTCTCGTAGCCGATGTACACCGGCTGGAACAGAACCGGTTTCTTCGGCTGGCGCAGGAACGCCCGCACCGTCATCGAGATCATGCCGCCCTTGGGCTGCAGCAGCCGCCCGGTACGCGAACGCCCGCCTTCGATGAAGTACTCCAGCGAATAGCCGCCGGAAACCAATTGCGCCACGTACTCGGTGAACACCGCCGAATACAGCGGGTTGCCGCGGAAACTGCGGCGCATGAAGAACGCGCCACCCTTGCGCAGCAAGGTGCCGATCACCGGCAGGTTGAGATTGATGCCGGCGGCGATGTGCGGCGGCACGATGCCGCGTTCGTACAGCAGGTAGGACAGCAGCAGATAATCCATGTGGCTGCGGTGGCAGGGCACGTAGACCACTTCATGGCCGGGCGCGGCTGCCTTGAACTTGTCCAGGTGATGGACCAGCACGCCATCGTAGATGCGGTTCCAGACATGGGTCAGCAGGAAGCTGGCCGAACGCACCACCGGATTGGAGTAGTCGGCGGCCACTTCCCAGGCATAGGCGTGGGCTTTCTTCCACGCGTCCTCGGGTTTGATGTTGTCGCGCTTGGCCTGGATGGCGATGGCCTCGCGCACCGGCTCAGCGGCCAGCACCTGGTCCACCAGCAGGCGACGGGTGGAGAGATCGGGACCTATCACCGCTTCGCGGATGCGGTGGAAGTGCGTGCGCAGCACGCGCGAGAGTTTGCGCACGGTGCGTTCGGGCGGCAGGTCCTCGGCGATGCTTTCGCGGATGGAGACCGGCGCGGCGAAACGCACGATGGTGTCGCGGCCGTTCAACAGGATCGCCAGCAGGCGGCGGAAGCGGCCGACGATGGCCCAGTTTTCCGAGAACAGCACCGAGAACCAGCCGCTGGCCTTGTCAGGCGAACGGCCGACGAAGATCGACACCGGCACCAGCTGCACGTCCAGCTCCGGATTGGCGCGGTGGGCCTGCAACAGGCGGGCGAGCGAACCGGAGTGGGTCTTGGTGCTGCCCGGTTCGGGGATCAGCGCGCCGGCGTTGCGCCGCGACAGGGCCACATAGGCGCGTTTGCGGCCGAGTGGATCGCCGGGCAGCGGGGAAAGCGGCGAGGGCATGCCGGCATCGCGGCAGGCGCGGTCCAGGATCAGGGCGTTGGAAAGGCCGTAGTCCTCCAGCACGTAGCAGATCGGGCGGGTGTCCACGTACTGGCGCGGGTCTTCGGGCTCGATGCTGGGCGTCAGCCAGGGATCGGCCAGCTTGCTCATCAGGTTGGCCCAGAGCGGACGCTTGGGCGGGCGTGTGGGCGGACGCGGACCCGCAGAGAAGGGCTCCAGCGGCGGTTTGGGCTCTGGTGAAGGGTCGGACGGCGGCGGTGTCGCGTCCGGAAACGGCAGGGAGTTCTGTTCGGGCATCGGCGACATTATGGCCTAGCGGGCCATGCCGCCAAATCCGCAGCCTCAGCCGGGTTTGCCGGTGGGATCGGCCAGGGTGGTGCCCTCCGGCGCGGCTTCGTCGGCCGTCGGCGCCAGCGCCTGCTCCGCATGGCGCAAATAATCGGTCAGGTACCAGCGGCCGTCACGGCGCTGCAGACTGACCACGGTGTCTATTTCGCGATCGCCCAACGGATAGTGGACGCGCACGCGCGCCTGATCGCCCTTCTGTTCCACCAAAACAGTACGCAGCTCCGAAAAGCTCAGGTCCAGCGGCAACCCGTAGCTGGCCAGCAGGGCCTTGGCCTGGAAGAAAAACGGCGACAGGCGCCGCAGGCTGCCGGTCATGCCGGCTTCGCGGAAACTCTGCTCGTCGGTCAGGCCGGTCTTGCGTGCCGCGGCGACCAGCGGAGGAATCGCGGCCATGCCGCGCTGCGGATCGGACAGGGGTGCGCGCTGGGCCCATTCGCTCAGCGCCGCAATCATCTGGGCGTAGTGCGCGCGTTCTTCGTCGGTGAACACGCCCTCGCGTTTGACGTATTGCACGCCAAACAGGCCCAGCGAACGCGCCGCGCCCTTCAGATCCTTGTCCTGATTGGCGAAATTGCGCTTGAAGCCTTGTTGCAGCTTGCGTTCCGAATCCGGTGCGGCCAGCGCGGTGAGCATGGATTCCAGCTGATCGTCGAGCGGCAGCTCGGTCAGCGGCCAGCGGCTGCGGCCTTCGTTCCAGGCGATTTCCAGGCGTGCATAGTCGGCGGCCGGCACCGCATCGCGGGCGAAACCTTCCAGATCGCTTTCGTGCAGGCGCCTCACCAGCTGCAGGACAGTGGCTTCGGGCCCGCTCGCCGATACCTGCGGCTCAGCGGGTTGTTGTTTGCACGCAGCCAGCGCCAACAAGCCGCATAAAGGCAAGGCGAGCAAGATCCATCGGTATACGGACAGGCGCGACGGCATAAATATGGATTCCCCGATCCTTCTGCATCTTGCTTTCTCCCCCTGTCGCCAGCAAGCACGGGCTTCACGTTGCTGGACATGCTTACTTAGCCCAGCCGGGCAATGCCGACGATACGTGTCTTTGATGTCCGCCCGCAGGCAATAAAAAAGAGGCCGTGCGTTCTTGCGAAAGCAGAGGGCCTCTGAAAGCCGGCCTAAGCCGGTAGACATTGTTGTGGCACATTTCCGGCCGAAACCGGACGCCACCATGTTAAATCTGGTTAACAGTTAATGCAATACTTCAATTAAAAGCATGTAACTAACTGATTTAAATGGATTATTGGACGGGAATTTCGTTCTGAATAGCCTCTGCGGCGGCCCGCGGGTCGCTGGCCTGGCTGATGGGGCGTCCGACCACGATGGCATCGGCGCCGCGCTGGAAGGCTTCCGCCACGCCGACGGTTCGTTTCTGGTCGTCTCCGCCCGGGCCGCCTGGGCGGATGCCGGGGCAGACGATGGAGAAGCCCGGTCCACAGGCGGCGCGAATCACGCCGGCTTCCTGTCCCGAGGCAATGACTCCGTCGATTCCGGAAGCCTGGGCAGCAAGCGCGCGTTGAACGACGATGTCTGCCGGTTCGCCGGAGATGCCCATCTGTTGCAGGTCCTTGCCATCCATGGACGTCAGCACGGTGACCGCCAGCAAGCGCAAATCGCCGCTGCGAGCGTCGGCCGCCGCCTGCATCATCCCGGCATGCCAGCCGTGGATCGTGGCCAAGCTGACAGGCCAGCGCGACAGGCCCCGGATCACTCCGGCCACGGTGGCCGGTATATCGAAGAACTTCAGGTCGACGAAGATTTTCTTGTCTCGCCGCGCCAGTTCGTCCAGCACGGCGAAATAGTCGCCGGAAGCCAGCAACTCCATACCGATCTTGTAGAAGCCGACCGAATCCCCCAGCCGCTCCACCCAGGCCAGCGCCTGTTCGCGGTCGGGCGCGTCCAGCGCGAAGATCAGGCGTTCGCGTTGGCCCAGCTGCAATTTGTCGCGCCCGCTCATGGTGCGTAGTCCAGCGCATCGCGTTTGGACTGGCGGCGCGCTTCCTTCGGCTGCGCCCATTCGTTGTTGAACAAAGCGGGCTCCCACGAGCCATAAGTGGGGTTGGGCAGCATCCACCAGCGTTCGCCGAACCAGTCGTGGTATTCGGCGTACAGCTTGTCGCGGTCGCCGCGGGTGTTGGACACCACCTGCACGAAGTCGCCGATCTGGTCGCCGAACTGCATCAGCACCCGGTATTTCTGTCCGGCCAGCTTGCGGCGGCAGTTCTTCTCGCTGCCGTTCTGTTCGCAATCCTTGACGAAGGTGCCCAGGCCCAGGAACACGCTGTCATCGGCCACCGGCAGGCCCGCGGCCTTGAGATTGGCCAGGGTGGCTTCCTTCAGGTGCTCGGCACGGTTGGAGATGTAAAGCACGGTCACGCCTTTGGCATTGGCGGCCTTGGCGAAATCGACCACGCCCGGCACCGGCTTGGCCTTCTTTTCAGCCACCCATTGCGCCCAGGTGACTTCATCGTAATCCGCGCCGTCGCGTATCAATCGCGCCTGGTAGGGCGAGTTGTCCAGCACCGTCTCGTCCACATCCATCACCACCGCCGGCTTCAAGCCGGTAGCGGCGTTGCCGCGCTCCTCCGGCACCAACGCGTCCCAATTCTTCTCCTTCAATGCCTTGTCCAGGTGGTCGGCGGCGGCGCGGTAGGTTTGTTCGCTGAGCGCCTTGTACTCCACCGAAGTCTGCACCCAGGCCACGGCATTGAGATTGTCGTGGGCTGGATTCGATGCGGCAGGCGCAGTCGCGGACTTCGGCGATTCGGCCGCTGCCGGCGCTGCGGCTGGCGTCTCGGCGCGCTTGCAGGCGGACAGGGTCAGGGCGGTGCAGACGGCAAGGACGAGCAGGCGCATGGAGTGCATTCGATCAGGGCGACGATCCGTGAAGTTTACCGGTTGCCGATGACAACCTGTTGTGGAGGCTGCTCCCACGCGTACTCCGCTATCCTTGCGCGCTGTTCAGAGGATGCACGCATATGGGTACGACCGAAGAAACCTCCGCTCTGGTGCTGACCACCGCCGAAGCACGCGTACTGGGTTGCCTGATAGAAAAGGAAGCCACCACGCCCGACGCGTATCCGCTCACGGTCAATGCCGCGCAGGTGGCGGCGAACCAGAAAACCGCGCGCGATCCGGTGACGGCGCTGAACACCGGCGACGTGAACCACGCGCTGCGCCAGTTGGAACAGAAAGGACTGGCCAAGCAGGTGTTCTCCTCGCGCGCCGAGCGCTACGAGCATCGCGCCGACAAAGCCCTGGACCTGTCCAGGCAGCAACTCACCCTGATCGGCCTGCTGTTGCTGCGCGGTCCGCAGACCGTGCATGAATTGCTGGCGCGCAGCGAGCGGCTGGCCTCGTTCAACGATGCCGACGACGTCCGCCATCATCTGGATCGCCTGATTCAGCGACAACCGGCACTGGCCCAGCAGATCCCGCGCGGGCCCGGACAGCGCGAGGACCGTTATGTGCACCTGTTGAGCGGCGCGATCGACTTGGCGGCGGTAACCGCGCGCATCGCTTCTTCCTCAAGCGCGGGCGAATCGTCGCCTTCGGCGCTGGAGGCGCGGCTGCAGACGCTGGAAAACGAAGTGGCCGAGTTGCGCGAGATCGTGTCCACCCTCACCGTGCGCGACGGCGCGGCCTGAATCGAAGGCCCGTCAGTCGGGCTCGTCCGCAATCAGGGCACGCAGGTCGGTTTCGCCCACATCGACGCCGGCCTGGCTCAACAGCGTGGTGATCTGCCCGCGGTGGTGGGTCTGGTGGTTGAAGAAATGCATCACCGCGCCGGCCATGCGCTTGCGGAAACGCTGGCCGCGGGTGTTGGAATATTCCAGCACCTGTTGCAGGTCGTCGGCGCCGAGCGACTCGGCCCAAGCTTGGATCATGCCGTCCAGCCACTGGCGCCGTTCGCGCAATTGAATGAAATCCGGATACGGCATCGCATCCAATGCGGTCGGCGCCGCCAGACCGCGCAATGGCGACAGCGCTGCTTCGAAGACCGGCATCGCCGAGAAACGCTTGAGCCATATCAAGTCGGCGACCATCAAATGATTGAGCGTGCCCAGCACCGAGCCGAAGAACGCGCCGCGCTCGGCGCCCAACTCGCTAGCCGGGAGCCGCGCCGCCGCCGCATAGACCTTTTCGTTCATCCAGCGATTGTAGGCCGCCATGCGACGCGCGTATTCGTGAGTCACCATCTGCATCATCTCCGCTGGAATTGCCGGCCGATCAAGGGCGTTTGCTGCTGCGAAGCAGGAACAAGCTGCCCAGCAAGGTGCCCGCAAACGAAACCATCAGGCCGATACCTGCCGCGACCAGCAGTTCCAGCGGCCACAGATCGTGCCGTCCGGGCGCGAGGATCGCTTCCATCACGATGCGCAGCAGCACCGCCCAGGGCACCGTCGTGGCGATCCACAGCCACACCTTCCAGAACCGCGCCACGCCGAACGCGCGCGCCAGCATCGCCACCACGCCTACCGCGACCAATCCCGGGCCATACAGCGATTCAGGCAGCGCCAACTGCGCGTAATCGATCTGCCAGTAGGGGAAGCCGACGCCGACCAGGGCGATCAGGAAAGCGATGAACAACCAGGCGGGACTGGAGCGGGTCATGGCGGTTTGCGCGTCGGACGAAGGTGTCCAGCCTAACGCAGGATTTCCTTGGCCGCCTTGCCGTAGAGCCGGGCTTGCTCGGCTGCTTTTCGATCGGGCATCGCGAACATCAAGAGCAGCCGAGCAAGCTCGGCTCTACAAGGGACGAAGCCTCTTCGGCGACGGGACGCGGGCACGGCGAGCCGTGCCCGCCCTGTCTCAGTCGAACAAGGCCTGGATAGCCGCCAGTCCCGCGCTCGCGCGTTCCTTCTTGCTCGCTGCATCGGCCTCCGGATCGGCGCCGTCGCGCTGCAGTTCCGATTGCGGCAGCTCATCCAGGAAGCGACTGGGCTTGAGGCGCACTTTTTCGCGGAACCTGCGCGTCTCGCGGCTGTGGCTGAGATACAGGCCCTGCTTGGCACGTGTGATGCCCACATACATGAGCCGGCGCTCCTCGGCCAGGTTGCCTTCGTCCAGGCTCATCTCGTGCGGCAGGGTGCCGTCTTCGCAACCGACGATGAAAACGTAACGGAACTCGAGACCCTTGGCCGCGTGCAGGCTCATCAGCCGCACCTGGTTGCCGCCGTCGTCCTTGTCGTTGCGCGAAAGCAGGGCCAGCTGCGCGGCCAGGTCGCCTGCGCTGCCGCGGCCCTCGCTTCGATGGGTATGTTCGAACCAGTCCGCCAGTTCATCCAGATTGGCGCGGCGGCGCGCGAACGACGCATCGTCCTTGCATTGCGCGCGGATCTCGGCGAGCAGCCCGGACCGTTCGCTCAAGCGCCGCACCAGCTCGGCCGCGGGCAGCTGCGCCGAATGAGCGCGCAGATCGCGCAGGATGTCGTTGAACGCGCTTAGTCCATTGGCCGCGCGTGGCGGCAGCGCTTTCAAGGCGCCCATCGATTCGGCCGCGCGCGACATCGGCAGATGCGCGTGCTGGGCCATTTCGGCCAGCTTGGCCAGCGAGGTCGCGCCGACTTCGCGCTTGGGCGACTGCACCGCACGCAGGAAGGCCGCGTCGTCGTCCGGGTTGACCACCAGCCGCAGCCACGACAATGCGTCCTTCACTTCCTGGCGTTCCAGGAACGCGGTGCCGCCGGTCAGGTGGTAGGGAATGCGCAGCAGCTGCATCGCCTTTTCCAGCGGACGCGACTGGTGATTGCCGCGGAACAGAATGCAGAAATCGCTCCACGGCGCATCGCGCGCAGTGTGCAGGTAGGAAATCTCGGCGGCGACTTTCTCCGCCTCGTGTTCGTTGTCGCGGCACTCCCACACGCGGATACGGTCGCCATCGGGCTGATCGCTCCACAGCTTCTTGGGGTGCTCGTGCGGATTGTTGGCAATCAGGGTGTTGGCCGCGCGCAGCACGCGGTTGCTGCAGCGGTAGTTCTGTTCCAACTT
The DNA here is from genome assembly GCA_965650035.1 of uncultured Pseudoxanthomonas sp. Taxonomy (GTDB): domain Bacteria; phylum Pseudomonadota; class Gammaproteobacteria; order Xanthomonadales; family Xanthomonadaceae; genus Pseudoxanthomonas_A. Next base: position 116,083 of record CBFGMR010000003.1, read on the forward strand.
GATCACCTGCAGCGCCGGATAGTCGCGCGCCATCTGCATCAGGTTGTCCGGATTGGCGCCGCGCCAGGCGTAGATGCTCTGGTCGTCGTCGCCCACGCAGGTGAAGTCGCCGCGTGGCCCGGCCAGCACTTTCAGCAGACGGTACTGCGCATCGTTGGTGTCCTGGCATTCGTCCACCAGCAGATAACCGATGCGCTCGCGCCAGGCGGCGGCGATCTCCGCATCGTTTTCCAGCACTTGCACTGGCAGACGGATCAGATCGTCGAAATCCACCGCGTTGAAGGTGGACAGCCGCGCCTGATAGCGCGCATAGAGCTTGGCCGCTTCCTGCTCGCGCGTGGTCTTCGATGCCGCCAGCGCCTCCTCAGGGGAGAGTCCGGCGTTCTTGGCGCGCGAAATCAGGTTCTTGGCCGCTTCCACCGCGTCGTTCTTCGCGCCAGGCATCAGATCCTTGATCTGCGCGTTGCTGTCGTCGGCGTCGAAGATGGAGAACCCACGCTTCAGTCCGACCGCGGCGTGCTCGATCTGCAGGAAACGCAAACCCAGCGCGTGGAACGTGCAGATGGTCAGTCCCTCGGCCGCATCGCCCTTCAGCCGCTTGCCCAGGCGCTCGCGCATTTCCTTGGCGGACTTGTTGGTGAAGGTGATCGCGGCGATGCGCTTGGCCGGCATGCGCCCTGAGGCGACCAGGTGGGCGATCTTCTCGATGATGACGCGGGTCTTGCCGCTGCCGGCGCCGGCCAGCACCAGCAGGGGGCCGTCGCAGTGCCTGACGGCGTCGCGTTGGGGTTGGTTGAGGGAGTTCATGACTATGACTAACGGCGATAGGCCATTAGTTTATAGATTGAACAGATGGGTGAGGCCTAGAATCCAGCAAGATTATCGAGGAACAAGGAAGCTGAACGTGCTAAGGATAGTGTTCTCCCTCATTCTGGCCACCGCATTCGGCGGGGCAATGGCGGCCGAAACCGGTTCCGCCTCGTTGAAATTCGAAGACATCCCGACCGACGTGATGACCGAGGGCTTCCTGGAAGCCCATCCTGATCTGTGGCATCGCCGTGCAGGCATGCGCGCCGACGCGAGCGGCAACCATCAGGACGCGCGAAAGCACTATCGCTTGGCGGCGCGCTATGGCGACAAGCCATCGCAGGCGCGTTTGGGCGAAATGTTCTGGAATGGACAAGGCGGCGAATCGGACCGCGTGCAAGGGTTCCTGTGGATGGCCCTGGCGTCGGAGCGTGGCTATCCGGAATTCGATGTTTGGAAAATGCACTATTGGCACAAGCTCGATAAAGCAGAACGCGATGACGCCAGGCGCCGCGAGCCAGGAATGCTTGCCGAATACGCCGACAAGGTGGCCAAAGTACGCCAGGAGAAAGCGATGCGCAGGGGGCAGCGCAGTTCTACCGGCAGTTTGCTGGGTTATTCGTCGGCCTCGGCGCTGTACATCAACCTGGCACGTGGAGGCTCCATCGATCCCGAGCGCTTCTATGCGCGCGAATTCTGGGAGCCCGAGGAGTACTGGAAGTTGCAGGATCGCATTTGGCGCGAGGAGTTCAAGGGCAGCGTAAGTGTAGGCGACCTGGAAAGCGTGCCGGTGCAGGAAGGCGAAGCGCCGCTGGACCCGGAGAACTGAAACCAGGGATCGAGTGTTGTTCCGTATGGCTACGCAGTAACATCCGCGCATGGCCAAGCTCTATTTCTATTATTCGGCGATGAACGCCGGCAAGACCACCACCCTGCTGCAATCGGCGCACAACTACCGCGAGCGCGGCATGCGGGTGGCTATCCTCACGCCCAGGCTGGACCATCGCGCCGGCAGCGGTGTGGTGGCGTCGCGTATCGGATTGAGCGCCGAAGGCACCGCGTTCGATCGCGATGCCGATCTGGAGCGTTTGCTTGTCGAAGACATCGCCGCCAACGGCAAACTCGACTGCGTATTGGTGGACGAAGCCCAGTTCCTGACCCGCAGCCAGGTCTGGCAACTGAGCGAAGTGGTGGACCAGCTGCGCATTCCGGTGCTGTGCTACGGACTGCGCACCGATTTCCGGGGCGAACTGTTCGAAGGCAGCCAGTATCTGCTGGCATGGGCCGATGAACTGACCGAGATAAAAACCATCTGCCACACCGGCAAGAAGGCCACCATGACCGTGCGCGTGGACGACCAGGGGCATGCGTTGCAGGAAGGGCCGCAGGTCGAGATAGGCGGCAACGAACGCTACGTATCGGTCAGCCGGGCCGAATACAAAAGAATCGCGCGCGGCGAGGGCAGCATCGATCCGCTGCAGACGCCGTTCCCGTTCGCGAAGGAATAGTTCCTCTTCTCAACGGCAAGCGGCGCGGATCGCCACGGCTTCGCGGGTGATCACCCCGCCATCGGGACGGGCGGCGCGCAGCTCGTCTATCAGCGCGTCCAGATCATGTCTGGCGCGCTCGTGCTGGCCGTCGCGGCACCTGACTTCGGCGGCATAGGCACGCGCGCTCCATTGCAGTTTGGGAATCTCGCTGTCCTCGCCCGGATGAGTGGCCAGCGCCTCCAGCGTCTTGAGCGCGGCGATACTCTGGCCCATGCGACCCTGGTTCCGGGCCATCGACAACCGCGCGAACAGCGTGCGCGGATGTTCGGGCCCCAAGCCCACGCGAGTGAGCTTGACCGCCCGATCGAAGGAGACGGCGGCCTGATCCAGCTTGCCCTGGCCAGCGAGTATTTCGCCGATCATGCGGTCGGCTTCGCCGACCGAAGAGTCGCTGGCGCCGTACTGCGCGGCACGCAGCGCGCGTGATTCCAGCAGCGCCTTGAGCGCTTCGTTCTCGCGCCCGGCGCCATGCAGGATCATTCCGTAATTGAACAGTCCGCCATGCAGGTTCTGCGAGCCGGCCGCCCCTCGCCAGATGCGCACCGCTTCGGCCACATCGGCGATCGCCTGGTTCATGCGTCCCAGCTCGAAGGCGATCACGCCCCGCGTATTCAACGCCATTCCGGTTTCCCGATGGTTGGGCCCCAGCGCGTTCAAGGTCAGCCGGTACAGCGGTTCGATCTGTTGTTCGGCTTCGAGGTAGTGCTCCTGATCGACCTGGATAGCGACCAGCAAGCGCCGGATGGTCAATGTGACCGGATGTTGCGGGCCGTGCACTTCCTCTGCGATGGACAGGGCCTGGCGGAAGGTGACGCGGGCGAGGTCGGTATCGCCTCTTGCGCGGAACAGGCGTCCGCGGCTGACTTCGATTTCGACGGCCAGCGCGTTGCGTGCACCGACATGTTTGCGCAAGTGTTTCAACGCCGCGTCGTAACCGGTCAGCGCATCGTCGGTGCGCCCCAGGTCGTTATCGATCAAGGCAAGGTCGTACAGGTTCTCGGCGACACCGGTCTCGTCTTTCAGTTCGCGGCGCAGCGCCAGGGACCGCTCGTACAGATGCTGGGCCGTCTGGCGTTCGCCCATCAGGCGCCGGCAGCGGCCGTACTGGGAAAGGAAGTCGGCCTGCTGCGCCGGTTGCGCGCGGAGGCCCGGAACCTGGGATTCGAACGGCGCCATGACCTGCAGGCATTCCTCGGTGCGGTCGAGCAGACGCAAGGTGCGGCCATGCTGGGTCACCGCTTCCAGACGCAACCCTGCCGACGCCGAATCCGTCCGCTTCAGCAAAGCGTCCTGGCGCTCTATCAACGTCAAAGCCTCCTGGTAGTCGCCCAGGCCGATGCGCAGGCGTGCGATGACGCCCAACAACTCCGCGCGCGCCAGAGGCTGATCGGCCAGCTCGCGTTCGCCACGGCGTTCGCCGGCCACCAGCAACTTGCGCGCGTCGAAGATGTTGCCCTGCTGGGCTACGCCGGCGTTGTCGAACAGCCCGATCACGAAATCCTGCATGGCCTGCGCGCGCGCGGTCTCGCGCATGGCCTGCCGGCTTTGCCAGATGCTGGCCGCCAACGCCAGCAGGAGCACAGAGGCGATCAAGGCACCGACGGCCAGGCCCCAGCGATGGCGCGAAACATATTTGTTCACGCGGTAGGTCAGGCTTTGCGGCCGGGCCAATACGGGCCTGCCCTGCAGATGCCTTTGCAGATCCTGCGAAAGGGCTTCGACCGAGGCGTAGCGGTGCTCGGGCAATTTCGCCAGGGCCTTGAGCGCGATGTTGTCCAGGTCGCCGCTGAGACGCCGCGCCTGGCGCCTGGCATTGGCTTGAACAGGCCCGCCGTCGGTGGGGCGTTGCGTGGCCAGCGACGGTTTCAGCGGTTCCACCGCGAGAATGGCCTGCTCCCATTCGGCATCGGTCTGCCGGCGCAGGCGATAGGGCTTGGTGTTGGCCAGCAGCTCGTACAACACCACGCCCAGCGAATACACGTCGGTCATGGTGGTGACCAGTTCGCCGCGCACTTGTTCCGGTGCCGCGTAGTGCAGGGTGAACGATCGCACTTCGGTGCGCGGATGCACGGGGACCGGTTCGTTGTCGTCCAGCAGCTTGGCGATGCCGAAATCGAGCAGCCGCACTTCGCCGGTAGGGGTGACCAGAATATTGGACGGCTTGAGGTCGCGATGGACGATGAGGTTGGCGTGCGCGTGGCTGACCGCTTCGCAGACCTGCAGGAACAGTTTCAGCCGCGTGTCCACCGACAGGCCATGCGCCTGGCAGTAGTCGGTGATGGGGATGCCCTGCACGTATTCCAGGGCCAGGTAGGGTTGCCCCTCGCTGCCGATGCCGGCATCCAGCAAGCGCGCGATGTTGGGATGGGCCAGGCGTGCCAGGATTTCGCGTTCGCGGCTGAAGCGCAGCCGCAGATTGGGGTCGGCCAGACCCGGGCGCAACAACTTCAGGGCGACTTTGCGTTCGTACAATCCGTCGGCGCGCGAAGCCAGCCAGACCATGCCCATGCCGCCTTCGCCCAGCACCGACTCCATCCGGTAGGGACCGACCATGGTGCCGGTTTGCGGCTGACCCGGCTTGTCGAGCAGCGGCTGGGCCATGAAGTCGTCGCTGTCGTCTTCCAGCGCCAGCAGTTTTTCCAGATCTTCAGCCAGCCCGGGGTCCTGGTCCTTCAGGATCTGCAGCTGCTTGGCGCGCGCCTCCGCGCCAAGCTCGAGCAACACGTCGAGCAGCGGAGACAGACGTTGCCAGCGCTCGGCATCCATGGGCGCGCCTCACCGAAGCCGGGGTCAGTCGTCCTGCATCGCCGCCAACAGGAACAGCCGCGCCTTCTGCCAGTCGCGGCGGATGCTGCGCTCGGAGCGCTGCTGCAACTCGGCGATTTCCAGTTCGGAGAGGCCAGCGAAGTAGCGCATTTCCACCACTTGGGCCAAACGCTCGTCGGCTGCGGAAAGCTTGTCCAGCGCATCGTTGAGCGCCAGCATGTCTTCATCCAGGCGCAGCGGGCCTTCGACGTCTTCGGGAATCTCGGCCACGCGCTTGAGGTCGCCGCCGCGTTTGCGCGCCAGCCGGTTGCGCGCGTAATCCACCACCACGCTGCGCATCGATGAAGCGGCATAGGCGAAGAAGTGCGCGCGGTCGTCGAACTTGGCGTTGCTACTGCTGCCGATCAGCTTGAGGTAGGACTCGTGCACCAGCGCGGTCGCATCCAGCGTGTAGCCATGCTGGCCGGACAGCTGGCGCCGCGCCATGGTGTGGAGCTCCTGATAGAGCGTGGACAGCACATGGTCCAGCGCGGCGCGGTCGCCACTGCGCGCCGAATCCAGCCATACGGTGATATCTGCTGCGTCGGCCATCGTCATTCCCCAAGAATGCAGGGACGGAATATAGCCCCAAACGCCGTGCCCGGCGTGACCAAGGGCGATCAGCGCTGGCAGTGGCCGCACCAGACGCTGGCGCGCTGGCCGATGTTGGCGAATTTCAACGGGCGCCCGCAGTTGGGGCAAGGCTGCCCGCCGCGCCCATAGGCCGAGAGCTCCTGTTCGAAATAGCCCGGTGCGCCGTCGGGACTGATGAAGTCGCGCAAAGTGGTGCCGCCGCGGGTGATGGCGTAGGCAAGGACGTCCTTCACCGCCGTGGCAAGGGCCGCGTAGCGCTCGCGCGATACCTTGCCGGCGGCGCGCAGCGGCGAGATGCCCGCGCGGAACAGACTTTCGGCGGCGTAGATATTGCCCACGCCCACCACCACGCCCTGGTCCATCAGGAAGGTCTTCACCGAGGCCTTGCGGTTGCGGCTGCGCGCGAACAGATAGTCGCCGTCGAATTCGTCGGCCAGCGGTTCGGGCCCCAGATCGCGCAGCAGTTCGTGGGTCTGCCCGGCCGGCTGCCACAGCAGGCTGCCGAAGCGGCGCGGATCGTTGAAGCGCATCACCCGGCCGGAACTGAGCTGCAGGTCGACATGGTCGTGCGCGCCGACCGGCGTGCTGGCCGGCAGCACCCGCAAACTGCCGGTCATGCCCAGATGCAGCAGGGCGCTGCCGGCGTCGGTATCCAGCAATAGGTATTTGGCGCGACGACGCACCGCGTCGATGCGCTGGCCGGGCAGAACGCTTTCGATCTCCTTGGGGATCGGCCAGCGCAGATCGGGCCGGCGCAACACCACCCCGCGGATGCGCTTGCCTTCCAGATGCGGGGCGAGGCCGCGGCGGGTGGTTTCTACTTCGGGGAGTTCGGGCATGGGGTGTGGGACTCGGTTTGTCGTGTGCGACAAGGCCTTCGTCGTGTCCTGTCAGACCTTCGTATCGTCATCCCAGCGAACGCTGGGATCCATTTTGATTTTGACTTTGTCGTGTGATTCAAACTATGGCGGCGCGCAGAGCAAGATCAAGATGGATCCCAGCGTTCGCTGGGATGACGACCAGGTTTTTTCGTCGTTACGCACTTGAAGCGAAATAACGCTCGCCTTCCTGCCGCACCTGCAATTCACCTCCGAACACCGCCGACAAATTATTGGCAGTCAGCGTACTAGCCCGATCCCCGTCCGCATAAACCCCGCCATCACGCAGCAGGATCACCCGGTCGATCTCCGCGATGATCTCCTCGATATGGTGCGTCACCAGCACCAGGGTGATGCCTTGCCCGGCCAGCTCCTTCAGCAGTTGCAGGAAATCGCGCTGCGCCACCAGGTCCAGTCCCGCGGTGGGCTCGTCCAGCAACAGCGCCTGTGGCTGGTGCACCAGCGCGCGCGCGATCAAAACGCGGCGCATTTCACCGGTGGAGATCTCCGCCACCTGCCGTGCGATCAACGCGCCGGCGCCTACCCGCTGCAAGGCCTCGCGGGTGCGTTCGCGCATGGGCGCGCTGACTTCCGCATCGGTAGGCAACACGAAACTGGCGAAGAAACCGGTGAGCACGGCCGTTTCCACATCCAGGTGCGGCATGTCCAGCAAGTCGCGGGTGAGATCGCCGGTGACCACGCCCAAACGCGTGCGCAACTCGTTCACATTCCAGCGCTCCTGCCCCATCACCTTCACCGGCGATTGGCCTTCGCGCGCCAGCGGGTACAGCTCGCGGTTGATCAGCTTGATGAAACTGGATTTGCCGCTGCCGTTGGGGCCCAGCACAGCGGTGTGCTGGCCAGCCACGATCCGCAGCGACAGCGCCTGCAGGACGGCCGCATCGCCGCGCACCACGGTGGCGCGGTCCAGTTCGATCAGAGGGGCGGCAAACGTGTTCCGGGCGGGCCCGGAGGAAAGAGAGGGCATGGGGACTGTGACGAAAATTCGAAAAGCGAGAAAGGGCAGTGCGGCGAATGAACACCATACGCCGCCGATGGGTGAAGTTTGCCGCATCTGCCCCCATCATTGTCCTTGTCGCCGCCGGACCCGCCGGCGGGCCGCCTGCCGGAGCCCGTAATGCCCGATTTCCTGTTCGACTTCCTGTCCGGAGGCCTGGTGGGGCTGGGCTGGCTGGGCATGCTCGCCGTGCTGCTGGTCTTCACCCAGCTGACCATCTTCTCGGTCACCTTGTACCTGCACCGCAGCCAGGCCCATCGCGGCGTGGATTTCCATCCGCTGGTCAGCCACTTCTTCCGTTTCTGGACCTGGCTGACCACCTCCATGATCACCAGGGAATGGGTGGCCATCCACCGCAAGCACCACGCCAAGGTGGAGACCGAGGAAGATCCGCATAGTCCGCAGTTCAAGGGCATCGGCAACGTGTTCTGGCGCGGAGTGGAGCTGTACCGCGAAGCGCGCTGGCAGCGCGCGGACATAGAGCAATACGGCAAGGGCGCACCGGACGACTGGATCGAACGTCGTCTCTACACCGCGCACCCCATTGCCGGTCCGGTCGCATTGCTGTTCGTGAATTCGATCCTGTTTGGCGTGCCGGGCGTCGCGCTATGGGCCCTGCAGATGGCATGGATTCCGTTCTGGGCCGCCGGCGTGGTCAACGGTCTCGGCCATTGGTGGGGTTACCGCAATTTCGAATCGGCCGACACTTCCACCAACCTGACTCCTTGGGGCGTGTGGATCGGCGGCGAAGAGCTGCACAACAATCATCACGCTTTTCCAAGTTCTGCGCGCTTCTCGATGCGGCGCTGGGAAGTGGATATCGGCTGGGCCGCGATCAAGGCGATGGAGGCGGTGGGTCTGGCCAAGGTGCTGCGCGTGGCGCCCACCCTGGATATCCGCCCCAATATTTCCGTGCCCGACGGCGATACGTTGAAAGCGCTGCTGTCGCACCGCTTTTTGGCCATGACCGAGTATCAGCGCAACGTGCTGAAACCGGCGTTGAAGGAAGAAGCGCGTCTTGCCGGCGAGAAACTGCGCCGGCTGCTGCCGCGCCGGCTGCGCAAGGGACTGGCCGACGACGGCCGCTGGCTGCAACCCGATGCGCGCGAACAACTGCAGCGCTGGGTCTCGCAACGCCCCCGCATCCAGGCGCTGGTCGAACACCGCGCGCGTCTGGCCGCCCTGCTGGAAGCGCGCACCCACGATGCGTCCGAGCGATTGAAGCAGCTGCAGGCCTGGTGCCATGAAGCCGAAGCCAGCGGCATCCGTGCGCTGCAGGAATATTCGGCACGTCTGAAAGGTTACGCGCTGGCAGCGCATTGATGTCCGGCGCCGGGCATTGCTGTAGGAGCGGGCCCTGCCCGCGACGCTCCTGGCGGGATCTTGTCGCGATGCGTCGCGGGCAGGGCCCGCTCCTACAAAGGCGAAAGGTAGCTCTCAAGCTCGCACCGCTTTTGCTTCTTGCACTATTCCCGGTTGCGGCTTTCGCCCAGGTCGACGCTACCAGCGATTACCTTGCGCGCATGGACGGCGACGGCGACGGTCGCGTCAGCCAGATCGAATACCTGGACTGGATGAGTTACGCCTTCGATGCGCGCGATCTCAACCACGATGGCGCACTCACCGCTGATGAACTTCCGGGCGGCAAAGGGCAGACGATCACACGCCAGCAGCATCGCGAGCGCCTGACCGCCACCTTCAAGAAGCAGGATCTCAATCGCGACGGCAGCCTGAGCGCAAAAGAGCTGGCCGCGCCGCCGCAGTGATACGCGGCCGGAGCAGGAAAGCTGTTATCCAACTTGGGAGAAGGGCGTAGGGCGGGCATTGCCCGCCGGCCTTGCGCCAGGAGCGGCGGGCAATGCCCGCCCCCGTATCCAGTACGGGGCAGGCTCGACAAAAGTGCTTGGCGTTGCCGCAAAAAAAAGCGCCGACCCTTTTGGGTCGGCGCCAGGCAAGTCCGGACGAGGTCCGGCAACGGGGGCGATGCTTACTTGGTGATATCGACGTCTTTGGTTTCCGGCAGGAACAGCGTGCCGATCACCAGGGTCATCGCCGCGATCACGATCGGATACCACAGGCCCTGATAGATGTTGCCGCTCGCCACCACCATGGCGAAAGCGATGGTCGGCAGGAAACCGCCGAACCACCCGTTGCCGATGTGGTACGGAAGCGACATGGACGTGTAGCGGATCTTGGTGGGGAACAGTTCCACCAGCCACGCCGCGATCGGTCCATAGACCATGGTGACGTAGATGACCAGGATGGTCAGCAGCACCAGCACCATCGGTTTGTTGATGCGCGCCGGATCGGCCTTCTCCGGATAGCCGGCGGTAGTCAGGTCGGCCTTCAGCGCCTTGCCGAAATCCTCCGTCCTGGTCTTGAACGCCGCAGGATCCAGACCGGCGCCTTCGAATGCTTCCACCTTGGCCGTTCCGACGTTGATATGCGCAACGGTACCGGCGGCCGCATCCTGGTTGGAGTAGCTGATGCCCGCCTTGGCCAGAGCGGCCTTGGCGATATCGCAGCTGCTGGTGAACACTTTCTTGCCCACCGGGTCGAACTGGAAGCTGCAGGTCGCCGGATCGGCCACCACCACCACCGGACTGGTCGCCACCGCTTCCTCCATCGCCGGATTGCCGTAGTGCGTGAGTCCCTTGAAGATCGGGAAGAACGTCAGCGCGGCGATCAGGCAGCCGCCGAGAATGATCGGCTTGCGCCCGATCTTGTCCGACCACCACCCAAAAAGGATGAAGAAGGGCGTGCCGATAATCAGGCTGCCGGCGATCAGCAGGTTGGCCGTGGTGGCGTCGATCTTCAGCGTCTGGGTCAGGAAGAACAGCGCGTAGAACTGGCCCGCATACCAGACCACGGCCTGGCCGGCGGTGGCGCCCAGCAGCGCCAGCAGCGCAATCTTGCCGTTCTTGGAGAAGAAGCTCTCGGTGATCGGTGCTTTGGAGGTCTTGCCCTGGTCCTTCATTTCCTGGAACAGCGGCGATTCGCTCAGTTGCAGACGGATCCACACCGACACGCCCAGCAGCACCACCGACACCAGGAACGGAATCCGCCAGCCCCAGGCTTCGAATGTTTCGGTGCCCAGGAAATAGCGGCAGCCCAGGATCACCAGCAGCGACAGGAACAGGCCCAAGGTCGCGGTGGTCTGGATGAAGCTGGTATAGAAGCCGCGCTTGCCGTGCGGGGCATGCTCGGCAACGTAGGTGGCAGCGCCACCGTATTCGCCGCCCAGCGCCAAGCCTTGCAACAGCCGCAAACCGATCAGGATCACCGGTGCGGCAACGCCGATGGTGGCGTAGTTGGGCAGTATGCCGACCAGGAACGTCGACAGGCCCATGATCACGATGGTGATCAGGAACGTGTACTTGCGCCCGATCATGTCGCCGATGCGGCCGAACACCAGTGCGCCGAACGGACGCACCGCAAAACCTGCGGCGAAGGCGAGCAATGCGAAGATGAAGGCGCTGGCCGGATTCAACGCCGAGAAGAACTGCTTGGCGATGATCGCGGCCAGCGATCCGTACAGATAGAAGTCGTACCACTCGAATACCGTGCCCAGGCTCGAGGCGAAGATGACTTTCTTGTGGCCTGCGGTCAGCGGTTTGCCGTTGGGCAATGCTGCGTTTGCTGTCGTTGACATGTCAGGGTTCCTGTTGGGGTGCGGCCGTTAGAAGCTGTATTTGACGTGAGTGTGGATGCGCCGCAGATCGCCTTCGCGATCGTCCTCCAGCGCACGCTGGCCGAAGATCAGTTCGGCGCCGATGTCCAGTTTCGGGAACGGCGAATAGATCAGGTTGGCGTGGTAGGACTGGGCACGCTCGGTCACCCCAAAGCCGGTGATGGCCTTGTCGTTGTCGAACATCGCTGCCGAATACATCAGATTGCTGCGCAGCTTGGGATTGAACACATGGCGCCAGGCCACGAACCCGCCGTAGCCATCCAGCGCATTTAGTTCGCCATTGGCGTCCACCACCACGTCGCTGCCCAGGCCGAAGGCCAGATAGCGGCCGATGCCGCTGCCGGCGTTGACCGCGTAGCGGATGTCGTCGCTCTTGCCCAGGTTGAACTTGCCCGACACGCTGACCGCGCCGCCGGTTTCGGTCTCATCCAGATACTTGAACTGGCGCAGCAGGCCGGCGACGGTGAAATGGCCCCAATCGCCCTTGGCGATCCAGCGCGCGGTGATGTCCGGGATCACGTTGTCCCCGCTGTTGAAGCGCGCGCCGTTGTTGAGATAGGGCGTGATGGTGGTCTGCGGGTTTTCTGCCGAGAACGACCACGGACCCTTGGTGTATCTCAATTGCGCCTGGCGCACGAAGATGGTGCCGTCGGTGGTGCCGACGAAATCCACCGCGTCCGGCAACGCCGCCACGTCCTGGAAGTTGGACCAGGTCTGGCCGGCCAGCCAGCCGTTCCAGCTCACATAGGCCTGGCGTAGAGAGACCGCATAGGTGTTGGTCGCCGTTTCGTTGCCGGCCAGGGCGTTGCTGCCGCCGCCGAACATGTCGGCTTCGATATACGCCTTGATCTTGTCGCCCTTGTCGGTGGTGTGGTCGGCGCTGAACCAGAAGCGCGAGAACTGCGCGTGGTAGTCGGTGTACGGGTCGCCGCCGTCGGCGGTGGGGCCGCCTACCGGAATGGAGCTGGGCAGGTAGAACAGGCGCCCCGAGGAACCATCGGCGATACGGCCGTCGCTGGTGTCGGTGTACATGCCGTCCATCTTGATGAAGCCGCCGTAGGTGAACGACGTGCCCGGGTTGGCGCCCGGCATGATCGGCCCGGTCTGGATGCGCGGCTTGCCATCGGCCGGCGCCGCCTGCGCGGTCTTGACCTCGGTGATCTGGGTCTGCGTATCTGCGATCGCCGTCTGTTGCTGCTGTTGCGAAGACAGCAAGGCCTGGACCTGCTGTTCCAGCTGGGCGACGCGTGCTTCCAGTTCCTTTTCCTTCGCGGTTTCGGCGAAGGCCATGCCCGGCGCGATCAGCGCGACGAACAGTGCCGCGGCCAATGGACGGCGCGACATCGATGCGATGCGTTTGCTCATTATCCCTCTCCCGATAATGCGTGATGGGCCGCGCAGAGCGCACGGTTGCGCCGCAGACTGCGCGCGCCCGTCGGCCGCGCCTATTCGCCATTAGTCGAAAGCGTCCGCATGAATGGCGGCCTATGCGCACGGATACGACGATGGTCTAATGACGTTGCTGCATCGCGTCATGGGCGAATGCGTCAAACTGGCGCGCATCGCTCCCTTAACCTCCTGTCCATCACCATCAATAGCGCTTGCAGCATTGGTCTGCAGGGAAGGGCCCCATGTCTGATCCGCACGCCGTCAATCCGAAATACCCCGTCGATCCGGAATTAGCCGCCAAGGCGCGCATCGACCGCAATGCCTACGAGCGCGACTATCGCGAATCCATCGAAGACCCCGAAAGATTCTGGGGGCGGGTCGCAACCCGGCTCGACTGGTTCAAGTCGCCCACGCAGATCAAGGACGTCAGCTACGACCTCAAGGATTTCCATATCCGCTGGTTCGCCGATGGCGAATTGAACGCCAGCGTCAATTGCCTGGACCGGCAGCTGGAGAAGCGCGGCGACAAGACCGCGTTGCTGTTCGAGCCGGACAGTCCCGACAGTCCTTCTTACAACGTCACTTATCGCGAACTGTACGAACGCGTCTGCCGGCTGGGCAACGCCTTGCGCAACCTGGGCGTACAGAAAGGCGACCGCGTCACCATCTACCTGCCGATGATTCCCGACGCGGCTGTGGCCATGCTGGCCTGCGCCCGCATCGGCGCCATCCATTCGGTGGTATTCGGCGGCTTCGCGCCCAACTCTATCGCCGACCGCGTGGCCGACTGCGCCAGCAAGCTCATCATCACCGCCGACGAAGGCCTGCGCGGCGGCAAGAAGGTGCCGCTGAAGGCCAATGTCGACGCCGCCTTGAAACTGCCCGGCACCAATACGGTGGAAACCGTGCTGGTGGTGCGCCACACCGGCGGCGCGGTGGACATGCAGATGCCGCGCGACCGCTGGTTCGATGCGGTGGTCGAAGGCCAGCCGGCCGAATGCGAACCCGAGCGCATGAATGCGGAAGATCCGCTGTTCATCCTCTACACCTCCGGTTCCACCGGCAAACCCAAGGGCGTGCTGCACACCACCGGCGGCTATCTGCTGTTCGCCAGCTATACGCATGAAGCCGTTTTCGACCTTCGCGAAGACGACATCTATTGGTGCACCGCCGATGTCGGCTGGGTCACCGGGCACAGCTACATCATCTACGGCCCGCTGGCCAACGGCGCCACCGCGGTGATGTTCGAGGGCGTGCCCAACTATCCGAACGTGTCGCGCTTCTGGGAAGTCATCGACAAACACAAAGTCACGATCTTCTACACCGCCCCTACCGCCATCCGCGCGCTGATGCGCGAAGGCGAAGCGCCGGTGAAGAAGACCTCGCGCAGTTCGCTGCGCCTGCTCGGCAGCGTCGGCGAGCCGATCAATCCCGAAGCCTGGCGCTGGTACTACGAAGTAGTAGGCGATTCGCGCTGCCCCATCGTCGATACCTGGTGGCAAACCGAAACCGGCGGCATTTTGATCACTCCGCTGGCCGGGGCCATCGACCTCAAGCCTGGCTCGGCCACGCTGCCTTTCTTCGGCGTGCAGCCGGCACTGGTCGATGCCAATGGCGAAATCCTCGAAGGTGCCGCCGAAGGCAATCTGGTGCTGCTTGATTCCTGGCCCGGCCAGATGCGCAGCGTCTACGGCGACCATCCGCGCTTCATCGACACCTATTTCCGCACCTACCCCGGCACTTATTTCACCGGCGACGGCTGCCGTCGCGACGAAGACGGGTACTACTGGATCACCGGCCGCGTCGACGATGTGATCAACGTCAGCGGCCACCGCATCGGCACCGCCGAAGTGGAGAGCGCGCTGGTGTCGCATCCCAAGGTGGCCGAAGCGGCAGTGGTCGGTTTCCCCCACGACATCAAGGGCCAGGGCATCTACGCCTACGTCACCCTGATCGCGGGCGAAGCGCAGACCGACGAGTTGCGGAAGGAACTGGTGGCCTGGGTCCGCAAGGAAATCGGCCCTATCGCTTCGCCCGACCATCTGCAATGGGCGCCGGGCTTGCCGAAGACGCGCTCGGGCAAGATCATGCGCCGCATCCTGCGCAAGATCGCCGAAAACGCGCCGGACCAGTTGGGCGATACCTCCACCCTGGCCGATCCTTCCGTAGTCGAATCGCTGGTGGCAGAGCGCAAGGTGAAATAGACCTTGAAGCAGCGATCCGCCATGACCCTCCCGTCGTCATCCCAGCGAACGCTGGGATCCATTTTGATCTTGGGCTGGTCAGGTGGATACGACATCAAAGTCAAGATGGATCCCAGCGTTCGCTGGGATGACGAACGTTTTCACTGATGCCGAGGCCCATGACCACCCTGCTCATCGCCGACGACCATCCCCTGTTCCGCGAAGCCCTGCGCGGTGCGGTGCAGCGGGTGATGCCGGGGGTGAAGCTGCATGAGGCCGACAGCGTCGATGCGCTCTATGCCTTGGTCGACGCGCACCCCGACGCCGATCTGCTGTTGATGGATCTCAACATGCCGGGCGCGCAGGGTTTCAACGCGCTGGTGCACCTGCGGGTGCTGCATCCGCAACTGCCGGTGGTGGTGGTGTCCGCGCGCGAAGAACCCAGCGTGATGCGGCGCGCGCTGGACCACGGCGCTCTGGGTTTCATTCCCAAGTCGGCCGCCTCGGAAACCATCGGCGAAGCGATCGGCCTGGTGCTGGACGGCGAACGCTGGGCGCCGCCGGAAGCGCTTGCCGCACCCGGCATCGGTCGCGACGAATACGAAGTGGCCCAACGCCTGCGCGATCTCACCCCGCAGCAATTCCGCGTGCTGCAGATGCTGGGCGCGGGGCGTTTGAACAAACAGATCGCCTACGACCTGGGCGTGTCCGAGGCCACCATCAAGGCCCACGTCACCGCCATTCTGCGCAAGCTGGGGGTAACCAACCGCACGCAGGCGGTGCTGATGGCAGGGCGTCTGTCGGTCGATCCCGAAGCCATGGTGTTGCCGCCGGAAGAGCAGGACTGACGCCTTTCCTGCCTGGGCTTGATTTGCATCCGACAGGCATGAAAATGTAACGTCGCGCACAAATTGCACCCGGGGCGCCGGCATGGCCGCGCTACGATGGTGCGATGGGGCCCGCTTGGTGCGTGCCGGCTTTCCGGACAGGTGGATGGATAGCGACCGCGGCGAATCCCGTCGTACCAATTTCGGCAGACGCATATACCCGTTGCGCATGATCGGGCTGGGGATCGGCGTGCTGTGCGTGGCCGCGGTCATGTACGAACACGGGGCCGCTCCCTGGTTATGGGGACTGCTGATATTCGACGGCCTGCTCTGGCCGCACCTGGCCTATGCGCACGTCCTGCGCAGCCGCGACCCGATCAAGGCCGAATACCGCAACCTGATGGTCGATGCCGCATTCGGCGGTTTCTGGATCGCGGCGATGGCTTTCGACACCCTGCCCAGCGTGCTGCTGGCGGTGATGCTGACCATGGACAAGGTGATCGTCGGCGGCCGCCGCTTCGGCGCCAAGACCCTGGCGTTGATGGCGCTGACCTGTCTGGTCACCAGCGCGCTGATGGGTTTCCGTTTCGAGCCCTACACCAGCTACCGCACCATGCTGGCTTGCCTGCCGCTGCTTATCGTCTATCCGCTGGCGATCGGCGCCGCCAGCCGCCTGCTGGCGCAACAGACGCTGCGCCAAAAACGCATGTTCGAGAAGACTTCGCGCTTCGACGCCGCCACTGGCCTGATGAACCGGCAGCAGTGGCAGTACGCGGCCACAGTGGAATTCAACCGCTTCGTACGCGCGGGCCGGCCGGCGGTGCTGATCCTGATCGACATCGATTACTTCAAACAGATCAACGACGGCTACGGCCATACCGTGGGCGATGCGGTGATCGAGGAGTTCGCGCGCCTGATGAAGGCCTGCCTGCGCGACATGGACACCGGCGGACGCTACGGCGGCGACGAGTTCGGCATCGTCATGCCCGAAACCCATTGGGAAGAAGCCATCGTCGCCGCCGAGCGCCTGCGCAGGCAGGTGGCGGCTTACGTTTTTCCCGGCATCGACCTGCGCTGCACCGTCAGCATTGGCTTGGCCGAGATCAATAATTCCATCGCCAACGTGACCGACTGGATCAGTGTCGCCGACGCCGCGCTGTACGAGGCCAAACGCAAAGGCCGCGACTGCATAGAAGTGGCGAAGATCCCGCAACGTCCACCTTATGCCATGCCATCCCGGCTTGATGCATAACGAGCGCCTGAACAAAGCTGGCCCGCCGTCAATTACCCGCCCGCAACCGTAACGACTCTGCCCAATGAGTTGTCAGCGGTGCAATGCCCGCCACGCCCAAAGGCCCAGCACACCTAGCGCGATAATCCAGATGGCCACGATGATTACCGCCATGGCAGGACTGGTCGGCTTGTCCATGGCGTCGCTGGCCTTGGCCCGCGAACTGGCAGCAACATCGGCTGGAATAAGGCGCAAGACCAGCATCAATCCCAAGGGAACAATCACCAGATCGTCCAGATAGCCCAGTATGGGAATGAAGTCGGGGATCAGGTCGATGGGACTAAGCGCGTACGCCGCGACCCCAAGCGCCAGCAAACGGGCGAGCCAGGGGGTGCGTGGGTCGCGAGCCGCGAAGTACACGACCAAAGTCTGCTGCTTCAGCCCTCTGGCCCATTTGCGAAGACGCGACATGCGCAGCTGACGCCGCTCACACCGTCAGCGTCTGGTGGTGCGCGGCCAGGAACGCCCGCAACGAGGCCGGCTTCACCGGTTTGGTCAGCAACCGGTAACCGCGCTCGCGCGCGCGCTGCTTGAGTTCGTCGCGGCCGTCTGCGGTGAGCAGGGCACCGGTGATCGGCGACGCGCTGGCGGCTTGCAAGGCATCCAGAGCTTCCAGTCCGTCCATACGGTCGTGCAGGTGGTAGTCGACCAGCATCACGGTCGGAGCCCGATCGATTTTCCGCAAGGCTTCGTCCACGGTGGCCGCCGTGATCACTTCCACCTGCCAGCGGCCCAGCAGGGCGCGCATGCCGTCCAGGATTTCCTGGTCGTTGTCCAGGCACAGCACGCGCAGCCCGGCCAGCGAGTCCGCCGCGCGCGGCAAGGGCGCGGCGTCGCGGATGGAGTCGGCGGCGAAGGCCGCGCGCGGCACCGTGATCGAGAACATGCTGCCGTGGTCGACCTGGCTATGCGCACCCAGATCGTGGCCGAGCAGCCGCGAGATGCGCTGGCAGATGGACAAGCCCAATCCCAGGCCCTGCTCGCCCCAGTCGAAGGGCTGGGGATAGCGATGGAACTCCTCGAAGATCTGGCGCATGTGGTGTTCGGGAATGCCGGGGCCGGTATCCCACACCTGCAGTTCCAGAGTCTCTCCACGCGGACGCATGCCCAGCACGATGCGGCCGCTACGGGTGTAGCGCAGCGCATTGGCGATGAAGTTCTGCAGCACGCGGCGCAACAACCGGCGGTCGCTGCGCACCGGCTGCGCCGAGGCGTGTACGCGCAGATCCAGGCCGCGGCCGGCGGCGACCGGCGCGTATTGGGAAGCTAGTTCGCGAAGCAGCGCGCCGGCGTCGAAATCGTCGATCTCGGTGTGCATGCCGCCGGCATCCAGTCGCGAGACGTCCAGCAACCCGTCCAGCAATTCTTCCGCCGCGCGCAACGAGGCGTCGACGCGTTCGGCCAAGTGACGTTGTTCGGCCGGCTCGTCGCTGTCGCGCAGCGCAGAGGTGAACAGCCGTGCCGCATTCAGCGGTTGCAGCACGTCATGGCTGATCGCGGCCAGGAACCGCGTCTTCGACTGCTGCGCGGCCTCGGCTTCGCGCCCGCGGTCGGCCACGCGCTGCTCCAGGTTCTCATTGGCTTCCAGCAGCGCGTTTTCGGCGCGCTTGAAATCGGTGATGTCGTTGTAGCTGGTGACATAGCCGCCGCCGGGCAGCGCCTGTCCGCGCATCTCGATCACGCTGCCGTCGCTGCGCACGCGCTCGAAGATGTGCGGCGAACCCACGCGCATGTAGCTGATGCGTTTGGCGATCTGTTCTTCCAGCTCGCCGCCGCCCAGCTCGCCGCGTTCGGCGTTGTAGCGGATCAGATCCGCCACCGGGCGACCCACGTAAAGCATGCCTTGCGGATAACCGAACATCAGCTGGTAGCGGCGGTTCCACGCCACCAGGCGCATATCGGGATCGACCACGCTGACGCCCGAGCTGATGTTCTCCAGCGTGGTCGAAAGGATTTCGCGATTGAAGCGCAATTCCTGTCCCGCTTCGTCCAGCACCGCCACCACTTCGCCCAGTTCCATGCCCGATCCGCGCAGCACGCTGGTCAGCACCAGGCGCGCCGAGGCCGCACCGATCGCCGCGGCCAGCAGGCGTTCGGTGAACTGCACCCAGGCGCGGTCGGCGGCGGCGGTCGGTTGCAGTTCGCGCTGCAGGGTGGTGGCCTGCTCGGCGAAGGCGCGGCGCGCATGGCGCTCGCCGACGATGCGTTCGGCCAGCGACAGCAGATCCGACACGCGCACGTTGCCCGGCCATTCGCTTGCCACCAGCGCCTGCCGTTGCGCATACGGATCCAGGAACGGGGCGATACGCAAACGTTCGTCCACGCTGGGCCGCCAACGCGCGGACACCAGCATCATCACCGCCGTATTGAGCAGCAGCGACCAGAAGGTGCCGTGGGTCAGCGGATCCCAACCGGTGAGGTTGAACAGCTGTTGGGGGCGCAGCCAGTGGATGTCGTACGGCCCGGTCTTCAGCCATTCCGGCCCCAGCCAGCCGGAGGCCGACAACGTCGGCAGCAACAGTGTGTAGATCCAGGTGGCGAAGCCGACCAGCATGCCGATTTCCACACCGCGCCGGCTGGCGCCGCGCCAATACAGGCCGCCAATCAGTCCGGGCGCGAACTGGGCGACTGCCACGAACGCGATCAGCCCGTAGGAGGCCAGCGAATTGTCGTTGCTGCTGGTGCGGTAGTAGGCATAGGCGCACAACGCCAGCATCAGGATCGCCAGCCGGCGTATCCACAGCACGCGCGAAGCCACGTCGGCCTCGGCATGGCGCTCGGCCCAGCCGCGCCGCAGCAGTACCGGCATTACCAGATCGTTGCTGACCATGGTGGCCAGGGCGATGCTGGCCACGATCACCATGCCGGTGGCCGCCGAGAATCCGCCGATGTACGCCACCAGCGCCAACGCGTTGTTGCCTGCGGTCAACGGCAGCGCCAGCACGAAGGTGTCGCTGGCAATGCCGCCGGCGCTACCGAACATGGCCACGCCCGCAGCGGCGATCGGCACCACCATCACCGAGATCAGCACCAGGTAGATGCCGAACAGCCAGCGCGCCTTGCGGATATCGCCGATGTCGCTGCATTCCACCACCGCCACATGGAACTGGCGCGGCAGGCACACGATGGCCAGGAAGCCGAGCAGGGTCTGGGTGAAGAAACCCACCGGCGGCGCGTTTTCGAACAGAGTCCGTGCGGACTGCTCCACGTGCAGCGCCTGACCGCCCAGCCACACGTAGGCAAATACGCCCACGATGATCATCGCCACCAGCTTCACCACAGACTCCAGCGCGATGGCCAGCATCATGCCGTGGTGGTGCTCGGTGGCGTCCACTTGCCGGGTGCCGAACAACGCCGCGAACAGCGCCATCAACAGCGCCACATACAAGGCAGGGTCAGTGAAGAAACCGCTGTTCTGCGCGTCCTGGCCGGTCAGCACGCCCAGGCTCAGCGCCACCGCTTTGTACTGCAGCGCCAAGTACGGCACCACGCCGATCAGCGCGATCACCGTGACCAGCGCCGCCAGCCGGCGCGAACGGCCGTAGCGCGACGATATGAAGTCGGCGATGGAAACCGTGTTCTGGCTGCGCGCGATCAGCGCCAGCCGTTCGATGATGCGCCAGCCGAACAGCAGCAACAGCAGCGGGCCCAGATAGATCGGCAAGTAACCGATGCCGTTGCGCACCGCGCTGCCCACCGCGCCGTAAAAGGTCCATGAGGAGCAATAGACGGCCAGCGCCAGGCTGTAGACCACCGGGCGCAACCAGGGACGGTCCGGATACATCGGGCGCCGGTCGCCCCACCACGCCACGCCGAACAGCAGCGCGGCATAGCCGACCGATACCAATAGCAGGACCCAGCTGGAAACCAATGGCGGCGCTCCACACCTCGGGCCTGCGAGTGTATGCCGTGTCGCGCCGCATGGACCGCCGGCTTGCCTGCACCGCGCGATGGCGGCAAGCTGAAATGCGGTCAACAGCCGGTGCATGCGCGCGAGGTGCGCCGACATGCCGGTCTTCCGGAGCAAACGCATGACGCAGGACCAGGACACGGCACCCGCCGGGGCACCAGCCGGAAGCCCGCGCGCGACCGCGGATGGGGCACGCCTGCCGTTGCGCGAGAAGATCAGCTACGGCATCGGCGACTTCGGCTTCAATCTCTATTGGGCCAACATCTCTGCCTTCCTGCTGATCTTCTACACCGACGTGATGGGCCTGGCCGCCGGCGCGGTCGGCACGATGATGCTGGTGACCAAACTGGTCGATGCGGTGGCCGACCCGTTCATGGGCGCGATCGCCGATCGCACCCGTACCCGCTGGGGCCGTTTCCGGCCGTACCTGCTGTTCGCCGCGGTACCGCTTGCGATCACCGGCGTGCTGACCTGGACGGTCCCGGACCTGGGGGGCGGCGGGCGCCTGCTGTGGGCCTATGCCACCTTCACCCTGATGATGTTCGTCTACACCGTGCTGAGCATGCCGTACTCGGCGCTGTCCGGGGTCATGACCGCCGACAGCCAGCAACGCACCACGCTGATCAGTTTCCGTTTCATCGCCGCCTTCGCCGGCACTACCCTGGTCAACTGGCTGACCCTGGACCTGGTGCGCTGGCTCGGCCGCGGCGACGAGCAGCTTGGCTGGCAACTGACCATGGCCCTGTATGGAGTCATCGCAATCGCCACCTTCGTGGCCGTGTTCGCCAACACCCGCGAGCGGATCGAGCCGCCGCCGCAACAGCGCAGCACGATGCGTCAGGACGTGCTCGACCTGCTGAGCAACAAGCCCTGGCTGGTGCTGTTCGTGCTGGCGCTGGTGATCATGGTGACGATCGTGATGCGTAGCGGCTCGCTGGTGTACTACCTCAAGTACTACGTAAGCCGGCCGGAGCTGACCGGCCTGTTCCTCGGCAGCTATTCGGTGGCGCTGGCCATCGGCGCGGCGCTGACGCCGCTGCTGACCCGCCTGATGGACAAACGGCGGCTGATGATGGGGCTGATGGCCGGGGTCGGCGTGATCAGCTGCGCGATGTACTTCGTGCCCAGGGAACAGATCTGGGTGACGTTCGCGCTCAACACCCTGGTCGGATTGCTGCTGGGGCCGAAGTCGCCGCTGGCGTTCTCCATGTATGCCGATTGCGCCGACTACACCGAGTGGAAGACCGGGCGCCGCGCCACCGCGATGACCTTCGCCGCCGCAGCTTTCTCGCAGAAGCTGGGCGGCGCGGTGGCTTCGGCGGCGATCGCCTGGATGCTGGCGGCGATGGGCTACATCGCCAACCAGGCCCAGTCCGACGCCTCGCGCCTGGGCATCGTGCTGCTGCTGACCGTGATCCCGGGCGTAGTGGCGCTGCTGGCGGTGTGGGTGATGCGGGCCTACCCGCTGGATGACGCCGCGCTGGCGCAGGTCGAAGCGGAACTGCAGGCGCGGCGGGAGACGGCGGCATGAGCGGTGTTGTCGACCCGGCTGTCCCTTATGGCTTCCAGGAACAGGGCCGGCGTTTCGTTCTGAGCAGTCCCACTGCGATGCCGCAGGCCTCCACCTTCCTGTGGAACCGGCGGATGCTGCTGCAGCTGAACTGCCGCGGCTACGCTACCGCGCAGTTCATGCAGCCGGAGCCGGCCAAGTACGCGCATGCGCCGACGCTGGAAGCCAAGAGCTTCATGCAGCCGGAGCAGCCGTATTACGCGCACCATCCCGGCCGCTTCTGCTACGTCAAGGATGAGGACGAAGACCTGTTGTTCTCCGTGCCGCACGCGCCGGTGAATCGTGCGCCGGACGCGTTCGCTTTCTCGGTCGGCCAGGGCGACGTCGCCTGGACCGTGCAGTGCGACGGCATCGAAGTGGAGATGTCGGTGCGGTTGCCGTTGGAAGACGTGGCCGAACTGTGGACCGTGCGCGTGCGCAACCGCTCCGGCCGTGCGCGCCGGATCAGCCTGTACCCGTACTTTCCGGTCGGCTATATGTCGTGGATGAACCAGTCCGGCCGCTATCGCGCCGAGTTGGGCGGGATCGTCTGCGACAGCGTCACTCCTTACCAGAAGGTGGACGACTACTTCCGCCAACGCGAATTCAAGGACCGCACTGTGCTGCTGCACGAGCGCCAGCCCGATGCCTGGGAAGCGAACCAGGCCGCGTTCGAAGGCGAGGGCGGATTGAACGCACCGGCGGCCGTCACCGCGCGTGAGCGGCTGGCCGGCGGCGATGCGCTGTACGAAACGCCGGCGGCGGTGTTGCAGTACCGCGTTGCCCTGGCGGCGGAGGGCGAGGAAACCTTCCGCTTCGTCTTCGCCCCGGCCCGCGGCGACGTCGAGGTCGCGGAGCTTCGCGACCGCTATCTGTCCGAGCAAGGGTTCGCTGACGCCGCCACCGCCCACACCGCCTACCTGGACGAGGGCCGCGGCTGCCTGCGGATGGAGACGCCGGATCCATGGCTGGACGACTTCGCCAACCACTGGCTGCCGCGGCAGGTCTATTACCACGGCGATTCCAATCGCCTGACCACCGACCCGCAGACCCGCAACTATCTGCAGGACCACATGGGCATGACCTATCTGCGGCCGCGGACGGCGCGGGCGGCGTTCCTGCACGCGCTGTCGCAGCAGGAGCCCGGCGGGGCGATGCCGGACGGCATCCTGCTGGTCGAGGGGGCGGAGCTGAAGTACATCAACCAGGTGCCGCACACCGACCACTGCGTGTGGCTGCCGGTATGCCTGCAGGCCTACCTGGACGAGACCGGCGACGAGGCGCTGCTCGAAGCGAGGGTGACGGATCGCGAAGGCGGCACGGCCAGCGTCGCCGAACGCATCGACCGGGCGATGGACTGGCTGCTGCAAGCGCGCGACGCACGCGGGCTCAGCTATATCGCCCAGGGCGACTGGTGCGATCCGATGAACATGGTCGGCTGGAAGGGGCAGGGCGTATCCGGCTGGCTGTCGCTGGCCAGCGCCCATGCACTGCGCCTGTGGGCGGCAGTCTGCGCACGCAGCAGACGCACCGCGCAGGCCGCGCGCTTTGAAGCCGGCGCCGAAGCACTCAACGCCGCGGTCAACACCCACCTGTGGGACGGCGACTGGTATGGCCGCGGCATCACCGACGACGGCATAGCGTTCGGCGCGCGCGCCGATACCGAAGGCAGCATTTATCTCAACCCGCAGAGCTGGGCCATGCTCAGCGGCGCCGCCGACGCGCCGCGCCGCGCGCGGCTGCTGGCCGCAGTCGATGCGCATCTGGTCTCGCCGTACGGCGTGGCCATGCTCGACCCGCCCTACACCGGCATGCGCGAAGACGTCGGCCGGCTGACCCAGAAGTTCCCGGGTTCGGCCGAGAACGGCGCGGTCTACAACCACGCCGCCGCCTTCTACCTGCACAGTCTGTACAAGGCCGGCGAGGCGGATCGCGCCTGGCGCGTATTGCGCGCGATGCTGTCCGGCCCGGACCTGGAGGATTGCCTGCAGCGCGGGCAGTTGCCGGTGTTCGTGCCCAACTACTACCGCGGCGCCTGGCGCCTGCATCCGCGCACCGCCGGCCGCTCCAGCCAGTTGTTCAACACCGGCACTGCGGCATGGATGTACCGCTGCCTGGTGGAGGAACTGTTCGGTCTGCGCGGCGACGGAGAAGCATTGCGCATCGCACCGCAGCTGCCCTCGCACTGGCCGCGCGCGCGCGCCTGGCGGCGGTTTCGCGATGCCGAATTCGAAGTGGAGATCGAGCGCGTCGCCGGCCGCACCGATGCCCGCGTCGCGATCGATGGCCAGTGGTTGGAAGGCGATGCCTTCTCCGGCATCGAGGCCGGGCGCTGCTACCAGGTTCGCGTAGAACTACCGGGTGAGGCGGGTCCGGCGTGAGCGAGGTACGCGTGGCGGTGGTGATGGGTGTGTCCGGCAGCGGCAAGACCACGCTGGCGCGCGCGCTGGCCGACGCATGGGAGGCGACCTTCCTCGATGCCGACGATTTCCACAGCGACGAAGCCAGAGCCTTGATGGCCAGCGGCCAGCCGCTGACCGACGAGCTGCGCCAGCCGTGGGCGGCGCGTATCGCTGCCGACCTGCAACACCGCGTGGCCAACGGAGAACGCGTGACCCTGGCCTTCTCCGGACTGCGCCGCCAGCATCGCGACCTGCTGCGCGCTGCGGGACTGCCGCTGCGGTTCCTGTTCCTGCGGGGCGAGGCGGCGCTGATCGGCCAGCGCATGCGTGAGCGTAGCGGCCACTACATGCCGGTGTCGCTGCTGGACAGCCAGTTCGCCGCCCTGGAGGAGCCCGCCGACGAGGATGACGTCGTGGTGCTGCCGGTCGATCTGCCGCCCGATGCGCAGCTACGTAGTGCCCTGCAAGCCCTGGCCGCGCCCTTGTAGGCCGGCTGTTGCAGGAGCGACGCGAGTCGCGAAGCTCCTGATCTCTGAATTCTCCGGGTCTAACGTTTCGCGACTTACGTCGCTCCTACCACCGGCGTCCGCGTGCGCGCCAGCAGCCGCCGCGCGGCGTTTTCCGCCTGCCCGCGCAACTCGGGCACCGCAATGCTTTCCCACAGTCCGCCGATACGCAGGCTGCCGACCACGGCCACGCCGGGCAGGTTCCGGCCTTGCGCATCGACCAGTTCGCCCTCGGCGCAGGTATCGACACCGATGCCGTGCGGACCGGGGCGCGCGAATCCCTTGCCCAGCAGGTCGGACAGCAACGGATTGCGCATCAATTGCGCGCGCATCTCCACACCGGTGGCGTTGACGATGCGGTCCACGTCGAGTTCCTGCGTGCGCCGGTCCCGCATCATCAGGGTCACGCGTATGCGCTCCCCTTCGCGGGCTACAGTCTGCAGGCGGCCGCGGTGCATCCGCAGCTGGCCGCTGGCTTGCAGCGCCGCCAGTCGCGCATGCACTTGCGGCGCGATGCGATGGCGGTGCACGTCCCAGTAGCGCACCACGTGACGCAGGAAACGCCGCTGGTCCTCATGCGAAAGCGTGAGCCACAGGTTCTGCACCAAAGGGCGCGCGCTTTCCATCACTGCCTGCCATGGCAGTCCCTGCCGCTCGGCATCTCGGGCGGCCGCGCGCAGCACGCGCATGCGCTGGCGCAATGGCATGCCCAGCAGCGCTTCGGCATCGAAATCGGCCACCGCATGCCTGGTGTGCGCAAGCGGCAGCAATGCATGCCGCGACAGCACGTGCACGCGGCCGCGATGGCCGTTTGCGACCAGGCTCAACACCGTGTCGACCATGCTCAGACCGGAACCGGCGATGCAGATTTCCGCATCGTTGGGGATCTGTTTGATCGCATCGAAGTCCCAGGCTTCCAGGACCGATTGTCTGGGCAGCCCGGACGCGCCACGGGCGGGCAGGGGCTTGGGGTTGTTGCCGACCGCCATCGCCACGCCGCGGACCAGGATCGAGCCGCCGGATTCCAGCCCCAATCGCAGCATACCGTCGGTGTCGTCCAGGCTCGTCGCCTGGTCGTGCAACACTTCGAAATGCGCAGCCGTGTTTTCGCGCGCGTGTTGCAGGCGGTTGCGCAGATAGTCGCCGTAGTGACGGCGTTGCGCGTACGACAGCGCAATGGCCTCGCGTGCAGCCTCGCTCTCGCTGGCGGCCAGAAAATCGACGAAGTCGTCCGGCTTGCCGTCGAACGCGCTCATCCGCCGCGCCGGCACGTTGAGCAGATGTTCGGCATGGGTGGTGGCGTAGGCCACGCCTTGCGCCAGCCGCGCAGTGGGTTCGATCAAGGCGATGCGGACGCCGGTATCGGCCAGGCGCAATGCATGGATGGCCGTCAGTACGCCCCCCGCGCCGCCGCCGATGATGGCGATGTCGAAATCGTGTTGCGGTAGTCGGTTCGTCATCGGCCCTATTGTAGGGGAAGGCTCGCAATCCCCGCCGCCGCTGCTTCCATTGTGAGAGGCTTTACATCAACGAATCGGCCAGGCGCGCGATGCCTTCGCGGCTGCGCTTCCAGGTGGCGCGTCGTCGCCAACCGTCCAGGGTGACGATGTCCGATTGGGCCAGATAATCGGCTTCTATCTCCCGCATGCGCGCGACCACGCCGCGGTCGTAGCAGAGCAGGCCGATCTCCGCATTCAATGCGAAGGAGCGGATGTCCAGGTTGATCGAACCCACCAGGGCGATGTCCTCATCCACGCTCAGATGCTTGGCATGCAGGAAATGCGGGCGATACAGGGCGATCTTCACGCCACTGGCCAGCAGCTCGCCGTAGTACGAATCCTGCGCCCACGCCGTGAGCCGCTGGTTGTTGCTGGCCGACAGGATCAGCTGCACTTCCACACCAGACAACGCAGCGATGCGCAACGCGCTCAAGGTCGCATCGTCGGGCACGAAATACGGCGTGGTCAACACGATCTTGCGCTGGGCCAGATGGATCAACGCATTGACCGTGTCGCGCGCGTTCTCGAACGGATACGCAGGGCCGCTGGGCAGCAGTTGCGTGGCTATGTTGGCGTCGCTGATGACGGGGATGGGTTTGACCTGCAGCCTTTGCCCGGTCTCGATATACCAGTCGCTGGCGAAGACGCCTTCCAGATGGGCCACGACCGGTCCGCGCACACGGGCCACCAGCTCGCGATTGGGGAAGCCGCGTACGAAATCCGGCGCGGCCAGGTTCTGTGAGCCCACATAGCCGGCGCTGCTGTCGATCACCGCGACCTTGCGGTGGTTGCGCAGATCCATGCGCCCGCTGCGGCGCCAGCGCAGCCCGCCCGGCAGCATCACCCGGACCTCCACGCCGGCCTTGCGCAAACGCCGTGCGTAACGGCGCAACCCGCGCTTGGCGCCCACCGCATCCAGCAACAGCCGGCATTGCACGCCGCGCGCGGAGGCGCGCTCCAGCGACTGGCAGACGGCTTCGCCGACGGCGTCGTCGAACAGCAGGTAATACAGCAGATGCACACGTTCGCTGGCGCTGTCGATGTCGGCCAGCAAGGCCTTCAACGAAACGGCGTAGTCGTCCAGCAGTTCGATCGCGTTGCCGTGGGTGGGCATGAAGTCGCCCAATCTTTCCACCAGCGGCACCATTTCTCCGGCGGGTCCGCTGTTTCCGTTTGGCGACCATCGCAGCGCGCCATGCGGGGCCTGCTCCTCGCGGATCACGCCCGAAGCCAGAGTCTGCCGCCGCACCCGCTCCCGCGACAGCCAGGGATGGCCGAACAACAGATACAGCGGCAAGCCCACCAGCGGCAGGAAGCCCACCAGCAGCAACCAGCTGCGCGCCGCTGCAGGCGTGGTGCGTGTGGGTATCCACAGCAACGCCGCCAGACGGATCACCCAGTCCAGCGCCAGCAGCCACACGCCGGCGGAAAAGGGCGTGGCCCATTCGGCGAACTGGTGGAGGAAGGAGTTCATGGACCCGATTCTGCGGGGTGGCGGGGGAAAGGACAAAGAAGTGCCAGTAGCTGTGGCAATCGCTCTTTCGAATGAGCGGTCCTTGAACGGCCCCCTCCCTTGCGAAGCAGGGGAGGGTTGGGGAGGGGTGCTTTTGATCTTGCTTTTGGGTTTTGGCTCTCGGCTCCGAGCTGAAGCAGTGCGAAGTCTTCGGTGAAATTAATCTCAGGAAAGTTGGTCGCAAAGAGCACCCCTCCCCAGCCCTCCCCTGCTTCGCAAGGGAGGAGGCAAGAGCGGGTGCTTCGCTAAAGATTTTTTTGTGGCCTACAAACGACAAACCCGCCTTTCGGCGGGTCTGTCTTGTAAGGCGCTGGATGACCAGCCATGCGGCTGTTGAAGAGCGCTTCCCGCCTGCGCGGGGATGACGCATTGGCAAAGCCGCGCTAGCGCGCGGGCCAATGCGTCACTTGATCTTGCCTTCCTTGTACATCACGTGCTTGCGCACCACGGGATCGTACTTCTTCATCTCCATCTTGCCCGGAGTGTTCTTCTTGTTCTTGTCCGTGGTGTAGAAGTGGCCCGTATCGGCCGAGGAAATCATGCGGATCTTGTCGCGTTTGCCTGCCATGTCTTATCTCCTCAGACCTTTTCGCCGCGCGCGCGCAGCTCAGCCAGAACGGAGTCGATGCCGTTCTTGTCGATGGTGCGCAGCGAATGCGCGGATACTTTCAGTTTGACCCAGCGGTTTTCGCTGGCGACCCAGAAGCGGCGCTCGTGCAGGTTGGGCAGGAAGCGACGACGGGTTTTGTTGTTGGCGTGGCTGACGTTGTTACCCGTCATCACACGCTTGCCGGACACTTGGCATACGCGGGACATTACGCACCTCGATAGTGTTGGTTGCCCTCCTTAGCCAGGAGAACGGCGGCCCCGACGGATCACCTGGAACAGGTGCGGCCATCGCGCGATACGGGTCAAAAGTTCTGCTGCCGGGGCGGGCCGGAATCGCACTTCCGGGCGCAAATCCGGATCGAACCGGACGCAGCGAGCCGCGCATTATGCCCGGGTTTCCCTTATCGCGCAAACACTTACGAACCCAGGGGGGCCTTCCGCAAGGAAGGCCCGTTCCACGTAGGAGCGACGTGAGTCGCGAAGAGTCGTGAGACCGACAGGCGTAGGTCGGGGCTACGCCCCCGACGCCGGAAACCGGAAACCGGAAACCGGAAATTATCCACGGGCAACCCACCCATGCGGAAATACGAACGGGAGCGTCTCCGCTCCCGTTCTTGTTTCAACGATCCATGGCGGCTACTTGCCCGAGAACATGCCGGCCGCCAACACGCACGCCAGCAGAACAATCGGGATCGCCCACCACTGCATGGGAATCCAGAAAAGGCTGTGATCGTTGCGCAGCAGCACCCGCTGCCCGGTCTTCTGATCCACCAGCTCGCGGGTGGGCGCCGAGTTGAGCTTCCTTCCCAGCCACCAGACGACTGCGGCGGAACAAACGCCGGCAAGCGGAACCATGAGGGCGGGATTCGCCAGGAACGTGCCCTTGGCCCCTATCCCGAACACCACCGCAAACAGAATGAAAAACGCTGCCGGTATCAATGCGGCCAGTATTCCCCAGCCTCTCCAAATGATCATTGCCCATCCCCCTCGATTCGATTGATCCGGGAATTGTAAATGCCTGAATCAGAAGAGGAAAATGTGAGTCAACTCACTTTAACGCGCAGCTTCTCCAACACGCCTTCCAGCGTATCCAGGTCGGTGTAATGGATGACCAGCTTGCCCTTGCCGCCGCGGCCATGGGCGATGCTGACCTTGGTGCCCAGCGACTCGGACAGCTCGGTCTCCAGCGAGGCGATATCGGCCTGCGGCGTGGCTTTGCCCGGTTTGGCCTTCTTGCTGCTGACGGGCACCTTGCCGGCGGCGAACTGCTGGGCGCGGTGCTCCACCTCGCGCACCGACCAACCCTGCTCGGCCGCTTCGGAGGCCAGCTTGCTGGCCAGATCGGGTGACAGGGTCAGCAGGGCGCGGGCGTGGCCCATCTCAAGACGGCGGGCTTCCAGCAGGGCGCGGATGGCCGGCGGCAGCTCCAGCAGGCGCAGCAGATTGGAGACTGCGGCGCGGGAACGGCCCACCGCCTCGGCCGCCTCGGCATGGGTCAGGGAGAATTCGCCGATCAGGCGCTGCAGCGACTGCGCTTCCTCCAGCGGGTTCAGATCTTCGCGCTGGATGTTCTCGATCAGCGCCATGGCGATGACGGTACGGTCGTCCAGGTCGCGGACCACCACCGGCACGGCGGCCAGGCCGGCTTCCTGGGAAGCGCGCCAGCGGCGTTCGCCGGCCACGATCTCGTACATCACCTTTCCAGCGGGCCCAGACGACAGCTCGCGCACCACGATCGGCTGGATCACGCCCTGGGCCTTGATCGACTCGGCCAGCTCGCTCAGCTTGGCCGGGTCCATGTGCATGCGCGGCTGGTACTTGCCCGGCTGCAGCTGTTTGACCGGAATCTGCCGCAGGTGTTCGCCGGGCTGGGCTTCGGGGGGTGCGGTGGCGGCGGCTTTCGGGCCTAGCAATGCTTCCAGGCCACGGCCCAGGCCGCGTTTCTTGGGGGCGGACATTTACGCGTTCTCCAGGTATTTCGCTTGCTGTTTGTTGCGCTCGGTCTGCCGGCGCAGGATCTCGCCGGCCAGGCCCAGGTAGGCGACGCCGCCGCGGCTGGCCCGGTCGTAACCGACGATGCTCTGGCCGTGGCTGGGCGCCTCGGCCACGCGCACGTTGCGCGGCACGATGGTGCGGAACACCTTGTCGCCGAAGTGGGTGATCAGCTCGCCGGAGACCGCGTTGGCCAGATTGTTGCGCACATCGAACATGGTGCGCAGCACGCCTTCGATCTCCAGGCCCGGGTTCAGCCGCGCCTTCAACGCCTCTATGGTGTCGATCAGCGCGCTCAGGCCTTCCAGCGCGTAGTACTCGCACTGCATCGGCACCAGCACCGAGTCGGCCGCGGTCAGCGCATTGAGCGTGAGCAGCGACAACGCCGGCGGGCAGTCGATGAGGATGAAATCGTAGTCCTCGCGCAGCGGATCCAGCGCGACCTTCAGGCGCTGTTCGCGGTCTTCGATCTCCATCAGCTGGATCTCGGCGGCGGTCAGGTCGATGTCGCCGGGCATCAGGTCGAAGTCTTCCGGCGTCTTCACGATCACGCTGCGCGCCTCGGCTTCCTGCAGCAGCACGTCGTAGCTGGAGGCTTCCAGCTCGCGCTTGTCCACGCCGCTGCCCATGGTGGCGTTGCCCTGCGAATCCAGGTCGACCAGCAGCACGCGCTTGGGCGCGCGCGCCAGCGCCGCGGCCAGGTTGACCGCAGTGGTGGTCTTGCCGACTCCGCCTTTCTGGTTGGCGATGGCGATGATGCGGGCCATGCGTGGGGCGCCTCGTGGAACCTTGGTGGGTCGGGGATTATGCGGGATGAAGCGTGGAACTTTGGGGAATCGACGTCCGTGATCGTAATTTCGGGCGTCCCCGGTCCATAAAGAGCGGGAGCCGACGCTTTGCCCCCTTTGGAAAAGGGGGCTACGG
Organism: uncultured Pseudoxanthomonas sp.; assembly: GCA_965650035.1. Lineage (GTDB taxonomy): Bacteria > Pseudomonadota > Gammaproteobacteria > Xanthomonadales > Xanthomonadaceae > Pseudoxanthomonas_A. The sequence continues at coordinate 148,020 of CBFGMR010000003.1, forward strand.
GGGATTTGCTCTTGGCGCGAAAAGCAAATCCCCCTCAATCCCCCTTTTTCAAAGGGGGAGGCCGGTCACGCATCGCGGGCGACGATCACCAGATGCCGTTCGCCGACCAAACCGGGCACAGCAAGGGTATGTACATCCGAGGCCGTCCACCCAGCCGGCAACGCTGCGATCTCTTCGTCCGGCCTGACACCCTTCATGGCCAGCAGCTTGCCGCCTGGCTTCAGCAGATGCCCGCCCACCTCGATGATCCCCGCCAACGTATCCAGCGCACGGGCGGTGATGGCGTCGTAGGCGGCCGGCTCGTCCAGCGCTTCGGCGCGGGATTGGGCCACGCGCGCGTTGGTCAGGCCCAGCGTGCGTACTGCCTCGCGCAGGAAGCGGGCTTTCTTGCCGTTGCTTTCCACCAGGGTGACCCGCAAGTGCGGCTTGGCGATCGCCAGCGGGATGCCGGGCAGGCCGGGGCCGGTTCCCAGATCGGCCAAGGCTTCGTTCTCGACGAAAGGATGCATGGCCAGCGAATCGAGCAAGTGGCGGGTCACCATTTCGCGCGGGTCGCGGATCGCGGTGAGGTTGTAGGTGCGGTTCCAGCGATCCAGCAGGGTCAGGTAGGCCAGCAGTGGCGGTGCAAGCGCGCCGGCATCAAGGCTCAGGGAGGTCAGGCCGCGGCTGAGATCGTCTTGCAAGGCGGCAGGGAGTGCGGTGTGGTCCATCGTCCGCATTATCGCAGGCTGTCATCGTAGGAGCGCCCCATGGGCGCGAGCTCTTCGGCTTTCAGCGCCAGATCGGAGCAAGAGCTCGCGCCCATGGGGCGCTCCTACGACATGCGCCATGCCAGCGCGGCGTGATAGCCGGGCAAGGGCGTCCACTCGCGCAACGTCCAGTCCTGCGGTTGTCCCAGCGCGAAGTCGCAGCGGATCAGTTGCAGATCGCCGCCGTTCTCGGCGAACACCAGTTTCTCCAACCCGAACGACAACCCTTTGCCATGCGCCTTGAGCACCGCTTCCTTGGCGCACCACAGACGTACGAAGGAAAATTCCATCGTCTCTTCGTCCTGGGCGGCCAGCCAGCGCACTTCATCGGGATGGAAGAAACGCTGCGCCAACTGCCGCGCCCGTGGACGCGGCCGGAGTTGTTCGATATCCACGCCGAGCTGGATGGATTCGCCCAACGCCAATAGCAGGGCATCGCCACTGTGGGTCCAGCCGGCGTCGAAGCGTTGGTAAGGAGGCCCCAGCAAGGGGCGGCCTTCGCTGCCGCGCGACAGGGGCAGGTCGTCGTCGTCGCATCCCAGCGCCTCGCAAAGCAGAGGACGCACGTAGGGCTCGCCGCGTTCGCGCCGGGGATGGCGCAGCAGCCACAGGCGGACGGGGGTTTCGGAAGGCAGGTTCGGCATGCGCACCAATGTAGCCGATGGCCTTCTGTCTCACATTTCTCTCTGCTGCGTGGCGGCGTGCAAGCGCGGCTGGTTTGCGCTATCTAGAGGGCAACAAGGAGAGGGCCCCACCAGGACGCGGGTTAACAGCGGCTTCACATCTCGAAGCCTTAAATCGTTCCGGTTGAAAGTTTCGGTTCAACTGTTCCCGCAATGACGCGGGGGCGCCTTTCCACAATATGCAAGGAGAACGCTTGATGAACTTCCTGATCTATCTGATTGTTGGCGGTATCGCGGGCTGGCTGGCCAGCATCGTGATGAAGCGCGATGGTTCGCAAGGCATCATCCTCAACGTCATCGTCGGCATCATCGGCGGGTTCCTCGGCGGCTGGTTGCTGCCGCAGATCGGTTTCGGCCTGGGCGGCGGTACGCTGGGCTTCCTGATCACCGCTTTCATCGGCGCGGTTGTCCTGCTATTGATCATCAACCTGTTTACGCGCGGAAGAGCGCGTTAAACGTTTCGCTGCGACCGCGTGCGCGATTAAGACGCACCCATGGTTCGTGGCACCGCAAAGGCCCGGCAATGCCGGGCCTTTGTTCGTGTGGCCGCCGCTTTCCGTGGGAACTGCATGGCGGGCGACGCCCTACTTCTTATTTTTTGGGCGTTTGCCATCCATGGCGCAACATCGTCGCTTGCGGACACCCCGGCCCGGCCATTCATGGCCGGGCGTTCGGCTGGCCAACAAACGCCTTGAGGGCGTCCGTTAAGCGCCCAGCCTCACCCCAGCCTCACCCAGGCCGGCGCGTGGTCGCTGGGGCGCTCCCAGGTGCGCGGTTCACGGTCGATGCCCGCCTCATGCGCGCTATCGCGCAATGCCTCGGACACTAGTGTGAGATCGATGCGCAGACCCAGGTCGCGGCGGAAGCCGGCCATGCGGTAATCCCACCAGCTGAACACGCCGCCGGCCTCGTTGTGCAGGCGATAGGCGTCGTGCAGGCCCAGCGCGTACAGGCGTTTGAGCGCATCGCGTTCGGCGGTGGAAGTGAGGATGTGCGAATCGTTCCATACCGCCGGGTCGTGCACGTCGCGGTCGTCGGGCGCGATGTTGAAATCGCCCAGCACCACCAGCTTGGGATGCGCGCGCAGCTCGTCCTCAAGCCAGGCGTGCACCGCTTCCAGCCAGCGCAGTTTGTAGGCGTATTTGTCGGTGCCCACGTCCTGACCGTTGACCACATAGAGATTGACGATGCGCACGTCGCCGACGGTCGCGGCGATCACGCGCTTCTGCTCGTCTTCGAAATTGGGAATGCCCATCTGCACGTCGCTGGCCGGCAGCCGCGACAGCAGCGCCACGCCGTTGTAGGTCTTCTGCCCGGCGAACACGCTGCGATAGCCGGCTTCCGCCAGTACGGTATCGGGGAACTTGTGGTCCTCCAGTTTGGTTTCCTGGATACCCACCACATCCGGCGCAAACGCGCCCAACCACTGTTGCAGGTGCGGCAGGCGCACGTTGAGCGAGTTGACGTTCCAGCTGGCGATTTTCATGTGCTGCCCTGTGTTAGGAGCGGGCCCTGCCCGCGACGCTTTTGATGGTGTCAGGGTAAGGCATCGCGGGCAGGGCCCGCTCCTGCAAAAGCTTAGCGGATGATGAAATCGATGAAGCGCGCCACCTTCGAATACGGCGGCTTGAGCATATCGCTGCCCGCACGCCGCGGCTGCCACAGGATCGGGAGCGCTTTGCTGAAGGCGTCGAAACCCGCGCGACCGTGGTAGGCGCCCATGCCGCTGGGGCCGATGCCGCCGAAGGGCAGGTTGTTGATGCCGAAATGCAGCACGGTGTCGTTGACGGTGACGCCGCCGGCCAGAGTGTTGCGCAGGATCTTCTCCACACTGCCGCGGTCGTGGCTGAAGGGATACAGCGACAGCGGCCGGTCGTGCGCGTTGACGTAGGCGATGGCTTCGTCGAGGTTGCGGTAGGACTTGATGGGCAGAATCGGCCCGAAGATCTCTTCCTGCATCACCAGCGCATCGTCGCCCGGTTCCAGCACCACGGTCGGTGCGAACAGGCGTTCGCCCGGTTTGCCGTGTTCGCCCAGTGGCAGCACCTGCAGGCCGCGCGTGCGCGCGTCCTGCAGATAATTTTCCAGGCGCGCGTACTGGCCGTCGTTGATGATGCGGGTGTAGTCGCCCGAATCGGCCAGCGATCCATAGCGCGCACGCACTTGTTCTTGCAGCGCGGCCGCCAATGCCGGGGCGCGCCCTTCGTCGATCAACACGTAATCAGGGGCGATGCAGGTCTGCCCGCCGTTGAACCATTTGCCGGTCGCCAAACGCGCGGCGGCCTGTTCCACCGGGAAATCGGCGCACACGATGGCCGGCGACTTGCCGCCAAGCTCCAGCGTCAGCGGGGTCAGGTTGGGCGCTGCGGCGGCCATGACCTTGCGGCCGACTGCGGTGGAACCGGTGAACACCAGATGGTCGAAAGGCAACGCTGCGAAGGCGCCCGCCACGTCCGCACCGCCTGCGGCCACGGCTACGCGATCGGCGGGGAAGACTTCCGCCAACAGGTTGCGCAGGAAGCCGGTGGTGTTGGGCGTGTGCTCGGAAGGCTTGAGGTAGACGTGATTGCCGGCGGCGATGGCGGTGGCCAGCGGGATCAGGGCCAGATTGACCGGATAGTTCCAGGGCGCGATCACGCCCACCACGCCCACCGGTTCCGGACGGATCTCCGCACGCGCCGGCCAGAAGCGCCAGCCCACGCCCACGCGGGTGGGTTTCATCCACCGGCGCAGATGCTTGCGCAGGTGGTCGATCTCGTTGAGCACGGTCATGCCGTCGGCCAGCAGCGTTTCGTGCCGCGAGCGGTGGCCGAAGTCGCTGGCGACGACGTCGGCCATTTCTTCCAGCCGCCGCTTCAGAACGTCGCGCAGACGCTGCAGGTCGTCGCGGCGCTGGGCGTAATCCGGCCGTCTGGATTGCCAGCCTGCGCGGAGGCGGGCCAGGGTGCTGGAAAGTTCGGTGATCGGAGTATCGGCGGCAGTGTCCATACGCCAGAGTGTAGTCGGGCCTCCGCGGGCTTGCGCATTACAATGCGCCGATGACCGCACTACGCCCCTATCTTGGCCGGCTTCCCACCCTTGGCCAGCGTGTTTACGTGGATCCGGCCGCCACCGTGATCGGCGAGGTGGAGCTGGGCGACGATGTTTCCGTGTGGCCGGGCACCATCATCCGCGGCGATGTGAATCACGTCCGCATCGGTGCGCGCACCAATGTCCAGGACGGCACCATCATCCACGTCAGCCACCACAGCCCATACAACCAGGCCGGCTATCCGACCCTGATCGGAGAAGACGTCACCGTTGGCCACGGCACCATCATCCATGCCTGCAGCATCGGCGACCGCTGCCTGATCGGCATGGGCGCGTGCATTCTGGACGGGGCGAAAGTGGAGACCCACGGCTTCGTTGGCGCCGGCGCCATCATCGGTCCGGGCAAGGTGGTGGGCGAAGGCGAGCTCTGGCTGGGCAATCCGGGACGCTTCGTGCGCCGGCTCAGCGACAAGGAAATCGAGAGCCTGCTGTACTCGGCGCAGCACTACGTACGTCTGAAAGACCAGTATCTCGCGTAGGTCGGGGCTACGCCCCCGACGCTCCCGTAGGGCGGGCATCGCCCGCCGCTCTTGCACTTAGCGAAAAGCCGACGGGCAGTGCCCGCCCTACGTCTTCCGTAGCGCCAATCAGGTCGCATTTCGCCGAATCGTGGCCACCACCGAATGCCATGCGTCGGGGGCGTAGCCCCGACCTACGCGGCGTCCCGTTGCACCTGGACGCAGGTCACGCGACACTGGCATGCGGGCATGGGGATGCCCAATCACGGAGCGATAGATATGAAGGCGATGATTCGTGGCCTGCTGGCTACGTTGTGCGTGGGTATGGTCCTGTCCGCAGCCGCGCAGGCGCCGGAGGAAACGAAAGAGTCGGGAACGACTCCAGAGCAGTTCGTCGCTTCGTTGCATTTCAAGGACGGAGAGATCGCGGTACCGCAAGCCAAGGCGCACTTCCGCCTGACGCCCGCCTTCCATTATCTGGAGCAGGCCGACGCGCGCCGCGTACTGGAAGAACTGTGGGGCAATCCACCGGATGAAAGCGTGCTGGGCCTGATCGTGCCGGCCGCTCCGACTTTGACGGACGGCAAGAGCTGGGCGGTAGTGGTGACTTATTCCGACGACGGCTACGTCTCCGACGAGGACGCCGCCAAGATCGACTACCAGGAAATGCTGGAAGAAATGCAGCAGGGCACCAAGGACGAGAACGCCGCACGCAAGGAAGCCGGCTACGGCACCGTTGATCTGCTGGGTTGGGCCGTGGCGCCGCGCTACGACGCCGCCAACAAGAAAATGTACTGGGCCAAGGAGCTGAAGTTCGACGAGTCCAAGGACAACACGCTGAACTACGACATACGCGTGCTCGGCCGTAACGGCTATCTGAGCCTCAATGCCGTCTCCGGCATGTCCGAGCTGGGACTGGTGCAGACCGGCATGCAGCAACTGCTGCCGATGACCGAGTTCGACGCCGGTGCCCGCTACGCCGATTACGACGCCTCCACCGACAAGGTCGCCGCCTATGGCGTGGCCGCGTTGATCGGCGGCGGGCTGGCGGCCAAGGCCGGGCTGTTCGCGAAGCTGGGGTTGGTCCTGGCCAAGTTCTGGAAGCTGGGTCTGATCGCGGTCGCGGGGTTGGGCGCGCTGATCAAGAAGATGTTCAGTGGCAAGCGTGAAAAGGGTTCGGTCAGCTGACCGCGGACAACCGTTCAATATTCAACAAGGAGAAACGCGTGAAATCACTCGGCATGTACATGGCCATCTTCGGCCTCGGCTCCATAATCCTCAACTTCTTCGACATGCAGTTCAAGATTCTTTCGTGGATCGACAACTGGGGTCCCACCGTAGGCTGGTCGATCCGCATCGGCCTGATCGTGGTCGGCGCCGCAATCTGGTTTTTCACGCCGAGCAAGGAAGAGGCGGCGGCCTGAATACAGACGCTGCCGTGCCCGTTGCTAGGGCGCGGTGGCGGCTTCAAGCTGGCCGAGAAACGCAAGCGCCTGGGTGCGGTCGTCTCCGCACATCTCCATCGACGGCCGCAGTGAGGCGCAGAACGCCGGCCGCTCGGGTTTTCCGAACAGCCTGCAGCGCAGGTCTTCGTCCAACTGCACGCAAGGCACGCCCGCCGGCTTGCCCTGCGGCATGCCTGGTATGGGCGAGGTGATCGACGGCGCGATGCAGCAGGCGCCGCAACGGCTGCGGCAGGGGAATGAGGTTTGCGTCACCGCAACAGTCTAGCCGCGCTGGGCAAGGCGTGGATTCGCAGCTAAAGTCAGCTCCGACGGGAACAGGACAACAGGAACGCGCATGTCGCGCAAAGAATCTCCGCGGACTGGATTCCGCCATTGGCAGCGCCCGCAAGGGTCGAGTCTCCGCGTTGCCTCGACCGGTTGGGCCGGCGCTTGATGCTGGATACCTATCGCGAGGTGGTCACGCCCGAAGGCGTGGCCCTGCATCTGCCTGTCGCCGGTCCGGTGCCGCGTGCGGTGGCGTGGGGCATCGATCTGGCCGTCCGTTTGGGCATCCTGATGCTGGTCGGCACCGTGCTGGCCCTGCTGGGCGCGGCCGGACAGGGTTTGTACCTGATCCTGACGTTCCTGATCTTCTGGGCCTATCCCATCCTGTTCGAGGTGCTATGGGACGGACAGACGCCTGGCAAGAAAGCCATGTCGCTGCGCGTGGTCAACGGCGACGGCGCGCCGGTGGGCTGGTTGCCGGCGATCACCCGCAATCTGCTGCGCACCGTGGACATGCTGCCGTTCGGTTACGCCGCCGGCCTGGTCGCCTGTCTGGCCGATCCGCACGCGCGGCGCCTGGGCGACATGGTGGCCGGCACGCTGGTGGTGCACAACGAGCGCGAACGCGATGCGGCGGCCGCGCCGGTGAACGCGGTGCTTGCGCCCAGCGCGGGACTGCAACCGGCGGAACAGGCGGCCGTGGTCGCCTTCGGCGAACGCGCGCCGCTGCTGACGCCCGCGCGGCAGGAAGAACTGGCCAACATCGTCGAACCGCTGACCGGCAGCCGCGGCCAGAGCGGCGTGCTGCGCCTGTACGGCATGGCCAACTGGTTGTTGGGGCGGCGATGAGGCAGGAACAATTCGTCGCCCGCCATCAACGCGAATGGCAGCAATTCGAACACTGGCTGGAAACGCGTGGCGATACGCGCCACGCGCTGACCGAGCGCAACATCGGCGACATCGGCGATGAAGACATTCCCGCGCGCTATCGGCGCCTGTGCCAGCAACTGGCGCTGGCGCGCAAACGTGGCTACAGCCCGGTGGTGACCGCGCGGCTGCAGGCGCTGATGCAGCGTGGCCACAACTTGCTGTACCGCACGCCGGCGCCGCGCTGGCAGCGCGCGGTCGAATTCCTGCTCGCCGACTTTCCGCGCCTCGTGCGCAGCGAGGCCGGTTGCATGTGGGCCGCGCTGGCGCTGTTCGCGGTGCCGCTGGTGACGATGTTCGTGCTGTTGCAGTTCTATCCGGAACTGATCCACGGCCTGATGAGTCCGCAGGAAGTGGCGCAGCTGGAGCGCATGTACGACCCCGCCAACGAAAGCAACAAGCTGGGACGCGAAAGCGGCACCGACTGGGCCATGTTCGGCCACTACATCATGAACAACATCAGCATCGGCCTGCGTACTTTCGCCAGTGGGTTGCTGGCGGGCGTCGGCACAATCCTGGTGTTGATCCTCAACGGCGTCGGTATCGGCGCGGCGTTCGGACACCTGCAACAGATCGGCTCGGGCGATCCGCTGTGGCGTTTCGTCGCCGGCCACGCGCCGTTCGAGCTGACCGCCATCGTGCTTGCCGGTGGCGCGGGATTGCGGCTGGGTTTCAACCTGATCGCGCCGGGCCGCCGCACCCGTATCGATGCGCTGGTCGCTGGCGGCCTCAAGGGCGCCAGACTGTGCCTGGGCATCGCCTTCATGCTGTTGGTGGCGGCTTTCATCGAAGCGTTCTGGTCGTCCACGCAATCCATTCCCGCATCGGTCAAGTACACGGTATCGGGCGTGCTGTGGACGCTGGTGCTGCTGTGGTTGTGGCGCGGTGGCCGCAACCAGCCGGGAGACGCCGATGCGTCTTGAGCAGATGACCGTGCACCTGCGCTCGCGTTCGGCGTGGGAGGCGGTGGAACTGGGAACGGCGCTGGTGCGCCGGCACGCCGCGACCATCTGGAAAGCCTGGGTGCTGGTCACGTTGCCTCTGTTTCTCGCTCTCAATGCCATTGCGTGGGCGCTAGATGCGATGTGGCTGGCCTGGGTGTTGATGTTGTGGGTGAAGCCAGCACTGGACAGGATTCCGTTGTTCGTGATCTCACGCAGTGTGTTCGGCGCCACGCCTACCGTCCGCGAGACACTGCTCGCGCAATTGCACTGGGGTTGGGGGCTGGTGCTGCACTACCTGACTTGGCGCAGACTCAGTCCGGCCCGCTCATTGTTGATGCCGATAGAGCTGCTGGAAGGTGTCAAAGGTTCGCGCTTGCGGGAACGAAAGCGAGTTCTGGGCGGCTCGGTTTACGGAAACGCAGCGCTGCTGACCTATGTATTCCTGTGTTTTCAGGCATCACTGACCTTTGCCTGCCTGTTCCTGATCCTGATGTTCATACAGCCGGAGTACCTGCCGGAAACGGTACGCGCTGGTTGGGCGATGATCGGTGAGCGAACGCCATGGTGGGCGATGGCAACATGGAACTTTTTCGTCTGGGTCGCGGTTTCGGTCGTCGAACCCTTCTTCGTCGGTGCCGGCTTCGGCCTCTACCTCAATCGCCGCACCCAGATCGAAGCCTGGGACGTGGAAATCGCCTTCCGCAAGCTGCGCGCAAGACTGACCGCCGCGGCCGCGCCGTTCGCACTGGTGCTGGTTCTGCTGGGCGCCGGCCTGGCTCCCGCACGTGCGCAGGAAGCGCAGGCTCCGACCCAGCCGGCCAAGGAAAAGGAAGAAGCACCGACGTTGCCGGCCGTGTTCGGCGATGCGCGCGTCGACGAACGCGGTTTCAGCAAGGCCGTGGACCAGGCCTATCGCGATCCCCTGCTCAATTCCAAAAGCAAGCAGGTGACGTGGGAGAAGCGGGACAAAACCAAGCCCAAGCCGCCGCCACAACGCGACATGTCGTGGCTGTCCGGTTTCGCCACGGCGTTCGCCTTCATCGCCGAATGGGGCCTGTGGATACTGGTTGCCGGACTGGTGGCGATCCTGTTGCTGACCCTGCGTCACTGGCTGCCGTGGATGCGCGGATCGCTGCGTCGGCGCAAGCCGCTGCCGGTGGAGGTGGAAACCGAGGCCTTGCAGATTCCTGAAATCCTGCCCGACAACGTGCCGGCCGAAGCACGGCGATTGTGGACGCAGGGCAAGCCGCGGCATGCGCTGGCGCTGCTGTACCGCGCCAGCGTGGAAACCATGGCCAAGCGCGCCGAAGTCGCCCTGCCGCCCGGCGCCACCGAATCCGAATGCCTGCGCGCCTCGCGGCGCATGCCCGACGGTGAAGACCGCAGCCTGTTCGCGCGGATGGTGCGCGTGTGGCAATACGCGGCCTATGCGCAGCAGCTGCCCGCGCAGGAAGAATTCGACGATCTGCTGTCCAGCCTGCAGCAACGCTACCGGTGGGCGGCATGAGCCGGTTGGGTTCCACCGCGCGTATCGTGTTGATCGTGCTGCTGGCTGCGGCGGTGATAGGCGGTGCCGTGGCCTGGTTCCTGCATACCTATGAAAAGGTGGAGCGCGAAATCGCGCTTCCGCCGCGCGGCGAAGCCAGCTACAACCCGCTGTACGCGCTGAAGAAGGCCTTGCAGGCCGACGGAGTCAAAGTCGAATCGCGCCAGCGCCTCAATCTGGCCACACAGCAACTCGGCGCGCACGACACCCTGTTGATCCTCAACGATCCGCGCACCATGACCCCGGTGGAATCCCGCCGGTTGCTGGAATGGGTGGCCGGCGGCGGGCATCTGCTGGTGCGCACTCCGCCGACGGTGAGTCATGACGAGGAAGCCAGTGTTCCGATCCTGGAGGATCTCGGCATATTCCTGAGCGACGAATCGCCGGAATGCGAGCCGTTGCAGGTGGAGGGCCAGGATGGCCACATCGAGTTCTGCAGCGGCCGCCGCTTTTATTTCGACGAAGTCGAACCCGAACTTTCCTGGGGCGATCTGCAGGCCAATTACGTGTATGCGCGGCTGGCGCATGGCAAGGGCCATCTGGACGTGCTGGCCGATTTCGATTTCCTGACCAACAAAGGCAGCACCGACGGCGGTTTTCTGGGCATGGGCAAAGACGATCAGACCGGTGGCCTGCGCGATGGCCCGCATCGCGCATTGGCACGGCAGATACTGGCGCCCAATTACGGCCAGGGCACCGTGCACCTGGTCTACGCCGCGCAAATGCCTTCGCTGTTCCGCACCGTACTGACGCAGGGCTGGCCGGTGTGGGCGCCGCTGCTGTTGGCGCTGCTGGCCTGGTTGTGGCTGCGCATGCAGCGCTTCGGCCCCTTGCGGCCATCGCCGCCGGCCGAACGGCGTTCGCTGCTGGAACACGTGCGCGCCAGCGGCGAACATCTGTTCCGTTACAACAAGCGCGCCCTGCTGTACGCGGCGGTGCGCAACTCTTTCCTGGCCCGCTTGCGCCGCCGCGATCCCATGGCCGCGGCGTTGTCCGGCGAAGCCCAGATCGATGCGATCGCCACGCGTTTGAACATTTCCGCCGACAAAATAAGAACCGCGCTGCAGCCGCCGTCTTCGCACGACAAGCCCGCTTTCCGCGACCGCATTTCCACTCTGATCCAGCTGAGAAACCGCATATGAACGATGAAACCGCAAACGCGCCCACCGCTTCCGTAAATGCGCCCGCCGCTATCGCCAGTGGTGCCATCACCGGCCAAGCGCTGGCAGAGCGCGCCGCCGCCGTGCGCGAGGAAGTCTCCAAGGCCTTCATCGGCCAGCCGGAGGTGCTGGACCAGATCCTCATTGCGCTGCTCGCTGGCGGCCATGTGCTGATCGAAGGCGTTCCCGGCCTGGGCAAAACGCTGCTGGTGCGTGCATTGGCGCAGGCGCTGGAACTCAACTACGCGCGCGTGCAGTTCACCTCCGACCTGATGCCCAGCGACGTCAGTGGCCACGCGGTCTATGATCCCAAGACGGAAAGTTTCAAGATCCGCCGCGGTCCGGTGTTCACCAACCTGCTGCTGGCCGACGAAATCAACCGCGCGCCAGCCAAGACCCAATCCGCGTTGCTGGAAGTGATGCAGGAAGGGCAGGTCACCATCGAAGGCAAGCCCTTCGAACTGTCGCCGCCGTTCCTCGCCATGGCCACGCAGAATCCGGTGGAACAGGAAGGCACCTATCCGTTGCCGGAGGCGCAGTTGGACCGTTTCCTGCTGAAGATACTGATCGACTATCCGCAGCTGGCCGACGAAAAACGCATGGTCGACGCCATCACCACCGGCCGCAGCGCGGGCGATTTCGATCTCTCCCAGGTGCGCCGCGTGCTCGGTGCCGGCGACATCGTGGCCATGCAGAACGGTACCGCCGCGGTGATCGTGGACGAGCAGGTGATCGATTACGCGGTGCGCATAGTGGCCGCCACGCGCAAGTGGCCGGGCATCTCGCTGGGTGCCGGCCCGCGCGGCAGCATCGCGCTGGTCCGCGCGGCGCGCGCGCAGGCGGTGCTGCAAGGCCGCGATTTCGTCACGCCCGATGACGTACGCGAAATCGCCAAGCCGGCCCTGAGGCACCGCATTACCCTGTCGCCGGAACTGCAGATCGAAGGCCAATCGCCCGACGATGCCCTGCACGCGCTGCTGGCCAAGGTGGAAGCGCCGCGGAAATGAAGCCGCATGGCTACGCCCTTGCCCGGCTTGTCTTCCCCCTTTGCAAAAGGGGGGCCGAGGGGGATTTGCTTCTGACTTTGCTTTCGGGCGCTACCGTGAAGAGCAAATCCTCCCCAACCCTCCTTTTCCAAAGGAGGGAGCCGCTTTGAGGCCTGCGCCGTTTTTAATCGGGTTGCTGGTGCTGTGGGGCCTGTCCGGTTTCGCCGTGCTGTTCACAGGCGTGCCCGTGGTTGCCTGGCAATTGGCGGGGGTCGGCCTTGCCGTGCTCGCCGTGCTGGACGGCCTGCTCCTGCGTCGGCGCCCAACGCCTGAAGTTACGCGCGAGATTCCCGAAGCCCTGCCGCTGGGCATCGAGCGCGATGTCACCCTGCGCGTGGAATCGATGTCACGCCAGCGCGTCGACCTGTTCGATCTGCATCCGGGCGGCTGGCCTGCGCAAGGCCTGCCGCAGCGGCTGAAGCTGGTGCCGGCCACTGCTTCCACCTTCAGTTACCGCCTGCGCCCCACGGCGCGCGGCGATGCGACCTTCGACGGCGTGCAGCTGCGGCTCGCGTCGGCCTTGCGACTCTGGCGGCAGTCGCGCATCGCCGGCGTGCCGCAACGAGTGCGCGTGTATCCCAACTTCGCGCCACTGACCAAGTTCGCGTTGTTCAGCGCGGAACAGGCTTCGCGTCTGGTCGGTGCGCACCTCAAGCGCCGTCGTGGCGAAGGCACCGACTTCAACCAGATGCGTGAGTACCGCGTCGGCGACAGCCTGCGGCAAATCGACTGGAAAGCCACCTCGCGCTCGCGCAAGCTGATCTCACGCGAATACCAGGACGAGAAGAACCAGCAGTTGGTGATGATGGTAGATACCGGCCGCCGCATGATGGCCCAGGAAGCCGAGCTCGCGCATTTCGATCACGTATTGAACGCGACGCTGGTGGTGTCCTATCTGGCGCTGCGCCAGGGCGACGCGGTCGGGCTGTTCGCTGCCGGTGGCGAGACGCGCTGGGTCGCGCCCAAGCGCGGCATGGCCAGCATCGACACCCTCCTGCGCGCCAGTTACAACCTGCAACCGCAGCCTGTGGCCACCGACTATCTGGCCGCCGCCACCGAGCTCTCGCTGCGTCAGCGCAAGCGTTCGCTGGTGATGCTGGTCACCAACGTACGCGACGAAGACATCGAGGACCTGTTGGCCGCGGTGCGTTTGCTGCAGAAGCGCCACCTTGTCTGCGTCGCCAGCCTGCGCGAACGCGCGCTGGACCAGGCCATGACCGACGAAGTGCACGACCTGCCCGGCGCCATCCGCGCCGGCGCGGTCGCCCGCTACGTCGAACAGCGCACCGCCGCGCACGAGGCGCTGCGCAGCCATCGGGTGATGGTGCTGGATGTGGCCAGCGAAGAATTGCCGGCGGCATTGGTAGAGCGCTACCTGGCGGTCAAGCGCGATGGGTTGCTGTAGTCGCTCGGCATTTGCAGGTTCGCCCCGCGAGCGCGATGTTTCCCGGGTTGCGATAGGATCATTGCAGCGCCACACGACAATCGGAGCGGGTCCAATGAAAGGCTGGCTGGCGATAGCCGCACTCTGCATGCCGATGGCTGCTTCGGCGGTCGAAACCGTTCGCCTCGAAAATGACCTTATCGCGCTGCAGGTTACTCCGGAGCTGGGAGGGCGCGGCCTGGCATTCTCGCTCAAGGGCCGCCCCAATCTGCTGAAGACCGGCGAACCGTTGACGACTCGGCCCAAGCCCGAAGTCAGCGCAACGGCCGACGACATCGGCTACCTCGGCCACGATGTATGGGTGGGCCCGCAAAGCCAGTGGTGGGTGCATCAGGACGCCAATCCCGCGCGGCGCGAAGCCCGGGCCAACTGGCCGCCGGATCCGTTCCTGGCTTTCGCCGATACTCGGATTCTGGAGAGAACGCCGAAGCGTCTGGTCCTGGAAGGTGTGGACAGCCCAATCTCGGGCGTGCGCCTGCGCAAGACATTCCAATTGTCCGCTGCCGGGGCGGATACGGTGGAAGTCCGTGCGACCGCACGCAACATCCGCGATACCGACATCGCGTGGGATCTATGGTTCAACACGCGCACTCCGCCGTACACGCGCGTGTACGTGCCGGTGGCCGCAGAGGAGGACGTGCGCGTGCAGTCGTCCACCGAACAGGGCATAGAGCCCTTGCTGCCGCGGGTGGAACGCGGCTTGTTCTCGCTTGATCGGCTTGCGCTCGCCGAAGGTATGAGCGCCCGGCGCGGCAAGGTTTTGATCCAACCCTCCGCAGGCTGGATGGCGGGATTCGCCAGCGGGCAGCTCTTCCTGATCCGGTTCCCGCATCACCCCCGTTCGTTAATCCATCCCGAGCAAGGCCAGGTGGAGCTTTATCTGGACGATAGCGCGGATGCGACCGCAGGGCTGCTGGAAATGGAGGTGCATGCGCCGTATCGCACGCTCAAACCGGGCGAAGAAATGGAAGCGGTGGAGTGGTGGACCGCGATGCCGTACGACGGGCCAGATACGCGCGAGGCGCAAGTGGCGTTTCTGTGCGGAGAAGCGGCGGAGCGGATGGAGCTTGCCAATCTCTGTGGCGACCGAAAGAGAAAGACACCTTAGCCGGTGACGACAGCGAAACGAGATGCGGCTTACTGAGGCGGCTTGTCCGCGACAATGCCGCGTCCCGTGGCCGCCCAGTAGATGCCGCCGTAGAGGTGATCCAGATAAAGCCGGTCGTTGTACAGCTCCGGCGTATGCCCCAATGCGGTGACAAAACTGCGGCCGCCTTCGAAGAAGTGATACCACGCCACCGGATGCGATTTGCCCATGCCTTCGGCTTTCTGGCCGGGCCATATCAGCGTGGGGTCGTAACTGGACTCGTCCACGTTCAGCACGACATGCAGGTCGGACGAATAGGGCGCGTCGTATTCGTACCACTCGTCCGTCCAGATCCAGCGGTCGGGCAGTCCCAGCGTGGCGGGGAAGTTGCGATCCACCACTTCGATCACGCCGGTCTGGATGTAGGGATGGGTACGGAACGAACGCCCCACCAGATGCTCGTACCACACCCATTCGCGAGCGGTGGCGATGGCCTTGTGCACAGCCACGAACCCGCCGCCGGCATGGATGTAGTCCTGGAAGCGCTTGCGCTGCGGCTCATCCAGTTCCGCGCCAGGCGTATTGAGGAACACGATGGCCGCGTAC
Source organism: uncultured Pseudoxanthomonas sp. (assembly GCA_965650035.1). Classification (GTDB taxonomy): domain Bacteria; phylum Pseudomonadota; class Gammaproteobacteria; order Xanthomonadales; family Xanthomonadaceae; genus Pseudoxanthomonas_A. Next base: position 163,490 of record CBFGMR010000003.1, read on the forward strand.
TGCGTAAGGTCGCCATCGAAAGGCCGTGTATCCCACGCCCAGACCAGTTCGAAATTGTGGCGCCGCGCCATCTGCTCGAACGAAGGCTTGGCCACGGCGATGTAATCGTTGTGGTACTTGTTGGGAATGGCCGCGACCAGCACCTTGAACTGCTGTTGCGCCCGCGCAGGCAATGCGAACAATGCGCAAATCAGTGCGAGCAGGGCAATGGATTTCCTCATGGCCCGATCGTAGCGCAAACATGTGGTTCGTACGGGTACCGCCGGCTCGCGGCCTTGGATTTTCCCGCGGTACCTATTCCGCATTGACAACGAGGTATGCGGTTGCGAACTATCCCGCGCTGTGGTCTGGCGGAGATGCGGCGCGGAGGATCGCGCGCGCACTCTTCATCGCCGACTACTGTCCGGCGATCGTGCGCGCGGCTGCGTCGCCTTGCCGCGTCGCCTTGCACAAACCCCATGCAATCATCACCAGCCCCGCCAGCGAAACGCAATTGATCAACATACGCAACGCACCGAGTCGCGCGAAGATCGTGCTGATCTGGGTTGCGGAATCGACCGCGGAACTGATCACCCAGTTCTGGTAAAGCCCCAGCGCTAGCTGCAATAACGCGCAGGCCAGCATCAGGCCGATGCCGATCAGGCCCAGCTGTCGCGGCTTGCCCGGACGCGCCGCGCTCCACAACATCGCCAGGGCGATGGCGCAGGCCAGCAGTTCCGGGAACGAGTAGCCCAGCGTGGTCAACGCCGACATCAGAAAAGGTTCCATTTCTTCGCTCCTCAGTCCGCCGTGACCAGTGACGCATCCTTGCCGCGCAGCGCGGCGTAGACCGGCGCGGTATCGGGGCGCACGCCGTGCCAGAGTTCGAATGCCGCGGCGGCCTGTTCCACCAGCATGCCCAGGCCATCGACCATGTCGCGGCAGCCGGCGGCACGCGCCCAGGCCAGGAACGCAATGGCGGCCTCGCCGTAGTTCAGATCCACCGCCAGCGTGCGCGGAGTGGACAACTGGAACGGCAGCGAGAATTCTTTCGCGCCGTTGCGTGATGCGGAGGTGGCGTTGACGATCAGGGCGAAGTCGCCCTCATTCACCAGATCCTCCCAGTAGCGCGAGTGCGCACGCTGCGGTTCGCCCAGCGCATCGGCCAAGGCATCGGCGCGTTCGGCGGTGCGGTTGGCGATGATCAGTTCGGAAACCCCAGCGTCCAGCAACGCCGGAGCAACGCCCCGCGCCGAGCCGCCCGCGCCGAGCAGCAACGCGCGGCGGCCGCGCAGGTCCAGGCCCAGGCGGCCGGTCAGGTCACGCACCAGGCCTATGCCGTCGGTGTTGTCGCCATGCCACTGGCCATCGTTGCGGGTCAGCGTGTTGACGGCGCCGGCGCGCTGCGCGCGTTCGCTGGTGACGCTGCATAGAGCGAAGGCGGCTTCCTTCAAGGGCAGAGTGACGTTGGCGCCCCTGCCGCCACCAGCCGCAAAAGCGTCCAGCGCCTGCATGAAGGCTTCCGGTGCCGCATCGACGGCGGTGTAGTTCAGCTCTATTCCGGTCTGGCGCCCGAACGCGGCGTGGATACGCGGCGACAGCGACTGCGAAACAGGGTGACCGAAGACAGCGTAATGGCTCATGCAGGGCTCCTTGGTTGAATTCCATTGTAGGAGCGGGCCCTGCCCGCGACGAGCCTCTGTCAGCAATGCCCAGTCGCGGGCAGGGCCCGCTCCGACAAAAATACTATGCGCTTTCTTCCTTCAACCACCTCGCCGCATCCAGAGCGAAATAAGTGAGCACGCCATCTGCACCGGCGCGCTTGAACGCAGTCAGCGCCTCCAGCACGCAGGCCCGTTCATCCAGCCAGCCATGGCCGAACGCCGCCTTGAGCATCGCGTACTCGCCGCTGACCTGGTAGGCGAAAGTGGGCACGCCGAATTCGTCCTTCACCCGCCGCACCACGTCCAGATAGGGCATGCCGGGCTTGACCATCACCATGTCTGCCCCTTCGTCGATATCCAGGGCGACTTCATGCAGCGCTTCGTCGGAATTGGCCGGGTCCATCTGGTAGTTGTATTTGTTGCTCTTGCCCAGGTTGCCGGCGCTGCCCACGGCGTCGCGGAACGGGCCGTAGAACGCGGACGCGTACTTGGCCGAATAGGCCATGATCCGGGTGTGCACGTGCCCCTCGTTCTCCAGCGCCTCGCGGATCGCGCCGATGCGGCCGTCCATCATGTCGCTGGGCGCCACGATATCCACGCCCGCGCGCGCATGCGACAGCGCCTGCTTGACCAGCGCTTCCACGGTGATGTCGTTCATCACATAGCCGCTGTCGTCGATGATGCCATCCTGGCCATGGGTGGTGAACGGATCCAGCGCCACGTCGGTGATCACGCCCAGTTCGGGAAAACGCTGCTTGAGCGCTCGCACCGCGCGCTGGGCCAGGCCGTTGTCGTCCCAGGCCGCTTCGGCCTGCAGGGATTTGGCTTCCGGCGCGGTGACCGGGAACAGGGCCAGTGCGGGCACCCGCAGTTCCGAAGCCTGCTCGGCGACCTTCAGCAACTCGTCGATCGACAAACGCTCCACGCCTGGCATGGAAGGCACCGCCTCGCGGCCCGGCAGTTCGTGCACGAACACCGGATAGATCAGGTCGTTGGCGGTCAACACGTGCTCGCGCATCAGCCGCCGGGAGAAATCGTCGCGGCGCATGCGGCGGGGGCGGGTGTAGGGATAGGCCATGGGAGCTCCTCAATCGATGCGCAAATGATACGCCTGTGACATTGAGCCCCTCTCCCATCGGGAGAGGGGTCGGGGTGAGGGTACGGCGAAGTCCAGATAGCTCAGGCGTCAATTACTTCACCACACCCTCATCCACCCTGTGGCCATCCGCTATCAAGTACGGGGCGAGCTCTTCCCGCCATGGGAGAAGGGAAGAGCGCGCTACGATGCGTACCATGCAAGCACTGCGTTCCCTGCCACCCCTCGCACGCACCTGCCTGGCCCTGCTCGCAGCGTTGGCAACGATCTGCTGGCTGGGCCCCTTGTTCAGCGCCTACACCCCGCATTCTCCTGACTGGAGTTCGCTCTCCGTCGCCCCCGGCGTGAACGGGCACTGGTTCGGTACCGACGCCATCGGTCGCGATGTCTTCGCGCGCACCTTGGCGGGCGGAAGGCTGTCGCTGACCATCGGCTTGCTGGCCAGCGTGGTCGCACTGGTGATCGGTTTGGCTTACGGCGCCATCGCCGGCCTGGCTGGCGGCCGGGTGGAACGGGCGATGCTGCGCGTGCTCGACGTGTTTTCCGCGCTGCCGTTCCTGTTGGTGGTGATCCTGCTGCTGACCCTGTTCGAACGCTCGCTTGGCCTGCTGCTTGCCGCCATCGGTGGTTACGTATGGATCGACCTGGCGCGGGTGATGCGCGCGGAAAGCGCGCGCCTGCGCGAGGCGCCGTTCGTGCTGGCCGCGCACGCGGCCGGGGCCACCTTTGCGCAACGCCTGCGCTGGCACGTGCTGCCCAGCCTGATGCCGCTGGCGTTCGTGTACCTGGGCCTGATCCTGCCGCAGGCGATCCTGGTGGAAAGCTTCCTGGGTTTCCTGGGTCTGAGCGTAGACGAGCCTTCGGCCAGCTGGGGCACCCTGCTGGCCGAAGGTGTGCAGGAACTGGATTCGGCGCCGTGGACGCTGCTGTTTCCAGCCTCGCTGCTGGTGGTCACGCTGGCCGCTTTCCAGTTCCTGGGCGATGGCCTGCGCGACTGGATGGACTTCCGTGGCGAAAGCGGACGCGGCGAGCGCGCGGAGTCGGCCGCCGCATGAGCCCTGCCGTTCAAGTGGAGCTTTCCGATCTGCGCATCGCTACGGCGGGAAGAGACGGGGGCGAATTGCTGCGCGGACTCTCGCTGGAACTCCATGGCGGCCAATGCGTGGGCTTGGTCGGCGAATCGGGAAGCGGCAAGAGCCTGACTTCGCTGGCCTTGCTCAATCTGCTGCCACCGGGATTGAAAGCCGGCGCCAGCCTGCGCGTCGACGAGCAGCAAGTCGTATTCGGTTCGCCCGCGCATGCCGCTCTGCGCGGACGCGTGTTCGGCCTGGTGCCGCAGGATCCGCTTGCGGCATTGCATCCTCTGCGCAGGATCGGTGCGCAACTGGTCGAAACCCTGCGCGTGGCGCGCGGCCTGTCGCACGAAGCAGCGGGCAAAGAAGCCGAAGAACTGCTGCGCCGCGTGCAGATGCCCGATCCGCGCCAGGCGCTATCCAGGTATCCGCATCTATTCTCCGGCGGGCAGCGCCAGCGCATCGCCATCGCGCTGGCGCTGGCGACGCAGCCGCGCGTGTTGATTGCCGATGAACCGACTTCCGCGCTCGACGCGCGCATCGCCCGCGACATTCTGGACCTGTTGGACGATCTGCGCCGCGAACAGAATCTGGCCCTGTTGCTGATCAGCCACGACCTGCCTTTGGTGGGCACCTATGCGCAGCGATTGCTGGTGCTGCGCAGCGGCGAAGTGCTGGAAAGGGGCGACACGCATGCGGTATTCGCCGCACCCCGCCATGCCTACACGCGCGAACTGCTGGCCGCCGATCAGCTGCAGGAGCTGCCTGCGGCCGTTGCCGATGCGCCGGTCCTGTTGCACGCCGAGAACCTGCGCATGCGCTATCGCGGTGCGGCGCGCGACGCGCTGGATGGCGTGGAAATAGAGCTGCGGCGCGGCGAAGGCCTGGCCTTGGTCGGCGAATCGGGCAGCGGCAAAAGTACGCTGGGCCGCGTGCTGCTCAAACTCCTGCGTGGCGCGCAGGGCCGCATCGTATTGGAAGGCGTCGCCCTGGATTCGCTGAGCGCAAGCGAACTGCGCAAGCTGCGTCGGCGCATCGGCGTGGTGTTCCAGGACCCGTACGCATCGCTGGATCCGCGCCTGGATATCGCAAGCATCGTCAGCGAGCCCTTGCGCATCCATGGCATCGGCGATGCCGCCAGCCAGCGCGTGAAAGCATCGGAATTGCTGCAGGCCGTGGGTATGGACGATTCCGCGCTGGACCGTTACCCGCACCAGTTCTCCGGCGGGCAACGCCAGCGCATCGCCATCGCGCGCGCTTTGGCGACTTCACCCGATCTGTTGGTCTGCGACGAAGCGGTCTCCGCCCTGGATGCACATCATCGCGCTGCGATCCTGGCGTTGCTGGCCAAACTGAAACGCGAGCGTGGACTGGCGCTGCTGTTCGTCACCCATGACCTGGCGGCGGCCTCGGCGGTGGCCGAACGCATCGCCGTCTTGGAGCAAGGCCGCATCGTGGAATCCGGCGAGACCGCGACAGTGCTGTCGCATCCACGGCATCCCCATACCCAGGCCCTGGTTGCCGCGCGCCCCAGCCTCGCGCAATCGCGGAAGTCGTAGGAGCGACGCAAGTCGCGAAGCTGCGGAAGTCAGATCCGCCAAAACGGGTTCGGTTTTACGTGCTTCGCGACTTGCGTCGCTCCTACAGGGTCATGTCTGCAACTCCGCCTGGATTCAGAAGATGCCGCCACCGATTCCCAGGCGGACGACAGCCACTACGATCACGATGCCGTTCAGCAGCAATCCGGTTTTGGCGCGTCCGGTTTTGTTGTCGGAAGTGAACAGGATGCCGATGGCCGCGATGATCGCCCCGACCGCGGCGAAAGGGATCAGGAACCAGTTGCCCCAACCCAGCAGCGGAATCAGCGCCAGCACCATCCAGATCATGGCCACTACGCCCCACAACACACTGATAAGACCCATGACAGCACTCCTGTTAATGTGCCAACTATAACGCGCAGACGCCTTCGATCCGGGCCGGTTATGCCTCGCGTCGGCCACCCTCGCGGCATCCGCGCAGGGGGTGCCAAGGTATGCCAGCATTCAGTCCCACAGGCCGATCATTCGGCCATTCTTCCAGGGGAAACCGCCATGAGCCTACGTCCCGCCATTCTTCTCCTGCTGGCCCTTGCGCTCAGCGCCTGCGCCGGCACGTCCAAGGTCATGTTGGGCCAGGCGCGTCCGCCGGTCGATCCTGCCCAGGTCCGCATCTACACCACACCGCCGCCGGGTTCTGTCGAGATCGCCCAGCTCGAATCCTCCAGCGCGGTCGGTTTCGGCACCCAGGGCCAGACCGACGCGGCCGTCGCCCGGCTCAAGCGCGAAGCCGCCGCACTGGGCGCCAACGGCGTGATCCTGATGGGCGTCGGCTCCAGCGGTTCGCCGGTGGGTATGTCGGTGGGCGCCGGCAGCTATGGCCGCCACAGCGCAGGTGGTGTCGGCATCGGCATTCCGACCACGCAGAAGAAAGCTGCCGGCGTGGCGATCTACGTACCGCCGGGGGCGGTGCCGGCCCAGTAGCAGGAAGCAGGGTTCGCCGGAGAAGGCTCATCCGTCCGTCATAGCGGGCAACCACGCGTGCGCATCCCGCGGAGCGTCCGCGGATTGTCGCTGAACGGTTGTTTTCCGGACACATCGCTGCAATAGCCCTTGCGGACAGTGCGTTCTCCCCCGAGCAATGGAGAACGCCCATGCGCCACCTGTCCACGATCCTGGGCTGCGCCGCCCTGACGATGCTGATCGCAGGCCCCGGCCTGACTGCCGAACCCGAACATATCCGCGGCAAGGCCTCGGCCAAACGCGCCGCTTCCGCACCGACCCCGGCGCGCGGCGAGAGCGCGCAACAGTGGTACAGCGATGGCGCGCGCGCCGCGCGCGACGGCGCCGAGTTGCGTCCCAGCCACAGGAAAGCCAAGAACGTGATCCTGTTCGTCGGCGACGGCATGGGCCTGTCGACGGTTGCGGCCGCGCGCATCCTCGAAGGCCAGCTCAAGGGCCGCAGCGGCGAAGAGAACGCGCTGAGCTTCGAGCGGTTCCCTTACCTCAGCCTGTCGAAAACCTACTCGGTCGATGGCCAGACGCCGGACTCGGCGCCGACGATGACGGCCATGATGACCGGCATCAAGACCAACCAGGGCGTGCTGGGCGTCACCCAGGACGCGCGCTACAACAATTGCGCCTCGGCCAAGGGCAAGGGCGTGGCGACCTTGCTGGAAGTGGCCGAAGCGCTGGGCATGTCCACCGGCATCGTCAGCACCGCACGCATTACCCATGCCACCCCCGCCGCGACCTACGCGCATACGCCCAACCGCGACTGGGAAAGCGACGCCGAGCTCAGCGCAGAGGCCAAGGCCTCAGGCTGCAAAGATATCGCCCGGCAGTTGGTGGAGTTCCCGTACGGCAACGGTCTTGAAGTCGCGCTGGGCGGCGGCCGCAGCTATTTCCTGCCCAACACGCTCAACGATCCCGAGGACACCAGCAGCAAGGGCCGCCGTCTGGATGGCCGCAATCTGGCCAGCGAATGGGGTAGCAAGCCCGCATCGGCCTACGTCTGGAACAAGGCGCAGTTCGACGCCATCAATCCGGCCACCACCAAGCACTTGCTGGGTCTGTTCGAGCGTTCGCACATGGAATACGAAGCCGATCGCCCGCTCGACGCAGGCAAGGAGCCGAGCCTGGCCGAGATGACCGCCAAGTCGATCGACATCCTGCAGAACCGCAACGACAACAAGGGTTATTTCCTGATGGTGGAAGGCGGGCGCGTCGACCACGCCCACCACGCCGGCAACGCCAGCCGCGCGCTGGTGGATGCCATCGCCCTCTCCGATGCGGTGCGGGCGGCGCTGCGCAAGAGTTCGGCCGAGGACACCCTGATCATCGTCACCGCCGACCATAGCCACACCTTCACCATCGCCGGCTATCCCGATCGCGGCAACAACATCCTGGGCAAGGTGGTTACCGATGGTGCGCTGGCGCTGGACGCCGACGGCAAGCCCTACACCACGCTGGGTTACATCAACGGCCCGGGCTATCGCGGTCCGGCCGCACGTCCCGACCTGACCAATGTCGACACCGCCAATGTCAACTTCCTACAGGAAGCGACGGTGCCCATGGCTTCGGAAACGCACGCCGCCGAAGACGTGGGCATCTACGCCAACGGCCCCGGTGCGCACGCCTTCCAGGGTGTGGTCGAACAGAACGTCGTTTTCCATGTGATGGCGCAATCGCAAAAAGACACGTCAGTGTTCTTCTGCTCGCTGTTCGGCGGTTGCGGAAAGAACGACAAGAAGTCGTCGATCGCGCCGCCCTTGCTCGAAGCCGACTTGCGCGCCGGCATGACGAAGCAGTGACGATGCGCGGCTGGCTATTGCTCCTCGCGTTGGTCGCCGGCCAGGGATGGGCCGGCGATGGCCGCAACGATGAGCCCGGCTCCGAAGCGGTCGGAAACGAAGCGGCATGGGTGGGCGACTATCGTATCCACGATGCGCGCGGCGAGCGCGAACTGAGGCTGGTGCGCGACGGCACCCGCATCGAGTACCGCATCGCCGGTGAGCCGATCAGAGTGTGGCGGCAAACGCCCGACGGGGTAGAACTGCGCGAACTGTATCCGGCCGATCGGCGCATGGTGGTGTACGCGCCCGGCGATCTGCGCACCCTGGACAAGGTGCCGGACTGGGCGCAGTTATCGGGTCTGGTCGACCCGGCGTTGCGCGCGCGATTGAAATCGACGGGCGATTCCATCGTGTTCGCGCGACCGCTTGCCCGTTATCGCGGCGCGGATGCGCAAGGAAAACATGTCGAACTGGATTGGCTGGCGACCCCCGGCTTGCCGGCCCGCTACTGCACCGGCAAGCCGGACAGCAGGAAATGCAGCGGCAGGGATGCTATCCGTCTGCAAGGATTGACCCAGGTCCCGGCGCAGCGGGCGTTCACGCCACTCGATGGTCTGCTGGAGGTCGATCATGCCGATCTTGGCGACATGGAAATGGATGCGTTCGTGCATGGCCTGTCGCATGCGGAGCATCCCGCGCACTGACCGGTGAATGCGCAGAGACCTGGTGTGGAATTGCACCCTTCTCCCGCTAGCGGCGCCCGCAGGGTGTGCAAGGCTGAGAAGGTGGCCGACAGGCCGGATGAGGGGGAGCGGAGTCGCAAATGTTTGGGCGGGTGTTGGTAACTGGAGTGTAGGAAAGACCTGGAGTCCCACGCTCGGCGCGATGCCCGATTCCGAAGTGGGTCGGCTCCGGACTTGCCCTCACCCGCCTTCGGCACCCTCTCCCGCAAGCGGGAGAGGGGTTCGATTTCATTTTCCATACTGAAATCGAGGCGTTTTTATTTCTTCGCTTGCTGCGCCGGCACGAACTGCTCGCGCACCGCTTTGGCCAGCTGGTCCGGGGGCAGCAAGCCCTGATCGAGCAGGAAGTTGTTGAAGGCCTTGCGGTCGAACCGCTTGCCCAGCGCCAGTTCGGTCTGCATGCGCAGTTCCAGGATGCGGGTGTAGCCGTAGAAATAGCTGCCGGCCTGGCCCGGTGCGTTGAAGGTGTAGCGATCCAACTCCTGCCGCGCCATCGGCTCGGACAGACCCACGTCTTGCTCCAGCACCTGGCGCGCGCGCTCGCGGTCGATCAAGCCCAGATTGAGACCGGGATCGAGCATGGCGCGCGCTGCGCGCATCAGACGGAACTGCAGCGCGATCAGCTGTCCATCCAAGGGCTCGTAAGGAACCATCTCGGCTTCGGCATACAGCGCCCAGCCTTCGACATTGACCGAATTGAAGGCGAACATGCTGCGCGCCAGCGACACGCCGCGTTCGACCATGGCGGTGAACTGCAATTCGTGGCCCGGCCGGCCTTCGTGCGCCGACAGCGTCCAGGCCACCGCATCGAAATTGAAGTCGTCGTAGTTCTTGCCCTTGCCGTCTTTGTCCGGATTGCCCAGCGGCAGCACGAAGGTGCCCTGCTGCCCGGTGTTGCCCACCAGCGGCGCCGGCAGGAAGTGCGGCGCAGGTTGCGCGGCGCTTTCGGCGGGCGAACCCAGGCGCATCTGCATGGGCCGGTTGGGCACATCGACGATCTTCTCGCGCTCGATGATCGGGTCGATCCGGTCGATGATGCCGCGGTAGTAGGTTTCCAGCTTGTCGTTGGCGATGCTGTCTTTCTTCAGCGCCTTGATCACGTCGCGGTAGTCGGTGGCGTCGATACCCTTGGCCTTGGCCACCAGCGGCGCCAGTTGCTGCATCGCGGCGCGGGTTTCCATGAATTCAAGCTGCGCGCGCCGCATCAGCAGGGCCGGATCGATATCGATGCCGTACTGCTTGAGCTGATAGGCGTACAGCTCCGGCGGCAGGCGGGTATCGGTGCGCGCCTTCGGAAGAACCTGGGTGCGGGTCCATTCGTTGTAGGCCTTGAGTTGTTTCTCCATCGCATCCAGCGTTTCTTCGGCGCCGGCGATCTTGTACTTGGCGAACAGATCGCGCACGCCGCTCACATAGGTATCCACATTGCCGACCGCGCGTTCGACTTCGAGCTTGGTCGGCTGCAACAGTTCGCCGTGGGCCAGCTTCTCCTGGTAACGCTGCTGCGCCAGGGTGGCGATGGCGGTGCTGCCCGGCGCCAGCCCGGTGTAGCGTTTCAGACGATCCAGCGCCTTGGCGCGGCGCTCGGCGGGCGTCTGGTCGGAGAGCAGGCCATTCATGCCGTTGAACACCATCTGCGGCGCATCGCTCCACGGCAACAGGTATTTTTCGTTGAGCTCGCTGCCTTCGATGTTCTGGTCGGCTGCCGCGATCATGATCTCCAGATCCTGGCGCACGTTTGCATCACGCTCCAGCTGGAGCTTGGTCCGCAGTTCGGCCTTGGCCTTCGCAGTGGCCTCCCGGTAGCGTTTCGGATTGTCCGGGCCCAGATCGGCCACTTGGTCGTCGTAGCCGGGAATGCCGAAGAAGCTCGCGTATTCCGGCTGGAACGGCGCCTGCGCCTGCAGCAGGATCTGCGCGTAGCGGTTGCTGGTTTCGACCCAGGCGGGTGCGGGCTTGCCTTGCGCGGCCGGCGTAACGGCCTGGGCCAGCGCGGGCAGAGGAGCGGACAGCGCCAGGGCGATGGCGAGCACGAGTGGTTTCATCGGTGAATTCCAGCGGGAAGAAGACCGCAGACCCTACGCGCTCACCCTTTGCCGGGCAATGCGCCACAGGTCATGCACGGCTGTCTCAGGGCGCCGCCGCGTCTTCTTCCAGCAGGTCGATGCGCTTGCCGTCGTTGTCCAGCCGCAGCACCACGGTCTGGTAGCTCCACTCGCCCGCGGATTTCTTCGCCTCCACGAACAGATCGCCGCTCGCCTTCGGGCCGGCGAGGGGAATCTGCAGGTTGGCGTCGCCCGAAGGGCCATTCACGTTGATGTTGCCCATCACCAGCCAGCCCGGTTTCATCGGCTCGCCCAGCGCTGCGATCGCAGCGGGGCTGCGTTGGGCCTGCCGCAGAGGATGCTGATAAACGTCGGAAGACTTGATCATGCCGAAGATGGCCGACATGAAGGCCAGCATCGCGGCCACGAACAATGTCAGCAACACCGCCGCCAGCATCGGCACGAACCACTTCCAGTTGCGGCGCCACCAGCCGGGAGATGGGTGCCGAACGGGTGTGTTCATGGCGCAGCCTCGGATGGGTGGATGGGTGCAGCGAGGCTAGCGCTTTTCCGTTGCCGGCAACAGATCCGCCGGCAGCGTGGGCTCGGACAGAATTCGTTCCATCGCCGCCCACCGCGTTTGCAGCGTCGTGCCGGCGTCGTCGACATAGTCGCGCACCAGGTCCAGACCCAGGCCGTAGTTGATGACGTAACTGCGGTAGCGGTCGGTGAAGGTGATGGACTGCTCGGCGCGTTGCGGCGATACAAGCTGGTATTTCTGCGCCAGCAGGATGGCCTGGGCGCGGTCTATGCGTCCGTCCAGATAATCGCGGGCGATGGTCAAGCGCGCGCCGGCCAGTTCGCTGCGGGCCTGCTGCAGTTGCGCGTCGCGCGCGGCCAGCGCGGCATCCAATCCGGCCAGCGGATACAGCACGTCGTGTTCGAAGACCTGTTTCTCCGCGCCCGGGAACGCCAGTTCGATGCCGAAGTTGGCCGAGCCCTCGGCGATCAGCGACATCGGGCTGTACAGCGGATACACGGTGAACTCGATCCAGCCGCGTTGCTTGGACAAACGCTGCTCCAGCAACATGTTCAGTACGTGGTGGCCGGGATAGCCTTCGTGGCAGCCCAGGTCCACCGCGCGGCTCATGAGCACCGGCAGGTCCGTGTTGATCTGGATCACGCTGGTGGCGTTGCCCTTGTACCAGTTGTAGCCGGACCAGGGCTGGCCGGTGACCAGTTCCAGCGAGAACTTCTCTTCGGCGGGCAGGGCGATGTGCTGCAGCGTGCGGCGTTTGCATTCCTCGATGGACGCATGCATCACCGCCCGCAGTTTGTCGGCGGGGATCGCGGTGCTGCTGGCGAAGGCGTCCACGCGCTGCCACAACGGGCCTTCGCCGGGGAACAACGCTTCCAGCCGTTGCAGTGCCGGGTCGTAATCGGACAGCGGCTTGAGTTGCGGGCGCAACGCGTACAGACCCTCGGCTTCGTGTTCGAAATCCAGCTTTTCGCCGGCAAGCATCGCCATGCGCGTGCGCGCGGCGGTCAGCTGCGCGGCGAGCAGATGCTTGCGGCGGACTTCCAGCGGCGCCAATTGCGCGTCATCGACTTTGGCCAGCTGCTGCTGCAGCGCCTCGGCGGCGGCGCGCAATCCAGGCAGCGGACGCGGCGCACGCTTGGCCTGCTGTGCCCATTCGTCCGGCCCGTAATAGGCATCTATGTAGCCGGATTCGTGCTCGCCGATTTCCAGGCTCAAATGCACATAGGCCTCGGCGATGGGGTCGAGCAAGGTGCGCGAAGCGGGCGTGCTGGTGGGCGCGGATGCGGAGGCGGTTTGGATTGCAGTGGAAATGATCATCAGCGTTGCCAGTACGAGTTTCATCGGTGCTCCGATTACCTTAGTGCCGTCATCCCGGCATTCGCCGGGGTGAAGGAGTCTATTGCTTCTGCGCGCCCTGCCCGAACAGGTGCTTGCGTTCTTCCTCACCCAGCGGCTTTCCCGCATCCGGGTTCACCTTCGTCTTCCAAGCATATGCTCGCTCGGTCGCCGGCCTCGCGGCGATGGCCTCATGCCAGCGCTTGATGTTCGGGAAAGCCGCGAAATCCGGCGGCAATTTGTCGTAGCCGCCGATCCACGGGTAGCTCGAAATATCGGCGATGGTGTAGGTATCGCCGGCCAGGAACTCGTTCTCGGCCAAACGCTTGTCCATGACCCCGTGCAGGCGCGTCACTTCGCGGCCGTAACGATCGATGGCATAGGGAACCGGCTCGGGTGCGTAGACGTTGAAGTGGCCCATCTGCCCGGTCATCGGCCCCAGTCCGCCCATCTGCCAGAACAACCACTCCATGGCCGCGGTGCGCCCGCGCAGATCCTCGGGCAGGAACAGGCCGGTCTTTTCCGCCAGATACTGCAGAATCGCGCCGGATTCGAACACGCTGATCGGCGCGCCGCCGTCGGCCGGCGCATGATCGACGATCGCCGGCATCTTGTTGTTGGGGGAAATGGCCAGGTATTCCGGCTTGAACTGGTCGCCAGCGCCGATATCCACTGGTTTGATGCTGTATTCCAGCGCGTGGCCGGCATCGACCAGTTCTTCCAGGAAAAGTGTGATCTTGTGGCCGTTGGGCGTGGGCCAGTAGTACAGATCGATCATGGCGGGGCTCGTTTCTCGGCGGAAATAGGAGTTTAGCTTCCTCGCGCGCTTGGCAGCGTCACGATGGGCCGGTAACCTGCCGCATCCCCGCAACGCAGCATTCCGGTCTTATGTCCCATCAGCAACCCAATCGCCTCGGCCCGCTCCCCTCGCTGATCTTCGCTTCGCGCTGGCTGCAGTTGCCGCTGTATCTGGGTCTGATCGTCGCCCAGGCCGTTTATGTCTGGCAGTTCGGCGTGGAGTTGGTGCATCTGGTGAGTGAAGTGTTCCTGCACGGCGGTGAAGCCGAGCAGGCCGCCAAGCTGGCCGAAGGCGGGCCCACGGCCGAAGTGGCGATCATGCTGATCGTGCTGGGACTGATCGACGTGGTGATGATCTCCAACCTGCTGATGATGGTGATCGTGGGCGGCTACGAAACCTTCGTCTCGCGCCTGCGCCTGGAAGGGCACCCGGACCAGCCGGAATGGCTAAGCCACGTCAATGCCAGCATGCTGAAGGTGAAACTGGCCATGGCGATCATCGGCATCTCCTCCATCCACCTGCTGAAGACCTTCATCGAAGTCGGTGACCTGGGCATGCCGGACAGCAAGTTCACCGAATCGGGCGTGATGTGGCAGACCATCATCCACTGCGTATTCATCCTTTCGGCCATCGGCATCGCCTATACGGACCGTTTGATGACCCACGTGACCAACAAACCCAAAGCCGAGCACTGATTTCCCCTTGATCGATCTCAGTGCCTGCGCGCGGCCCGGCGTAAAATAGCCGCGTGGATGTCTCCCATTTACTCGATGACCTGAACCCGGCGCAGCGCGAAGCGGTTTCCGCGCCGCCGGGCCATTACCTTGTGCTGGCCGGCGCCGGTTCGGGCAAGACGCGCGTGCTGACCCATCGCATCGCCTGGCTCAATGAAGTGCACGGCGTGCCGGTGCACGGCATCTTCGCCGTCACCTTCACCAACAAGGCCGCCGGCGAAATGCGCCACCGCGCCGACGCGCAGTTGCGCAACGGCAGCCGCGGCATGTGGATCGGCACCTTCCACGGTCTGGCCCATCGCCTGCTGCGTTTGCACTGGCAGGAGGCGAAGCTCCCGGAAACCTTCCAGGTGCTGGATTCGGACGACCAGCTGCGCCTGGTCAAGCGCGTGGTGCAGCAGATGGAACTGGACGAAGCACGCTTCCCGCCGCGCCAGATCGCCTGGTGGATCAACGCGCAGAAGGACGAAGGCCGCCGCGCCGAGCATATCCAGCCCGGCGACGACCAGTGGACCGATACCTTGCGCCGTGCTTACGTGCTGTACCAGGAGCGTTGCGATCGCGCCGGCCTGGTGGACTTCGCCGAACTGCTGCTGCGTGCGCATGAGGTGTTGCGCGACCAGCCCGCGCTGCTTGCGCATTACCGCGCGCGCTTCCGCGAGATCCTGGTGGACGAATTCCAGGACACCAACGCCATCCAGTACGGCTTCGTGCGCCTGCTTGCCGGCGACACGGGGCACGTATTCGTGGTTGGCGACGACGACCAGGCCATCTACGGCTGGCGTGGCGCCAAGGTCGAGAACGTGCAGCGCTTCCTCAAGGATTTCAGCAGCGCCCAGACCATCCGCCTGGAACAAAACTACCGCTCCAGCGCCAACATCCTGGGCGCGGCCAACGCGGTGATAGCGCACAACCCCGACCGCATCGGCAAACAGCTGTGGACCGACACCGGCGACGGCGAGCCGATCGATCTCTATGCGGCCTACAACGAAGTCGACGAAGCGCGCTATGTGGTCGACCGCATCCTGCAATGGGTACGCGACGGCGGCAGCTACGGCGAAGCCGCGGTGCTCTACCGCAGCAATGCGCAGTCGCGCGCTTTCGAAGAAGCGTTGCTGGCCGAACAGGTTCCGTACCGGGTCTATGGCGGCATGCGCTTCTTCGAGCGCGCGGAAATCAAGGACACGCTGGCCTACTTGCGCATGGTCGCCAACCGCGCAGACGACGCGGCATTCGAGCGCGCGGTCAACACGCCCGCGCGCGGCATCGGCGACCGTACCCTGGACGAGGTGCGCAAGCGCGCGCGTACGCTTTCGCAACCCTTGTTCGAATCGGCGCGCGCGCTTTCGGTGGGCAACGAACTGGCCGGCCGTGCGCGCAACGCGCTGGCGGGCTTCATCACGCTGATCGAAGCGCTTTCGGTGGAGGTCGCCGAACTCGAGCTGAAAGACAAGATAGACCACGTGCTGATGCGTTCCGGGCTGCGCGATTTCTATCTCAACGAAAGCAAGGGCCAGCAGGATTCGCGTACCGACAACCTGGACGAACTGGTTTCCGTCGCCTCGCGTTTCGTGCGCCGCGACGATGAAGAGACAGAAGGAATGAGCGCGCTGACCGCTTTCCTCGCCTACGCTTCGCTGGAAGCCGGCGAAGGACAGGCGCAGGCGGGCGAGGATGGCGTACAGCTGATGACGTTGCATTCGGCCAAGGGCCTGGAGTTCCCGGTCGTGTTTCTGGGCGGGATGGAAGAAGGGCTGTTCCCCAGCAGCAAGTCGCTGGACGAAAGCGGGCGGCTGGAAGAAGAGCGCCGCCTGGCTTACGTAGGCATCACCCGCGCACGGCAGAAATTGATGCTGAGCTATGCGGAAACCCGCCGCATCCACGGCCAGGACATGTACGGCATCCCCTCGCGCTTCCTGCGCGAAATCCCGACGCACCTGCTGCACGAAGTGCGGCCCAAGGTGCAGGTGTCGCGCACTTACTCGGCCGGCGCGCCGCGCAGCTTCGGCCACGCGCCCATCGAAGCGCCACCGCTCAAGCTGGGCGCCAACGTGTCGCATCCCAAATTCGGGCAAGGGGTAGTCACCGACTACGAAGGCGCGGGCGCTCATGCGCGAGTGCAGGTCAACTTCGACTCGGAAGGTAGCAAGTGGCTGGTGCTGGCCTATGCGAACCTGCAGGTGTTGTGAGGCCTTAGAGCGCGTTCACCGCCTGCCGAAAAACGTCATGCTCATCTACGGAAGAGTGGAAAAAATGACTCGTCGTCCCCGCGAAGGCGGGGATCCAGCGACTTCAAGCTTTTCCACACACCCTACGGTGGCGACACGAAAGACACTGGACCCCTGCCTTCGCGGGGGCGACGGGAATTTCTTTCAACTCTGCTGAGCCAAATGCTCGCAGCTTAAGAGGTCAGCTCAAAACTGCTCAGCAAGTTGCGAGCCGGGCGCGGAAAAAATTCAGGCAGCCTTCTCGCTTTTGCGCATGGTGCCGTCGGTCAGCGGCGATGGCTTCCCCGTTAGCAGCGAGAGAACGTCGGCACCCGTGATTTCGGCAATCCGGAGCAGATGACAGGCGTTAGGTGAAGAACGGTTGTTCTCCCAATGCCCAAGCGTGCTGTGGGCCAGGCCGAGATGGGAGGCTAATTGACGCTGGCTGAGTCTGGCTTGTTGCCTCACCTTGCGAATGCGCAAACCCAACGACATCCCATAACCCCTGATCATCACGTAAAAATCAGGCTATCCCAACAAGAATTTTCATTGCAAGTCACATTTATTGAAATTGGCGCATTACGTAGACAAAGCGGTCAATGAGAGATCACCGAACACGCAGACGAAAAAGTATTCGACTAAAGGCGTATAGGAAATCCGCGCCTATTTATCTGTAGAAGCACCACGGAGCATGCTCTTTTGTCTTCGCGAACCGCATTGCGCAGCTATAGGTCGATAGTGGATGAAACAAATTTCGACTACCGATCATATGGCGTCCTGGAGAATGCGCTGGATTCCATGATGGTCTGACATTGGAGAGGACAAGTAATGTCTTGATAGTTCTATCGGATGTCTCGAATAATGGCGCGTCGAGACAGCGCGACAGATCGCGCGCGAATGTTCTGGTAAACGACCGAGGCGACCCGCGGGAAAAAGTCTATTCGTTGCGGAGGCGGAAGCGGAGGACAGGGCCTTGGTGTGCTTCAGTCCGCGCATGCCATAGATACACCGCATATGCTGCCGGGAACTGGGCCGAAGTGGAGCTCTCCGTAGACAATCTCGCCCTCCTCATATTTGTCTACATAAGTAGACAAGCGCTATGCCGCAAAGGATTGCGCGTGAGCATGAAGCCAGAGAATGCTGTAGCGTGCTGTTTGTTATGTGCCATATCGTTGTGCATCAAGCTGAATGCAAGTAGTAAAGCACTACCTCCGGCCAACACCGATAAGGCTCTCAATCGGCGCAACGGCAGAGGTACTCCAATCAACAATGCAGACAAGAGGTGTACTGATGCGTGATTTGAATACGACGGAGATTCAGTCCGTTGCGGGCGGCAATGATTTTATGGATCGGATGCTCTATGGCATGCCGGGTGTCGTGGTTCACGATGGCATCGGTGGGTACTGGGCTCAGCAGTGGGAGCTATGGGGCCCCAATCGCATTGGCGGCTATCCCCAGTGACCAAGTCCATTCCGCATAGGGTGGGGGGAAATCCATTCTTGGGCGCTATGGCGCGGCTCTGACAAGGAGCCGCGTTTTTTTTGCCTACATTTATCGAATGTACGGATGAGCGAACGTAGTGTGCTACGACTCACAGCTGCAAGCATGGCTGAGGCGGCGGGGACGTATGCCCGGGTGAACTTCGACCAGGGGTGGCAAGTGACTGGTGCTGGCCCCTATCAGTCCACGGAGTAAGGCTGAAGGCAAGCCTGTCCACGATGCCGCCAGCGATTTTTGTCTGTTCGCAAAATGCGAACTGTAGGTTTCCGCATTGTGTATTGGCTATGCCGTCTCATCCATGCAAGCTGCCGACCCCTGACTCGCAAGTCGGGTCAACAATCTTATAGATGGCTAATGAGCACAAGTAAGCGATCCATGTGCTTATGGTCGCAACTGTGGGTTACACCTTGATCTCGGGCGGGTAATAGGAAAAGCACGCTCCCGCAGCGAGAGAGGCAGGGGTCGGGAGTTCTATGCAGATGCATTTGGGCCCGTCTTCTTTTCATTGGGCTGATCAAGGGGGCGTTGTGGTAGAAGCTGGAGGTATCAATCATCCGCTTAAGGACAAGTTGATGGAGTCGGCAGGCTCTTGTCATTCAAGGTGTTTCTAACGCTGGCATTCGTGGAGCTCGTCTATTCGGCGGCCAAGGATTTCAGCCAGGGATATCAACAAGGAGTTATGAGTGTCGTTGGAAACTGACGAGGGCGTAGGAATGTGTCTGGTCTCATACGGCAAAAGAATCCCATGAAGATGAGGAATCTGATAATCATCGCAGCAATTCTTTCATTCCCGCTTGTTGCGTTGGCTATAACCAAGAATTCAGAGGCTTACCAGGCTGGTTACGACATCGGGAATCTTCTGGTGAAGGTTCTCAAGATTGGTGGAATTGCTGCAATAGTTGTCTTTGGCGTCAGATACATAATAAAAGAAGAATGACGCAGAGAGGCGGATCCAGAGTTTTTTGATGCAGACCAGCATGGGTCAGAGCACGTTTCAGAAAGCGCACTCTGACCCCGTTTCTGGTTTTGCTTTTCCGCACCTTCGTTCGTGAAATGAGAACCATGTGTTCGTCATTTAGTGGCTAGGCACTGCCAAGCTTATTGCTATGTATAACGCGCTGGCGACAGTCAGCGGCGTAGGCTGGTGTGGCCGCGTTCTTGATCTATAAAGAAGGATTTAAAGATGCGTGAACTAACATTCATGGAAATTGAATCAGTAAATGGCGCGATGTCCGACGGTCAGTATTCTTCCTTCCTGGGTGGTGTTGCCGCTGCCTTCGGCGCTGGCGCTGCCATACCGTCTCCATTGAGTCCGGTGCTTGGCGTTATTGCTGGCGTGACGGCGATTGGCTCTGCGGTGTATGCGTACAAGGCAGCCAACTAAAGTTCGTTGCAAACTTTTTTGGGGCGCAATACCGATTGGATTGCGCCCCTCTATATGGAACTGCGAGGATTTTATGTTTTTGATTGAGAGTAATGGTGAGAAAGCTATAGCACCAGGCTATCTTATGGAATATCGCGGAGAAGCCATGATGGCGGAATATGTCCGCTATGAGGCAACACTGCCATTGTTCTTTGTTTCCCACCTTTCAGTCTTGGGTTGGTCCGCTTTCGCTGTACTACAGAGTGGAAGTTCATCCATCTTTCTAGCCTTCGCATTCTTTATGGGAATTTACTCAGTAAAGATGTTTACCCAAAAATTGGTGAGAGTCAGATTTGATGTGCCTAGCTCCGAAATTCGTCGAGCCCCATTTTTAGCAAATCTTAATGCGGCCGTTCAAGGAGCTACTCTTGCATTAATTGGATTCAAATATCAGGCGTTGACCGGTGAGTTCGATACATCAATGTATAAGATCATTGGATGGACAATGATGGGGATCGCTGCAGCTTATTTTTTGGCTCTGCGTAACGTAAGGCCGAAAAAATAAGGCTCAGCTTGAGGCAAGTGAGGCCATTGTCGTTTCACTTTGTGGGTCAGCCTTCGAGGAGGCTGCAATGCTGGAGGATTGCCGCAAAATCTAAAAAAATGGTCTCGCATGGAAGCAGTACTTCAATCCGAATCCTCAGAGTGCGGTCTGGCCAGCTTGGCCATGGTGGCCAAACACCATGGACAGAATCTCAGCCTACGCGATCTGCGCCAGCGCTATCCGCTGTCTCTAAAAGGCGCCAATCTTGGGCGCCTGATGTCCATTTCTGGACAGCTCGGTCTGCAATGCCGTCCATTGCGGCTGGACATGGAGCATCTGGGCGAACTCAAGCTCCCTTGTATCTTGCATTGGGACTTGAACCACTTCGTAGTACTGGCCAAGGTCGGCAAGAAGAAAGTCACCCTCCTCGACCCCGCCTTCGGCAAGCGCGAACTCAGCTTCGCCGAAGTCTCCAACCACTTCACCGGCGTAGCGCTGGAACTGACCCCCACTGCTGAATTCAAACCGCAAAAGAAAGCACCGAATATTTCCTTTCGCCAGCTGACCGGCCGCGTCACCGGCTTGTGGCGTTCGCTGGCCTTGATCCTGGCGCTATCGGTCGCCTTGCAGGTCTTCGTCATCCTCGCGCCCTTCTTCATGCAATGGGTCGTGGACCAGGTGCTGATCTCGGCCGATCGCGATCTGCTGACCGTACTGGGTCTGGGTTTCGGTCTCGCCCTGCTGCTACAGGTATGCATAGGACTGTTGCGCGGCTGGTCCGTGGTGTATCTGTCCACGCGGCTGGGTCTGCAATGGATGGGCAACGTCTTCAGCCATTTGCTGAAACTGCCACTGGACTTCTTCGAAAAACGCCACCTGGGCGATATCACCTCGCGCATGGGCAGCGTGCAAACCATCCAGCGCACCCTGACCACCAGTTTCGTCGAAGCCCTGATCGACGGACTGATGGCCGTGGTGACATTGGGCATGATGCTGCTCTACAGCTGGAAGCTGGCGCTGATCACCTTGCTGGCGGTCGCGCTGTATCTCGGATTGCGTGCGTTGGCGTTTCGCCCCGTCCGCGAAGGCACGGAGCAACAACTGGTCGCCGGCGCCAAACAACAAAGCCATCTGCTTGAATCGATCCGCGGCGTGCAATCGGTGAAGGTCGCCGGTCGCGAAACCAGCCGTCGCTCCACCTATCTCAACCTGATGAACGATACGGTCAACCGCGATGTCTGGCTGGCCAAACTGGGACTGGGCTTCAATACCGCCAGCCAATTCATCTTCGGCGCCGAGCGCATCGCGGTGATCTGGATAGGCGCGGTGCTGGCCATGCAGAACGTGTTCTCGGTGGGCATGCTGATCGCCTACCTGGCTTACAAGGACCAGTTCGCCGGACGGATAAGCGGCCTGATCGACAAGTGGATCGAGTTCCGCATGCTGCGCCTGCATGGCGAACGCTTGGCGGATATCGTGTTGGCCGAACCGGAGGTCCTGGACGGCCACCGATTCGAGCAGGCCTCGCCCGCAAGCACGCGTTTGGAAGTCAACGGGCTGAACTTCCGTTACGCCGAAGGCGAGCCGTGGGTGCTGCAGGACTGCAGCTTCAGCGTGGAGGAAGGCGAGTCGGTCGCCATTGTCGGCCCCTCGGGCTGCGGCAAGACCACGCTGGTAAAGCTGCTGCTGGGTCTGCTGAAGCCGACGCAGGGCAATATCGCCGTAGGCGGGCACGATATCGCCACGCTTGGGCCGCACAACTACCGGCAGATGGTCGGCGCGGTGATGCAGGACGACCAGCTGTTCGCTGGCAGCGTGGCCGAGAACATCGCCTTTGGCGAGGAAGGCTTCGATTTCGACCGTATCGAAGCCGCCGCCCGGCTGGCGGCGGTGCATGACGAGATCGTCGCCATGCCGATGGGCTACCACAGCCTGATCGGCGACATGGGTACTACGCTGTCGGGCGGACAGAAGCAGCGCGTGATCCTGGCGCGCGCGCTCTACCGCATGCCGCGCATCCTGTTCCTGGATGAAGCCACCAGTCATCTGGATGTGGAGCGCGAACGTCTGGTCAACGAAGCCGTGCGCGAGCTAAAGCTGACCAAGGTGATCATCGCCCATCGTCCGGAGACTATCGCCAGCGCCGATCGGGTGCTGGTGATGCAGTCTGGGCGGATTGTGGAAGAGCATCGGCCGGTGCGGGCTGTGTCCGTGGCGGTGGCGGTATGAAGGGGTGTGCTTCCCTTCTCCCCCCGGGAGAAGGTGCCCGGAGGGCGGATGAGGGAGTGCGCCATCAGATTACGGTTGGTTCCCGTGGGTCGGCATTCTCCCTCCCTCATCCGGCGCTGCGCGCCACCTTCTCCCGGGGGGAGAAGGAAGGCATATTCCATGACTGAATCTCTCTTCCGTCATGAAGTACTAGAAGCCAAACGCAACAGCTGGCTCGGTGGAATTTCCCTTTCACAGCCCCTGCGGCTATGGATACTGGCCGGTTTCTCAGTACTCGCGGCATTGGCCATCCTCGGCTTCCTGATCCTG
Organism: uncultured Pseudoxanthomonas sp.; assembly: GCA_965650035.1. Lineage (GTDB taxonomy): Bacteria > Pseudomonadota > Gammaproteobacteria > Xanthomonadales > Xanthomonadaceae > Pseudoxanthomonas_A. The sequence goes on from CBFGMR010000003.1 coordinate 185,981, forward strand.
GGCGAGTACACGCGCCGTTCCAAAGTCACGGGCCAGCTGGTGCCCGATCTGGGCCTGTCGACCATCGTGTCGCCGGCGAGTGGCGTTGTGACCCGGCTCTTTCCCGAAGAAGGCGACCAAGTGCAAGCCGGCCAAGAGCTGAGCCTGATCGGCGTACCGCGAGTGACCGCCGCCGGCAGCGATGCGTTGATCGTGATCAGAGAGGGGCTGGAAACACGCCGCGATAGCCTGACGGAACTGGGACAGTCGCAAGCCGCGCAGATCGACGCGCAGATCCAGGGTATCGGCCGCCAGCACGCCGCCGCGCAACACGAGCTGGCTCAGATAGAAGACGAAATATCCACCCGCCGCGAACAGGTTCGCATCGGCAGGGAAACCACGCAGCGATACCAGCTTGTAGCGGACCAGAAGTACGTCAGCCAGGTGCAGGTGAACCAGCAACAGCAATCCCTGCTTGAGCTGGTCAATGCCCAGCAGAGCCTGGAACGACAGGCCACTTCGATCCGCCGCAGCCTTGCGCAACTGGATCAGACTTCGCGCGAACTACCCGCTCAGCGCAGGGGACTGCAGGCGACGACCAATCGCGACCTGGCGATGCTGGACCAGGAACGCGTGCAGCAGGAAGCCAATGGCGAATTGCTGGTGCGGGCGCCATTGGCCGGATTGGTGGCCAATCGCTTCATCGAGCCCGGCCAGGCTGTGCAGGCAGGGCAGCCGGTGATGAGCCTTTTGCCGGAAGGTTCGCGACTGCAAGCCCAGCTGCTGGTGCCGAGCGCAGCGGTGGGCTTCATTGAACCCGGCGATCGGGTACTGCTGCGCTATCAGGCCTATCCCTACCAGAAGTTCGGGCACCACGGCGGCAAGGTCATTCGCGTGTCACGCAGCGCCATTACCCCCGCGAGCGGCGATGGTCAGGGCGCGGAGCCTTATTACCGCGTACTGGTGGCCTTGGATGAGCAATCCATTATCGCCTATGGCAAGCAGGAGCATTTGCGCCCAGGGATGCGACTGGATGCCGACATACTGGGCGAGCGTCGCAAGCTTTATGAGTGGGTGCTGGAGCCGCTGTACTCGTTGCACGGAAAATTGGGGAATTAGGTCTCCGAGCGCCACTGCGCATCGCGATTCCGATTGTCGAAGCCGCGCAACCGTCAGTCGGATCGCATGACCCATGGCATATGCGGATTGCGCGGCCACGTGAGCTACTTTCTCCGGTAACGACCCGGAGGCGCCCATGCAAACACGAACAACATCCTCGGACCGCTCTGGAAAAGCCGGACATTGGATTCGCAGCGAACTGCCGCAGATCGCATTGATGCTGTTGCTGCTGGCGGCGGCGCGCGACTCGTTCGCCAATCATTACTACGTGCCGTCGGGTTCGATGGAGCACACGCTGGAGGTCGGCGATCGCGTGGCCGTCGATATGCGGGCCTACGGTGTGCGCCTGCCGTTCACCGACGTACAGATCATGGCTACCGGCAAGCCCGAGCGCGGTGACATCGCTGTGTTCGATTCTCCGCAGGACGGCACGCGCCTGATCAAGCGCGTGGCGGCGGTGGCGGGAGATGGAGTGGAACTGGTGGACGGCAGGCTGAGCATCAACGGTATTCCGCTGGAAGCGACCGATGCGGAAGATATCGAGCTCTTCCGCAACCACCGCGCCACGCTCAACCTGTCGCATGGCGGCGGACCGGACATCCATGGCTTGATCGTGGTCAGGTATTGATGCTGGGCGATGCGCGCGGCAACAGCATCGATGGGCGTTTCTTCGGACTGGTGCCGGCGGGCGAGCTGTATGGCCGCGCGGTCGCCGTCTATTACCGGCGCGGGGAAGGCTTGGCCTGGGACAGGCTTTGACGGCACCTTCGTCGTTGCCGCATGAAAGATCGTGCGGCAACGAGTCCAAAGCCGGTGCATGCGTCGTCAATCCGGTTTGGTGTAGGTCACTTCCAGTTTGTAGTTGCCCGCCGCATAGCCCCGCACCATCACATAGATCTTGTTGCGGTTGGCCGGCACTTCCAGTTCGCAGGTTTCGTTGGCGTGGCTCAGGTAGGGGCGGCAGATCCAGCTTGAGGTATCGGGCGGTCCGACATAGCGCACGTACAGGTCCGGGTCGCCCGCATTGCTGCCGGCACCTTGCATCTTCACCTTGGCGATCGAGCCGGGTTTGACCGTGAACGGCCCGTACTGCTTCTTCGCGTTCTTGGCTACGGACTGACTGTCGAACAGCTTGGTCTCCACGGCGCCCGTCGCAGGCGCGTCGGGAGCGTGATAAATACATTGCGCTAGGTTCTCCGGGTTATTGCTGCCCTTTCCGTACAGGCAGGCTGAGCCCGCCTTGTCCAGGCCGGTAAGCACCAGCGACCAGTCGCCGCCGCCGTTGCATTGCGGGTAATGCATCACCGAGAACTTGTCGTAAGCGGTCAACGGCTCGAATTGGTTGTCTTCGAAACAGGTGCCCGCCTCGGGGCGCGTGTGTTCGTGGCGCAGGCCCAGCGTGTGGCCCAATTCGTGGCGCAGGATGCCGACCAGCTGCAGCGTCTCGCCCGGGGCAAGATCGAAGGAAGAGCTGTCGATAAGCACGTTGCGATCGCTGCGCTGGTCGCTGGGAAAAAAAGCGCGCGCCAGGTATTCGCCGCCCACGTCCACCGGCCGCACGTCGAACAATACGTTCGGATTGCTGGCATTGCAGCCGCCGTCCTGGGCCGGAACATGGATGAAATCCACCTTCGCCGCTTCTTCCCAGGCGTGCGACGCCGCCTCCATGTCGGCGATGACCGCGGCCTTGTGCGTGCCGAAAGTATTGCTGACGCAGTAGGTGAGCTGTTTCTTCTTGGCACTGGTCCAGATATCGACGCCGCCATTGGCTCCCTTGGCGGCGGCCAGCGCCACGGTCAGTTTGCCGTTGGCCACGCCATCGGTTTCTTTCTGCATTTTCTCGAAGAATTCCTGCAGCAATTTGCGGTCGGGAATGGCGATGTCGCCGTTGACGATGTACTTGCCGCCTTCGCCCGGCTCCTTGTAGACCGACGCTTCGAATTCTTCGAAAGTCTTGCCCACCCATTTCCTGCGCGCGGCATCGGCGGCTTCTTCGATGGATTTTTGCGCCGCGGCGATGTTCTCCTCGGTCGCCGCGACAGCGCCCGTAGCCGGTTTGATGTCACTTTCGACCGGAGCGGGTGCGGACGTGGGTTCCACCGATGGCGTGGGGCCGACCGAGGTGGGAGCGTCTTGCTTGCAGCCGGCAAACGCCAATGCGATGGCCAGCGTCAGCAACGGACGCGCGAGGGGGGAAGTGGGTGCGCTCATGGGTTCTATTCCTTTTTTGAGGGGCAGTGTGCTTCGACGACGTTGAGCAGGTCGGCGCCAGCCGCGATCTTGCGGATCTCGGCCAGTGCGGCCTGTGCGTCGGTGGCATTGCGGAATTCGACGCAAAGCCGTGATTCGCCTTCGATGCCGATGCGTTGGTAGCGCATGGCGGCGACGGCGGTGGTCGCTTGCTGCCGTTCCAGCAGCGCGCGGATTTGCTTGAATGCTTCGCGGGTTTCGGCGGGCACGCCTTTCCCCCGCGAGAGCGCGTCAATGGTGATGCTTACAGGCAGGGTGTCTTTTGCCTCGGTGGTAGGCGGTGTCGGCGATGGCGCGGGATCCAGCGGTTTCTTGTCGGAGGGCACGGGCTTTGGTTTTGACGGAAGCGGCTGCGTGGGAGCAGCACCGGTTTGCGCAGGCGACGTTGTCGGCTCTGTCGGTGCCGTGGTTGGCGTGGGCGTTTCCGCGACAGGCGTATCGGGCATTGTCGCTTCCATCGGGTAGGTATCGGGAACCGGTGTGCTGGGTGAAGGCGAGGATTCGGAAGACGCACCGTCGGTCTCGCGTGGCGGAGGCGAGGGCGCGCTGCAAGCCGCGCAGGCGCAAACCAAAGCCAGCAATGTCAGCAGCGCGCACGATGCGGCGTATTGAACGCGCAATGCGTTCATGGCGTACCCGGCATGCGCGCAGCCAGCGCGCGCGAAGCTTTCGGCTTTACCGTATTGGGCGCCTGCAGTTGGCCGGCACGCGGCGCTTCGAGCGCGCGTTGGAACGCCTCGGGGTCGCGCATCGCCAGATCCAGCAGCTCCGGGCCGAAGCGTTCGAGTTCCGCCTCCAGGTTCGCGGGCTGGCCAAGCAGGCGCTGCAAGCCGGCGCGCAGGTCGGCCGGGTCGCGGTCCAGCGTGCGCGACAGCAGGCTGACGGTGTCGTCCTTCGGCGGTGCGCGCAACTGCGTGCGCGGCGTTCCCAAAGGCTGGCGAAGCAGCTTGTCCAGATTGAGGATGCCGGTGCCATAACGTTGCGCATCCCATCCTTGCGGCACACGGGCGCTGGCCTGCATCGCCTGCACGAACAAGTCGCGCCTCGTCAGGCTTCCCTGGGCGTTCTTGATACGGTCGCGTCCATGGAAAGCGATCCAGCTGGCCGCCGCACCGGCCACCGCCGCGGTGGCGAACGAAGTGCCGTTGCCCGGGCTGGATTCGATGCCGGTCGCGCCGACCACTGCATCGGCGACATAGACGTCTTCGCCGGGCGCGGAGATGTCGACCGCGCGTCCCTTCGAGGAACCCTTCCACGGTTTGTTGTCGGCATTGGTGGCCCCTACCGCGATGGCGTTGTCGTAGCTGGCGGGCGCCACCACCATGCCGATGCAGTTGCCCGCGGCGTTGACCACGATGATGTCGCGGCGCACGGCATCGTTGATGGCGCGCTCCAGACCGAAGAACGCGCGTCCGCCCAGGCTCATCGAGATCACGTCGCACTGCGCCTTGGTCGCATGACGCACGGCGCGCGCGGTGTTGGAGTCCAGCACGCGGATCACGCTGTTGAAGGTACGGATGGGCACCAAGGTCGCTTTGGGCGCCAGTCCGTCGATGCGCCCGGGCGCGGTGGTGTTGCCGTTGGCGTCGAAACCGCCGCCGCTGATCAGCACGCTGCCGGTCTTGGTGCCGTGGCCCGGATTGCCGGAATAGCCCAGCGGATCGTGCGCGTCGTTGCCGCCTTCCATCAGGTTGAGGGTGAGGCTGCGGTCGATGCGTCCGGAATCCAGATCGACATGATCGGTCCAGCCGCTGTCGGGATGGCAGATGCGCACGCCTTCGCCCAGAGTCTTTCCGCCGGGCAGCGGCGTGAGTTTTCGCGCGTCCTCTACGGCCATGTGATCCTTGTCCAGCGACCAGGCGGGATTAGGCGGTGCGGCTATGCCGTCGTCGCCAAAGCAAGCGGCCACCGCCGAACGCTTCTGCGCTTCGACCAGGGTGTCCTCGCTGTCCGGTTCCACCTGCAGAAATGCGCCGCGTTCGCGCAGCGCATTCGCCGCGTCCCAAGGGTTGCCTTGCGGCGGGTCGGACACGCGCAAGCGATGGATACGCGACAGTCCTTCCGGGTCGTCGGTCGCAAGCACGTCGGGGAACAAGGGCTCGATGCTGACCACGTCGGAGAACACTGCTTCTGCGGCCGTGCGCAGGTCGGCGGGCGTTTGCGTGGGCGTCAGTTCCACCACGTAGCCCTGGGTGTAGGCGGGAGCGGCGACCGGCGCCGTCACCGGGGTGGTCGCAGCCGGCGTCGTCGGGGTAGCGGACTGATCGCGTTCGCACGCAGCGACCATCAGCAACAGGAACAGCAAGAACGCTAGACGCATGACGTTGTCCTCAAGTGGCGGGCAGTACGCAAACGCGCGGATCCTCGCGCCAGGCCGGCGCGGCGATGTCCAGGCGTTCGACTACTTTGGTGATGGGCAGCACCGCTTCGTGCGCGCGCCAGCCGGCGGCCCAAGGCTCGGAAAGATCTTCCTGCCCGTCGAAGAGCAGCCCGATCACCGCATGCGAGCGCCGGTGGTAGACCGGCGAGCCGGAATTGCCGCGGTAGGTGTCGCTGTCGGCACCGATGGTCGGCTGTTGGTCGAAGCGCACGCTGATGTATTCGTAATAGGGCGCGCCGCCGCCTTCGCGCAGCTGGTAGCTGTCGACGAATTCCTTGAGCTTGCCCTCGCGATAGGACAGGTCTTCGGCCTCGATCGAATCGAATTCCGCGCTGACCAGCAGCTTCATGGCGATGTACTCGTCCGCAGTGACCCGGAACGGGAAGTACACGAAGCTGTTGTCGTGCACGGTGCGCGGTTCGCCCAGCGGATAGCCGATGACGTACAGCGGATCGTCGCGTTTCACCTGCGACAGCGACAGGCATTGCGGGGGATACGTCGCGCCAGGCAGCACGCCGTCGGCGTTGGCGCCGAGCTCGAGCAACACGAAATCGAGGTTTCCGCGTTCGTCCTCGTCGCTCAGCTGGATCGCGGTCACGGGGAAGGTCTGTTTGGCGAGGTGATTGCCGTCCAGATCGTCCTCGTAGTCGAAAACGGCTTCGAGTTCCTCCGGGATCTCTTCGAGGATGCAGTGATTGTTGGTAAGCGCCAGCTTCTCGCCGATCAACACCGCGCTGCAGCGCGGTTTCTCTTCCTGCCGGGCCTTCAGCGCGAAAGCGCCGCGCGAGTTCGCGTAGATGCGTTGATAGGTCTGCGGCGGGTAGCGGTCGTCGTGATCCAGCCCGTACAGCGACTTGTTGAGGCGGCGGACTTCCGCATGCTGTTCCACCAGTTCGCGTTGCTCCGTACGCTGGCTGTCGTCCAGCGCCTTGTAGGCCTGCACAAGCTGCCGCTCGGTGTTTTCCGCACTGCGCTTGAGCTGCAGCAGGTCGGCTTCGGTCGCATCGGCGCCCAGCGCGGTTTCGGCGATGTTGCTCATGCGCCGTTGCGCGGCATCGACATTGCGGTACTTGGCGCGCTGCGCGGGTGCAAGATCGTTCCAGCGCTTGGTAGCCTGCAGTTGTACGTTCTGCAGTTGCACCGAATCGCCCGGTCCGTCGATCACTGCGGCCTGCACCGGCATCTGCCGCACCTGCTGCGCGACCGCATCGGCATTGGACACCGACACCGCAGAATCCGCTGTCTGCAGCACCACTCTGCTGCCTTGCTTGGTGATTTCCACCGGCACCACCACGCCCTGCGGCCTGCGCCGCACCTGATCGCGCAGTTCGCTGGTGCTGATGCGTTGTTCGCGTGGGGCGTCCTGGGCCAAGGTCGCCAATGGCGACATGCAGCACAGGGACAAGGCAAGACTGGCGCCCAAACCAGGGTAGTTCATGCGTGGGATCTCCCGGGGGAAAGATCGTGCGATGTGAATTATTTACGCTGCGCAACACGCTGCGTATCAGTACCAACGCCGTTGCGCGCGAGTTGGGGCCATCGCACGGCAAGGTGTCCGGCCCTGCTGCGTTGCTGCGTTGGGAAGAATTAACGGCGTGAGGCGGGCGCGCCGCGATGGCACCGACGCAACGGTTATGCGCGCGCAAGCGCTGCGACAAAAATGGAGATTGCCCGTGGATATCCGCATCGCTCGACTCTCGTTCTCATTGCTGGCGCCTTTCGCGCTGGTCACCTGCACGCAGGATGCACGCGTACGTCCGCAGGAACCAACCCCATCAGCCGATGGCGATACCTCTTCAATGTCGGCCGCACTTCTGCCTGCGGCGACGGGCTGCGCACCGGGCACCCGCTGCCTGTCTGTCACCGGCACGGGAAGGCCCTTGGCCAGCGGAACCTTTGTTGCGCAATGCCGCGGCAAGTTCGCCGATTTCATCGTGCCCAAGACCACGCTGCCGGGCACGTACGCCGGTCCATGGTTCCAGCCGAATCTGCTGGAGCAAGCCGCCACCGGCGTGCCGAGCGGTTCGCGCCCTTGGCTGGCTTTCGATCCGCGCGATCCCGACGAACGGCTGGCTTATGCGCTGGCGCTACGCAATTACGCTTTCAGCAGCGCGGTCGTGCGTGGCCTGACCCCGCAACTGACTGCCGAGGCCGACTATCGCGATGCGGCGGGCGGCACGGTGAGCGCGTCGCAACGCAATCAGAAGTGGTATCCCGCGCCGCGCATGTTCTATGGACCCACCAATGCGCCCGGCACGCGCGAAGCCGCGCACGGCATGACCTTGGAACGCACGGTGCGTGTCGGCGAACTCGGCAGCAATACAGTTGCCTTCCAGAACTACGCCGTCGCCTACTACGACGCGCGCGGCGGGAGGGTGTTCCAGCGTTTGTGGAAAACGTCTACGCCAGGTGTCGATCAGCCCAAGCTCAGTGGAATGAAATTGACCGAGGGCAGTTTCGTGTTCAAGCTGCTGTACAGCGCCGCCGCACCGAGCGCGTTTCCACAGGATCTGCTGGCTGGCTCGCTCAAGCTCGACATCTTGCCCAACCCGGGCGGAGCTCCGGTATCGGTGCGCTTGATGCAGATCGATATCGCGGTCAAGGACAAACGTGCCAGCGACACCGGCTGGTACTTCGCCACTTATGCCTACGATGCCTCGCAATCCGGCGCTTCGCCGTGGAAGAAAATGGCGCCGGTGGGTCTGATGTGGGGCAACGATCCCAGCGGTGCGCCGATTGCCGAATCCTGGATCAATACCGCGGCGCCGGCCTATGCGCTTGCGCATTTGGGCGTCGATGACCGCCTCAACGGGCCGGTGGACAATCCGGCATCGGCCTGCATGAGCTGCCACAGCACTGCGCAAGCGCCGTCGTTGGCGTCGATGTTGCCCACCGGTGCGTGCGCGCAGCCGCCGTTCCGCGCGGACTGGTTCCGCAATTTGCGTGGCACTACTGCTTTCGGCCGTCGTCAGGCTTCGGGGCAGACCTGCCAAACCAGCTTGCCCTCGGAGGTAACCGTCACCGCGGCGGACTACTCCTTGCAACTGTCGGCAACAGTGGCACGCGCCTTGCCCACTGCCACCGGAGGACAGACCTTCAACCCCTGCACCTGGAATGAGAATGCGCCGCCGCCTTCGGCACTGGTCGCGCTTTCGCCACAGGCCGCGCGATTGCAGCAGCAGGACATCGAACAGTACGAAGTGACTCGCGATCCCTGAGAAGCGGTCGCGTGCGAAGAGCGTCGGGGGCGTAGCCCCGACCTACGCATTCGCAACCGTAGGTCGGGGCTACGTCCCCGACGCTTAATGCTCGAAGCGAGAGCTGCTATTCACCAGCCGTAGAGCTTCCAGTACACCGGCGAAATGTCTTTCTCGCCGGCACCTTTGCTGTGGTCCAGGCGGCCATCGCCGTTCTCGTCCATCAGATAGTAGGCGGCGCCTCGCGAAGGCGTGACTTTGACCATGCGCAGCTGGTTGGCCACGCGGTACTCCTCAATGACATCGCCGTTGGGTTCGGTGCGCACGGCCACCTGGGCATCGGCCAGGTCCACGCCCGGATTGTTCTGCGCCGACCCCAGGGAAGCGCAGCCGGCAAGCACCAGTAGAGGTGCGCTCAACAGGGCTTTCATGGGAATTCTCATGGGGGTTCTCTGCAATACCGGGGCTGCGATTATGCGCCGGCAACGCTAAGCGTGCGTGAGAACGATAGCGGCCCGGGCGTGCAAGCCCGGGGTTAGAATTGGCGCATGCCCAGACTCGTACTGATCGACGGTTCCAGTTACCTCTATCGCGCCTTCCATGCGCTCCCCCCGCTGACCAATGCCGCGGGCGAGCCCACCGGGGCCCTGTTCGGCGTGGTCAATATGCTGCGCGCAACCTTGAAGGAAAACCCCGAATACGTCGCCTTCGTGGTCGACGCGCCCGGGAAAACCTTCCGCGACGATCTGTATCCGCTGTACAAGGCCAACCGCGCCGCGATGCCGGATGACTTGCGCGCGCAGGTGCTGCCGATGTGCGAGATCGTGCAAGCCTTGGGTATGCCCATCCTGCGCATCGACGGCGTGGAGGCCGACGATGTGATCGGCACGTTGGCCCTGCAGGCCAATGCCGATGGCATCGAGGTGACCATTTCCACCGGCGACAAGGATTTCGCACAGCTGGTGCGGCCCGGGCTGGCGCTGGTCAACACCATGAGCGGCAGCCGCATGGATTCGGACGAAACGGTGTTCGAGAAGTTCGGAGTGAAGCCCGGGCAGATCGTGGACCTGCTCGCGCTGATGGGCGACGCCGTGGACAACGTGCCCGGAGTGGAGAAGTGCGGTCCGAAGACCGCAGCCAAATGGTTGGCCGAATACCACACGCTGGACGGGGTGATGGCGCATGCCGGCGACATCAAGGGCAAGATCGGCGACAACCTGCGCGCCGCGTTGGAACGCCTGCCGTTGAATCGCCAGCTGGTCACCATCAAGACCGACGTCGCGCTGGACGGCGATGCGCAAAGCCTGGGCATGCGCGAACGCGATGTGGATTCGCTGCGGCAGCTCTATCAGCGGTACGGATTCAATCAGGCGCTGAAGGAGCTGGGTGGCGAGGCTGCCGGGACGGTCGCGGAAAAAGAGCCGGGCCGCGCACGCGGCAACGGTTTCGTGGCGGCGCCCGCCACGGAGGCGGGCGCGATCGATCCCGCCCTATCGGTGCAGGGCGAATACGAAACCGTGCTCAGCGCCGAACAACTCGATGCACTGATAGGCACGCTGCGGGAAGCCGAGGAGTTCGCCTTCGACAGCGAAACCGACAGTCTGGATCCGATGCAGGCCAAGCTGGTGGGGTTGAGCTTCTCGGTCGAACCCGGCAAGGCCGTCTATCTTCCGCTGGCGCACGAATATCCAGGCGCGCCCGTGCAGCTCGACCGCGCCTCGACGCTGGCCGCGCTTTCGCCCCTGTTCGCCGACGCCGGCAAGAAGAAACTGGGTCAGCATGGAAAATACGATCTGCACGTGCTGCGCCGCCATGGCGTGACAGTGGCCGGCTATGCCGACGACACCATGCTGGAAAGCTTCGTCCTGAACTCGGGCAGCAGCCGCCACGACATGGACAGTCTGGCCAAGCGCTACCTGGGCTACGACACGATCAAATACGAACAGGTGGCCGGCAAGGGCGCCAAGCAGATCCTGTTCTCGCAGGTCGCGCTGGACGACGCCACACGCTACGCCGCCGAGGACGCCGACATCACCCTGCGCCTGCACCGCACGCTGTCCTCCAGATTGGCCGCCGAACCGGGCCTGGAAAGCGTGTACCGCGAAATAGAAATGCCGCTGGTGCCGGTGCTGGAGCGCATCGAAGCCAACGGGGTGAAGATCGACGCCGACGAACTGCGACGACAATCCGCCGACCTGTCCAAACGCATGCTCGCCGCGCAGCAGAAGGCGACCGAGTTGGCCGGGCGCACCTTCAACCTCGATTCGCCCAAGCAACTGCAGGCCCTGCTGTTCGACGAACTGAAACTGCCGGCGGTGCTGAAGACGCCGACCGGGCAGCCTTCCACCAACGAAGAAGCGCTGGAAGCCATCGCCGACCAGCACGAACTGCCGCGCGTGATCCTTGAATACCGCGGGCTGGCGAAACTGCGCAGCACCTATACCGACAAGTTGCCGGAGATGGTCAACGCGCAAACCGGCCGCGTGCACACCAGCTACCACCAGGCCGGCGCGGCTACCGGCCGTCTTTCCTCTTCCGATCCCAACTTGCAGAACATCCCGATCCGCACCGACGATGGCCGCCGCATCCGCCGCGCCTTCGTGGCTCCGCCCGGGCGCAAGCTGATCGCCTGCGACTATTCGCAGATCGAACTGCGGATCATGGCGCACCTGTCCGAAGATCCGGGTCTGGTACGCGCGTTCGAATCCGGCGTGGACGTGCACAAGGCCACGGCGGCGGAAGTGTTCGGCCGCAAGCTCGATGAGGTCACCGGCAACGAGCGCCGCGCGGCCAAGGCCATCAACTTCGGCCTGATGTACGGCATGAGCGCCTTCGGGCTGGCGCGCCAGCTCGGCATCGGCCGTGGCGAAGCGCAGGACTACATCGCCCTGTATTTCAGCCGCTATCCCGGCGTGCGCGACTACATGGAGCGCACCCGCCAGCAGGCGCGCGAGCAGGGTTATGTGGAAACCGTATTCGGCCGCCGCCTCTACCTGGACTACATCACCAAGGGCACACAGGGCCAGCGCGCTGGCGCCGAGCGTGCCGCGATCAATGCGCCCATGCAGGGCACCGCGGCCGACATCATCAAGCGCGCGATGATCGCAGTGGACGCCTGGCTGGCCGATCACGCCCCGCGTGCGCTGATGATCCTGCAGGTGCACGACGAACTGGTGTTCGAAGCTGAACAGGATTTCGTCGAAACGCTGCTGCAGGAGGTCACTGCGAGGATGTCGGGCGCCGCAAAACTGTCGGTTCCTCTGTTAGTGGACAGCGGAGTGGGCGATAACTGGGATGAGGCGCATTGAGGCTGGCGTTCGGGCCCAAACCCGTGACAAAGCGGCTAGTTACGGCCGATATCTGTGCACGCGCTTGCGTTTCTAATTCAATACTGGCTAGTTCAATAAACTGAATATGCCTTAAACCTTACGGTTTTTTAACCGGAATCTTCACGAACTATCCATGCGCGGTCTGGTCATATAGCCCGTGACAGATGCAAGGTCTGTCGCTGGATCTCTCCCATCCCCTGGAGTGATCTCCGGAACGACGGCCCCTCCCCAGGCCTAGTTCCCTGGCCCCGCTGACCCCCCCCTGGTCGGTGGGGCTTTTTATTTCCGGCGATCCGAAATCCGCTGACCGGCGCAGCCGCTGCGTTACTGTGCGCGCATCCCGCACTGGAAACCGACATGCCGCACGTATTCGCACAAATGTTCGAACTGGCCATGCCCTGGTGGGCGTTCGTGCTACGCGCCTGCATCGTCTACTTCATTCTGCTGGCGATGATCCGCGCCTCGGGCAAGCGCACCATGGGTCAGTTCACCCCGTTCGATATGTTGCTGGTGGTGCTGCTGGGCAATGCAGTGCAGAACGCGTTGCTGGGCGAAGACACTTCCGTCGGCGGCGGCTTGCTGCTGGCCGTCACCCTGATCGCGCTCAACTGGGGCGTGGGCTTCGTGTCCGCCCGCAGTCCCAGGGTGGAAGCCATGATCGAAGGCTCGCCCGTGCTGCTGGCGCGCGACGGCAAGGTCTATAAGGAGGTGCTGCGCAAGGAGCTGATCAGCCGCGCCGATTTCGACAAGGCGATGCGCGAGGCGGGCTGCTTGGAGGTGGACGACATCGGCTCGGCCGTGCTGGAAACCAACGGACACATCACTATCATCAGGCAGGATCCGACCACGTAACCGATCCTGTAGGAGCGGGCCCTGCCCGCGACCGCTTTGGGACGGCGATCACCACCGGTCTGAACTCCTTGAAAGCGGTCGCGGGCAGGGCCCGCTCCTACAAGGTCAGGTCAGCTCCGCCAGCCAATCGCGCGGTTTCAGATAATCGGCCAGCCGCGATTCGGGACTGCCGTCCTCTGGTGCAAATCCGTATTCCCAGCGTACTCGGGGCGGCAGGCTCATCAGGATGCTTTCGCTGCGGCCGCCGCTCTGCAGGCCGAACAGCGTGCCGCGGTCGTAGACCAGATTGAATTCCACGTAACGTCCACGGCGGTACAGCTGGAACTCGCGTTCGCGTTCGCCATAGGGTGTGTCCTTGCGGCGCTCGACCAGGGGCAGGTAAGCGTCCAGGAAACCGTCACCGACAGCGCGCTGGTAGGCGAAGTCGCGTTCGAAGTCGCTGCCCAGGTCGTCGAAGAACAGACCACCCACGCCGCGCGTTTCGTTGCGGTGCTTGAGGAAGAAATAGTCGTCGCACCAGCGTTTGTGCGCCTGGTAGCGCTCGCCGCCGCCGAACGGTTCGCACAGGCCGCGCGCGGTGCGGTGCCAGTGCAGCACGTCTTCGTCGAAGGGATAGAACGGGGTCAGGTCGAAACCGCCGCCGAACCACCAGGCCACCGTTTCGCCGTCGCGTTCGGCGCGGAAGTGGCGAACGTTGGCGTGGGTGGTGGGCAGATAGGGATTGTGCGGATGGAACACCAGCGATACGCCAACCGCACGCCAGGACGCACCCGCCAGTTCAGGTCGCGCTGCGCTGGCGGAGGGCGGAAGTTTCGTTCCCGAGACGTCCGAAAAACCAACGCCGGCCTGTTCGAACACGGAGCCTTCGCGCAGGATGCGGGTGCGTCCGCCGCCGCCTTCGGCACGGGTCCAGTTGTCTTCTGCGAAGCGCGCGCCGCCGTCGGCGGCTTCAATGGCGGCGCAGATGCGGTCTTGCAGGCCGGTCAGGTAGTCGCGGACGTCATTGAAATCGTTCATGGACGCATTCTAGCCGCGGGTGGATACGGGTGCCTTGATCGGAATCAATGCCGCGAGAACATGCAAATGCCTCCCCCTTTGAAAAAGGGGGATTGAGGGGGATTTGCTTTTGCTTGCGGGAAATCAGATCAAGATCAAGAGCAAATCCCCCCGCCCGGCGAAGCCGGTCGACCCCCTTTTGCAAAGGGGGTATATGTCTGCGGCTTTCGAATCGGGTTGCCCTTGGCATCAATCCTCGTCGGGATTGCTCTCGTCGCCGCTATCGTCTTCCGCGGGCAATTCCGCCTCCAGCGAATCGCCCAGTCCCTGCAAGGCATGGGTCAGCCCCAGCATTTCCCAATTGCTGGTTTCGCGCACATCGCAGGCGACGTGCTTGGGATCCGCCTCGCACAATCGGTCCAGCGAATCGATCACCGACTCGTCGCCCGCATTGGCGTACACCTGGGTCAGGTTCTCGCAACCGGTACGCACGCCCTGCGCGCAGATCTGCTGGTAATAGACCTTCGCGCCAGTCCAGTCGCCCCGCAACGCGTGCTGATTGCCCAGGGCGTTGCAGCCCTGCAGCTTGCCCGCATCGCAACAGGCCTTGGCGCCGCCTTCTTCCATGATCGCCGGGCAGTCCTGCTGCAGCGGCTTTTCGGCGTAGACCGCTGGCGCGCTGCAGCGGTCGGCGCCGCCCTTGCGCTCGTACAGGGCGAACTGGTTCCAGCTGTCGATACCCAGCATGCGTTGCGCGTCGAGCACGCGGAACACGAAATCGCCGCCCTTGTCGTGGCGGATGCGCACCATGCCGTTTTCCAGACGTGCGCGCAGGCGGCTGCCGAAGCCGCCTTCGACCATGCCGCGGTCGCCGAACTTCAGCTCCGACATCAGGCCGGTCGCGGCAGCGTAGTCGCCGCACGGCAGCTGCGTGGCCTGCGCAAATCGCTGATCCTTGTCTGTCATGCCCAGCAGAGGTTCGGCCTTCTTGCAGGCATCCGGGTCGCCGCCTTCGCTGCATGCGGTCTGCAATGCACTGCGTGCCTGCAGATAGCGGCCGGCGGCCCACAGTTTTTCGGCGGCGTTGTTGCAGACCTCTGCCGAGCCGGTGCGGCCGCATATGGCGATGCTCCGATCCAGGTGAGGGGGAGGCAGCACCGCTGCATCGGCGTACATCGAGCCAAGCGCTCCCACCAGGCTCTTGGCGATCTGCTCGCCCAGGATTTCCTTGGCCGCAGCTACGCATCCTTCCTCCGAGAAAGCCGGTGTGCCTTCCTGGCAGACGGGCGGCTTTTCGATCTCCGGTTCGGGCGGACCGGACGCTTGGGCCTGCGCCTGATAGAGATCTATCAATTTGTCGCAGGCGAAGGGCAGGGCCTCCACTTCGCACCATCGGCTCAGGGTGGCTTCGTCGGCGCTGTAGGCGTTTTCCAGGCATTGCGACAGGTCGGCGCGGCAGGTGCCGGCGGCGGCTTGCTGCAATGGTTGGCAGGTGGTGGATTCGGACAGCACGTATTCGTGGAAACCGAGGTCGTCGGTAATCCGGTTGTCGGCGTCGACTTTGTACCTTGAGATATAGCCTGCCTCCAGGTCCGCCATCTGCAGTTCGGCACCGGCACGGCGGTATTGGAAGCGGCGCGGCGCGGCGTCGGCCGAAAGTTGCCGCGCTTGCGCGCCGCTCTCTATCACCAGCCGGGAGTTTTCGTTCTTCTGATCCTGGTACACGCCGCAAGCGGGCACCGCGGCATTCGCAGGGTTGGCGACGAGCAATAGCGCGGCCAGCAGGCCGAGCTTTCCAATTCCATTTGGCATTACGCACTCCGTAGCTAACGAGGAAACAGGACGGCATTATCCACGATAGCCAGGTATCGGTTCATCGATCGAGGCTGGTGATCCGATTGAAGTTCGGACGCTTTTCGACGACGAGAGGGCGGTGTGGCGTTCTTACCTGCGCCCGAATTCCGCCCGCACCGTAGACGTGCACAATTTCCAGATGATCCAGACGTGCAGGCCCGCGAACACCAATGCCACCAGGCCGCCCATCAGCATGGCGGCGGTCATGAAGCCTTCGAACTCGGGCGGCAGGCTCTGGCCCTGAGGGAGTGCGCCGCCCTGGATGGCCAGCATGCCCTCGATGAACTGGGGCAGGGCGAAAATGCAAGCGAATTGCCACAGCGTGCCGATCACCAGCACGGCGATGAAACCCTTGCGCCCCCATTCGCGCCGTTTCAGCACGCCACACGACACCCACAGGAAAATGGCCGACAGCACCAGCATCGACAGGCCCATCAGCAATGTGTTGGTGTAGATCCAGTGCATCAGCGGCGGCAAGGTCGGGGGTTCGCCGCCGTAGGGATTGAGCATGCGCAGGTAGAAATCCGCCGGCAGCACCAGCCCCATGACCGTTTGCACCAGGCCGTAAATCAGGCCGAACAGCGCCAGCGCGATGGAAATCCAGGCCAGCACGGTAACGAAGCTGTTGCCCGGCCGCGCATGGTCCGGGATCGGCGGCGGCAGATTCGGTGCGGCGCTCATTTCAGGTTCTCCTCGAACAGCTTGAGTACGCGCTTGTATTCGTCCAGCCAGGAATCGGCGCGGGTGAAGCTGTGGCGTTCCAGCGGATAGGGCGCAATTTCCCAATCGTCCTTGTGCAGTTCGATCAGCTTCTGGGTCAACACCACCGAATCGCGGAAGAACACGTTGTCGTCGATCATGCCGTGCGCGATCAGCAGATGATCCTGCAGGCCGGCCGCGTATTCGATGGGCGAGGATTTGCGGTAGGCCTCGGGATCGAGTTCCGGTGTGTTGAGGATGTTGCTGGTGTATTCGTGGTTGTACTGGGTCCAGTCCACCACCGGGCGCAACGCGGCGCCGGCCTTGAACTTGCCGGGTTCGCGGAACAGCGCCATGAAGGTCATGAAGCCGCCATAGGAGCCGCCGTAGATGCCGGCGCGGTCGCGGTTGCCCTGCTTGTTGGCCACCAGCCAGTCCAGGCCGTCCAGGTAATCGTCCAGTTCCGGGTGGCCCATGTTGCGGTAGATGGCGGTGCGCCAGTCGCGGCCGTAGCCCTCGCTGCCGCGGTAGTCCATGTCCAGGACGATGTAGCCGCGCTGCACCAGCAGGTTGTGGAACATCTGTTCGCGGAAATAAGCGGGGTAACGCTGGTGCACGTTCTGTAGATAGCCGGCGCCATGCACGAACATCACGATCGGGTATTCCTTGCCCGGTTCCAGCGTCGCCGGGCCGTAATACTTCGCCCAGACCTTGCCTGCGCCGTGTTGCGAAGGCACCTGCACGAATTCGGGCTCTATCCAGTCGCGCGATTTGAACGCTGGCGTGCGCGTGTCGGTCAGGTTCTTCGCCTCGCCGCCCTTGCTGTCGACGATGGCGAGCTGCGAGGGCAAGTAGCTGCCGGAACGGTGCAGCAGCAGTTTCGATCCGTCCGGCGAGAGGGTGAAATCCTCCACGCCGCCCAGAGCGGTCAGCTCACGCACCTTGCCGCCGTCGATGCGGCAGATCTCGTAGGCGCCGGGCGTCTTGCGGTTGCACAGGAAAAAGAAACCGCCATCGGTGCTGGGGACTGGCGATGAAACTTCCCATTGGCCCGAGGTGAGCTGCGCCGGCTTGCCGGAATCGCGCTGCGTATACAGATGCGAATAGCCCGACTGCTCGGACAGGAACCACAAGGTGCGGTTGTCGTCGAGCCAGCCGAAATCGTTGAAACCCCAATTGATCCAGGCCGGGTCGGTCAGGCGGTGGCGGGGCTTCAAGGCGGCTTGGGGCAAATTGCCGCCAGCCAGGTCCACGCTGGCGATCCAGCGATCCTTGTTGTCGATGGCGCGCACCATCACCGCCGCGTTGCGGCCGTCGGCGCTCCAGCGGAGGGTGGCGCCGTCGCCGTTGTCGCCGCTGGTCGCCACCTGCACGTCGCGGTTGCCTTTCAACGCGTCCTTGCCCGCGGACTTGCGCAATGCCGCCAACGGATCATCAGCGATGCCAGGCAAGGCATCGAACTTCAATTCGCGTGCACTGGCGCTGGCCAGGTCCACCAGCCACAGGGTTTGCGGAAGTGGCGCGTTGCGTCCCACCCGGGTGCGGACCTCCTGGAATTCCTCGTAGCCCGATTCGGTCACATAGCGCGGCAGCTTGCCCGCCTGTCCGGCATCGGCGCCTTTCTTCTGCGTCACCACCAGCAGCCAGCGCGCATCCGGGGACAGCGCGCTCTGGATGATCTCCACTTCGTCGCCCAGATAGACAGGCATCGGCGCGCGGCTGGGGTCGGCCTTGCGCCAGCTTTCGTTCTGCGTCTGCAGCGCATCGCGTTGGGCCTTGTCGCGCGCCAGCGTTTCCAACGTGCGCAACTGCTGGTCGCGCAGCGCATCGGGCTTGGGCTTGGCGTTGGGATCCTTCTCGGCCTTGACCAGCGCGGCCTGGGCCACGCCGGTGTCGGGAGTCCACCGGTACCACTGGTTGGCCACGCGCCAGATCACCCCGCCGTCGCTGGAGAACTGCGGTTGGGCTTCTTCGTCGTTGCTGCGCGTCAGCTGGGTCAGCGCGCCGCTGCGCAGATCGCGCAGGAACACATCGCCGTTGCGCACGAAAGCCATGCGCCGGCGCTGCACGTCGTAGACGGGGCTGGCCGCATCCAGAGTGTTGCGTTCGCCATCGCCCACGCGCTGGGCAGCGGTGCCGGTGATGGATTGCTGGAAGGTGTCGCGGATGGGGCTGTCCTGGCGTTTGAGCTGATACTGCACATGCTTGCCGTCCCATGCCCACCAAGCGGCTTCCACGGGCGGTCCGATCCAGTCGGGGTCTGCCATGACCTGTTCGATGGTCAGGGCGCTGGAATCCTGTGCAGAGGCGGCGCTGGCACCCGCAAAAGCAAGGGGAAGGGCGAGCAATAGGGCGTTCAGGCGGGGACGCATAGGGTTTCCGTGGCATACGCGAATCGGCAAGATTACCAGCCGTCCTGCGGCGGACGACCCGGCCAGTGGTCATGCTCCGGGCGGCGCACAATTCCTTAGGACCGTGATTTCCGACACAATCTTGCCCCACGCGCACTCAGCGGTGGCGTGACCCCTTCCAATAGCGTTAACAGACCCTAGAGATCGCAGCACCATGTCGGCAGTCGTCAATGCTCCTCTCGGATCGGCCGCCCCGCAGCCGCTGGCCGTGGGCCATGCGGATCGTACCGTGGCCCTGGAAGGGGGGCGGCGTATTGGCCTGGACACCTTCCTGGCCCAGGTGCGCGGCGTCGCGGCGGCGCTGCCGGCGGGACGGCATGCGGTGAATCTGTGCGAAGACCGCTACCGTTTCCTGGTGGCGTTCTGCGCGGTCGCGTTGCGCGGACAGATCACTCTGCTGCCGCCCTCGCGGGCGCCGGAAGTGGTGACCGACACGCTGGCGCAGTACCCGGAAAGCTACAGCCTGGGCGACGGGTCGCTGGCGGCGGTGCCGCCAGGCCACTGGACGCTGCCGGACGTACTGCCGGAGTTGCAGGGCGACACATTGATGGACGGCACGCCGATGATCGATGCCGCCGCTGTGGTGGCCATCGGCTTCACCTCGGGCAGCACCGGCACGCCCAAAGCCAATCCCAAGACCTGGTTCGCTTTCTGCGTCAGCACCGCGCAAAACCTCGCGGCACTGGAAAGCCTGTGGCAGGGACATGCGATGCCCCATGTGGTGGCCACCGTGCCGCCGCAGCATATGTACGGCCTGGAGCTATCGGTGCTGCTGCCGTTGCTGGGTCCGGCGGGATTGCATGCCGGACGCCCGTTCTTTCCCCAAGACGTGGCGCGCGCATTGGCGGAAACGCCGGAGCCGCGATTGCTGGCCACCACCCCCGTGCATCTGCGCGCGCTGGTCGAATCGGGCGTGCGTTTGCCGGCGCTATGCGGAATCGTTTCGGCCACCGCGCCGCTTTCGCAGGAACTGGCGGCCGCTGCCGAGGCGCGTTTCGGCTGCGAGGTGCGCGAAGTCTTCGGTTCCACCGAAACCTGCGTGATCGCCCGGCGTCGTACCGCCTGCGAAGACGCCTGGACGCCGCTGCCCGGCGTGCACCTGCATCCCAAGCCGGACGGTACCTTGATCCATGCCGCTCACCTGCCGGTGCCGGTAGCGCTGGCCGATTTGGTGGAAGTGGAGAGCAACGGCCGTTTCCATCTGCGGGGCCGCCAGGCCGATCTGCTGGAAATCGCCGGCAAGCGCGCCTCGCTGGGCGACCTGACCCGGCGCCTGCTCGCCGTTCCCGGTGTGGTCGATGGGGTGATGCTGCAACTGGACGACTGCGGCAACCGTGGCGTGGCGCGCATCGCCGCGCTGGTAGTCGCGCCCGATCTGGACGAAGCCGCGATCCTGGCGGCATTGCGCGAGAGCATCGATCCGGTCTTTCTGCCGCGGCCATTGAAGCGGGTGCCGGCGTTGCCGCGCAGCGAAACCGGCAAGCTGCCGCGCGCGGAGTTGCTCAAGCTGCTTTGACGTTCCGCCGCGATACGCCTGGTAAATGCTATGGCGCGTAGGAGCGACGTGAGTCGCGATGGAATGCTCCTAGGAAAATTCATTCGCGACTCACGTCGCTCCTACGCGCTTCTGAAAATGCATGCGGCCGACGCAGGGAGCGTCGAGGGCGTGGCTCCGACCTACCCGTGTACGCCGTCGATTTCCATGCTGAGTTCGCGCCGGCAGATCGCGGCGTGCAGCAGCAGCCTGGGCACGCGGTCGCCGAAACGCTGGTCCAGCGCTTGCGCCACCACCGGCAGATCGGCGCGGTCGCGCACATACACCTTCAACCGCGTACCGGCACCGAACTGCGCCGGCAACGACGGTGCGCGCATCCGCGCCGCGGACAGCAAGGCATCGAAGTTGGCCAGGGTTTCCTCGATCTGGGCCAACAGCTCGCCTACGTGCTGCGAGGCATGCCCGACCACGCTGGCCGTGCCCGACAACAGCAGCGGCATGGTCCCGCCCGGCGGCGGCAGCATGGCGCGCGCGAAGCTCGGCGACTGCTGGCCGTACTGACGCGGATAGCGGTAGGCGCTGACCTGGCGCGGATTCTCCACCGGCGTACCGGCTTCGCGCGCGGCCAGCCAGTAGATCTGGATGACGCGTTTGTCGTCGCAACGGCCGATCGCGGTGGCGGCGGGCAGGCGCGAGGCGTCGAAATCGCCCATGCCGCGCGCACGGCCGACGCAGAACTGGCGGTAGCGTTCGGCATCGCCGTCGCCCAGGGTGATGGCGTCCAGGTAATTCCACATACGCAACAGTTGCGGGGTATCGCTGCGGCGCACGAAGTCGATCAATTGCGCGTAGGCGACATCGGCCGCTGCTTCGATGCCGATCACGCTCTCGTCGATCTCGATCGCGCCGAACTGCAATTGCCCGTCGGTCGACCACGCGATATCGCCGTCGCGTCCGCAGGTGACCGGCGCGTTGGCGCGCCACACCTCGAACGGCGCGGCGCCATGCGGCTGCAGCGGGATGCGCAGGTAGCGCGGATCGTCGCAGTACGGCGCACCGTTGCCGAAACCGAGCACCGCCAACACGTCGTCACCGGCCAGCAACGCGGCGGGCGAATCGGCGCTCACGTAATCCACTTCCAGCCGCGCGTGCGAGGCCGCGACGGGCAGGGAGGTCATCGGCCGGCTCATGGATTGCCTTCCTGCAGAGTGTCGCCGCCGAAATTCTCGCCGACCTGCCGTTTGCGGCGCAGCCAGCCCCGGAAGGCGCGCGGCGCCAGCTGCAACGCGTTGATCGCGTAGATCAGGCGGAACAGGCGCAGGCGCCGCAGCACGGGACGGTTGTCGAACACGTCGCCAGCCAGCATCGAAATGACCGCCTGTTCGATCTGGAAGCTATTGCGCGGTTGGGCGAACAGACGCTGCATTACCGGCGTGGTGAAGCGGTAGATGAACCAGGAGAAATGCTTCAGCCCCCGCTTCAGGCGTTTTTCCATGGCCCGCTGCAACGCCGCTTCGCTGGCGGGGTCGCGCAACGCGCCATCGACCACGCTGGCGGCATGCTCGCCGCTGTTCATGCCCAGGTAGACGCCCGACGAAAACACCGGATCGATGAAGGCATAGGCGTCGCCCACCATCACCCAGCCCGGCCCGGTCATCCGCGTGCAGGTGTAGGAGTAGTTGCCGGTGACGTGCACCGGCGCCACGCGCTCAGCCTGCTGCATGCGCGACCACACCGAGGGCGTTGCCTCCAGCGTCTGCATCAGGAATGCCTCGTTGGAGCGAGCCTCATTGTCGCCGCGGCGCTGCTTGAGGTATTCGGGGAAACATACCGCCCCCACGCTCATCACGTCGCCGCGCAGCGGAATCAGCCACATCCAGCCATGCGGGAAACGTTCGACGGTGATGTTGCCCGCATCGGCGCCCTCGCGGCGGGTCACGCCACGGAAGTGGCTGAAGATGGCCGCCGACTGGTGCAGCGAATTCTTCTTTTTCAGTTTCAGCTTGCCGCCCATGAAAGTGTCGCGACCGCTGGCGTCGACCAGATAGCGCGGCGCGAATGCCAGGGCTTCGCCTTCGGCGGTGCGCGCCTGCACCGTGGCCGGCCGGCCGTCGGCGCCGAACTCCACCTTCTCCACCGTCGTGCGCATGCGCGCATCCACGCCGTTGTCCAACGCATTCTGGAACAACAGGTGGTCGAACTCCTCGCGTTTGACCTGATAGGCATGCGGGAAAACAGGATTGAGCGCGCGCTCGAACCGGAACACATTGACGCTGTTGGCGTTGTCCTGCAGGGGAAAGTCGGCCCCCGGCTTGAACACGCCGATTTCCTTCACCTGCTCCAGCACGCCCAGGCGCTGCAGGATGGGCAGGTTCATGGGCAGCAGCGATTCGCCGATATGGAAGCGCGGGTGCTCGCCTTTTTCCAGCAGCACTACCCGCCAGCCCTTGCGCGCGAGCAGGGTGGCGGCGGTGGTGCCGGCGGGGCCGCCGCCGATCACCAGGACATCGACCGCCGCCGGAACCGGGGCCGAGGCGGCCGGTGGAACGTCCGTGCGGAGCTGCGCGCTTGCGGGGTCGGCTGGGGTCATCCTGGCTGAACCATGTTCGGTGATCGCTGAAGAAGCAGGCGCGCATGATAACTCGGGCATTGCGGGCGGCCATCGCCCACGCGCCGGTTGCCAAGCCGGCGTGGATGCCGGATCGTGTCGCCCCTGCCACTTAGGGAAGTCATTGGATGTCCACGCAAACCGCCGCTGAACGCGAACTCGCCGATCTGCTGGTCGAAAGCCTGAACCTGGAGGATGTCGAGGCCGGGGCGATCGATCCGGAGGCGCCGTTGTTCAACACCGGTCTGGGCCTGGATTCCATAGACGCGCTCGAGCTGGCGCTGGCGATCAGCAAGAAGTACGGCTTCCAGTTGCGTTCGGACAACGACGAGAACCGTCGCATTTTCGCGTCGCTGCGCGCACTGTCGGCGCATGTCGAAACCAACAAGGCCGCCTGACCCCGCGCTTGCCGCTCCGGAGGGTTCCGGAGGGCTGCTGATGGGGCTGCGGTTGCTGCTGGCTCTGGCCTATCCGGTGTTCGCGCACCTGGCCAGTGCCCGTAGCGATGGCGGCTGGGCGGCGCTGGCGCTGGCCGATATCGTTCTGCTGCTGTTGCTGGAGCCATTGCTCAAGCGCCGGCTTTGGGCGCTGTCGCTGCTGGGATTGTGCCTGCTGGCACTGTGGGCGGTCTCACAATCGCGTTATGCATTGATGCCGCTGCTGGCGCCGCCGGTGGTGTTCATCGCGCTGGTGTCGTGGCTGTTCTGGCGCACGCTGTATGGCGGCAGGGTGCCGCTGATCACGCGCATCGTGGAAGGCCTGTATGCGCAGGCGGCCATGCCGGTGAGCCCGGCGCTGTATCTCTACACCCGCCAGCTGACGGTGGCCTGGGCTGGGATGTTGGCGGTGCTGGCGGTGTTGAATCTGTTGCTGGCGTTGTGTGCGGTGCCGAGCGGGGTACTGCATCAGTTCGGCTTTACGCCCGTGGTTCCGGTGACCGACGAACAATGGTCGTTGTTCGCCAACGTTCTGAATTACGGCATCGTGGGGGGATTCTTCGTCGTCGAATACTGGTTGCGCAAGCGGCGGTTTCCGCACCGGCCGTATCGGAATGTGGGTGAGTTCGTACAGCAGATGGCGCGGTTGGGGCCGCGGTTCTGGAATGAATTGATGCGCTGAGTGCGCCGTGCGCTACTCGCTCGGCCCCGCTCCATTCACTCTGCCGCATCACTCGCGTCCCCGCACCACTCTTGTCGCCATCCCAGCGAACGCTGGGAGTGCTTTTCAACGGCCGAATGGCTGGTCATCCATTTTGATCTTGATCTGCTTCTGCTCTTGCCTCCTCCCTTGGCACAGCGCAGGGGAGGATTGAGGAGGGGTGCTCCTGATCTTGCTTTGATCTTCATCCTTGCCTCGAAGCAAAAGCGTTTCGCGCTACGCGCGAGTCACTTTTCTTTGAACGGCAAAGAAAAGTAACCAAAAGAAAGCCGCCCTAACGTCGCGCCCGGCGATGAAGCCGCCGGGTCCGCAAGCAGACCGGGAATTTCCGTAAGACACATCCTGTGTCTACGGAAACGGCGCACATCCCTGT
>CBFGMR010000004.1:0-184598 GCA_965650035.1 uncultured Pseudoxanthomonas sp.
CGCACGCCGGGCTCTCGGCGCTTACAGTACGGAAATTCGAAGACATAAGGCGTTATGCATCTAATCGCTTCTTCAATCTGCCTTGCACTTTGCGCCTGTGCCTCACAGCCACGGTCAGTCGTCTCTTCAGACAATTGCCTAACGGATGAGCCTGCAGGTTGGGAGAGTCTGTCCGCGCCTCCGACAGACTCATTAATTCTCAAAGGCCTCGTCAAGTCTGCCCTCGCCAATCCGCCTCTTCAGGTTGAGGAGCGCTGGTACGCTGCTGGCGACAGGTTCCTGTACTGTCGTCATGAGGATTGGTGTGTTGCGCAGACTTGGTCATTCGCTCGCCCACAGGGACCGTGGCAGGTCGTTGATCAGCACTCATGGGTCTGCGTGACGACGCATAACAATTCATTCAAGCCGAACCCGCTTCGCGACTCGGCTTAATTCTGGCGTTAGGCCCCATGCCGTGGCCACCAGAGAACTGCGAGAGCTTGTTCTTCGGAGTTGTCGATTTGAGCTTCCTTCATTCGTCTACTCCAAGGACGCCGAAACAGGGTCCCTCGAGACCACTTGGAGCAGCGCCATGGGCAGACTAAAACTACAAATGCAGATTACCGTCGATGGTTTTGACGCAAACGGTCCAAACGACGATCTGGCATGGGATGAAATCAGGGATTATTCCCGCGATTTGTTCGATAACGCGGATACGATCGTTATCGGCAGGAAGACTGCGACCGACTTCATTCCTTACTGGGATACTGCAGCTACCCAACCTGACGGTTCGTGGTATGAAGTTGCCAAACGGATCGCTGAGGCGAGGAAGATCGTTTTTTCAAGAACGCTTGACAAACCAGAATGGAATAACGCCTCTGTTGAAAGAGGAGATATCGTAAAGGCAATTGAAAGGCTGAAAGCCACGAACAAAAAAGACATCATTGTTTATGGAGGGGTTTCGTTCGTTGCTTCCTTGATCGAAGAGAAACTCATCGATGAATTTCATTTGTTCGTTAACCCTATCGCCCTTGGAAAAGGCAAATCAATATTCAGCGGGCTCGCAGAGCTGCAACGATTCAAACTCTTGAAGTCGACCTCCTACAACAGCGGCCTTGTGCTGCTTAATTACGAACTCAAATGAAGCCCAACAATTCATTCAAGCCGAAGCCGCTTCGCGGCTCGGCTTAATTCAGGTGTTAAGGCTCATGAGACAGATCGCGGCCTTTGTATTCCTTTTGACGGCGCCTGGCATCGCTCTTTCCGCTGGCCGCTGCCCTGCCACAGAGCGGGAGCTCATGGGTGCATGGAGCAGGAGCGGAGATTCGGGCTTCTTTGAAGAGTTCTTGCTGGAGGCGGACGGCGGAGTACACACCTTCAGTTCATGGCTTCATCAAAGACCGGAGCTTTCCGGGGCCAGTTGGAGCTTGGACGACTGCCGGCTAGTGGTAACTCCGCAACACGGCGAGTCCGGTCCCTTTCGGCTGAAGGTCGTCGCGCTCGAACGGGGCAAGCTGCGGTTATATGATGAGTCAGATCATCTCGAGTCCGTCTATGTGCGCATCTCGGATGAGCCCTGACAATTCATTCAAGCCGAACCCGCTTCGCGGGTCGGCTGTGTCAGGCGTCAAGCGCCATGGGAGGCTCTATGGAAAAGCCCAATCGTGGAGGTTGGAAGACCTGCAGTCGCGGACACAAGTATCGCGGTCCTGGTCCTTGCCCTGTCTGCTACCCGGGCCGGGCCAAGAAGACTGCCAAGCCCAAGCGACACTAATCGCGCAGTTCATCGGCGCCTGTCCGGATCGCTGGAGCCACTTCGCTAGCTGGCGGTTTACTCCAGCGCGGTGCGTGCTCGTCTCTCAAAGGCGTCGTTATTCACCGCTACGGTGATGGCGCCCAACGATTCATTCAATCCGAAGCCGTTTCGCGGCTCGGCTGTGTCAGGCGTTAGGTGCCATGACAGACATCATTGCTCACCCACTCTTTTCCTTGCTCGTAGGCGCCGCCGTTACTTGGTTCGCTGCATGGTTCTACTACAAGCGTGCCGGTGACGAACTGAAGGCTGAGGCAAAATCACTCCATGCAGCGCTCCACCAACCGTCGGCGAGACCTGGTTCCATATTGCCGTCTGGCTTGCAGTACTCGGGATCGGTCTCTGGCTCTGCTTCCGCCGCCAGGCGCGCTAGGTTTCCATCTGCCAACAGTTCATTCAAGCCGAACCCGCATCGGGGCGGCACCTGATGCGCGCCTTCGGCTATATTGCCGCCCAGTCGCCGCCCCGTTGCGGGTCGGTTCAATTCAGGTGCTAGTCCCGTATG
The DNA here is from genome assembly GCA_965650035.1 of uncultured Pseudoxanthomonas sp. Lineage (GTDB taxonomy): Bacteria > Pseudomonadota > Gammaproteobacteria > Xanthomonadales > Xanthomonadaceae > Pseudoxanthomonas_A. Next base: position 2,298 of record CBFGMR010000004.1, read on the forward strand.
CGAACGTTGCAGCATAAAAGACCACTTTGGCTGGGGCTTCTACTGGGTTCCATAGCGCCTCCCGTGTGTTTTCTAGCCGGCATGCTGATAAGTTTCAAGGGTGCCGAGTATCCGCCTCCCCTGCTGGCTACCAGTTTCATCATCCTCATTGTCGCGTTTCCTTATTCCTTCGTTGCGGTATTCGGCTTGGGGTTCCCTTATGTGCTTTGGCTGCGATCCCGCAACTATCTGAACGTTCTCACCGTTATTGTGGGTTCCGTAATTCTTGGATCGATCGGATTCGTTATTTTTGTCTTGGCACCCGATTGGAGATACAAGGCGCCAGACCTGTCTGAAGCCTGGTTTGGCCCGTTGTTCGGCCTTGTTGCGGGTATCGCCTTCTGTATCGGTACAGGGCCCAGCAATCCATTCAAGGCGAACCCGCTTCGCGGGTAGGCTCAATTCAAGCGTTCGTTGCTCAGGGGAGTACACATGGACCCGAAACTCCAGGAACTTGTCGGCCGCACCAACCTCGGGGAGCTGATCCAGCCCGCCGCGCCCGAAATGGACTTGAACCAACCTGTCGAAGTTGCGCCGCCGCCCAAGCTTGATGCGGCTCGCTCCACGGTCGATCCACTTCAGATCAACTTTGCTGCCGCTGACATCGCCGGCAAGCTGCAGGATTCGCGTACCGGAAGTGGATTAAAGGCCTTCGCCTTCGTTTTTCTGGGAGGGCCCATGATGATCCTGGGGCTCGGACTCATTGGCATAGCATGGTCCAATCCCGGGCTGGGAATCACTCGCGTACTGTTCGGTACTGTCCTGGGCCTGGCCATGGCCGCATTCTGGCCGTATATCATCTTCGCCAACCGCCGCAAAAAATCGCGGAGCAACCAGTAGTCCACGCAAGCCGAATCCGCTTTGCGGGCCGGCTCAACTCGAGCGTCAGGTGGGGAGGTGTTGATGTCGGTATTCGACTCGCTTGGTCTGTTGGACATCATTGATATCCTGCTTCACTGGAGATTCTTCGTTCCCTGTGCGATTGGTATCGGGAGCGGACTCGCCGTGTACCATGTCAGCGGCCATGACCCAGCAGCTGCCGCTGTCGCATTCGGTTTGGGGATAGCGGGATTCATTGTGGGAACAGTCTGGCAAGTGGGGCATGGACGGCGCCATTAGGTTGCCATCCATCCAGCGGTTCATTCGAGCCGAAGCGTGCTTCACGGGCCGACTTAATTCGGGTATCGGGGCTCATGAAGAAGATCGTCGTTCGCGCGGGAATACTGGCTATCTATGTCTTGGCCGGGTTGCTCAATCTGACCATTCTTCCCCCCGGCTACGACTTCTGGAGCTGTGGCCTCGCGGCTGCCTTCGCCGTCGCGGTAGTTCTCTTCACCGGTCGTGCCAGTCTCTTTGTGCTTGTGCCTGTTTTTATCGTAACTTGCGTCATCCCGATCGCCGCACTGACAGCAATAGTCAGGCCAGCGCATGATTCATGGACGGGATCTGTTTCCCACCTCATTTCAGAAATGGCGATCTTCAACCCGCTGCATGGTTTGGAGCTCGTTCTCCCGCTGGCAACTGCGGCAATTTCTTTGATCCTGACGTTTCGCTGGCTGCGCCCGGGCGATTCTCCCAGCCCCGACCCGCATCAGGGCGGCGCCTAGTTGCGGGCCGTAGACTACATTCGCACCCAGTCGTTTCAAAGTGCAGGCCAGCTCGGTTCAAACGTCGGACTGCTCGATTTCCAGGCACAGAATCGATTCATTCATAAGGGAAAATATGCAAGTACATATCTTCAGAGGCCCAGATCGCATATTCGGCTTCACAACGGAGCCTTCAGGAGAAAACCTTCCGTCAAAGTACGCACCGTGGGTTGCCTTCAAAACCGTGGACCTGCGGAAAGGCGAACCAATGCCTGGTGTTGACGTTGACGACTGCCTGAGTGACCTGGTGATTCATGGGGTGCATGTAACCGATGCGCATGCTCGAATCACGGAAGAGGCAATTGGGTGATTAACGGTGCGTGGGGCAACAGCTTGTTGAAACCGAACCGATCTCACGCGTCGGCTTGGCCTGGAAGTTAGGCGCCTATGGCCCGGATCGACCTGGGTCTCGGAATCTGCAAGTAACCTGGCGCAGCCCCGGCAATGGCGCCAGACAATCCATTCAATCCGAACCCGCTTCGTGGGCCCCCCTGGTCCAGACGTCAGGTTTTAAGGAGAACGATCTTGGTCACATGCTATCTGCGATATGTTCTCGATCCATTCAAGCTCAAGGAATTCGAGACTTACGGCAAGATGTGGATCCCCCTGGTCGAGAAATTCGGGGGAAAACATCACGGCTACTTCATGCCCGGCGAGGGAGCCAACAACATCGCACTTGCGCTGTTTTCCTTCCCATCGCTCGCTGCTTACGAAACATACCGCGCCCGGGCCGCAACCGATCCGGAATGCCAGGCGGCTATTCGTTACTACGAAGAAACAAAGTGCTTTCTCAGCTACGAGCGATCTTTCTTTCGCCCCGTTTTCGAGTAAGGCATGGCCTGGCGATTCACTCAAGCAGAACCCGCATGAAGGCCGTGCCCGAGCGCCCGTCTTCGGCTATATTCGCACCCGATCGCCGTCCTGCTGCGGGGACGGCTTGGTTCAAGCCTTGGAGCGCGGGAGGCATCATGCCAGCTGAGAGCCAGGCAATTTTGTGGTTCATGGGTCGCCTGCTGCTGGGCGGCTTGTTCGTTGTTGGCGGCATTCACCATTTCTTCACCTTGCCTGCCATCACTCAAGCGCTCACGGCGCGTGGCGTCCCCGTGGCCAAACTCGTGCTGCTGTCCGGCTCGGTGTTCCAGATAGCGGCTGGCCTGGCGCTGATCCTGGGTTTTTACCCGGCATGGGCCGCTCTGGGCCTGGTTGTCTTCACCATCGCGGCCTCAGTGTTGCTGGTCAACTTCTGGGACATGGAGGGCGCCGCGCGCACCGGTGCCATCGGCACATGGCAGACCAACCTTGCCATCATTGGCGGACTGCTTGTCGCGGCAGCCCACTCGCTGTAGCCATGCGGGTGCTTTCCGGGAATTCATTCAAGCCGGAGCCGCTTTGCGGCGCGGCTGATTGGGGCCAGCAAGCGCATACGCGCCATCCGGCCCAGACCTGATCATCCGAAAAACCTGGAGCTCCAATGTCTACACCACTCTCACCGAACCTGGCTTGGCTACTGCTCGTCGTCGCGGGCTTACTCGAGATTGTCTGGGCGGTAAGCATGAAAGCATCACAGGGCTTTACCAAGCTCCACTTCACCGCCATCACGCTGGTTGCGGCGACGCTGAGTTTCTGGCTTCTCGGGCTGGCGATGCGGCAACTTCCAGTGGGAACGGCCTATGCGGTGTGGACCGGCATAGGTGTAGTCGGAGCGGCAACGCTCGGCATCGTGCTGCTTGGCGAGTCGCTGTCGGTCATGCGCATCGGATGCATCGCGCTCATCGTGGTCGGTATCGTTGGCCTCAAGTTCCTGGGCGGGGAGAGTGCGGCCTGAGTTTCGTTGCAACCGATTTGCTGCTGCGGGCTTTGCCCGCCTCCGCAAGCGGTGAGCCAGAACGTCAGGCCGCCCAGGTGAGGCAAGTACGGAATTTGCGGTCTTCCGCTTCTTCTAACCGGCCTGTGGCTGGCCGGTGAAAACCGCATGCTGCGCATCGAAAGCCCGCTTGTAGGCGGGCCGCGCTTCGCCGCGGACGACGTAGGCGGACAGGTTGGGATACTCGTCCAGGATGCCCGATGATCTCAGCCGGAGCAGTACCGACACCATCATCAGGTCGCCCGCACTGAACAGGCCCTCCAGCCAGTCGGCATCGCCAAGGCGAGCGGAAAGTTGTTTCAACCGGTCCCGGACACGTTCCTGGACCAAGGGCAGGCGTTCCTTGCTCCAGGGCCTGTCGCCCTCCAGCAGCTTGACGGTTACGAGTTCAAGAATCGGCGGTTCCACGGTATTGACCGCGGCAAACATCCACGTGATCGCGCGCGCCCGGGCATTGGCGTCGTCCGGCAGCAGGCCCGCATGGCGCTCTGCGATGTGGAACACGATCGCCCCTGTCTCGAACAGGGCAAGATCGCCTTCCTCGTAAGTCGGAATCTGGCCGAAAGGATGAAGCGCCAGATGCGCGGGTTCCTTCATCGTGCGGAACGAAACAAGACGGACCTCGTAAGCCTGGCCCGCTTCTTCCAGCGCCCAGCGCACGCGCGTATCGCGCGCCAGCCCCTTGCCGCCGTCGGGCGACCGTTCAAAGGCGGTAATGGTGGGGGTCATTGAAGCGCTCCGGACGACTGCTTGATGCCAGTGTGCGTGACTGCAGCGGCTTTTCTCATGGTGGTTTCCCCTTCCGTGCCAATGGCTTCGGGAGGGCGGTTGCCCTGCCTTCACGATATAGACGAACGGCCGGGCCGGAATCAGACAGGCCGACAGGAAATTTCCCGGCCGATTGAAAAAAAGGAGACGAAAGCCGTCGCTTTCGCCCCCCCGTATCGGCCACCAATGACGATCAGTGGCTCATCATGTTCAGCTCGTCGACCGCATCGTTGTAGGTAGACACCGCGTCGTTGAACTCGGACGGATTCTTTCGCGCTTCCCGGTACTGTCCGGCGAACTCGGTCAGCTCGTCCGCGACGCCGTCGTAGCGGTCTATCATCGGCAGCGAGTCTTTCTGCGCTTTGCGCTTCTCGTGCTCGGCGCGCAAGGCGGCAGTGCTGGCTTCCATCGCTGCGATGTGGGCGTTGGCTTCCTTGATCTTGGCTTCGTTCTTGAAATCGTCTGCTTCGTTGAACAGATCGACGACTTTCTCCGCCGAACCCATCGCTTCCCAGGTATGCATTTCCAGCAGCTTTCCTTCCTCCTTGAACCCGGCTACGGCTTTCTCGTGCGCGATTTTGGAAGCGGCGTCGATCTGCGCACTCAGCTTATCCATCGCCGCTTCGAGTTTGGGCAAGCCTTCCTGGTACTTGGGCAGTAATTCCCTGCCCTTGGCGCCGCCGTCGTCCTCGTAACGCTTGGCTTTGTTGTACTCGGCCAATTCGTTCCATGCCGGGACGTACTGGTTCGCCAAGGTCAGCACGTCCTGGGCGGCCTGGTCCAGCTCCGGGGTTTTGCCCGGCATCTGCATGGCCTGCTTGAGGTCGTTCAGATAGGAATCGGAGAAGTAGGTATTTCTGCTGCTGATTTCCTTGAAATCGCCGGCCTTCATTTTGGCTTCGGATTCCGCATCCCAGCGGGCGATCGTTTCGTTGGTCGGTGCCGCACTGAATCCGCGCAGGCGATTGCCGACCTTGATATAAGACTGCACTTTTTCATCCCAGGCTTCGTCGCGATCACCACCCTTGCCTTCATCCGCGGCGGCATCGTCGCTGCCTGCGGAAGCCGTTGAGTGGGATTTGTCCTGGCCGGCGCGGTCGCAGCCGGTTGTGACGAGGAGAGCGGTGATGAGCAGGGCGAGTACGGTGCGTTGCATGCTATGTCCTTATTATTGGCGAGGTGGTCCGACATGGAAGCGTTTGAAGAACGAACGTGCGCAAGACGGGCCAATGCCGTTTCAACGGCATGTGTCCGTACAGCTCACAGAAGGTGAAGTGCATTGCGATATTATGATATTTGATTGGCCCGCCCTGGGCGACGGATCACCTCCGCATCTCAAAGATCGCAACTTGATTCAAGCGTTGGAGCCCATGGTCAAAATCCCGGATGCGATCGCGATGACACTTCCACTGGCCGTACGCTCCCAGCAGCCGGAGCCTTCTGCTGTTTCGCCAGGACCCTTCATTGGCGTTGATCTTTCCAGGCTTCTGCCAGAGCATCGTAAAATAGTTCAGGAAGCATCGGAAGATTTCCTGGCTGTAGTCGAGGGCAGAAAGCCACTTCATGCCAAGTTCGATATTGATGCACCGTTGCCGAGCGACGGGGGTACCACCTTCTACAAGGGCAATGGCTACAATCTGACGATCTCCGCAAGCCTTTCCGGTTTTGGTGGATTTAGTGGCGTTGCCTACGGGCCGATCATCAAGTTTGACGATACGTTCGCACCCGGCAATACAAATCTGATCAGCGACATACGGGTGTACTCCAATGATGAGCTGCGCAAGCTTCTCAAATGACTGGGCGTAGGCTCTGGAAATTCATTCCAGTCGATCCCGCCTCGTCGCCCGGTTTGGTTCAGGCATTGGGCGCTACATCGACAGCCGCCCGTCGCGCCGCCCAAAACCAGACTTCGAATCGGCTTACTCGACTCTGTTCGCCGTCTCCACCACTTTGCCATCCTCGTAAACGCTCAACGCTGGCTTCCCCGGAGCAGTAGCGAACTCGAAACGCAGATCGCGTTCCAGCGCGAAGAATCGCGTTGGCGTTTCTGCGCGAAGGGTGACGACCAGTTTGCCCGCCGTGAGTTTCAGGCCGTCGCCATCGACCGCCACGGTGATGGCGCCGACGTTGGCTCCCCGGTAGCGACCCGCCAAAGCCGCCAGCGCGGAGGCCGGCAGGGTCAGGTGCGCGGCCGGCGGCGTATACGGCACGGGACCATGCGCATAGCTGAAGACGCGCCGCATGCGCCAATGGCCATCGACCGATTGCCAGAGATTGGTGAATTCCGCCTGCCCATCCAGCCGCTCCGGCTTTCCCTCTTCCCGCGCATGGAAACGGTGCGCCCCCGAAAGCAGCGCGTAACCGCCGGCCAGCGGATGGAAGCGCAGACTGCCGGCCACCGCTTCCCGCCGCAAATGCATGGCCGGATTCGCGCAAGGGCCCTTCCGCAACGAGTCGAGCACCGCACCCTTGGATGAAGTGAGGCCGGTCTTGTCGTGGTAGAACTCCACGTCTTCGGTGAGCAGATCGCCCATGGCCTGCATGTCGCAAGCGTTGAACGCCTGCCAGTAACGGGCATCGGCTGAGCGCACCGCCTGCTCATCGTCGGCGTACGCCGGCGAGGCGATCAGCAGCAAAGCTGCCGCAAGCATCGTTCGGAATGACATCGTCCTGCTCCCGCGCGGAGGACCGCGATTACGAACCCCTGCGGATGTTCTGTCGCAGCCCAGAAGTCACGGCGAGGCGGACATCGATTGAAGAGCGATGCTCTATCCGGATGCCGTTGTCTTTGTGAAGACCCCTCAGAAAAGAAAAAGCGGCCCAGGGCCGCCTTTTCCGTCTCAATGCCCGCAGTGGCGCCGGATCAAGCCGGCCACAGCCACCAGAACGCCAATGCGCTGACCACGCCGTAGATCAAGGCATCGATCAGATCCTTGAACACCGCGCCCCAGGGTTTCCCCATCCAGATCCCGGATTGGACACTGCCGCCCGCATAGGTGAGGAAGGTGATCAACCCCACCAGGTGTCCGGCGTAATGGGCGTTGCCGGGCAAGCCATAGACCTGCAGCGCAATGGCGCCGGCGACAAGGGCGACCACCAGATTGAACAGGAACCAGCGGACCAGCATGCCGCCCATCTTGGGCGCCCCGCTCCTCATTACGGTCAGCAAAGCCACCGGACCGTCCGCGTATTTCTTCACCATGGCTTCCTCGCGCATGGCCTTCATGTCCGTGCAGTGGGGAATGCCGTATTGGCCGATCGCCGGTGCGCCTTTGCGCAGGACAGCCTGCACTTCGTCTTCGTTGGACAGCTTCTTGTAGTCGCTGTTATGCCACTTGAAGACCATATGGATCAGACTGCTGGCGATGTACACCAGGACCGCTGCGACCAGGATGGGCAGCCAGAGTTGCGGCAGAGCGTTCATGACGGGGCTCCTTCGGGGTTTGGGGTGGTGGCACGCAATGAAGATAGGGCGGGCGGAAACCAAACGCGGGTGGTTCGACGACGATGGCTGTGGGAGCGCCGGGGCATCTTAACCCCCGGGAACGCGATAAGAAGAGACGGCGGATCAAAGATAATGGCGATTCCGGGGCATAGCCCTGTCGAAATCGGCTGCGCCAGTACGTCTTACCCAGAAGCGTCCTTCGACTCGTCGATATCCCCGGGGGCTTCCGCATCCGGTCAGAACGGTTTCCGGGCTTGCGGGCCGGCAGTAAACAACCGGCAGTAAACAATCAGCAAACAGACAGGAGATTGCACATGAGCCAGTTGCCGGATCCATTCCTGCAGGCATTGGAAATGTACAAGGTTGCCGTATTCGCCAAGGACGTCGAAGCGTTCCTGGCTCTCTATGACGATGAGGTGCACGTATTCGATCTGTGGGGTGCCTGGTCGCTCCACGGCGTCGAGGCGTGGCGGAACATGGTCGTCGATTGGTTCGCCTCGGTCGGTGACGAACGGATCGTCGTCGACATCGACCAGGCCAGGTCGTACCGCTCGGATGAATTGCTTATCGGACACGCCTTCCTGACCTACACCGCCCTGTCCGACGACGGCAGGAGACTGCGTTCGCTGGACAACCGCATAACCGCCGCGCTGAAGAAAGTGGACGGAGTCTGGAAAATAATCCACGAACACACGTCGGCGCCGATCGACCATGCTTCCGCGAAGGCCATGTTGCGGCGCGAAAGAGACGGCTGAAGCTTCGGGAACGGACAATCAGGCTCGGACCGCTGTTGCACACCATGCCCATAGTCACCATGACGAATGCGCCTTCAGTCCGGCCATCGGGCTGGACGAGAATCCCTGGCGGTTTCCGGCATCGGCGGGATCGCGGGCTTTGCGAGCTGTGCTTGAAGCAGCCGCTTTTATGCATGGGAACCGGGGAGCAGGACTATGCAATCGAACAAGCGCACCGCAAGGATCGCGGGCTTGTTGTATCTGATCGTCGTACTGGCCGGCATCTTCAGCCTGGCTTACGTTCCTTCGCAGATCGATACGACGGGCGAGGCGGCGGCGACGGTCCGCAACCTGATCGCACACGAATCGCTGTTCCGGTCGGGCATTGTGGCAGGGCTGATCTGTTACACCGCTTTCCTGTTGTTGCCGCTGGTGCTGTACAGGCTGTTGAGTCCCTACGGCAAACAAACGGCCGAGCTGATGGTGGCGTTAGCCGTGGTCAGCGTGCCCATCGCGTTCGTCGTCACGCTCAACAAATTCGATGTCCTGTCGCTGCTGAGCGGTGCCGATTACCTGCGGGCCTTCGGTACGGAAGAACTGCAGGCGCAGGTCATGCTGTCGCTCGATGCCTATAGCGATGGTTTGCTGGTCGTGCAGATCTTCTGGGGCCTGTGGCTGCTTCCGTTCGGGTACCTGGTGTTCAAGTCGCGAATTCTGCCCCGGGCGCTGGGCATTCTGCTGATGCTGGGCTGTTTCGGTTACCTGATCAATTTCATCGGGCGGGTGCTCTTTCCCGGCTATGCGGAAAGCGGTATCGCCGGCTACGTCAGGCTCCCCGCTTCGCTGGGCGAGATCGGCATGTGCATGTGGCTGCTGGTGATGGGCGCGCGTGAGCCAAAAGCAGATTAGTCCACGCGCTCTTCAGGGTTTTCCTTCCCGGGCGCCAGGCTCTACTTCCGGATCGTTGCGTTCCTCGCCGGATCGCTTGCCTGGCTGCTCCCCCACTTCGTGCGGCGGCTCAAGAGTCGCATCGGGTTCGGAAGGGTCCAGTTCCGGCGGAAGGTGATTTCTGGTACTCATGGCCGTATTCCATCAAAACGAATCGCGATGTTTTCTTACCCGTATTCGCATCATTCCGGCGTGAAGGGACGCGGAGGCCGGATGGTCCGCCAGCGCGATCAGTCGTAGTAATCGCCGCCGATGATGGTGCAGATCTGGGCCTCGGTGAAACCATGGAAGCGGCGGCCTCCCGTGGTGTTGCGTTGAGCGAATAATTTGCCGCTGGCCGGGGTGCGCTCGCGTTTTTCCTGCAACAGCCACTTGGCGTAGTCGTTGGTCAGGTTGCGTGACCGGATCGGGTCTAGTTTCAATCGAGGCATCGCCTGGGTCCTGGATGGGGTGGTGACAAGGCTACCCGACCTGGCGCCCGATGGAGGCGACCCGCGCCCGCGTTTCCCTCAAAAGTCCCGGTACTCCAGGTTGTCGGCGTCCCCAGCGGACGGTGCGATCTGCGGTGTCCGCTCGGGCGGGATTCCCTCGTTGGCAAGTTTACGGGGGGCGATGGGAGATCCTTATGAAATCACTATTACTAATCTGGGCGATGGCTTTACTCCTTCCGGGATGCGAGCACACACCCACCAAAAGTCAGAGCGTGGAGGATCTCGGCGGAACAGACGAAGCCAATGCGCAACGTTCTCGCGAGATCCTCTACGCAACGCTGTGGATGCAGCACAGCACCGAGTACCGGGCCGCCGCCCTGCAGGCTTTTGAAAGCGCAAGCGCGCAGCTGAAAACCGCAACCAGGTGCGGATCGGCAGAGGCCGGGCAACTGCAGCAAAGCAAGGGGACTTGCGGCGTGAAATCGCCCTGGGCGAAACGCCCTGCGGCCATCATCTTCGACCTGGACGAAACCTTGCTGGACAACTCCGCCTACCAGGCGTTCCAGATCAAACACCGCGAGCTCTATGAAGACGAGCGCTGGGAAACCTGGGTCAAATCCGAAGAAGCGCTGGCGATCGCGGGCGCCGTGGATTTCGTCAAGGCCGCTTCCAAGGCGGCCAGGATCTACTACGTGTCCAACCGGGCGTGCCGGGAGCCGATCGACAAGATCAGGGAGGAGCTGAAATTGCGGGAGCTATGCCCGCAATTGCTCGACACGATGTCGCGGATGGACAGGCTTGGGTTTCCCAAAGCCAGGGAGCGATCCGCGTTCTACCTGAAAGGCATGTACGCCGGTCTGGAATCCAAAGAGGAAATACGCCAGAAGATAGCGGCCAAGCACCGTATCGCCATGCTTGTCGGCGACAACCTGGAGGACTTCGTCGAGAGTCAGGCTGTCTATGCGCAGAACGAAGCCGCGCTGGCGCCCTTGTGGGGGAAACGCTGGTTCATCATCCCCAACCCCGCATATGGTTCCTGGCCTGGTGTGCTTAGCGCAGACGCAGATCAGGAAGCGTTGAAAGTATGCGACCAGCTGGCAACGAAGAAAGAGAAGGACTATTGCGCCTATCGGCCAAAATACGAAGCGAGGATGAACAAGTTGAAGGTGTGGTTTCCGCTGGAATAGGAATTCGACCAAGAATGCGTCTTCACTTGGGTCGTCCCCGGCATCCAGGGGCTCGATTGGCGTCATCAACCTAGCGCCTCCTTGAGTCTGGCTACGCTGGTGACGATGCAAGCCCAGCCTGCGCGCTGCCTACCAGCTGTGCCGCAATCCCGCCTGGACGGCCCAGTACCGCTTCGTTTCCATGCCTGAGGCGCCGGATGCTTCGAAGAACAGCCCTGTGCGTTTGCCGCTGAAGGTCACGTCGGCGCCCAATACGAGTTCGCTGCCCGTGCCTTTGCGCTTTGCCGTTTCCGGCACGATGCTGCCACCCTCCATCGAGGCGGTGATGTCCAGGTTGTCGCCGAAGTAATGCAGCGCCGACGCCCGTGCGTACACATTGCCCTGCCGCCGCGCTCCCTGCAGCTTTCTCCCGAAGGCGACGCCGACCCGCGCGAATGAACTGTCGAACCGGTCCTGGTCGATGCGCACGCCATTGAGCGTGGTGTGCTGGCTGTCGCGGATCATGCCCACCGACAGGCCAAGCTGGGGTTCGAGGTAATAGGACTCCGAAAGCTGGAACGGGTAACCGCCCTCGGCATAGAGCTGACCCGTTTCTGCCCGGTATCTGCCGGCGATTTCGCGGCCCTGGGAATCGCGTGCGGAGTACCGGTTCTCCAGCGAGGAAGCACCTGCACCGAGCAGAACATAGGAACCCTTATCGGCACTCCAACGACCGTACAGCCCCAGCGTGGTTCCGCTCAACTCGCCCCGGCCCTGCGTGTAGCGCGCGCTCGACCGGAGGTGGCCAGCAGTGAAGCCGATCGCGGCAGAAGAGTTGGCGAGCGCGAAGCCATGATCCGCACCGAGGGTCACGCCCGTGTAGTCCTGGCGGTAACTACGGGAATAGGCGGTCTTTGCCGTGAGTTCGCCGTTATCGCTCCTCACCCAGACGCCCGACTGATCCACCGCGTTGTCCCGCGTCTGGCTGTGCACGCGCTGCAGCGAATTTTGCCCACTTATCTTCCACAAATTGACCAGACTATCGGCCGCATCGGCCGCGGTCTTTACCGTTTCCGATGGCAGGATGCCTACCTCTTCGCCATCATCGTCATCGTCATCGTTACCGCCCGCGCCGTGGATGGTGATGCCGGTCAGCATGATTTGCTTTCGATCGGCGCTCAGCGCTACTTGCGGGGTGTAAGTGAATTTCACCAGATTATTTTCATAGGTTCCGCTCCACTCGCCATCCAGGCCCGCTACCGCCGAGAACGTGGCGCTTCCGCCTGCGGCCGCGCTCGCATCGACGATGCCGATCGCCGAATCGGCTTGAATCGACCTGCCGTTGCGGACGGCTGCGGCGTTGACCCAGGAAGTGTCGTCCAGCACCGGGTCATAGACGATGCCCACGCGCTGGGTGCCAGTGGCGGAAAAGGTCCTGATTCCGCTGCCGAACACGATCTGGTCGGAGCTGGCCGTGCCGTTTATGCCGGTGATGTCGCTGAGCACCAGAAACCGCGCGCCGTCGGTCAGCGCTACGGTGGCGCCGGTGCTGGCGTTGCGGCTGTCGACGACCAGCCTGCGATAGGAATGCACGGGAACGGCCGCAGGGGAAAAGGTTCCCCAGAACGCCGCCATGTCGATCGCACCTGCGCTGCCTAAAGCAAGGGATCCGGAGCCGAAATCATTGTTCAATGCGCCGGTGCCTTGCGGGATCCACGCCGCGCCGTTGGCGAAAGCGAGATCGGCACGGCCGACGCTGTAGCCGGCATCGTTCTGCACGCCGCTGACCAGGCCGCGCAGCCAGGAATCGGCGGTGTCGAAATTGACATCGACCGAGCCGATGTTGCCGTTGACGCTTTCAGTCGCGGTCGCGATGTCGCCGTCGAGTTGCACGCGCTGGCCGCCGGCCTGGTTGACGGTGACGCTGGCGTCCTGGATGTCGATCGGCATGCTCCAGATCGAATACGCCGCGCCGGTGCCGGCCGAGGTGGTCGACACGGTCAGGCCGCCCGCAACGTTGACAGTGCCGAAGTTGCGGATGCCGTACACGTCACGGTCACAATTCGGGATGCTTGGCGGGTTGCAAGCGGCGGCGACGGTGAACGACACCGGCGCGGTGGGCGAGGTGAAGTCGATGATGCCGTTGTTGACGGTGCCGTAGGTTTCCGCTTCCGAGGCGACGTCGACATTGACGGCGCCGTTGAACGTCATCACCGCACCCGGCGAGCGGTCGTTGCTGAGGCCGGAGGGCTTGCCGAACGGTGTGTAGCCGTTTTCCGGCCCTTCGCTGCGTACGCGCACGTCCACGTCGCCGTTCCAGGTCATCCGCGCCCGCCAATGCGTGTTGGCGATCCCATGCGTGGAGCGGGGCCCCTGGACATTGACCGTGGTGTCGCCGTTGACCTCCATGTTCCCCTGGTTGCGCACGCCGAACGCGGTCGAGCCCATCGCGACCGTGGTCAGCGACAGGTCGCCGTTCACCGTGAGCCGGCTGCCGACGCCGTCGTTGTAGATGGCATGGGCGTTGTCGCTAGGCCAGATCGACAGCGCCGAGATAGTGGTGTCGCCGTTGAAGATGATGCGGCCATCGAAGCTGTAGACCGCATCGAGCGTGCCGCGGCTCTCGGCCAGGATCGTGGTCGGGCCGTTGAAGATGATGGTGCTGGTTCTATCGGCCCAGACCGCACGCGCATAGCCTTGCGTACGGGCGTGGATGTCGGTGGCGCCGTTGAAGACCGTGGTGCTGCGGCCGCGTCCGATCACCCCTTGCGCACCATTACCCCGGACCAAACCTTGATCCAGGTCGTCGGCGTTGGTGGAGATCCTGGTGTTGCCGTTGACGGTGACCGTATTGCCGTCGTTGAGGATGCCGACCGCACTGCCCACGGTGCTGCTCTCGCCGCGGATCGCCGACAGCTCCAGCCAGCCGCCGCCGGCCACGTCCAGCACCACCGGCGGGTTGCCGCTGGCGATCGACATTGCCCGCAGGTCGCCATCGACGCCTTCCAGCGCCACGCTGTCGCCGTCGGCGAAACGGTAGTGCAGCGTGCCGTTCTGGTCGACGATGTCGTAACCGGGGTCGTAACCGCCCGTGCCGCCGGGTCGGTCGTTGTCGGCCACGCCGGTGATCGGTCCTTTATGGTCGGTCGCGGCGTGCACGACCGTGGGCCGCGCGACTACGCCTGCGACCAGGGTGGCGGCGATGGAAAAGGAAAGTTTCTTGCGGCGGCTGCGCTGGTTGATGCGCTCGGCCTCTTCGCGTGCGTTCTGGAGTATCGATTCCTGCCAAAGCGGTGGCAGTTGCGCTTGCCGTTCAACGCCGCTCGTCGCAGACCGCAAGGCCCGCTTCTGTTGTGTGCAGGTCATCAATTTTCCCAGTATGCGAAAGCCATGGCCACGATGGCCAAGCGCGACGGCGGCCCCTCCCAAAGCCACGCGACTGAAAATAGCATGGGCATTTCCAAGGCTGAAACCCGATGGCTTGGATTGTCCGTAAGGACAAGACGATCATGTGACCGTCTTCGCATTGCATCTGACGATAGAGGTCGGAAAACTTTCTATCTCTGCCGCAACCTCTCTTTGATGGCTAAGGTTCCTTGCCCGGCGGACAGCGTGGTACGCCCGATCCCACTACGCAATGCACGCAGCAAGTGGGCGCTTGCGTCGCCGACGGCTCGGGAGGAACGGGAGCGAGGCTGGCGGCGCCGGGTAGCTTCGCCAAGACATCGGCGGGTTTTAGCTTCAACAGCACCGCCCAGTCCTGGCGATTGAAGTTGCAGGCCGACTCGTTGTCGGGGGCGCACAGCGATTCGGCGCCGGTGCGCTGCGGCAATCCCCAGAATTCGCCGTTGCGGTTCAAGGGCAGCAATCGCATGATCACGGCTTGTTGCACATTGCCGCTGATCAGGTAGGCGGTGTTGTCGTTGCCGGGGCTGGCAGCCACCACGATCTCGCAGTGCATCTCCAGACCCGCGCCGCCCGCGCTCACCACCGAGGACAAACCTTCGTAGCCGTACGTGCGGTTGCCGTTCCGCACGTAACAGAGCATGTCGCCGGCCCCGGGTTTGGCATGCGCAGGATCGACGAACTGGTAGGCGCTGGTTTCCGGACGCTGGTAAGCGTCGCGCACATAAGTGATATGGCTGGCCGAAGCGCGGAAGCCCGGTACGCCGGCCTTCCGCATCACCCAGGAAATGAATGCCGCCGACCAGGGGTTGTCGATGACGAAACCGCGGCAAGCGGGCGAAGGATAGTTGCCGGCGGCGGCGCCCTCGCACTCGCTGGCGCCTGGCAGTTGGCCTACCTGGCGCAACACCCCGCTTTGCTGCCAGTAACCGGCTACCCGACGCCAAGCCTCGGTCTGGCCATCGCCCAACGGCTGCGCTTCGGCTTCCGTGATCGCGCTGTTGGCGATACGGCCGTTGCGATCGATGAAGGGTCGGTACCACAGGCCGTGCTCGTGGCAGGCGTAGGCGGCGATGCGGGTGGCGACCTCCGGTGCCGCCCGCTGTTGATCCAGACCTGGGCATACATCGGCGGCATTGGCCGTGGCCGAGGCCAACATCAGAATGTGGAACACAATCCATATGCGCATCGGCACGCTCCTTGGAGGAAGACAGGTTTCCCCTGCGCGCATCATGCCGCAAACGGAGGTGGGTGCGCCTGCTGTGTTTTTTTCGAGTCGTGCTGAGAGCTGGCGGGCAGTGCCCGCCCTACTTCTTGCTGGTGGATTTTTTTCTTGCGGTCTTCTTGGCTGTTTTCGCCGCCGTCTTGCGGCCGCTGCCCTTGGCGCCGCCGTCCTGTTTGTTGACGGTGGCCCAGGCGATCCGCTCGGCGGCTGCTTCCGAGCGCCCTTGCTTGCGCTCGCTTTGCTCGATGTGTTCGGCTTGTCGTTTCTGCTTTCCCGAATAGGAAGACTTGTCTCCGCGTGGCATACCGTTCTCCCGAAAATGAAAAACAGCGCGAGGCTAAGCGCTGAAACGTAATCCGGAGATGAAGACCATTTGCATACGGCCCGTGGATATCGCTCTTGGACATCTGAAGCGGCCGGCAGCGGATTTCATCGGTCCATGGCGTACTCCAGTACCACGATCCCGCTGGCGAACGACTTGGCGCTGACCAGGGACAGGCGGCGTTCGCCCAGATTGCCGGGGGTGAAGGAACGGCCACGACCGATCAGCACCGGCACGACCCGCAAGCGCAGCACGTCGACTTCGCCGGCGCGCAACAGCGCATCGCACAAGGTCAGGCTGCCCCAGAGGATCAGGTCGCCGGCGATGCGTGCGCGCAGTTCGCGCAGCGCCTGCACGCCATCGGTGTGAATTATTTCCACCTCGGGGTACTCGCCCCAGGGCGCCGTTTCCAAGGTCGAGGATACGACGAACTTCGGTAGAGTGTTGATCGGGCCGGCGACGCGTTCGGCCTTCGCGTCGGCCTTGGGCCAGTAGTCGGCGAACATGCGATAGGTCGCCGTGCCGAACACGATCGCACCGACCGTGGCCATCATCCGCATCTGATCGGGCTCGGTGTCGCTGAAATCGTTTGCAGGATAAAAAAAGCCGATGCCGCCGTCTTCTTCCGCCGCGTAACCGTCCACGCTGACGATCTGCTCCACGATGATCTTGCCCATGTCCGTTTTCTCGCTGCGCAGGGGAGGGGGACCCTATCTCTCCTGGAAACGACGAGTGGGAGTTCGCCGGATCGACAGGGCATGCCGCGCAAGACGGAACGATCGCCCCCTGCCCATCAACGGCCCGCGCGGGCTCAACACCTCGTAGAATGCCGTTACCCGCAGTGTAAGGAAGCATTGCCGTGCTCGATTCCACTCCCAACGCCATCGGAACATGTCCGCTTCTACGGTGGCGGCACGTTCTACCCGGACAGCATCCACTTGGGGAAGCCGATGGCTCAGCGCTCTAGAGAAACTGCGAATGCCGTCGTTGCGGCGGAAATCCCGCACTCCAGGCAGGACGATCCTCCGGAAGGGCAATTGCCGGTCCGCAGGTGGTATTTCCTGGCGTCCCGACTTCCCGGCCAATTGGCCACCAAGTCCATCGGCGGACTGAGCACGCGAAGATTCATAGAAGCGGTCCTGTGGATCGCCGCAACCGATTCCACCTGGCCCCAGCTCCCGAAGTCCTACGGCAATTTCCACGCCGTATACCAGCGGTTCGCCCGATGGGCGCGTCTTGATGTCTGGGACTATGTGAGCACGTGCCTGGAGGGCGACCCGCGGCTGCCCGCTTTGCAGCGATTGGTGCGCCAGCATCTTGAGATCCGCCGCAGACGGACCAAGCCTGTCGAGCAGGCTCCCGCGGAAGAGGCGATTCCGTCCACCACCGTCGCTCCGGCGGACCGGATCAACGAACTGGAAGCGCGGATAGCAAGAATGGAACGGATTCTGCGCGCAGTGCTGAAGGCGTTTCCGCAGATCGCTGAGGATTTCCCCGAGCTGGAGAACGGGGACTGAAAGAACGCCGACCGAAGCAGGTCCGGATTATTGGATTACCGGCTTCACTCAGTACTCCAGGGAAGAACGCATTTTCCCGCTGGGTCAGAGATCGTCATTCATCGATGCCAGCGCCGATTCGTCGCAGCAGACCCGGTTGCGGCCAGCGGCCTTGGCCCGATACACCGCGCTGTCGACCGCCTGGTACAGCGCATCGTCGTCCTGATGCAGGCTGCTGTCGAACTCGGCGATGCCGATGCTGGCGGTCACGTTCAACACGATGCCGTCCGTTGCTATCGGGTGCTCCAGCAAGCTGGCGCGGAAGCGTTCGGCGCGCTGTATGGCTACCGCCAGATCCTGTCCCTGCAGGATCACGCCGAATTCCTCGCCACCGACCCGCGCGGCCAGATCGCCGGGCTCGTTGAAGCTGCTTTTCAGCCGCGCGGCGATGGCCATCAGGCAGGCATCGCCGATGGTGTGGCCATGGGTGTCGTTGATCTGCTTGAAATGATCGACGTCCAGCAGCAGCAGGCTCAGCGGCTCGCCGCTGTGCCTGGCCAGCACGGTCGCCGATTCCAGCACGTCGGCGAACTGCCGGCGGTTGGCCACTTCCGTCAACGCATCGATCCGGCTTTGCCGCGAAAACAGGTCGCGCTGGTTGCGCAGTTCCTGGTCCAGGTCCAGCCGCTGCTGGTATTCGGCGTAGCTGCGCAACAGCGAGATCACCACGTAGACCAGATAGATCACCATCATCAGCCCGTTGGGCCTGTCTTCGGGATTGATCCAGAGCAGCAGCAATCCCGGCACGCACAACAAGGCGATGCCGGCGAAGGCGAAACCGCGGCGCATGCTGAAGGCGTGCGCTATGGCCGTGGCCAGGCCAAGGGTGAACAGCAGCGCGGTGACGCGCGCCGGCCCGAACCCGGAATCGAGCGTGGCCCAACAGAACAATCCTCCCCACAATGCGGTGGTGAGCAGCACGATGCCCCAGTGCAGGCGCAACCAGCGCGCGATGATGGGAGCTTCGGTGCCCTCGGGCAACGGACGATGCAGGAAGCGCCAGACCGTCAGCCCGATGAAGGCCAGCAGCAGGCCCCAGCTGAGCGCCGGCGCGCGCACGAAAGCGTTCCCGTAAATTCCCACCAGCAACCACGATGCCGCGTAGAAGGGCCCGCCCGTCAACGCGCGTTGATAGGTGTCTGCCATCTCCTGGGTAAGCCGTCGGGTCTGTACAGGGTTCATCGAAAGATCCAGCAATGAAGATCCAGCAATAGGGACTACGCACGCCTTCTCCGTGGCGTTTCCTTAAAGTACGCAACTTGGGTGCCATCCCTAAGTCGTTGAATATAACCGCTCAATTTCCCCGAATGCCCGCCCACGGTGGCGATACGTCACTTTGTGACGCAGCCGCAGGCCGCACCGCCCAGCCTGAAAGCGCGCCATGGACAAGCTTCAAGAGCTTGAGTAAAGGCCAGCCAAAGGAAACCCGCGGCCAAATCTGCCCCTGATCCCCTGCATGATCAATGGTCGCCGGATTCAGCGGCCACGCGGGTATCGTCCGCGATCCAGTTGACCTCCCAGGTCTTGCCGCCGTCGGCCGAATAAGCCTGTTCGAAATGGCAGGAAGTCGGAGTGATATCGGAAATGACGAAGCGCACCAGGATTTCGCGACCGTCGAGCGTCTCCTTCGAATAGAACTCGCCACGGCCGTTGCTGAAACTGCCGATCGAAGGGGAACTCAACGTGCCGGTTTTGATGTTGGAGAAATTGAGACTCCATTGGCGCGCTTCGGGATTGTAGAGGCGTAACGAGAGTCCTTCGATGCGGCCTGCAGGGCCCTGCACATCCAGTTCCACCAGATTGGCGCGGCCGTCCATTATTTTGCTGACGACGGTGGTGCCTTCGTATTCTACCCAGGCCTTGGAGCCCGACAGCGGATCGGCCAACCGCTTGAGTTGCGTGCGCCAGGTGCCGATCTCGAAGTCGAAATCATGCTGTCCGTCGCGTAGTGTTTCTGGCGCCGGTGCATTGGTTGCGGTCGCTGTCTGGGCAGCTGCGGGATGGGGCGCGACGACGGCCAGCAAGGCTAGCGACAGCAAGGATCCGAAACTGGCGCGAGCGGTCTTCATCCAGGCGACTCCTGACGTCCGGGTAGGCGGACGATTTCGGTCATTCTAGGAACACAGCTGCGAAGTGCGGTATTCAGTTCTTGTGCTCAGGCGCGCGGCGCTTCCTTCACTGAATTGATTGTTCGCCTGCACGACTTCGCCGTACCCTCACCCCAACCCCTCTCCCGTTTGGAGAGGGGCTTATTTGCGTGGGTCAGGCGTTCGCGTAATGGCCCAGGAACATGTCCACCGCCGAGGCCGCCACCTGTTCCTGCATTTCAGCGCTCAGCGGCGGCGCGCCCATGGTGATCTGCGGCCAGAAAGCGAAGCTTTTCACCAGGCCCTGGATCTGGTGCGCGGCGAACACGGGATCGAGCGGCTTCAGCCTTCCGTCGGCCAGCGCGGCGCGAATCCAGATCGTCACGCCTTCCTCCTTGCCGCCCATCCGCGCCACCATGCTTTGCGCGCGCTCGGGCGAATGGATGGTTTCGGCGATGGCCACTCGCGCCAGGTCGATGAAGTTGGCGTCGTCCAGCATGCGCAGTTTCTGCCGCAGCAATTCCAGCAACTGTTCGCGCAATGGGCGATCGGGGCGGTAGGCCAGGTCGATCAGAGCGGTGCTCTTTTCCCATAGCTGCACCAGGATCTCGGCGAACAACGCGTCCTTGCTGGGGAAGTGGTTGTAGACCGTGCGCTTGGAGACGCCGGCCGTCGCGGCGATGCGATCCATGCTGGTCGCCTCGAAGCCATTGCCCCGGAATTCGTCGATGGCCGCCTGCAGGATGGCCAGGCGCTTGCGGTCGGTCAGGCGCTGCGGGGCGGGGGAAGGCTTGGAAATCGGGCACATGCGCACATTTTACACTTGTCGGTTTACTTTTGAAAATAGTAGAACTACACTGTGCAGTGTAGGTGGTAACCCCTCATTGCCCGTACCCGCTCACCATGAAATTTCCCTTCCGCTCCGTGATCCTGCTTGGAATCCTGACCATGACCGCCTGCGTCCTGCATGCCACTTCCCGCACGCCCGCCTATCCGGACTCTCCGCAACTGCACGAGGGCAAATTCCGGAATGACGTGCCCACGCCGCCCACCGGCTTCCTGAAAGCCGTGCGCCTGACCTGGAACGTGCTGACCAACAAGCCGCGCGACACCGTGCCGGCCGGCGCCATCCCGCTGCAAACCCTGACGCGCGCCGAACTGCTGGCCGCGCCCGACCGCAGCCTGTTCCGGCTGGGGCATTCCACCGTGCTGCTGAAGCTGCGCGGGGAATTCTGGCTGACCGATCCGGTGTTCTCCGATCGCGCCTCGCCGGTGCAATGGGCCGGGCCCAAGCGCTTCCATCAACCGCCGATTTCCCTGGCCGAACTGCCGCCGATCAAGGGCGTTCTGTTGTCGCACAACCACTACGACCATCTGGATCGCGCTGCGGTCCTCGCGCTGGCCGGCAAGACCGATTACTTCCTGGCGCCGCTGGGCGTGGGCGACACTCTGATCGAGTGGGGCGTGCCGGCGGAGAAAGTGCAGCAGTTCGACTGGTGGCAAGCGGCCACGGTGGACGGGGTGCGTTTCGTGGCCACACCGGCGCAGCATTTCTCCGGGCGCGGTCTGTTCGACGCCAACAAATCGTTATGGGCCTCGTGGGTGATCATGGACGACGATCTGCGCGTGTTCTTCAGCGGCGACACCGGGTATTTCGACGGCTTCAAGGCCATCGGCGAGCGTTTCGGTCCGTTCGACGTGACGTTGATGGAAACCGGCGCCTACGACAAGCAGTGGCCGCATGTGCACATGCAGCCGGAACAGACGCTGCAGGCGCACCTGGACTTGAAGGGAAAGTGGTTGATGCCGGTGCACAACGGCACTTTCGATCTGGCCATGCACGCCTGGCACGAACCGTTCGACCGTATTACCGCATTGGCCGCTGAAAAGGGCGTGGATCTGGCCACGCCGTCCATGGGTCAACGCCTGGATCTGCAGCGACCGCAAGCGGGCGACGCCTGGTGGCTGGCGACGCAGTGAGACCGTAGGGCGCTGCATCAGCGACACAGCAGGTTCACCGCCACGCTCAACTCGCCTGTCGTCTCGTCAACTGCCATTCCGAACGCGGTAAGGGATCTGCTTCATGCCTGTGCAGCAACAGATCTCTTGCCGGGCTGGGGACGACAGGTATTGAATCAGCTGACCAGCTGGCGCTGATACTTCAGCCAAGCTTCCACCTGCGGCGCGGAGTCGCCCACCGCGTCGATGGCCTGCAACAGCTGGTTGCGGGAAACGCCCAGGCGGGTCGTCCAATACTGCACTTGCTGTTGCTGCTGCAACGAAATATGGCAGGTGATGTCGTGGCCAGCATCGTCCGGTTGGTCTTTCATGACGGCTCCAAAAAGCTGGATTCGGAAGGGTCGGATTTACGTGTGCGCCGACCGCCTGCGCATCCCGATATTCGGCAAGCCGCCGTGAGGACGGCGTGCAGGAACGGGGTGTCCGCTTTATGCGGTTCAGGTCGTTAACAAGGCATGCAATCCTGGTGGCGATGGCGTCACGGCCGGCTCACGGGACAGGTGGAAGATAGCGCTGCGAGGGCAGGCGGGAGGTATTTATGAAGACATTGAGAGCCGCATGCTTCCTGTGCCTGGGGATGATGCTGGGAACTCTGCTTTCCGGGTTCTGAACGGAGTAGCCGTGCTTCTAGAGCGACGTTGTAGGAGCGACGCCAGTCGCGAAGCACGTTGATTCTCAGATCGTCCGGATTTACCAATGCGCGCAGACTGAGTGCTTCGCGACTGGCGTCGCTCCTACAAGAATCCGGATCCTGGAGATTGGCCTGTCTGGCGCTTCACCACTGCGCCACCAATTCCTTGAAGGGCCGATCCAAGCGGATGCCGTTGGCGTCGTAGTCGGGCAGCGATTTGCCATCAACGGTCACGCGCGCCGGTTTTTCGCGGGTGGGCCAATAGACCTGCAAGGCCGTGTCTTTGGCCAGTCCGGAACCCAAGGTCACCCGTAGCCGCGTGCCGTCCTGTCGCGCGGCCAGGGTCAGCGAGCCGTGCGCGGTAGGCAACTTGCTGATACTGAGCCCTTCGCCCGCCACCCACGAGGGCGGCGCGCCGGGCAACAACGACAGGCGCTCGTCGCCCTCGTGCATCAACATGCCGAAAATCGTGCGCGCGTATTCGGCGCCGATCCAGGTATGCGGCATGTCGCCCAGATAGCCGGGATGGCGCAGGCGCGAATGCACCACTTCGGCCAGCACCTGCCATTCAAAAGGACGACGATCCCGCAGCAGGCTATGCAGCAGTTCGTCGGCCTCCTTCGGCTGATCCAGGTGCACGTAGGTCAGCACATTGCGCATTTCGTACGGCGTATACGCGTACAGCGCCCCGGGCTTGTCGCGCGAACGCACATCAGCGAGATAACGCTCGAAAGTCAGCTTCAGCGCGTCTTCGGGCATCAGGTCTTGCTGGTTGGCCGGATCCAGTCCGATCGAGACGCTGGTCGGGTCGCCGCCGCCGGTGTCGGCGTCTGCAGGAATGAAGTCCGAGCCCTTCCACTTCATCGTCGCGCGGATCGAAGCGGCCACCGATTCGCGCAATGCGGCGTATTGCTCGCGCGCCCACTTGGCGGTTTCCGCGTCGCCCCACTGTTCGGCCAGCCACGCGCCGTCGTGCCAGCCCTTGAGCGCCCAGTAGTCGTCCCAGTAGCTGTGGGTGGGACTGGAATAGCCTTCGTGGCTGATCGACGGCGCGATGACGCCGTGGAAACGTTCCGGCGCCGGCTGGTCGGCCAGGTAGCCGGGCACCAGGGTGCGTTCGCGCAGTTCCTGCATGAACTTCATCGCGCGCTTCACCACGTCCTGGTACTCGCCTACGCTCGCCGCGCCGCCGTCGTAGCGCGCGGTGTCGGCCACCAGCGCGATGAATTCGCCCTGGCTGTCGTATTCGATATCGCTGCCGAAGCCCGTGTTCACCGAACCATCCTGGTTGAGGATCGGCGACACCAGTCCGTTCTCGTGCACGGCGTGATCGGAATACCACTTCAGGTAATCGCGGGACACCTTGGCCTGGCCCACGCGCAGCAGTACCGACGAAGTGGCGGCGCCGTCGCGGATGAAGGAACGGTTGTAGTTGCGCGGTCCCGGCTGCATCGCCGGTCCGGTCTGATTGAGCAGCATGTACGCGCCTTGCGCGCGCAGCATGTCCACCAGCGAGTGATCGGGCAGCGACAGGCCCAGCTTGCCGAAACGCGAATGCCACTGTTGCGCGACCTGCGCGGCGACCTTGTCGAAGCCTGCACTCGCATCGCCCTTGGTCCCCACCAGGGCCGCGCGATCGACCGCAGGCGCTTCCGGCAACGCCTCGGTCTTGGCATCTGCGCGCGAGGTGCCCAGCGGGAACGCCAGCACCACGTCGCGGTGTTCGCCCGGCGCAAGCTTCACCTGGTAATCGAGCAATGCCGCGGCCAGGCCGTCGGTATCGCTGGCTTGCAAAGCTTCGGGAACAGTGCCCGCGGCGATGTGGGAGGTGATCTCGCCCTCGCCATGCGCGCCGAATCCCGCTGCGCCGCGCGCGCCGGGCGGTGTCAGCGAGGCAAGCAGCACACGGCCGTTGACGCGCACGTCGGTACGATCGGCAGCACCCTCGATGGCGACTTCACGGATCGGCGATACGCCGCCGTGCTGCCACGGCGGATTCACCTGCAGCGGACGCAATGCCAGCGCGAGCGTTCCTTCGATGGATTGTTGGCTGGTGTTGCTGACGCGGTAACGCGTGAGCGTCACCGGCTGGCCGTTCTGTTCGACCGCCATCGCTTCGGCGCGCACCTGCACGCCCGGTTGCGCTTCCCATTGCACCGTGGGCATCGGCATCCAGCCGTCGCGCAGCGAATGCGTGCGCTCGACGTTGTCGGCGATGACCGCGCGACCGTCGGCACCGCGCCATGCGGCCTGCACCAACGGCGCGCCCTTGTAGGCTTCCAGGTTGCCGTATTCGTCGAAGATGGATTTCTGCATGCCGGCTGGAATGCCGACCACCGTCCAGTACACCTGCTGCTGGTGCAGCGAGGAGGGAAACAGTTCCGAATTCGCGCGCGATGCCACCACTTCGTAGCGGCGGGTCGGCGTCATCGTTCGTTCCGGGCCCAGCAAGCGCAGGCGCTTGATCAGCGGCGCTGCGCCACCGATCTCGCCGGCGCTCAGACGCAACGCCGAAAGCGTGTGCACTTCGCGCGCGGCGAGGTTGGAAAGATCGCCTTGCGATCCGGGATCCTCCGCCAGCGTAATCCACTTGCCGGAAGCATCGCGGCCTTCCAGCTTGGCGCCGTTGCGCGGGCCTTCCCACCAGACTTCCAGGCCGGGGGTGGGCAGCGGACGGCCCAGAGTGATCTCCAGTTCGCGCGTGCCCGCTGCCTGGCCCTTGGCCTGCAGCGCGCGCGCGGCTGCGTTGCTCCAAAGCGCTTGCGCATTGTCTTTACCGGGAAGATTGACGATGCGTGCCGCTTCGCCGGGCGAAATCGGTTCGAACTCGAAGACCGACACGCCCCAGTCCGCGGTCTTGGGCAGACTGGCCAAGCGCACGTAGCGTGCTTTGGCGGTGGGGAAGAACAGGTAGTCGGTGAATCCTCGCGAATCGTTGCTGATGTAGGCGTCGCGCCATTGCTTGCCGTCCACCGAAGTCTGGATGGCGTAGGACACCGCGAAACCGCTATCCCAATGCAGCAGCACGCCGCCGACTTCGGCGACCTTGCCCAGATCCACCTGCAGCCAATGGTCTGCGCTGAAGGCCCCGCCCCAGCGGGTCTTGGGATCGCCGTCGATCGCGTGGGACGCAGCCAGTGCCGGCACCTGCAGCGAGGAGCCGGTGGCTTTCCACTGCGAACGCGGGGGCAGGGCATCGCCCTTGGCCAAGGCGACCGCGGAAGACAGGAACAGCGTCGACAACAAGGCGAATCGCGACAGCCTGGCGGCCGGGGATGGGCTCGGGAATTGGGTGGTCACGTGGGTTTTCCGCGTCGATTGCAGGGGATGAAGCCGTGGACGCCGGGCTTCGCGTGGCCCCGGATACTAGTGTTGAAAACGATTACATGCGAGCCGCAGTGCACCACGCTCCGGCCGACCGTTCGTCGCCCAGCCGCCGACCCATGACTTTCCACCTGTTGACTACACCTGTAGTCATATGCATGATGACTACAAATGTAGTCACAAGGCGGATGGCATGAGTCGCAAGAGCATCGGTGATCAGGAGCTGGCCCTGCTGCAGCACATCGCGGAACACGGCGACGCGTCGGTGGGCGAGGTGGCCACGACTTTCGGCGAGCCTCGCGGGCTGGCGCGTTCGACCGTGTTGACCATGATGGAGCGCTTGCGCGCCAAGGCCTATCTCAAGCGCAAGCAGGTCGATGGCGGCGTGTACCGCTATTCCACCACCGCCCAGCAGGACGATGTGGTGCGCAACGCGGTCGGCAGTTTCGTGGAGAAGACGCTGCAGGGTTCGGTATCGCCGTTCGTGGCGTGGATGTCGCAGCGCACCGAAGTCAGCGACAACGAACTGGCCGAACTGGAGGCGCTGGTCGCCACCCTTCAATCCAAGCGCAAGGAGAGTTGAGCCATGGCTCTGGAGTTCGTTTCTGAAGTCTTGCTGCCGCGCCTGCTCGCCGCCAGCGTGCAATCCACCCTGTTCGTCGTTGCGGTCTGGGCGTTGTGCAAATTGCTGCCGCGCCTGTCGGCGGCCGCGCGCGCCGGTCTCTGGTGGCTGGTGGCGCTGCAATTGGTGGTCGGCGTGCTGTGGTCCAGTCCGTTGGCGCTACCGCTGCTTCCTGCCGAAGCGGCGCAACAGGTCAGCGCCGCACCCGCGCAGATGATCCTGCTAGCTCCTGCGGAAGCCGCCGCATCATCGCCGACAAGCGCAACGTCTTATGAAATGGCGCCGGCGCAATGGACCTGGTCGTGGTCCGTCGCATTGGCATGGCTGTGGCTGTCGGGCCTGAGCTTCATGATCGCGCGCACCCTGCGCGGCTACCTGGCCACGCGTCGTCTGTTGCGCGACTCGCACGCCTGCAAGGACAGGACCTTGCTGCATGCCTTGCAATTGGCGGCCGAAGCGCACGGCCTGCGCCGCATGCCGCATCTGCGCCTGTCGGCATCGATCGGTTCGCCGCAACTGATAGGCCCGTGGCGGCCGGTGCTGCTGCTGCCCGCCGACCATCCGCAATCGATGCACGCCGACGAACTGGACATGGCGCTTACCCATGAACTGATCCACCTGCAACGCAACGATCTGTGGTGGGGCCTGTTGCCGGCGGCCGCGCAGCATCTGTTCTTCTTCCACCCGCTCGCGCACCTGGCCGCGCGCGAATACGCGCTGGCCCGCGAAGCCGCCTGCGACGCCGCCGTGCTCGCCGGCAACCGTCACTGCGCGCGCGAATACGGGCGCCTGCTGATTCGTTTGGGCGTCGCACCGCGGCCCAGCGCCGGCCTGGCCAGCGCTTCGCCCACCTTCCATATCCTCAAGAGGAGACTCGTCATGCTGCAGAGCACCGCTTCCACACCGCGTGTCGTCGCGCTGGTCATCCTCGGCGTGGTCGCCGTGCTTGGCGTGATGCCGTACCGCATCATCGCGGCACCCGCAGCCGAAACCGCAGGCGCGCCACGGGCGCCGGTTGCGGCACGTACGCCCAAACCATCGGTTGCGCCGGCGGCGGCTCCACGCGTCGCGGCCACCCCGGCCGCGGCCCCGACCCCCGTCGCCGCCGAGACTCCGGTGGTCACTCCGGTTGCCGAAATCGCGCCGCCACCGCGGGTTCCTGCACCTCCGGCCCCGCCCGCTCCCGCCGCAGCCCCGAGTCCTGCGGCATTGCCGGCTCCGCCCGCGCCTCCCGCTCCGCCTGCCGCAGCACAAATCACCCGCGGCACTTTCCATCTGTCTTCGAACACCACCGAGGCGTACGTACTGCTGCGCGAAAACAACAGTGTGATGAATGGTTCCATGGACGACCTGCGCGAGGCGCAGCGCCTGCAGCGCAACGGCGAGGAACTGTTGTGGCTTCGCAGGGGCAACGCACGATACGTGGTACGCGATCCCGCAACCTTGGAACGGTTCCGCGCCAGCTATGCCGAAGTCACGCGCCTGGGCGGCGCGCAATCGGCAATCGGCAATCGCCAGAGCGAGATCGGCAGCAAGCAGGCCGCCATCGGCAACCTTCAGGCCGAACTCGGCATGAAGCAGGCCGAACTTGCGACCCGGCGGATGCGGGAAAGCGAAGCCGATGCGCACATGGCGGAACTGGACCGCCAGCAGGCTGCGCTGGACAGGAAACAGGCCGAGTTGGATGCGCCAATGGCCGAGTTGGATCGTCAGCAGGCCGAACTGGACAGGAAGATGCGGGCCGCCGATGTTCATGCAGAACAGCGGGCGAAGCAGCTGATGGACGAAGCCATCGCCAAGGGCACGGCGCAGCCGCTGAAGAAGGGTTGACCGGTACGTCCACGCGCGCTTGAACGCATGGATGAGCGACCGTGAGTCGCGAAGCAATGAGCACGTACGCTGCGGGAGCTTCGCGACTCGCGTCGCTCCTACAACGGCGGCATCGCGCCTACTCGGGTTTCCGGAGCGTCATCTCGCCGCTCGCAATGCAAACCTAAGTGCTTTGCGTTTGCTTGCCGCCGCAGACCATACATTTGCGAAAATCCCCCTGTGCTCCATGATGCAACCGGCTCAGCGGTCCGCCGCAACCGGCGCAACGGGGCGCCTTGCCGGTTTTCCAGTTCCACAGTCGCAGCGTCGCGACCAGGCCGGTAATCAGCGCGGTCAGCAGGAATAGCGGCGGCAACCATTTCATGTACGGCGTGAACAGGCGCAGGCTGTCCACACCGCCGAACAGCGACGTCCACAGCATGCACACCACCGCGGCCACCAGCGCCATCAGCGCGGGCAGGTAGGCGCGTACCACCATCCAGCCGTATCGGTTCATCGTCAGCCCGTCTATCCGCCGGTGCCCCCAGTGTCGGTAGCTTACCGGGTTGTCCATCGCAAACGCAGCAGTGCGGCGCATCCCTGCGCGCCGAACCGTCATACACTTGGGGGCTACTACGGTCTTGGGGAAAGTCGCGCATGAACAAGCTTCGTCTCAGCGGCCTGGCGGCCGGATTGCTGCTGGCTTTCGCCGGCTACGCACAGACACCCACGGTGCCCGCGCCTGCGGTCACCGTGCTCAAGGCCGCCCATCTGTTCGACGGACGCAGCGGCGGCCTGACTTCGCCAGGATTGGTGGTGGTGCAGGGCAGCAAGATCATCGCCGTCGGCGCCAATGCCGAAATTCCGGCCGGGGCGAAGGTCATCGAGCTGGGCGATGCGACGCTGGTCCCTGGCTATATCGATGCCCACACCCATATTTCCTACGACCACGAAGACGACTGGGCCCAGGGTTTCTACGAAGGCATGCTGCGCTTCCCGGTGGAACAGTCCTTCCACGCCGGCAGCAACGCCAAGGCCACGCTGATGGCCGGCGTCACCACCGCGCGCGAAGTCGGCGCCGGCGATTTCATCGATGTAGCGCTACGCAACGCCATCAACGCCGGCCTGACCGAAGGCCCGCGCATGCTGGTCGCAGGCCATGCGTTGGGTTCCACCGGCGGCCACTGCGACAGTTCGCCGTTTCCGCCGGAACGCGTGAAGCCTTCCGGCCCGTTGGAAGGCGTATGCAACGGTCCCGAACAATGCCGCGAGGCCACACGCCTGCAGATGAAGTACGGCGCCGACCTGATCAAGATCTGCGCATCGGGCGGCGTGCTGTCCGAATCCGACCCGGTCGACGTGCCGCAACTCACCGCCGAGGAACTGCGCGCGATCATCGGTGAAGCGCACAATTGGAATCGCAAGGTCGCCGCGCACAGCCACGGCGATGCGGCCGCAAAACTGGCGGTGGAAGCGGGCGTGGATTCCATCGAACACGGCAGCTTCCTCACTACTTCCACCCTGCAGCTGATGAAGCAGAAGGGCGTGTACCTGGTGCCCACGCGCATGACCCAGGTGTGGGTGCTGGACAAGGCCGATACCTATCCGCCCAAGATCGGCGCAAAGGCGCGCGCGGCCGGCGCCTCGCATTCGGCCATGTTCAAGAACGCGCTGAAGATCGGTACACCCATCGCCTTCGGCACCGACGCGGCGGTGTATCCGCACGGCATCAATGCGCAGGAATTCGGCGACATGGTCGATCTGGGCATGTCGCCGTCGGCGGCATTGCTGGCCAGCAGTCAGGGCTCGGCGAAACTGCTGGGCATCGACAAGGAGACCGGCACGCTGGAAACCGGAAAGTTCGCCGATATCGTCGCGGTCCCGGGCGATGTGCTGCAGAACATCCGCGCCACGGAAAAACCCATGCTGGTGATGAAGCAGGGCGTGGTGGTCAAGCAAGCGGAATAACGAATCTTGTAGGAGCGACGCAAGTCGCGAAACTCCGGAAAATTCCGACTCCAGCGCATCCTGCAATCCTATAGAACAATATCCGCCTGATCCTTACGCTGAGGGCATGAGCGAATCGTCCATATCCAAGCTGAGTTTGCATAAGATACCGGACCATGCCGCGCTGAGACGCGGCAGAGCTTCAGTCTCCGGCCAACGGTATCTGGTTACTTTCACAACGCACGAAAGACAGAGCTTGTTCTCGAACCACGCCCTCGCTCTGGACGCGGCCAGGGAAATACATGATCGACGCTCATGGCAAAAGGCGACACTGCTGGCATGGGTGCTGATGCCCGACCACTGGCACGGGTTGATCGAACTGGGGGAAGGCGAATCCTTGTCTGATCTGATGCGGAGCTTCAAAGCGAACGTATCCCGGCGGCTTCGCGTACATTGGCCGGAACTGGGAACAGTGTGGGGAAAATCCTTCCACGATCGCGCCCTTCGGCGTGAAGAAGATGCAATCGCTGTGGCTCGATACATAGTGTTGAACCCCGTGCGCGCAGGGTTAGTTCGCAAGATTGGCGACTATCCTTTTTGGGATGCAGCGTGGCTTTGAATAGAGGGCTCTTGTAGGAGCGACGCAAGTCGCGAAACTCCCACACCCACAGGCCTCTCATTACGTCCCGCCATGGAGCATTGGATGGCGGCACGCGTTGGGGGCCGAATTTTCCGGAGCTTCGCGACTTGCGTCGCTCCTACAAAGGCGGTTGGTCAAGCCGGCGATGCGTCCCGCGCGTGCTTGCGCGCATCGCCCAGGGCGGTTTCCAGCTCTTGCAACCGGTAGGGTTTCGGCAGCACCGCAAGTCCCAGCGCCGCGGCTTTCTGCTTGGCCGCTTCCACGTGGCCGGTGGTGAGCACGACGGGAAGCCCGGGGCGGCGCAATCGGATTTCCTGCGACAGGTCGATTCCATCCAGATGGCCCGGCATCATCACATCGGAGAACACGACGCCGAAGGATTTCCCGCCGGCCAATGCTCCCAGTGCGGCGTCGGCGTTCTCCACGCGCGTCACTTCGTAGCCCAGCGTTGCCAGCATCTCGCTGGTCAGCGCGGCTACTTCGTCGTCGTCTTCCACCAGCAGCAACGAGCCTTGTGCCTGGATCTGGTTGCGGCCGGGCGTTTCAACTTCCTTCTCTTCGTCGTCGCCGACGGGCGATTTGTCGGTACGCGGCAGGTACAGGAAGACCGTAGTGCCCTTGCGCGGTTCGCTGTCGATGCGCACGGCGCCCCGCGATGATTTGGCGAACCCGTGCGCCTGCGCCAGTCCCAGTCCGGAACCCTTGCCGATTTCCTTGGTGGTGAAGAACGGCTCGAACACGCGCGCCAGCACTTCGGGCATCATGCCGGTGCCGGTATCGGCGATGGACAATTCCACGTAATCGCCGAACAGCTCCTCGTCGTTCAACGCGGGCGCGTTGCGTGCGCCGATACGGATGGTGCCGCCGCCGGGCATCGCATCGCGCGCGTTGACCGCCAGGTTCAACACCACCAGTTCCAGTTGGCCCGGATCCACCTCCACCGGCCACAATCCGCTGTCGAAAGCCACTTCCACATGCACATCGCCGCGCAGGCTGCGGTCCAGCATTTCGCGCATGCCGCCGATCTTGCGCACAAGGTTCACCGCTTCCGGGCGCAGCGGTTGACGGCGCGAAAACGCCAGCAGCTGACGGCTCAGGCCGGCGCCTTTCTCCACCGCCTGGCGCATGCCGGCGATCACTTTTTCCCTGCGCGCCGGCGCCAGTTCGTCCATGACTTCCAGGCCGCCGGAAATCACCATCAACAGATTGTTGAAATCGTGCGCCACGCCGCCGGTCAACTGGCCGATCGCCTCTATTTTCTGCGCCTGCCGCACCCGCGCTTCGGCTTCGGCCAGGCGCGCCTGTTCGCTCGCGCGGTCGGTCACGTCATAGACCACGACGAACGCGCCGACCCGCTTGCCGCTGCGGTCCTTCAATGCGTTGAAACGCATGTCGTAGAGCCGTGTGCCGGTGGCGGCGGAGCTGAGCGTTTCGGCGATGTGGAAATCCTCGCCGCTGATCGCACGGTTCCAGAATCCGCGCATGCGTTCGGCCCGCACGGGATCGCTTTTGAGCATTTCCAGCAGGTTGTCGCCGACCTTGAGACGATGGCCGTACAGGCTCTCGAACTCGTCGGAATAGGATTTGTTGACCGCCAGCACGTAGTAGCAGAGGTCGATGGCCAGGGTGTGGGTATCGGAAAATTCCACCACGTCGGCCAGGATGTTGCGCTCGGCCAGCGCGTCGGCGACGCGCTGCTCCAGGGTGTCGTAGAGCTCGCGCACGGCTTCGGCGTCGGAGTGCGCGCTGGTCACGTCGAAACCTTCCATGAAAATGCCGGTCACCGCGCCGTCCGTATCGGTGATGGGCTGGTAGACGAAATCCACGTAGCGCTCCATGCGCCGCTCGTTGGCGCCGGCGAACTCGAAGCGCGCGCCGGTGGTGGTGAAGGCTTTGCCGCTGCGGTAGACCTCATCCAGCAGGTCCACGTAGCCCTGCTTGACCGTGTCGGGCAGTGCATCGGCCACCGCCTTGCCCAGCAGGTCATGGTGGCCGACCAGTTCCATGTAGGAGGGATTGACCATTTCGAACACGTGCTGCGGCCCGCGCAGCAGGGCCATGAAGCCCGGCGCCTGCTGGAAAAGATCCTTCAGCTGGTCGCGCTCGGCCAGACGGTCGCGCTGGGCGACGATCTGTTCGCTGGCTTCGGTACACATCACCAGCACGCCGCCCACGCCGTGCGGCGCGTCGGGTTGGTCGATGGGACTGTAGCTGTAGGTCCAATACACCTCTTCGCGCGTGCCGTTGTGCATGATCGGCACCCGTTCGTTCTCCTTCCAGGTGGCCTCGCATCCCTGCATTACCTGTTCGATCTGCGGCCCGATGGCGGGCCAGATCCGTTGCCAGCATTCGCGTCCGCGCTGCCCGAGTGCGCTGGGATGGCGCTCGGGTCCGATCGAACGGGCATAGGCATCGTTATAGAACTGGATCAGCTGCGGACCCCACCAGAGCAACATCGGGTGCCGGGTCGACAGCAACAGACGCACTGCAGTCTTCAGCTGCGTGGGCCAGGTCTCCGGCGCCCCCAGCGAGGTGGACGCCCAATCGTAGGCCCGCATGCGCTCGCCCATTTCGCCGCCACCTTCCAGGAAGGCGAGCGGCCGTTTAGCGGCGGCGGGCGAGGTCATCGGCTTCCCCGGAGAAGGATCGGACAATTCCATCTTATGCCCGACTCCCCGTGAAAAAGCCGTGTGCTGTCCACTTTCACCTTCGCGAAGGCAGTATTCCCGGCCTTTTCGGGGTGCGAACCGCAAGGTCCCCACGCCCGGATTCCCATCGTGCCGGACTGCGCTACTCGGCGGTGGTCGGATCGATGGTGACCAGGACTTCGGAAACGCGGTTGGCGGGAAAGCCGCCCCGCTGCGCATGATCGCGGACCATCTGCTCGTTCGGCGCGCGGTACAGGCAGTAGATCCTGTCGCCGGTGACATAACTGTGGATCCACTGGATTTGTGGGCCCATGTCGTTCAGCACGCTGCAGGAAGTCTGGGAAATGCGCTTGAGTTCATCGGCCGACAGCTTGCCGGCACCGGGAATTTCGCGTTCGATCACGTACTTGGGCATGAGGGTGGCTCCGCGTGGCTGGTTCCTGCTGTAACGCCGCGCGGCGATTCGTTCGGCCATGCGGCGCTGCGATCACGCTGCCATCGGTCGGAGGGTTGTCGATCAGAGTGCCGCCGATCAGTGCCGGCTGGCGGGATCGTCCGTCGGCAGCAGCTGCCAGGTATTGCGGCCGGCGCTCTTGGCGGCGTACAGGGCCGCGTCGGCCGCAGCGGTCAGGGCTTTGGCCACTGCCGGATGCGCCGAATACGCGATGCCGATGCTGGTGGTGACATGCAAGGTGTTTCCTTCCACCTCGATCCCTTCGCTCATCGCGTCGATCAGCTTGCTGGCGATCGCCTCGGCGGTTTCCGGTGCCGACAGGTCCTCGATCAGCACCACGAACTCGTCGCCGCCCAACCGCGCCACCAGGTCGCCCGAGCGTACGCATGCGCTGAGGCGCTGGCCGAACGCGCGCAGCACTTCATCGCCCGCCGCATGTCCGTGACTGTCGTTGACCTGTTTGAAATGATCGATGTCCATGTACATCAGCGCCACCGCCAGCCCTTGCCGTCGCGACCGCCCCAGCGCATGTATCAGCCGCTCGTCGAACTGGCGGCGATTGGCCAGCCCGGTCAGGCTGTCGAGGTGCGCCTGCGCCTCCAGCTCGTCGCGGCTCGCCTTCAATGCCCGCTCGGCGGCCACGCGCTGGGAGACATCGCGACCGGCGAAGATGATGTCCGTCGTATTGCCGTCCGCACTGGGAATGGGCCGCGCCGCAGCTTCCATCCACACGTAGTGCCCGTCCTTGTGGCGCAGGCGGTAGATCGCGGTAACCGGATGGCCAGACGCAAGCACCGAGGCGATGGTCTGTTGCTGCACGGCGTAATCTTCGGGATGCACCAGAATCTGGTTGGGTTTGAGCAGCTCGGCCGGCTCCCAGCCCAGGATGTCCCGCGCCGACGGCGAAACGTAAAGCCTTTGTCCATCGGCGCGCATCCGCACCACCACATCGTGCGAATAGTCGGCCAGCATCCGGTAGCGCTGTTCGCTCTCGCGCACGCGCGCGGTCAGCCGTGCGCGTTCGGCCATGCTCAGCGCCACCGGGAAACTCATCAGGCAGGCAGTGCCGACGAACAACTGCAGCAGGATGGTGCGCTGGATGACATCGCTGCCAGTCACCAGGGCCAGCGGGCCGTGGCCCAGCGCAGTGGCGACGCCGCCGATGATGGCCAGCAACGAGATGCCGACCACCACGCCGGCGAAGCGATGCCGGAAAACACCGTACAACACCGGTGGATAGACCAGGAACAGCAGCGGATAACTGGACTGGTAGAACACCGCTCCGCATACCGCGGCGATCAGCAGCATGTCGCCCAGGAAATTCCAACGCTGCCCGGGCACGTCGCTCAGGCCGATGCCTTTGCGATGGGCCACCAGCGTCAGCGTCGCCACGATCACTATGCCGACCACATGCGCCGCATACCAGATCAGAAAGGTGGTCAGGAACGGCGTGTGGGAGGCGGCCGATACCACTGCGCTGGCCAGCAGGCCGGAGATGGCACAGGCGACGAGCGTACTGCCGCTGGCGATGCCTCCCAGGCCGAGCCACCGCGTGGGATTGCCGATGTCAGGGACCAGCCGCCGGACCGTGCCGGCGACGATCAGCACCTCCAGCAGATTGAAGACGCTGAGCGCCAGACCGAAGCCCACACCGTCGCCGGACAGCAGCCGTACCACCAGTTCGGCGGCGAAGCCCGCTACGACGTAGCCCGGCCAGAGTTCGGTCCGGCGCGACAGCAGCCAGCCGACGAATATGCCGCTGCTCACCCATACCGCGGAAACCTCGCCGGGCAAGCCCGTGACCAGCAAAGACCCCCAGGCCGTGGCGCCTATCAGCAACGCCATGATCACCCGGTCCTGCAAAAGCCGGGTGCGGTTCGGCGGTACGGATGATGTGTCGTTCAACTGCGGCCATCTCCTGCCAGCGCGGCGCGTGAAGCATAGCGGAGCATGCGTGGGTGGACGTGATGACCGGAGCACAAGGGAAATGCGGATTGCATCACCTCGAGTTCTTCGATGCACGCACAGAAAACCCCGCATGAGCGGGGCTTTCTGTCGAGTTGCCGCCGGTGCGGACTCAGTAACCCAGCGCCTGCGAGATCAGGCCGCTGGCGATTTCCACCAGCAGATAGCGGTCGTCGGCCGGGCGCACCCATCGGTAGCCGCGCGGTGGCGGCGCGAGGTCGTAGCGGCGGTAATCGGTCACGTAGTAACGCGGTTGCAGATAGACCACCGGCGCGTGTTCGCCGCGGCGATAGCCGTGCTTGATCTGACCCAGGTGACGGCCGTTGTCATGGCGACGACCATCGTAGCGACGGTCGTGGCGATCGTCGTCATGGCGGTCGCGATCGTTGTAGTCATAACGGTCGTCGTAACGCCCGTGCTTGTCCTTGTCCTCGCCATGATCGCGCGCCATGGCTGTGGTGGAAGACAACAGCAGGACGGCGATGGAAGTGGAGAGCAGCAATCGTTTCATGAGGGAACTCCCTGTGGGTCGACGCAGGCCAAGGCTAGGCACAGCTGCCTGAACAGGGTCGTTTTTGATGGCGGTTGACCGCGGGTCCGTTCAGGTTCCAGGATGAGCAAGCCCACCCGTCTGCGCTTTCCTCCGGAGAACACCATGCCCCTCGTACGAATCGATCTGCTGGAAGGCCAGTCTTCCGATTACCTCGCCGGTTTGGGCGAGGTCGTCTACGACGCCATGCGGGCGACTTTGAATGTGCCAGCCGACGACCGTTTCCAGATCATCAACCAGCACGCACCCGGCACGCTGTTCGTCGATGAGGGTTACCTGGGTATCCGGCGCAGCGCCGAGTGCGTGCTGATCCAGGTCACCCTCAATGCCGGACGCAGCGTGCAGATGAAGAAGGATTTCTACCGCGCGGTCGCCGACGGCCTGCAGGCGCGGCTCGCCCTGCGCAAAGAGGACGTGTTCATCAACCTGGTGGAAGTGGCGAAGGAAAACTGGTCGTTCGGGGATGGGCAAGCGCAGTACGCGGATCCGTAACGTCCGCTTCCAGGCCGCCATGCGGGTGCATGGCGGTCATCACGCACGCTAACGCGAGCGCGGCCGTACCGACGGCGCGGATTTGAGCACCTCGCCTTTCTGCGCGGGGGCTACGGTCTGGAGCACGCGGGTCACGCCCAGCTTCTCCACCTTGCCGCCGGATTTCTCGTAATCGGCGATGTCGCTGGCGATACGCTCGCTTTCCAGGCGCTTGTGCGGATTGCCGTCGCTGCCGGCGGGCGGTCCCTTGGGGGCCGGTCCCTTGCCGCTGGTTTTCTTCGCTTTCATCAATCCCCTCCTGCGGGGGCGGCGGAAGCCTCATGCCTCCGGATCGGAGGCCGCAAAATGCGACTTCCGCCCCCACTATGCGCCTTTAGACGGCGGGACGGTGTGATCGTGGCGTCCGCCGGCAGCAGGATAAGGCACCGACCGCCTGCCCCAACAAGGCCGCGACGGCTTTGCCGCCCCAAGCGGGATGGAGTGTTTTGCAGTCAGGGAGCGCTCTGGTGCGGATGCTGAATCAGGCGCCCACGCGTCTGCGCACCGCGTCCATGTCGCGCACCGGCCGCACTTCAATGCAACCGGTTTCGGCCCAGGGAAATTCGGCGGCGATGCGTACCGCTTCGTCGATATCGGCGGCTTCGATCAGATTGAAGCCACCAAGAATTTCCTTGGTCTCGGCGAACGGACCGTCGACGACGCTGGTGCGGCCGTTGCGGATGCGCACGGTCTTGCCCGTGGAGGCGGCTTCCAGCTGCATGGATTGCGTCAGCTTGCCCTGTGCGCGCAACTCGTCGGCATGGACAAAGCAACCGTGCATGGTGCGGTCGAACTCGCCCGCCGGCATGGCCTCCAGCAAGGTCTCGTCGTTGTAGATCATTACCAGGAACTGCTGCATGGCGGCCTCCGCGTAGGGACGGCCACAAGTACCGGGAAGCGCCTCGCAGGTCAAGCCGCAGCGCGTCTTGAGGGAGGTGTGCGGCAAGCGCCGCATCGGAAAGCGCCTTGCCCGTATATAGTCGCCGGGCCGACGCCTGGGGGGCGCGGCGTATCGACGATCACTCAAGGGGACAAGGAATGCGAAAGAAGATTTTGGTGGTGGCGATAGCCGCCAGTGCGTTGTGCGCGGGCGCTTGGGCCATGAATACGGCGCAAACCTCGGCTCGCAGCGAAGCGGCGGAAGCCGGCAGGAAGGCTGCAATCGAGCAGGTGGACCAGCGTTTCGGATCGCACGCGGACAACGTTCTTGCCATACACGACCGCAAGGCCGCTGCGCTGGATGTGGGAGATGCCGATTCCTTCGGCCGGCCGGTGCGGTGGCTGGGCGTGGTCGGTAGCGAGGCGGTGAACATCAACGCCGATTGCGCGAGTCAGGATCCGGAACAGCCTTGCCTGCAGATCGATCCGGATACGCACTCCGGTTCCGGCCAATACCGCGACATCGGCAGCATCACCCTGCCTGCCGGAAGCACTCATTCG
The DNA here is from genome assembly GCA_965650035.1 of uncultured Pseudoxanthomonas sp. Taxonomy (GTDB): domain Bacteria; phylum Pseudomonadota; class Gammaproteobacteria; order Xanthomonadales; family Xanthomonadaceae; genus Pseudoxanthomonas_A. The sequence continues at coordinate 40,514 of CBFGMR010000004.1, forward strand.
CAGATCTGCCATTGGCTGAGCCCGACGATGAACGCTTACTTCGCCAACTACACCGGGCTGGACAACCGGAACGCGCGCTTCACCGTGTTCCCGACGGTCACTTTTGAAAATGCGGTGTTGAACAACCCGGCATTGGTGGATCCCAATACTGGAGAGCCGCTTGCCGGTAAGGTGGAGGTCGGGGTTCCCGCCATCTCCATCGACATGGTTCTGGACAATGGCGAAGCCATCAACGCGCGCAACACCGCCACCAGGGCCTGCACGGGCGGCTTGTTGAGCAAGAAGACGCTCACCGAGTTCTACGGTCTCAGCCCACGTCAGGCACGCGATTTCTACAACAGCCCCACTACTGTCCGCCTCAATATGCGGATTCTGGCCTCCTACGTAGAGCAGGGATATGTCACCTACGCGGTGCGCTTCGTCGGTGACTGACGACAGGGATTGAATTTCCCGGATACGGGATAGTGGAGAGGTAGCGACTCCGGTACGATCCGGGGTCGCTGCCCATTCGATGTCGCCCGCATGTCTTCCATCATCTCCATCGACAAACTAAGCAAGACTTATGCCTCGGGCTTCCAGGCGCTCAAGTCGGTGGATCTGGAGATCCGCAAGGGCGAGATCCTGGCCTTGCTGGGCCCCAACGGCGCCGGCAAGACCACCCTGATCAGCATCGTCTGCGGCATCGTCAACCCCAGCTCCGGCAGCGTGACCGCCGACGGTCACGACATCGTGCGCGATTATCGTGCCGCGCGGAGCAAGATCGGGCTGGTGCCGCAGGAACTGTCCACCGATGCGTTCGAGACGGTGTGGGCCACGGTGAAATTCAGCCGCGGTCTGTTCGGCAAGCCGCCCAACCCGCAATATCTGGAAAAAGTCCTGCGCGATCTGTCGCTGTGGGACAAGAAAGACAGCAAGATCATGACTTTGTCCGGTGGCATGAAGCGGCGGGTGCTGATCGCCAAGGCGCTGTCGCACGAACCGACCATCCTGTTCCTGGACGAACCCACCGCCGGCGTCGACGTGGAGTTGCGCCGCGACATGTGGCAGATGGTGCGCAACCTGCGCGAAAGCGGAGTGACCATCATCCTGACCACCCATTACATCGAAGAGGCCGAGGAAATGGCCGACCGCATCGGCGTGATCAGCAAGGGCGAACTGATCCTGGTCGAGGACAAGCACGTGCTGATGCGCAAATTGGGAAAGAAGCAACTGACCCTGCAATTACAGACTCCGCTGCAAAGCCTCCCCGGGGAGCTGTCCGGCCTCGCGCTGGAACTCGCCGACGAAGGCCATGCGCTGGTCTACACCTTCGACACGCAGACCGAGGAAACCGGCATCGCCGCGCTGCTCAAGCGCCTGGGCGAGCTGGGCATCGACTTCAAGGACCTGCATTCCAGCGAGAGTTCGCTGGAGGAGATCTTCGTAAGTCTGGTCCACGGCAGTGCGAATGGAGCGAAAGCATGAAGCGCTTTGCTTTTGATCGTCGCCTCCGCGAAGGCAGGGACCAGGCAACTTTGCTTTCTGAAAGAGATAAGTCACTGGGTCCCCGCCTTCGCGGGGATGACGATTCGTTTTTCACGAGGAAGGCGTCATGAACTGGCACGCGATCCGCGCGATCTACCGTTTCGAAATGGCGCGCACGTTCCGCACCATCACACAGTCCATCGCCTCGCCGGTGCTGTCCACCTCGCTGTACTTCGTGGTGTTCGGCGCAGCCATCGGTTCGCGCATGGGCGCTATCGACGGCATCAGCTACGGCGCCTTCATCATTCCCGGCCTGATCATGCTGTCGCTGTTGAACGAGAGCATCTCCAACGCTTCGTTCGGCATCTACATGCCCAAGTGGGCGGGCACCATCTACGAATTGCTGTCGGCGCCGGTGTCCTACATCGAGGTAGTGATCGGCTATGTGGGCGCGGCGGCCAGCAAGTCGCTGATGCTGGGTATCCTGATCCTGGTCACCGCACGCATCTTCGTGCCCTACGAGATCGCACACCCGTTCTGGATGCTGTGCTTCCTGCTGCTGACCGCGGTGACCTTCAGTCTGTTCGGTTTCATCATCGGCCTGTGGGCCGACGACTTCCAGAAACTGCAGGTGATTCCGCTGATGGTAGTGACGCCGCTGACTTTCCTGGGCGGCGCGTTCTATTCCATCAGCATGCTGCCGCCGGTGTGGCAGAAGATCACCCTGTTCAATCCCGTGGTGTACCTGATCAGTGGCTTCCGCTGGAGCTTCTACGGCGTGGCGGATGTGAATGTCGGCATCAGCCTGGCCGCCATCCTCGGCTTCCTGGTGCTGTGCCTGGCAGTGGTGTGGTGGATCTTCAAGACCGGCTGGAAGCTGAAATCCTGAGCCGCTGTTGGGTTCCGTAGATCGGGGCTACGTCCCGACTACGCTCTTGCCTCCTCCCTTGCGAAGCCCCCCAAGGGGGCTTCCTTCGGGGCGCAGGGGAGGATTGAGGAGGGGTGCTCTTCGCGCTGAGCTCAAACTACCCGGCAACCTCTTGGGATGATTTTGGCTTCCGTGCGTCGGGGGCGTAGCCCCGACCTACTCAGCACTGCTCGCGTGTCAACTCCCGTTGGATATCCTCCAACCCATGCCCTCGCGTCTCGATCCCGCTACGCAGCAGCATCGCTCCCGAAACCGCCATCGGCACCGCAATAAGCAATGCCGACAGCAGGAAGTTTTCGAAAAATCCGATCACACCAAGTCCGGCACCCAGAATTCCGCCGAATTTGGAACTGGCCGCGACCACGCCCGAGCCGGTCGCGCGCAAATGCACCGGATAGATTTCCGCCGCATAGGGAATCAGCATTGCAATCACCCCGCTGACGCTGATCAACAACGCAGCGGTGGCAGCGATGGTCGCCATGGCCGACTGCAGCTGCATCCAGCTCATCGCGCAAAACGCCAACAGCGATAGCGTGGTCAAGGCGATGAACAGCACCAGCGCGCGGATGCTGCTCCAGCGGTGGTACAGCCACACCACCACGGCGATGCCTGGTAGCGCCAGAATCGCCGAGCGCGCCAGCAACGCGCTTGCGCCCTTGGCGTCCACGCCCAGTTCCACCAGATTGGTAGGCAGCCACAGCAGGAAGCCGAAGTTCGCCAAACCCCACGCCACGCCGCAGACCAGCAATCCCCAGGTGATGTTGGCATGGCGGCCGCGCAGCAATTGGCGGATGCCCACCACGGGGTGCTGTTCGTCGATCACGCTGCCCGCCGCAGCGGGCGAGTCGTCCGCCTCGATCGCCGCGGGCGACGCGCCGGAGAATTTCTTCAGCACCGCGCGCGCTTCGTTCTCCAAGCCAGCGTTGGAAAGGAAGCGCGGCGATTCGGGAATCCAGCGGTTGAGGAACACGATCAGCGCGCCGGTCGGTAGACCCAATAGCCACAGAACGCGCCAGCTGAACATCGGTTCGAGGATCGCGGCCGCGCCCGAGGCCAGCAGATAACCGGCGGAAGTGCCGATGCCGCCCAGCGCCACCAGCAGCCAGCCGCGATGCGCGGCGGGAATGGTCTCGGCCATCAGGGTGAAGGCGATGGGCAGCAGGCCGCCGGCCGAAGCGCCCATCAGGAAGCACATCGCCAGATTCCAGTTGAAGCTCGGCATGGCGCCGCAGATCGCCGTGCCCATGAACATCAGCGCCGACAGCAGGATCGCCGCACGACGTCCGAACAGATCGCCCATTCGCCCCCACAAAACCGAACCCACGGTAGTGCCGGTCAGCGCGAACAAGGCCAGCAGGCTGGCCTTGGATTTGGTGATCTCGTACTCGGCGCTCATGCCGGGCATGACGAAGCCCAGCGTGGCCGGCTTCATTACATCCACCGCCAGCGCCACGATCAGCACGACCACCAGCGTCCAGTGCGCGCGGTTGAGCGGCACGCCGTCGGCGATATGGAAATAGCGATGGTCGCGCGCGCCCTGCGCGGTGTTGCGCATCTGCTCCATGCGCGGCATCAGCCCGTACATCGACAGCGCCAGGCCGACTGGGATCAGCGCCATGCCGACCCACATCCCGGTGCTCATCGGCATGCCGACCATCTGCCAGTGCGTGTGCTGGCCCATCATGAACATCGGCACGTGGGCCAGGACCCCGGCCAGTACCAACAGGCACCCTAACCAGAACGCGAAGGGGTGGTGGAACGAGATGCCGCTGGTTTTCATGGGTTCTGGTTGATCCGCAAGTCTGTGCAGCCTAACAAAAGAAAGCGGCCAAGAGCCTGCGACCCGGTGAGGGACACCTACTCGACAGTCTGCCGGGTCCGACAAAGTCCTTTATGATCTGGCGACCTTGGGGAAGGGAAACGGAAGCGATGAAAATTCTCAGTGCGGTGCTCGCACTGCTGATTGGCGGGCTTGCCTGGCCGGCCGCGGCACAGGTGGACCTGGATGCCTACCTCAAGCGCGACACCTACGAGCGCATCAAGATCTCGCCGACCGGCGAGTATCTGGCGGTGACCGTTCCGCTGGAAGACCGAACCGTACTGGCGATCATGCGGCGCGCCGATAAGGTCGTCACCGCCAAAGCCATGGGCGGCGAGCATTCGTTGGTGGACGATTTCTGGTGGGCCAACGACGAACGCGTGGTGGTGGCGATGGCGCGGCGGCTGGGTACGCAGGACGCACCCTACGCGACCGGCGAACTGCACGCGGTCAACGTCGACGGCAAACAGGGCATGCTGCTGTCCAGCCCCAATGGCGTCGATGAGTTCAGCGGCATCGGCGGCACCATCCGCCTGACCTCCGACGCAGCGGTATTCATGATCGATCCGCTGGCCGGGGACGAGCGCAATATCCTCGTATCGTCGATGCAGCCTACGGCCGACCCGCAGACCTCCGTCGAGAAACTGGATATCTACAACCGGCGCAGGAACACGGTTGCCTCGGCGCCCGTGCGCAACGCCACCTTCGCCGTCGACAACGCGGGCGAAGTCCGCTTCGCGCGCGGCTCCGGCTACGACAATGTCAGCAAGCTCTACTATCGCGACGGGCGCGGCCAGGACTGGCGCCTGATCAACGACCAGGCCAAGAGCGGCTTGGTAATGAATGCGTTGGGATTTTCCGTGGATGGAAAGACTGCATACCTTGTCACCGACGTGCCGGGCGGGCCCGACGCTATCCTGGCCTACAATCCGGCCACCGACACGCGCACGCAGCTCCTTCGCGATCCGGTAGCCGATCCGTGGAACGTGATCGAACGCCTCGACTCGGCAGAACCTGCGGGCGCGTGGTTCATGAGCGACGGCATCCGCAGCCGCTTTTTCGACGAGGCCTCGCCCACTGCGCGCCTCTACCGCAGTTTGGAGAAGGCTTTCCCGGGCCAAGCCCTGGCGGTGACTTCCACTACCAAGGACGGACGCCTGGCCATGCTCCAGATATGGAGCGACCGCAACAACGGCGATTTCTACCTGTTCGATACGGTCAAGAAAGACGCGGCCCTGGTGTACAGCCGTCGGGAATGGATCGACCCGGCCAAGGTGCCGGCATCGCGTGCGATCCAGCTGACTGCACGCGACGGCATGAAGCTGCACGGCTATCTGACCCTGCCGATGGGCAAGGAAAAGCAGTTGCCGCTGGTGGTGCTGCCGCACGGTGGCCCGTTCGGCATCTTCGATGCGTGGGGTTTCGACGACGACAGCCAGATGCTGGTCGAGGCGGGTTACGCGGTGCTGCGCCTGAATTTTCGCGGTTCGGGCAACTATGGCCGCGATTACAAGAATGCCGGTGCGCGGGAGTGGGGGCGCGCGATGCAGGACGACCTGACCGACGCCACGCATTGGGCGGTCAAGGAACAGATCGCCGATCCGTCGAAGATCTGCATCTACGGCGCCAGCTATGGCGGCTATGCGGCGTTGATGGGCGCGGCCAGGGAGCCCTCGCTATACGCATGCGCGGTCGGCTACGTGGGCGTGTACGACCTTGAGAAGATGCACAAGGACGACGCCGCGCACAGCCGGTCCTGGAAAAGCTGGACCAACGACTGGCTGGGCGACCGCAATGCGCTGGCAGAAGTGTCGCCGGTGAACCTGGCCGGCCGGATCAAGGCGCCGGTGTTCCTGGCCGCCGGTGGCCAGGACGAGCGGGCACCGATCGAGCACACCCGCAAAATGGAGAAAGCGCTCAAGGAGGCGGGCGTGCCGGTCGAGTCGCTCTACTTCAAGACCGAGGGCCACGGATTCTTCACCGAGCCGCATCGCCGCGAGTACTACACGCGGCTGCTGGCGTTCCTTTCACAGCACCTGGGCGGGGCAAAGGCGAAGTAGTGCAGGGTCGGGCGCTGCTGCGCCCGGCGATCAGGCGATATCGCGGTAGTAGGCGACCACTTCGCCCTTGACCTTGATGGTCATCGGATTGCCGCGGCGGTCCTTGGACTTGCCGACCTGCACGCGGATCCAGCCTTCGCTGACGCTGTATTCCTCTACATTGTCGCGCTCGACTCCGTTGAAACGGATGCCCACACCGCGGTCGATGGCCGCCGCGTCATGAAAGGGGCTGGCGGGGTTGATGGCGAGGTGGTCGGGAGGGGTATCGGCCATGATCGGTTCTGCAAGTCGTGAATGGGTCCGAGAGAGGATAAACGCGAACCGTGGTTTAGTCTTGCACGATGACTTCTCCTACTGTCGACCCTGCACCCGTCCGCGAACGCCACGATCTCATCGACGCCTTGCGCGGTTTTGCCCTGGGCGGGGTGCTGATGGTCAACCTGGCCTCGTTCACCCTGTACGAGTTCGTGTCCGATCCCGCGCGCGCAGCGCTGCCGACCGCGGGCTTCGATGCCATCGCGCTACAGGCGATGGACCTGCTGGTGAACGTCAAGTTCATCACCTTGTTCTCGCTGCTGTTCGGCCTGGGTTTTTCTCTGCAGATGGAGCGCGCGCAGGTCGGTGGCGGTCTGGCGCGATTCGTGCGGCGCCTGCTGATCCTGCTCGTGATCGGTCTGGTGCACAGCTATTTCGTCTGGTGGGGCGACATATTGCTGACCTACGCGGTAGTCGGATTGCTGTTGGTATGTTTCCGGCGTGCCTCTGATCGCACTTTGCTGGTCGCCGGCCTGGTGATCGCCTTGTTGCTGCCGCCTTTGTTGTCGCCCTGGATCAGGGAAGCGCTGGACGCATGGCCGAAACAGGCTCAGGTCTATGTCGGCGCCTTGCAGGCGTTCTCATCGCCATCGCCCGGCGCTGCGTTGCGCGGCAACATCGACATGGCGAACTGGGCGCGCGTTTCCAACTGGGCGCTGGTCTGCTTTGTGCTGGGACGCTTCCTGCTGGGTTATTGGGCCGGGCGTCGCGGTCTGTTCCAGCACCCCCTGCGGCACAAGAGCCTGATCGCTCGTCTGTTCTGGGGAAGTCTGCTTGCAGGCATCGCCATGACGATCCTGCAATTCACCCAAGCGGGGCTGCGCGAGCAGTACCCTCTGCTCGACACCGAAGTCAGCAAGTTCGCGATCCGCATGCTGTTGCGTGCGGGGCCTCTGGCGCTGGGCGTCGCCTATGCCACCGGCTTCGCTTTGCTGTTCCTGCGGCCTTGGTGGCAACCGCGGCTGCGGGTGTTGGCGCCGATGGGGCGCATGGCCCTGACCCATTATCTGACCCAGAGCGTGCTCGGCATCGCCTTGTTCTACGGCATGGGCCTGGGCATCGGACCTCGTTGGGGCGTCGCGGGTTGGTGGCTGGCTTGGGCGCTGATTTTCGCAGTGCAGATCGTCGTCAGCCATTGGTGGCTGGCACGTTTCCGTTTCGGGCCGATGGAATGGGTGTGGCGTTCGCTGACCTATGGACGGCGGCAACCGCTTCGCATCGAACGCGCTGGCCTGGCGGCTACGGCATAACGCCGGGTCAGGACGATGCGCGGGTGGCCTGCGCCCGGGCATTGCGGATTACCGAGCGCACCAGTTCCCGGTCGGTGTGGCGCGAGATGGCCTGCGCCCCCAGACGCAACGCCTGTTCGCGCAGTTCTGCGGTGACGTCGTAGTGCGCGCCGCTGGTCTTGTCCTGGAACGCGCGCCGTGGCATGCCGAGTTGCGCGGCCATCGCGTGCAGTTCTTCCAGCGTATCGGCCATCAGGTGCGCCCAGCGCTGGCCGCGCCACCAAGTCACCGCATCGTCGACATAAACGGTCATGCGGGGAGTTTTTCACAATTGCCGGGCATCCGCGAGGAAGGACTTTCCAAGCCGCCCGCCAAGCGCCACTATCGATGCCCGAACCGCATTCCCCACCTTCCATGACCATGCCCGACAACGAAGCCGACTACGGCGACCACGAAAACGAGCCGCAAGACCTCGACGATGCCGACGAGCTGACCACCGAGGCACTGGTCTGGCAGTTGCTGCTGTTGGTCAATCCCGGCGACGAGGAAACCGCCTTGCGCCAGTTCTCGCATTACCGCGAAGCGCTGCAGGAAGCCGGCGAAGAAGCCGAGCCGGTATGGGCGCTGAAGGATGCGATCGACTGGACCTCGGGTTTCTTCGTCGATTGGAAGGACAAGGAGTCCTTCATCGACAGCGTGACCGAACTGGTGAGGCGTTGGAACCTGGAGATCGACTGGGGCGGCGACGCCTCGGATGAGGAATTTCTGGACGGCACCGACGTGCCGGCGCTGATGTCCACCGCCTACGACCGCCTGCGCGAATACGGTTATACGCTGTGGACCTGGGATACCGGCAGCGACAACTATGGCGGCTGGGTCACCTCGAGCCGCGACGACGAAGCAATGCGGTTGGTGGCCACGGCCCTGAACATCGAGTTGCGGCCAGGCAGCGATTCGTTCTGACTGCCCGTCGAGCGGGCTGCCTGCGATGCGTTCGCCGCGTGGTCAGCGGACTTGCAAGCACCGCAGGCAGGACTCCGCCGCCGGGTGGCGGTTTACTCTTCCTCGTCGCCGCCGATCTGGTTCTGGTTCGCGCGTGTGTTCATCAAGAAGCTCCTGGTGATGGATCGCCGGCGAGCGGAATGACCGCCGGAGCTGGCTTTGTAGACGCATGATCGTTAATCGGCTGCGACGGGCGCGCTATATTTTTTTTACGCCCCGTCGATCCTTCCCGCCGGTGATCCGTCCCGCGGCCGGTCAACTCCTCCGCAGGCGCGGTTTGAACTGGCCCACGCAACGGATGTGGGATTCGATGTGCATCCGCGCCAGCTCCAGGTAGTTGGCCTTGGGGCCGCTGCCGCTGCCGTGCACTTCGCCCAGGTATTCCCCATCGGCCCATACCTTGCCGACCCATTCGGCCTGCGTCTCGCCGATGGTCAGGAAGACCGTGTAGCGCATGTCCTTGTCGTCCAGGTTCTTGCAGCCGTAGACCATGGGGAACTGGGCGGTGAATACGGTGTCCTCCGCCAGCCGCGTCAGGTGTTGGCGGGTGCGGTCGGCGATTTTCCTGCGCGCGTGTTCGACGACCGTATCGAATGCGTTGCGAACGTATTCGGATCGTTCCATGAAGTGGTCGATCGCTTCGCGCGGGTGGTAGGCGTTCTTCTTGATCCAGTCGATGAACGCCATTTCCAGCTCCACGGAGCCGGCTTTGAGCTTCTGGTTCATGTAATGCGACTCCCTATTGCTGCGCGCCGATCCCAGAAGCGTGTTGGCGGCAGCGCCTGTTGAAAGCAGGGTCCGATTGTGTGGAACAAAATGTTAAGAGCGCGCGAGCACGAAGCGCGGATAGGGAAATCCGAGAGCCTGCGAGAATTTCGCCGGCGCAGTCAGCGCTGCAGCCGCACCATGCTCTGCAGCAGATGTTCCATGATCGCCGGCATGTCGCCGCACTTGCCCATATGAACGGGCGAGGTCTGGATGATGGAGCTGCGTTTGGCGGTGAGCCAGTGGAAGCGGGCGCGTTGCGGCAGCAGGCCTATGGGTCCCGTACCCGCGCCACCGCGGCAGATCGCGGGAATGGTTTCCAGATGCCGGCGCAGCGATTCCATGTCCAGGTCGGGCGCCAGCGCCAGTACGCGGGCTTCGTCCAGTTCGATGCGCGCTTCCAGATAGCGCGAAGCTTCGCACGAGAGAATCACGCCGACATTGACGAACTCCTCGCGCTCCACCCGCGGCACCACCCGGATCACCGCGTAGTCGTAATGGTTGTCGTTGTGGCTATCGGCGTGCATGGATCGCCTCCTGCACGAAAGACCGGCGCTCATCGAGGCGCCGCACCAGATACTCCACATAGGCGGCGCGTTGCGTGGCCGGGTCGGCGAAGGCGTCGGCATTGAGCAGCCAGCCGTCCGGCACCTGCGCCACGATATCCTGCAGGACGCGGCGGTCGAGCTTCGCCGAAAACTCCGCGTCCGCTTCGGCCAACGACGCCGCCCACGGCAACAATACGTGGTCCTTGATCATCTTGAACGGACTACCGGCATTGGCGCTGCCGCCGTCCCATCCATGATGGAAATACAGCGCCGCGCCGTGATCGATCAGGCGCAGTCGCCGGTGCCACATCAGCAGGTTGGTGTTGCGCGGCGTGCGGTCGACGTTGCTGACATAGGCGTCGAACCAGACGACACGCGAAGCGAGCTCGTCCGGGGGTTGTTCGGCCACCGGGTCGAAGTTCACTGCGCCGGGCAGATAGTCCAGGGCCAGGTTCAAGCCCGCGCTTCCCCGGATCAGGTGCTGGATTTCCGGGTCCGGCTCGGTGCGGGCCAGGTCCGGATCCAGTTCCATCAACACGATTTCCGGAATGGGCAGATCCAGTGCCCGCGCGATTTCGCCTGCGATCAGCTCGGCCACCAGCGCCTTGGCGCCCTGGCCGGCGCCGCGGAACTTGAGCACGTACATGCCGTCGTCGTCGGCTTCGACCACGGCGGGCATCGAACCGCCTTCGCGCAGCGGAGTCACGTAACGGGTGGCGGAGACGGTGCGCAGCGGCATGGCGGCTAGGATACCGGCTCGGGCCAGCGGGATGTCGGGCGAAGCAAACCATTGCCGCCATGTGGCGGCGCGTCCTTCCTTCAACCAGGGCGCGCTAACGCGCGCCCGTCTCAACGTTTAGCGCGGTTCAGCGCGCGCTGAGTTCCGCTTCTGGTTTGAATTCGCGGCGCAGCCAGTCGTCCAGCAGGCCTTTTTCGTAGCGCAGCGGGTCGCTGTCGCTGAGCATGCTGTTGCCCATGAGGAATGCGGAGTCGACCAGCTTGCGTTCGCCCTGATCGATGACATTGCCTTGTGCGTCCGTGCGCTTGAAGGTCAGGGAGATACGGGGCGGATAGATGTCGCGCACGAAGCGCGTGTCCTGCAGGTTGGGCCCGTGCCAGGGCTCGTACTGGCCGGCGCGCTTGATGTCGGTAAGGGTGACCTGCAGCTGTTCGCCGGCTGGCAGCTTCTTGGCGGCGCTCTTTTGCAGATGCTGGGCGAGCTGTTCGACCCAGTTGCCGCGCTTGGCTTCCCAGCGGTTGCCGCTGTAGCGGATATCGGAAAATTGCGCGGGGTCGGTCCAGTCCACGCTGACCGGGCCTTCGGCGGGTAGGCTGCGCGGGGCATCCGGATCAGTGACGTTGCGCGATTTGGCGGCCACCGGGCCGGCCAGGAACAACGCCAGCAGGATGCCCGCGAACAGGGAGGATGTTTTCATGGGGGATAGCTCCTTTGACAGGGCGGCAGCACGATTCTGCTCTCCTTGGTCTCCGATACGCGGCAGACAGCGGATCCGTTGCGCGGCCGTTGCGCCGCATTCATGCAGCGGGGTGTGCGGTCAGTCCGCGACGCCCGCCTCAGCGCCGCCGCGATGCAGCGGATCGGGCAGCGTCGCCCCCTGTTCGGTAAAGCCCAGCGACACCGAATTGAGGCAGTGGCGCTCGCCGGTCGGCGGCGGGCCATCCGGGAAAACGTGGCCCAGATGGCTGTCGCAACGCGCGCAGACGATCTCGGTGCGGATCATGCCGTAGCTGGTGTCGCGGATGGTCTTCACATGCGCGTCGTCGTAGGGTTTGAAAAAACTGGGCCAGCCGGTGCCGGAGTCGAACTTGGCGCTGGAACGGAACAGCGGAAGCCCGCATAGCCGGCAGGTGTAGACGCCCTCCAGCTTGTTGTCCAGAAAGACGCCGCAGAACGCCGCTTCGGTTCCGTGTTCCAGCAGCACCCGGCGCTCTTCGCCATTCAGGCCATCGATCAATTGCTGGCGCTGGGCGGGGCTGGGCGGGGTGAGGTCGAATGCGCTCATGGGGGCTCCTGGATTGAAGTTGAAGTTTGCGGGGCGGGGTATTCGCGATGCGCGAAGACCTATGAAGCCTGCATAGCTGCGATATGGGGACGTGATGAGCATATTTCCACAAAGATACTGCCTTGAAATCAGGGGCAATCCTGATCCCGTTCGTGGTGAGCCTGTCGAACCATGCTGTTGGCGGGCAGCGTCAGTCCAAGCACTCCGCGAAAGGCGTGGTTCGACAGGCTCACCACGAACGGGATCTTGGATAGCTCATCATGGACGGTTTTGTTGGCGGCGACAGTCAGCTTCCCACGCCGAATCTGCGCAACAACACGTAAACGAACACGCTGGAAACCACGCACAACCCCATGGCGATGCCGAACCCATGCGGGCTTTGCAGCAACGGCAGGTTGGCCATGTTCATGCCGAACACGCCCACCACCAAAGTCGGCGGCAGCAATAGCGCAGTGACTACGGACAGCACGAACAGATGCCGGTTGGTCTGCTCGGCCAATTTGGCGGCCACTTCGTCCTGCAGCAACCGCGCACGCTCGTGCAGCGTTGCCACATCGCTGTCCAGTTCGTCGAAGCGCTGCGACAGTCGCGTCACCGCCGGCAGCAAGGCATGAGTGGAAGCGGCGGCGTAGCGCTGATCGAACTGGCGCAGCACCCGCCGCAGCGCGGTCAGGGGCCGGTGCATCTGCACGGCCTGGCGCCGCAGCAAGGCCAGGTCGCGGCGTTCCTCGCCGATACGGTCGGCCAGCACGCGGTCTTCGATATGGTCCAGCTCCTCGCCCAGTTCCAGGGTGGCGTGGGCAACGGAGGCGGCGAACTGTTCGACGATGGCTTCCAGCACCTCGGTAGCGGAATCGAAACGCACACCGCTGCGCACGTGCTGGCGCACCTGTTCCACCGAGCGCAGCGCCTGGCGTCGTGCGCTGACGATCAAGCCGCCGGCCAACGCGAAATGCAGCCAGCCCACTTCGGTGTCGCCGCGGGCGAACGATTGCTTGCTGTGATCGCTGCCGCGCTGGTGGCGCCAATCGACGAACACGCCGTAGGCGGTGTCGCCCTCAAGGTGCAGGCTGACATGGGTGTCGTGCGAGAGCAGCGCTTCGCTGGCCGCTTCGGGCAGCTCCAGCAGGGCGATGGCCTGGGCGGTGCGCGCGTCGCTGGTGTTGAAATGCAGCCATAGCCACGCGTGATTCGCGCGCGCGGCAGCCAGCGCCGCAGGGGCCAGCGTCTCCACTTCCAGGCCGCGGGCGCTGCCGTCCGTGTCGAAAGCGTAGGCCCACACCAGACAGGGCATGCCGTTGAAGGGTGGGACTTCAGCGGTGGGAACGAGCATCTGGACGCGGATCCTGGCTTTTTCAAGACAGTCTGGTGACAAAGAAGCTACGCGTGCGTCATGCCAGTTTTGTGACAGAGGAAGTTCTGTCCATTTCCAAGCGCGGGCAAAAAAGGGGACGGCCATGGCCGTCCCCTTGGGTGACGCGCGAGCGACGACGAGGACGCTTGCGCACCGGCACCTTGTTCCGCATGTGGATCACTGCATTGCTTTGATAACGTCGATCGTCGCAGCAACGGCCAGGTCGCGCCTTCAATCGGAAGAGGGGCGTACTTTCGGATTGATCCGCCGCCGGACGCCCCCATCTGCTGGTTATCGCGGCATCGCCGCTGTCCGAAACCCGTGGAGATGCCATGTCCGTTCCCATCAAGATCGATTTCGTTTCCGATGTCGCCTGCCCCTGGTGCGCAGTGGGTTTGAAATCGCTGGAAGCGGCGATCGCGCGCGTGGGCGGCGACTTGAACGTCGAGCTGCACTTCCAGCCCTTCGAACTCAATCCGCAGATGCCCACCGAAGGGGAGAATGCGGTGGAGCACCTGACCCGCAAGTACGGCATCACCGCCGAGCAAGCGGCGGGCAATGGCGAAGCCATCCGTGCGCGTGGGGCGGAGCTGGATTTCGAGTTCCGCATGGACCGCCGCACCCATGTGTACAACACCTTCGACGCCCATCGCCTTCTGCACTGGGCCGAAAGCCAGGGCGAAGGGCGGCAGCTTGCGCTCAAGCATGCGCTGCTGCGCGCGTACTTCACCGACGGCCAGGATGTGTCTTCCGCCGAAGTGCTGGCGCAGTTGGCGGCCGGGGCCGGTCTGGATGGGGATCGCGCGCGCCAGATCCTGGCTTCGGACGAATACGCCCAGGCCGTGCGCGAGCGGGAAAATTTCTACATAAGCCAGGGCATCACCGCGGTGCCCTCGGTGATCTTCAACGACCGGCATCTTGTGCAGGGCGGACAACCGGTGGAGCTGTTCGAACAGGCGCTGCGTCAATTGGCGGGCATGCCCACCGCGAACACCTGAGCCTTCCTCATGGCCGCGACGGTGCAGTCAAGGCTTGCGCTCGAAGGGCTGTCGTCGCGCGCGTTCAGCCGTGACAGACCAGCATCACCGACTCGCAACCTGCCATGTCCATGACCACTGCGGTGGGAATGCCGTGGTTTTCGTGCAGAGAGGTCGCCATCAGGTCGGCGGTTTCCATGGCGTCGTTGCGCGAGGCGAACCATAACCGGCCCTCATCGCCTTCATAGAGCTGCCAGCCGCTGCGCGCGGGTACGAGAGTGAACATCAAGCGCTGCTGCATGTCGGGTTCTCCTGCGGCGATATTGACGCCGCAGAAGCATCCTGGACTCCTGTGACAGGAATCACATTAGGGCGAAGACCCTCTGTCGCGTAGGAAAAGTCCTACTTCCCGGCGCCTGTCCTCGGCCGCTGGGCAGTCAGCCGGTCAGGGGCCGCAACTCGTGCTGTTCGATGTCGGTGGACAGGGCATGGAACCGCAAGGCCACCTCATAGATGCCGGCCATCGCGAAAGCAGAGCGCTGGGAATCGGGATGGTCCCAGAACTCGGTGATGAAAACCGCATCGGGTTCGTCGGGCACGGTGCTCACCACATAACTCAGGCAGCCGGGCACATTGAAAACCAGGCGCGTGACTTCTTCCAGCACTTCGATCAGAAGCTCATGCTTGCCTGGAAGCGCACGCGCTTTGGTGGCCAGGCCATAACCATAGGTGGAGTTCATGATCGGACTTGCATCGATCGGGCTTGCATCGTCGGGGCATGCTCACGGAGTTCCGATTTTCCATCCTAGGGTCATGTACCGGATAGAAGGTTAAGCATTCGGAAAAATCATGGCATGCCTGTCGACACTTGAAACCTGGCCCGTATCGTGCCTCTACGCACCAGGCCTGCGATCGTGCCCCGCGTCCGGGTTTGGATTGCTTCGATTGCTTCAGTGCGCCGCCAGAGTGGGTGTGGCTTCGAAACGTCGGGCGTAGCCGCGCTCGTCGGCGACACGCTCCACTTCCTGGTCGGCCAGATCGGGCGCGCCGTAGACCGCGTAGGCGATGCTGCCGTCATCGCGCTGGCCGACTTGATGCAGCCGGTAGCGAGGACGACCGCTGCCGCTGTTTTCGGGGTAATGCACCGGCGGCTGACCACCGTCCAGGTCCATTTCGCTGTTGTCGACCACGCCGCCGATGAATAAAGCACGCATCGCTGTTCTCCTTCAGGGGTTCCTCAGACGATGCACAGCATCGCAAACGCGTTGTTGGGTTTTTATGAAGCTGGCGTTGGAATTGCGGCAAGCCCGCGTGAAGAAGCCGGCGCTGGCTGCGATAACGCTTCATTTGAGCAAGGGGGCGAGGGACTTCCAGACATGGTCGCGCAGTTTCGGCTGCGCGGTGGCGATGGGATGCAGGTTGTCCGCCTGGAACGCGTTGCGGTCAAGCGCGATGGGTTCCAGCAGGAAAGGCAGAAAAGCGGTCTTGTGGAGTTTGGAAAGCTCGCCGAAGGTGCGCTCGAAACCCTGCGTGTAGTCGCGCCCCAGGTTGGGCGGCATGCGCATGCCGACCAGCAGCACCTTGGCGCCTGCGGCCTGCGATAGCTTGATCATGCGCTCCAGGTTGCTGCGGGTCTGCTGCAAGGGAAGGCCGCGCAAGCCATCGTTGGCGCCCAGTTCGATCACCACCACCGCGGGGCGGTTGCGTTTGAGCTCGCCAGCGATGCGCGCCGCGCCACCGGCGGTGGTTTCGCCGCTGATACTGGCGTTGACCACTCGCCAGCCCGGTTGGGTCTTGTTCACCCGGTCGGCGGTCAGCGCCACCCAGCCCTGCGCGGCACTGAGGCCATAGGCGGCCGAAAGCGAATCTCCCATCACCAGAATGGTGCGTGCGCCTTGGGCAGGCGCGGTTTGCGCGAACGAAGCCGGGACCAGCATCGCGAAAACCAGCAATACCCAACCTATGGCACATTGAATGCGGCCGCGCGCCGCCGCATATCGCAAGTTCTTAAAGATCATTTAATAACGTCTCCCGATCATGGGCGGACAAACACCAAGGATCATCATGGCCGATTCTGCCGAACTGCGCGCTGAAGTCGCGCGGTCCCCGCTTGCATCACAAGCGCCGCGTCCCGCCCTGCAGGTCAGCGCCCTGGGTAAGCGCGTGCCTTTGCCTTCCGGGGAGCTGACCATCCTGCAAGACGTGGGCTTCCAGATAGACCACGGCGATACAGTGGCGATCGTTGGCGCCTCCGGTTCCGGAAAGAGCACCCTGTTGTCCTTGCTGGCCGGCCTGGACAGTCCCAGCGACGGCAGTGTGACGCTCGATGGCGAAGCGCTCTCCACGCTGGATGAAGACGGACGCGCGCGGGTACGCGGCGAAAAGGTCGGCTTCGTCTTCCAGAGTTTCCAGCTGTTGCCCTCGTTGACCGCGTTGGAGAACGTGATGCTGCCGCTGGAATTGCGCGGCGATGCCGATGCGGAAACGCCGGCGCGGCAGATCCTGCAGAAAGTGGGATTGGCCGAGCGCCTGGGCCATTACCCGCGCCAGCTTTCCGGCGGCGAGCAGCAGCGCGTGGCGCTGGCGCGCGCGTTCGTGACCCGGCCTTCGCTGCTGTTTGCTGATGAGCCCACCGGCAACCTGGATACGCATACCGGGCAGGCCATCATCGAATTGCTGTTCGCCCTGAATGGCGAAGCGGGCACCACGCTGGTGCTGGTCACTCACGACGAACATCTGGCTGGGCGTTGCGGCCGCATCCTGCGGCTGGACAGCGGAGAACTGGTCGGAGATCTTCCGGTCGCCGAAGGCTCCGTTGCATGAAGACCTTGCGGATGGCGTGGCGGCAATTGCTGCGCGATGCGGCTGCGGGCGATATCCGCATCCTGTTCGCGGCGCTGGTACTGGCGGTGGTGGCGGTGACTGCGGTCGGCTTCGTCACCGACCGCGCCGAGCGCGCGCTTGCCATCGAAGCCAACCGCCTGCTCGGCGGCGATGCCGTCGTTCGCGGCGATGCGCCCATCACCGGCGCCGTGCGCGAGGCCGCCAACGCCGCCGGTTTGCGGCGTACCGAAACGCTCAGCCTGGACAGCATGATCCGCGCCGGCGAGCAACTGCGGTTGGGCGATCTGCGGGCGTTGGGCGAAGGGTTTCCGCTGCGCGGCAGTTTCCGCATCATCGATGCGGCCGGAGCCGGCGAACACGACGCGCAGGGCGTCCCCGCGCCCGGCACGCTGTGGATGAGCCAATCCGGCGCCGAGACGCTGGACGCGAAAATCGGGGACAGCATAGGCATCGGCGATTCGCAACTGCGACTGACCGCGCTGGTGGTGCAGGAGCCCGACGCTTCCATGGACTACTTCAACGTCGCGCCCAAGGTTTTTCTCAATCTGGCCGACGTGCCCGCTACCGGGCTGGTGCAGGAAGGCAGCCGCCTGGGCTATCGATTGGTGGTGGCAGGCGATGCCGCGGCGGTGGAGCGCTTCACCACGATCGCGCGTCCGGCGCTCGCGCGCGGCCAGCGCCTGGAAACCATCCAGGATGCGCGCCCGGAAATCCGCTCCTCGCTGGATCGCGCCGGTCGTTTCCTCGGATTGGCAGCGCTGGTTTCCGTCGTACTCGCTGCGGTCGCCGTCGCCATGGCGGCGCGCCGCCACAGCGAACGCCATTTATCCGGCACCGCCGTCATGCGTTGTCTGGGTGCCAGCCAACGCACCCTGGTAGGTATACACGTGGGCGAACTGGTGCTGCTGGGCCTGATCGCCTGCACCGTGGGTGTGTTGATCGCTTACGGTCTGCAATGGGCGATAGGCAGCTGGCTGCAGGCGGAAATGAAGATCTCCATTCCTCCTGCCGGTTGGCTGCCCGCGTTGCAGGGATACGGAGTGGGCCTGATCGTGCTGCTCGCCTTCGGCGCGCCGCCGGTGCTGGCACTGCGCCGCGTGCCCGCATTGCGCGTACTGCGCCGCGATCTGGATCCCACCGAACCCAGCGCGTGGCTGGTCGCCTTGACCGGCTTCGTCGGCCTGGGCGCGCTGCTGTGGTGGAAGGCCGGTTCGGCGACCTTGGGCACGGCCATGCTGCTCGGCATCCTGGGCACGCTGGCGGTACTCGCCTTACTGGCGTGGCTGATGATCCTGCTGGTGCGCCGCCTGCGTTCGCGCCTGCGCGGCAGCCTGCGTTACGGGCTGGCGAACGTGAGCCGCCGTGCGGGCACCAGCGTGGCGCAGGTGTCCGCATTGGGCCTGGGATTGATGGCGTTGTTGCTGCTGACTTTCGTGCGCACCGATCTGCTGGATCGCTGGCAGCTCTCGTTGGCCGCCGACGCGCCCAACCGCTTCATCATCAATGTGCAGGAAGACCAGCAGGCCGAAGTGAATGCGTTCATGGCCGAACAGAAGATCGCGCCGCCCGTACTGTTCCCGATGATCCGAGGGCGCCTGGTATCGCTCAACGGCAAGCCCACCAGCGGAGCCGATTACGCGGACGACCAGGAAGCCAAGCGCCGGGCCGAACGCGAATTCAATCTTTCCACCGCTGCGACCCTGCGCGACGACAACAAGGTCACCGCCGGCCGGTTCTGGAACGGCCGTACGCCGGCTACGCCGGAACTCTCGGTGGAGGAGCGTTTCGCCGAACAACTGGGCTGGAAGATCGGCGACCGCGTGGCCTTCGATATCGCCGGCCAGTCCTTCGAAGGAAAAATCACCAGCCTGCGCAGCGTGGATTGGGAGAGTTTCCGCCCCAATTTCTTCGTGATCGCCTCGCCCGGGTCGATGAACGGCTATCCGGCCAGCTACATCACCGCCGTGAGCGTGCCGCCCACGCAGAAGCGTTTCACCGCGCAGCTGGTCGAGCGTTTCCCCAATCTGTCGGTGATCGATGTCGATGCGGTGCTCAAGCAGGTGCGCAGCACCGCGGACCAGGTGTCGACCGTGGTCCAGGTGGTGTTCTGGTTTTCGCTGGCCGCGGGTGTGCTGGTGTTGCTTGCGGCGATCAGCGCCAGCCAGGACGAGCGCTTGCTGGAAGGCGGCGTGATGCGCGTGCTCGGCGGCAGCCGCCGGCAGTTGCGGCTTGCGCAGGCGTCGGAATTCGCGGCGATCGGCTTGCTCTCCGGTCTGGTCGCGGCCATCGCCGCGTCGGTGTTGTCCGGCGTGATCGCCACCCAGGTGTTCGATCTGCCGTGGAAGGCGAACTGGTCGCTGGCCGCCATCGGCGGAGGACTGGGCATGCTGGCTGCGCTGGTCGCAGGGCTTTTCGCCACTCGCCGCGTGCTGGATGCGCCGCCTTCGGTGACGTTGCGGGAGCTGCAGGGTTGAGGCCGCATCGCTGACCCAGCGGTTCGCGCCGGGATTCATGCGCGGTTGAGCGTTTCTTCTCCGTTTCACCGTGCGATTACCCGTGCGTGGACACACTCGCTGCAAACCGCACGGAGTGGAAGGGATGGATTCGAACCTGCATAACGCACCGCTGATGGGCGGCGGCATGGAGCGCAGGGCGCAAATATTGCGTTTCCTGTGGCGGTACCGCAATTCCGGCGTGTTCTCCGGACTTTCGCTGGAGCCGTCCTTCGAACACCGGTCCGAGCCGGAAGGAAGCCCCGAAGAATTCAGCCGCGATCTCGAAGCGCTGGGTCCGACTTTCGTCAAGCTGGGGCAGATGCTTTCCACGCGTCCGGACATCGTGCCGCCCGCTTACGCCACGGCACTGGAGCGCATGCAGGAAAACGTCGGCCGGATTCCCTTCGAACACGTGCGCGGAGTGGTGGAGGAAGAGCTGGGCGTGCGCCTCAGCAAGGCTTTCGAACAGTTCGATCCCGATCCCGTCGGCTGCGCCTCGCTGGCCCAGGTCCATCGCGCCACGCTGCGCGACGGAACGCCTGTCGCAGTCAAGGTGCAGAAGCCCGGGATCGGGCTGCAGCTGGCAGCGGATCTTTCGCTGCTGCGTGGCGTGGCCAACGCAGCCGACCGCATCACCAAGCTCGGCAGACACGTGCATTTCGCGGATTGGCTGGGCGAATTCAACCGCACGCTCATGGCCGAACTCGACTACGTGGCCGAGGCGCAGAACCTGGAGCGTTTTGGCAGGCATCTGGCGCCGTATCCCGAGTTATGCGTGCCGTATCCGGTCTGGGATCTCACCAGCCGCCGCGTACTGACCATGCAATTGCTGGAAGGCGCGCGCGTGGACCATGTGCCGGGCGTGCGCCGCACCGAACAACCGATGCAGCCCTTGGCCGATGCGCTGATGCGCGGTTATCTGGACCAGATGTTCGTGCATGGCGAGATCCACGCCGATCCGCATCCCGGCAATTTGCGTGTGACCGGCGACGGCCGTCTGGCGATCTTCGACCTGGGCATGGTCGCCAACGTGCCGCCGCGCCAGCGCGAGCGCATGCTCAAACTGCTGTTCGCGGCGGTCGACGGGCGCGGCGAGCAGGTCGCGCAGGAAGCCATCGCATTGGGCACGCCGCTGGACGATTACGACGACGAACGCTTCACCCGCGAGGTCGGTCAGCTGGTCAGCCGATACGCCGCGCACAGCGCCTCGATGTCGGAGGGCCGCGTGGTGCTGGAACTGGTGCGCCTGGCCACCGCCCACGGCCTGCGCACGCCGCCTGAAGTGAGCCTGTTGGGCAAGACCCTGCTGAACCTGGACGCGGTATGCCAGTTGCTGGTGCCGGGATTCGATGCGAAAAAGGCGGTCGAAAACCACCTGCAGCACGTCATGCGCGCGCGCCTGCGCCAGTCGCTTTCTTCCCCCAGTCTGGCCAGCGAACTGATGGAACTGCAGTCGCTGATGCGCGATGGGCCGCGCAAAGTCACCGATATACTCGGCCTGGTCGCGGACAATCGCCTGCAGCTGCGCGTGACCGGTCTGGAGGAGTCGCACCTGATGGAAAGCCTGCAGAAGATCGCCAACCGCATCGCCGCCGGCGTGGTCACCGCCGCACTGATCCTGGCTTCGGCGCTGATGATGCGCATACCCACCAGCAGCACGCTGTGGGGCTACCCGACCATGGCGCTGCTGCTGTTCCTGTTGGGCGTAGGCCTGGGCGCAAGCATCGTGATCAGTGCGCTGTTCGGCGACCGCAAGGTAAAGGCGAAGTAGGAGCCGCGTACGGGCGACGTAGGAGCGACGCAAGTCGCGAAACCACGGGCATGGGCAGATAGGTTCGCGACTTACGTCGCTCCTACGCCTCTACGGCGGCAATAAGAAGCGCCGCCAGTGAAGGGCGGCGCTGTTTGTTGCGAAGCTAAAATCAGCCTTTGATGCAGATCACCTGGCGCAAGGTGTGCACCACTTCCACCAGGTCGCTCTGCGCGGCCATGACCGCATCGATCGACTTGTAGGCGGCCGGCGACTCGTCGACCACGGCTGCGTCCTTGCGGCACTCCACGTGCGCGGTGGCCTCGCGATGCTGTGCGAGCGTGATCTCGGCGCGCGCGCGCGTACGGCTCATCACGCGGCCGGCGCCGTGGCTGCAGCTGTGGAAGCTGTCCGCGTTGCCCTTGCCGCGCACGATGTAGCTGCGCGTGCCCATGCTGCCCGGGATGATGCCCAGCTCGCCTGCGCGTGCGCTGACCGCGCCCTTGCGGGTCACCAGCAGTTCCTCGCCACCGTGCGTTTCCTTCTGCACGTAGTTGTGGTGGCAGTTCACGGCCAGCTTCTCCAACTGGAATTTCGGCAGGCGGTGACGCATTTCCGCCAGTACCCGCGCCATCATCGCCTCGCGATTGTGGCGCGCGTAATCCTGCGCCCACGACACGGCCTCCACGTAGTCGTCGAACAAGGGCTCGCCTTCCATGAAGAAAGCCAGATCCTTGTCCGGCAGGTGGAAACCGAGCACACGGTGCGCCAACTGCTCGCGCGCCCGCTCGATGAAGTAGCTACCGATCAGGTTGCCGGTGCCGCGCGAGCCGCTATGCAGCATCACCCACACCGCATCGGTCTCGTCCAGGCAGATTTCGATGAAGTGGTTGCCGCCGCCCAGCGTGCCGATCTGGTGCTCCAGTTTGTCGGTGCGGATCTTGCGGTGCTTCTGCTTGATCGCTTCCAACCCGGCATGCAATCCCGATTGCGCAATGCGCGTCTCGTGGCTGTCCGGCAAGTTGCGATGTTCGCCGCCCGGTCCATTGCCCACCGGCACGCCGCGCTCGATGGACGAACGCAGTTGCGCCAGATTGTCCGGGAGGTCGTTGGCGCGCAGGGTGGTGCGCACCGCGGCCATGCCGCAGCCGATATCCACGCCGACCGCAGCCGGAATGATCGCGCCACGGGTCGGGATGACCGAACCCACCGTCGCACCCTTGCCCAGATGCACGTCGGGCATCACCGCCACCCACGGCCCGACGAACGGGATGCCGGCGATGTTGCGCAACTGCGCATGGGCCTGGTCTTCCAAAGGCACGCCGCGCACCCAACCCTTGATTGGGGTGGGGCTGCCTTCGGCATGCAGAAATTCGTAGTTGATATTCATGATGTCCTTCCTTGAAAAAAGAGCCCCCTCCCCCGTTCACGGGGGAGGGTTGGGGTTGGGGGCAAGCCGGAGCCATCGGCAATCCATCGCCATGAAAGTATCGAATGCGGCTGTTTCCGCAGCCTACATCCGGGCAATACGATTCCGTTCGCCCCCCATCCCAGCCTTCCCCCGCAAGCGGGGGAAGGGGCGGTTTGCATTACTTCAACGTCACCAGCTGCTTCAGCACGCCGTCCAGGCCGCCGAACACGGTGAGCTTGTCGATCTTCTCGGTGACCTTCTCCAAGGCCTCCAGTTCCTTCAGGCGCATCAGCACCGGGCTCTCCTCGATCAGCTTGGCGGTGTTGAGCAGGGAACGCGTAGCGTTCGCCTCCTCGCGACGACGGATCACGTTGGCTTGCGCCGCCTTCTCCGCCTGTACCACGCTGTTCAGGATGTCCTTCATCTCGCCCGGCAGGATTACGTCCTTCACGCCCACGCCCAGCACCTCGACGCCGAACGCACCGACCTGGCCGCGCACGTAACCGAAGATGTCGGCGTCCAAGGACGCCTTGTCGCCCAGCAGCTCGTCCAGCGTCTTGGCGGAAACCGCCTTACGCAGGCCGTACTGCAGTTCGCGGTACAGGTGGTCGCCGAACTTGGCCACTCTGGTACGCGCGGCGACCGGGTCGGTCACACGCATGCTGGCGGCCAGGTTCACACGCAGGCTGACCTTGTCCTTGGTCAGCAATTCTTGGCCCGAAACTTCGACAGACTGCACGCGCAACTCGATCACCTCGGCGCTGACGTTCTTCTGGAAATTCCAGAAAGCGTAGGCACCCGGCGCCAACATGCGCGACAGCTTGCCGTCGACGAACACCAGACCCGCCGATTCGGCCGGTACGTCCGCGGTCACCGCGACCTTGGACAGCGCCCCGAGCTGACGCAGACGACGGGTGACGTAGGCATCGACTTCCAGATTCTCGGCCAGCGACACGCGCTGCACCTCGACCTTGACCAGTCCGCGCCAGTACAACTTGCGCGAACCCGGTGCCAGCACGTCTTCCAGCTTGCCATTCTTCGACACCAGGCCGACTTCATCGGCGCCGATGTCGGCCAGCACGAAGGTTTCGTCCAGCCTGTCGTCCAGCCTGTCGTCCAGGCGTGCGATCAGCGCATCGGCATCGCGTCCGGCGTATTCCGGATTGGCGATGTTGTGCACGACCACGTCGATACGCTTCAGCGGATCGAACATGCGGTACACGCCTGCGGCCAGCACGCGCTCGAATTGACGATTTTGATACACCAGGCCGCGCTCGCCGTCACCGATCACGACCCTCTTGGTCCAGAACATGGCACTACTCCTTGGTATGGCTCTGGTGGTCCGATCCGTTTCTTGCTCAGTACGCATGCTGGATCGGTTCGCATGCGCGTTGTGGCTATCCCTTCTCCCACCGGGAGAAGGTGGCGCGAAGCGACGGATGAGGGCGAGAGAATTCCGACCTTCGGAAGCTACCCGTGGACCGGTGACTGCATGCCCTCATCCGCCCTGCGGGCACCTTCTCCCGGCGGGAGAAGGGAAGAAAAAAGTTGGAAACCCCCCTTGACGCCGGCGAGGCGGAACCGTGGCGCTGTCTGCGGAGAGCCGGAAGTTTCCGGTCTGCATGGCGATGCATTGCCATGCAGACGATCCACTTCCGTCCGTCCGCTTCAAGAGCGACGATCCGGCCGCGCCACCGCTGCCTTGTTCCGTACCCGCATTCCTTCGCGGAATTACCGAACGCGGCACGGGGCGTTTCCTGTTGTGGAACTTTCGTTCCTGGTCATGACGTAACAGGTCATGTTTTGGAGCGGGAATCGAACCCGCGACAGTCGGTTTATCAGACCGATTCTCTAACCATTTGAGCTATCCAATGGTGGACGAACCGGATTCGAACCGGTGGCCAACGGCTTGCGCCGCCGCTCTGCCTCTGAGCTTCCGTCCTCGCGAAACACCTTCTCCCACGCTTCGGCATACGCCACGGCACTGCCGCGCGCACCGGACGGCATCGCAAGCCGTACCGCTGTAACGTGTTCGATCGATGTTCCGTATTGCCGGCTGTCGCCAACCGGCAATTCGTGCAGGCGCATTGCGCCTTATGCGTTGCAAACCCAGCCTCGCGCCGCTCGCGTCGAAGCATCACCACGCGGCGCACATGCGCCGGTCGCAGCCGCGCCCCTGCCTCGGGCGCGCAGCATCGCGCGCCCGGATGCTTCAGGGCGGAAGTCGCTTGGTAAAAGCGGATTTCCCATAGGCTGGTTTTGCCGAACTCTTGCGCTGCATGCGCTTCCTTTGCGAACGCTGGAAACAAAACGCCCCCGGGTTTTGCGACCCGAGGGCGTTCGCGTTGCCTCGGGAGATCGGGGTGGCCGATCTCCCAGGGAGTCCGACCGTGATTAGGTGTGCAGGTACCGGTTGCGTTCGCCGCGCAGGCGATCGCTGGGCTTCGTGCATGCGCGCGCATCCGCGCCGCGGCCGGCTGGCCACAGTGCAAAGAGGATCGCGTTGACGAAGTTCGGTTTCATGGGAAGTTCTGGTGTCGCAAAAAAAGCCACGGGGCGAAGGCCGCGCACGATACGCTGCTTATTTTCGATGCGCAACTATTTTTTAACATCGAAATCTCAATCCCGATGAGCGGTTGCAATGCGTGTTCGAACGTTACCGTTCGAGAGATGGGGTCGCACAGGTAGAATCACTGCTGATTCTTTCCGGGTGACGCCACTTGGCCGCCAGCAATTCCGATCCCGCGCTCGACTCCCTGTTCCTGCCGTTATCAAGCCGCACGCTCGCGTGGCCTGCAGGCGCGGTGCTGTTCCTGCGCGCGCGCGAAGGGTGGGCGATGCGGCAGTTCCCGCTTGCGCAACTGGTCTGTGAACAGAGCTACAAGCCATTCGCCGACGAGCTGGAACGTGGCGGCCTGCAGGTGATCGCCGACGCATCCGCGTCGGACGCGCGGTATCCGCTGGTGCTGGTGTTGCCACCGCGTCAGCGCGAGGAAGCGCGCGCGCTGTTCGCGCGGGCGCTGTCGCTATGCGCCCCGGGTGGGGTGGTCCTGGCCAGCATCACCAACAACGAGGGCGCCAAGTCCGGCGAAGCAGACCTCAAACAGCTCGCAGGCCTGGGCGGAAGCCTGACCAAGAACCATTGCAGGGTGTTCTGGAGCAAGCCGATGGACGGTAGCCACGACACGGCGCTGTTCGCAAAATGGAGGGAGCTTGATGCGCCGCGTCCGATCATGGGCGGACGATTCCGCAGCCGGCCCGGCGTGTTCGCCTGGGATCGCATCGACCCGGCGTCCGCATTGTTGGTGGAACACCTTCCGGCCGATCTGGCGGGGAAGGGTGCCGACCTGGGCGCAGGTTACGGCTATCTGTCCGCCGAGATCCTGGCGCGCAGCAGCAAAGCCGTGGCGTTGGATCTGTACGAAGCCGAGGCGCGCGCATTGGAACTGGCCAAGCAGAATCTTGCCGTGTTCGAAGACAAAGCCAAACTGGCCTACCGTTGGCACGACGTCACTACCGGCATTCCGGAGCAGTACGATTTCATCGTCAGCAATCCGCCTTTCCACACCCAGAGCCGTGCTGATCGCCCCGATGTCGGCCGCCGTTTCATCGCGGTGGCGGCCGAGGCGTTGAAACCGGGTGGACGCTTGTTCCTGGTCGCCAATCGACACCTGCCCTACGAGGCAGT
Source organism: uncultured Pseudoxanthomonas sp. (assembly GCA_965650035.1). GTDB lineage: Bacteria > Pseudomonadota > Gammaproteobacteria > Xanthomonadales > Xanthomonadaceae > Pseudoxanthomonas_A. The sequence goes on from CBFGMR010000004.1 coordinate 67,187, forward strand.
CTTGAATGCAAGCTTCGGCCAAGTGCGCGTGGCCGGCGAGCGCGATGGGTTCAAGGTCATCGAAGCGATCAAGGCATTGCCTGCCAAGGCGGGGAAGCTTTCACGATGAAGCTGGTCAAGCACCTGGCCAACCTGGGCTACGGCAGCCGCAAGCAAGTGGCGCTGATGTTCCGCGAAGGTCGCATCACCGACGCGCAAGGTGAGGTGATGTATGCCGACGATCCGTTGGATCACGATAGTTTGCGCGTGGATGGCGAACCGCTGGATCCGCCGCAGGGCCTGTTGATCATGCTGCACAAGCCGGTGGGCTATACCTGTTCCACCAAGGATCCGGGCCGGATCGTCTACGATCTGTTGCCGCCGCGCTATCGGCTTCGTTCGCCGTTGCTGTCCAGCGTCGGCCGGCTGGATCGCGACACCAGCGGGCTGCTGCTGTTCACCGACGACGGCACGTTGCTGCACAGGATTGTTTCGCCAAAATCGAAACTCTCCAAAGTCTATGAAGCAACCCTCGCCAGCGATCTGCACGGCGATGAAGCGCGGACTTTCGCCAGCGGCACGCTGCTGCTGGAATCGGAGCAGACGCCATTGCTGCCGGCGGACCTGGAGGTTGTCGACTCCCGTCACGTCCAGCTGACGCTGCACGAAGGCCGCTACCACCAGGTACGTCGGATGTTCGCTGCCGTGGGAAACCACGTGGCGACACTGCATCGCAGCCGGATTGGAGGGCTCGGACTTGGGAATCTTCCCTCCGGCCAATGGCGCATGCTGGACGATGCGGCAAGGGCGGAGCTGTTCAACGCATGAGCGCACACGCGGTGATCTTCGATATGGATGGCCTGCTGATCGACAGCGAGCGCATCATGCTGGAATGTTGGCGCGAAACGGCGGCAGCGCAATCACTGGACCTGGACGACGCGGTGTGGCTGTCGATGGTCGGGCTGCACGACAAAGGTTGCGCGGAGTTGCTGGACGGTTTGCTGGGCGCTGAGCGGGCCGCGCGGCTGACCTTGCAATGCAAGCACGACTATGACCAGCGGGTGGAACGTGGACTGCCGCTCAAAACCGGGGCGCGCGAGTTGCTGCAGGATCTGTTCGACCGCGGCGTGCCGATGGCTGTGGCCACCTCGACCCGCGGCGAGCGTGCGCGAATCAAGCTGGTGCGAAGCGGGATCGATCGATATTTCAGCCACGTGGTCACCAGTAGCGACGTGACCCATGCCAAGCCCGCGCCCGACCTGTATCTGCTCGCCGCGCAGCGGCTCGGCGTAGCCCCGCAAGCGTGCGTCGCGCTGGAGGATTCGGAGTTCGGCGTGCGCGCTGCCGCCGCCGCCGGAATTCGCGTGATCCAAGTGCCCGACCTGGTGCCAGCTACCGATCTGTCCCGGTCGTTGGCAACGGTAGCGGAGTCGTTGCCTCTGGCGCGCCCCCGATTGGAGTCGTGGCTGCAGATCTCGTTGAAGGAGCCGCAAAGCGCGTAGGAGCGAGGTGAGTCGCGAATACCAGAAAATCCTTAGTCAAAAGCGGGCCGGTTTCGGATGGCCCGCACCTCCGGGTGGGCCCAGCCTGCCGGGATGGGAACTTCCTTCTATGGAGAACGTGCCTCCGGCCATCGTGCCTTGCGCCGCGGACGGGTTTCCACTCCAGGGCAAACCTATCTGGTGACTTTCACTACTTATCAACGTGCAGAGATCTTCAGGGAGAGCAGAAATGCCATCTTGATGGCCCGGTCGCTGCATGAGCTGGAAATATGGAGAGACACCGAACTACTGGCCTGGACATTGATGCCGGATCACCTGCATCTACTGATCACACTCTCCCATGCGGAGACACTGCAAGGCGTCGTGCAGAAGGTGAAGTCGAATACGGCGCGGGAATTGAAGAGCAGCGACCTTAGTCTGGGTCAGGTATGGGCGTCCGCGTTCCATGACCGGGCGCTTGGGCAGGATGAGCATATCCGGGATGTTGCGCGGTATATGGTCCTCAATCCTGTTCGTGCGGGATTGGTCGCACGTGTTGGCGACTATCTTTGTTGGAATGCCGTTTGGATCTAGTTTCGGTCGCGACTTGCGTCGCTCCTACGAACAGTCCGCAGCCGGAGCGGATGCGGACTTCCGGGCGAGTCGGATATTGCGGTCAGGCGGGCTTGAGCAAGGGATGGAGAGAGGAGCGCAAACGGTGGATCAACCGCTGCAGGTCCGGATCCGGTGCCCAGATCATGTCGTCTATCTCGGCCACGGCCAATTCCAGCAGCCAATCGTTCTGTTGGGACTTGCCCGCTGCCGCAGTCAATGAGTTGCGATAGGCGGCATCGGGCCGCAGTGCAGCGAACCAACCGGCAAAAACCACGCCGCGCCAGTCGGGATGGTTGCAAAGATCGTCGATGAACGCTGCATCCAGATTGGCCATGCATTTCAGCAGGACATAGTGCGGATCCAGCGGTTCGTACTTGACCTGCGGATACCGCGACAGCATGGGCTCCAGCTCTTCCGCATCGCTGACCAAGCGTTCGACATAACGCCTGGTGCTTGCCTGCTTGGTCAGCGTTACATACGGAATATGGCCCAGCAGACGCCCGGTTTCCTCTTCGCCGAGCCTTGTCATCGAAATGCGCGTGCCGATAAGGGCCGTGGCCGGATCCGAGGAGGTCATGATGCGAACAGTTTCCGCCAACCTTCCACGCCCAACTTGTCGAGCGTTTCCACGTTACGATCCACGATGTCGTCCGCATCCGGGAACGCCTCCACTGCGCGGCTGACGCTGTCCTCGCGCAGCAAATGCAAAGTGGGATAGGGCGAGCGGTTGGTGTAGTTGCCGATGTCATCGAAAGCGGTGCCGGCGAACTGGTAGCCTGGGTGGAAACTGGCCACCTGCAGCACGCCTTCCAGATCCAGCGCCTCGACCGCAGCATCGGCGTTATCCAGGAAATCGTTGTAATCCAGGAAATCCTGCAGCACGTCCGGATGCACGATCAGGGTCGTGTCGATCTCATCGGCAGGCGTATCGCGCAACAGCAGCAGCTCCTCGGCCAGCTGTTCCAGCAAAGCCTCGGGCGTGCTGGCGTCGCTCAACACGAAACGCACCTGTTGCTTCACATACACGGCCTTGGCGAACGGGCACAGGTTCAGCCCGATCACGGCGCGTTCCAGCCAGTGTTTGGTTTCAGCGATGGGGTCTGAGTCTGAGGTCATTGATTGGCGTCGATAGCCCTCCCCTTCAACGGGAGGAGCCTGCCCCGTACTTGATACGGGGTTGGGTGGGGATGGTGTTGCTCTTGATCGAGGCGTTTCGTGCCCGGACGGGAACACCATCCCCATCCCGGCCTGCCCGGCCCTCAGGCACAGCCTTCGGGCGTTCATCGGCACGCGAAGCTGCGCTTCGCAAACGTGCCTCTTCACCCCTTGAAGGGGAAGGGGAAGAGAAGGGAGAGGGGAGGTCAATCACGGAAATTGTCGAACTGCAGCGGCAACTCGAAGTCGCCCTTCTTCAGCAGCGCCATCGCATCCTGCAGATCGTCCCGCTTCTTGCCGTTGACGCGCAGCTTGTCGCCGTTGATCTGGGTATCGACCTTCAGCTTGGCTTCCTTGATCGCCGCGGCGATCTTCTTGGCGATCTTCTGCTCTATGCCCTGTTTGACGGTGATCTTCTGGCGTGCGCCGGCCAGATTGGTTTCCACCTCGCCTTCCTCCAGGCAGCGCACGTCGATCCCGCGCGCGATCAAGCGCGCGCGCAGGATGTCGGACATCTGCTTGAGCTGGAAATCGCTGGGAGCCGACTGGCTGATGACGTTGTCGTCGAGCACGAACTTGGCGTCCACGCCCTTGAAGTCGAAGCGCGTGGTGAGCTCGCGGTTGGCTTGATCGACCGCGTTGGTGAGTTCGTGGGTGTTGACTTCGGAAATTATGTCGAAGGAAGGCATGAGCGTGCGTTGTACGGTGGGGAGACGGTTAGGTTAACGCAGACGGTTCCCTTTCCGCTCCTTTCGGGCGCTGAAGGACGCAATCGGCAAATTGGCGATAATGCGGGATGACTTCCCGCGCCTCGCCCCTGCCCGCCATCGCGTTCATGCTGTCCGCCGTAGCCCTGTTCGCGCTGATGGATGCGGGATTGAAGCTGCTGGCGCCGCACTATCCGCCGCTGCAGGTGGCCGCCCTGCGCGGCCTGTCCTCGTTGCCGCTGGTGCTGGTGTGGGTGCTGTGGACGGCCAGGCCCATCACTCTCTGGCGCGTGCATTGGCCCTTGCATCTGCTGCGCGGGGTGTTGGGCATCGGCATGATGTTCGGATTCGTCTATGGCCTGCGCAGCATGCCGCTATCCACGGCTTATGCCATCACCTTCGTGGCGCCGATGCTGGTCACCGCCATGGCCGGCCCGTTTCTGGGCGAGAAGGTAGGGCCGCGGCGCTGGACCGCCATTGTTGTGGGACTGATCGGCGTGCTGGTGATCCTGCGGCCGACCGGACAGGGCATGGCCACGCTGGGCGGGCTGGCCATCCTGCTCGCTGCGATCTGTTATGCGGCCAGCGCCATCACCGTGCGCCTGTTGGCGCGGCGCGACAGCATCCAGGCGATGGTGTTGTGGTTCATCGTGCTGCTGTCGCTGGGCGCGGGAGCCATGGCCGCTCCGAACTGGCAGCCCCTGCAATCGTCGGATTGGTGGGTGATCGCAGGGGTCGGTGTCTCCGGGTCGCTGGCCCAGGTAGCGTTGACCGAAGCCTTCCATCGCGGCGAAGCCTCGCTGATCGCTCCGCTGGAGTACAGCGCGCTGGTCTGGGGCGTATGCCTGGATCTGGCGCTGTGGCACGTGCTGCCTGATGGCGTGACCTGGCTGGGGGCGGGCATCATCGTGGTCAGCGGCTTGTATCTGTTGCGCCGCGAAAAAGTGCATGCGGAAACCGAGCATCCCTGATGCCGCTGCTGATCGTTCCGATCGTCATTCTGGTCTTGCTGGTCCTGTGGCTGCTGTCGCTGCCGCTGTCATTGTGGCAGCGCTACCGCCTGGGCAAGGCGCGACGCAAGGCATGGCCATGGGCGGTGAGGTTGAATTCATGGGTATTGCTGTTTTCCGCGGGTCTGTTTGCTGCAAGCATGGCGCTTACCGAGCTGTGGTGGCCTGGTGCGTTGCGTTATGCGCTTGCGGGAATGGGGGCCGGTCTGCTCACCGGCGTCGTCGGCCTGTGGCTCAGCCGTTTCGAACAGACTCCGCAGGGCATGTACTACACGCCCAATCCGTGGCTGGTGTTGACGCTGACCTTGCTGGTCGCGGCGCGCATCGCGATGGGGTTCGTCGAAATGTGGCGCTATTGGCAGGGCCGCGACGCGCTGTCGATGCTCCCGGTGCTCGATCATGCCAGCCTGTTCGCCGTGGCCGGCCTGCTGCTGGGCTATTACCTCAGTTACACCTGGGGTTTGCGCCGCCGCTTGCCGCCGCGCAGGCCCTAGCGCGCAATAGTCAGAAATCCTCGACGATCTCGATCGCGCTCTCGGTGCGTTCGGCCATCGCTTCGGCCACGGCATGGATACGGCGCATGGCTTCGTCGTTGGGCGCTTCTATCTCGATATTGTGCAGTCCGGGCGATTCGTCGTCCGGCAGGCCGGCGGAGCTGGAGTCGTCGTCGTCCATGTGCTGCATCAGGTCGGCGACTTCCTCGACATGCTCGATGCCTTCGATCGCTTCCAGCGCATGGATGATCTCGGAAGCGGCATATTCGTTACCGGTGACGCGCAGTCGCACTGTAGGCATGGGTCGGTCCGTCAGGGCAAGAGGGAGAAATACCGTAGCCACTGCCGCGCGAAGGCGGAGTGAGAGACCTCTGTCAGTCCGGCGACCGCGTTGCCGCGCCGCCAGCAGTCGTTGCCTCCCGATAATAGAAGATTGGTTGCAATAGAAACGGCGGGCCCATGGGGCCCGCCGTTTGGTGTGGTCGACGCAGTGGGTATTTCCGCTGCGAAGTCGGAAGCGCTCGATCAGTAGCGTGCCTGATCAGAAGCGAGCGCCCAGGCCCACGCCGATGGTCCACGGGTTCATCTTCAGCTGCTCGCCGGTGCCTTCGCCGGCCAGATTGACGTCGGCGTCGCCATGCATGTACCGCACGTCAGTACGCGCGAACCAGCGGCTGTTGATGTTGAAATCCATGCCGGCGGTAGCGATGGCGCCCTTGGTGGTGTCCAGGCCCACATGCGGGCCGCCGGCCGAAATATCCTCATTGCTGAAGTTGGATTCGTAGTAACCCAGGCCCACGAACGGGCGCATCACCGCATCGGCTTGGCGGAAGTGGTACTGGCCGCTAAGGGCCAGCGGCTGCTGTTCCACCGTGCCGATCTTGCCTTCCGGGCCACGCACGCGATGGTTGAACTTGTCCGCGGCGCCCCACAGTTCGATGGCGATGTTGTCGTTGACGTACCAGCTGGCGCTCAGCGTCGGCGCGGAGGCGCCGTCGATGTCCAGGCCGGGGGTCGGATTGGAATCGGGCTCGAGGATCGCGCCGCCGCCGACGATGGCGATGCGCTTGCCCGACGCGGTATCCGTGGACGAAGTTCCGGTGCCGCTGCTGTCGGTATCCTGTGCGAAAGCGGAAGGCGCGAAAGCCAGAGCGGAAAGCAGGGCGATGCTCAGGGGGCGAAGTGAAGACATATGATTCTCTCCATGTGTTTTTTATTGGCCCGGGGAGTGGGCGCGCACACCGTAGCGACCGACGCATGAATGCAAACCGGCGCGCGAATATTTGTTAACGCGATTTTTCATGTTCGCTTCAGTCTGGCGTTTTTCACGCGTCTTGCATAACAAAACGTTCAGATGGATGCGGTGTTGAGCGCTGAATCCGAAGAATGGCCGGGGCGCCGGCGATCAGGTCCGCTTTTCAGCCTGAAGCACGTCAACGTGTCCGGCCTGACGGTTGTTTGAACGGCTGAAACATGTATGTCATGCGTGCCGAATAGCATCTTCCGGCATTTGCCGAGTGGATGGATGCTGGGGAACCTGGTGCCGGATCGAACCGAAGTAGAGGGCGACATGCAGGGCGCTCTGGAGGATGTAGAAAGAACGCGCTGGTTCATGCATCACATCCTGCCGCATGAGGCGGCCCTCAGGGGCTGGTTGTCGCGCCGATGGGCGCCGGCGGCGTTCGACATCGACGACATCGTGCAGGAAAGCTACGCGTTGCTGGCCGAACGCGAGCGCATAGACGACATCCTGAATCCGCGCGCCTACCTTTTCCAGGTGGCCCATTCGCTGGTGGTCCGAAATATCCGGCGGGCACGGATCGTGTCGATCCTTGCGGTCGAAGATCTCGGAGTGGTGGACTTCGCCGACGATGCGGCCACTCCTGAACAAAGCGCCATTGCCCATGACGACCTGCGCCAACTGGCCAAGGTGATCGCCAGCATGCCGGGGCAGACGCGCGAAGCCTTTGTTCTACGTCGCGTCCGTGGATTGTCCCAGCGGGAAATCGCGGCCCGGATGGGTCTTTCGGAGAATACGGTCGAAAAACATATCGTCCGGGGGATCCGCTGGTTAGGAGATTGGTTCGCCAGTGGCGGAAACCCACCCGCCAAAACCTCTAATCAGTTGGAGCGGGAAAAAAGGCGTGCCAGTGGAAGAACACGAAACCAGCCAGGACATTGAACGGATCGCTGCCGAGTGGGTGGCGAGGATGGATCGTGCGCCCCTGTCCGCCAGCGAAACCGGAGCGTTGAAGCAGTGGCTGGCGGGCGACCGGCGACGCCGTGGTGCGTTCACGCGCGCCAGAGCCCTGTGGATGCGCAGCGAATCCGCACGCGCACTGGGCCCGCAATACGATCCGGAGGATTTTCGGCCTGCGGTAGCCGCTTTGTCCCGTGTCGGGCGCCGCCGGCGCTTGATGGAATGGGGCGGTGCCATGGCCGCTTCGTTTGTGCTGGTCGTAATACTGATGGCCACGCTGCAGATGCCCACGGCCTATGCCACGGCAAAAGGGGAGATGCGCACAGTGCCATTGGGTGACGGGGCCACGGTGACGCTCAATACCGATACCCGCATCAAGGTGTACGACGAAGAAGGGCGGCAGCGGATACGTGTGTTGCGGGGTGAGGTGTTGATCGAGGGCGCCGGAGCGGCGGTGCCGACGTGGGTGGAAGTCGATGGAAAGCACCTGGAAGCTACCGCGGCGACCTTCGTCGTGCGCAAGCTGGAAGGCCGGCACACGCAAGTGCTGGTGCAGGAAGGTCGCGTCGTTCTGGCCGAAGCGACGCGAGTCGCCAATATTCCCCTGACGCAGAATACCGGCCTGTCGTTACCGGAAGGAAAGGCGGGCGGATGGAATCCGACACCGCTCTCCTCCGGCCAAATGGGGCGCGAGCTGGCATGGCGGGAAGGAAAGATCGCCCTGCAGGGAGAAACCCTGGCAGAAGCCGCGGCCGTCTATGCGCGCTACAGCGATACCCCCATCATTATCGCCGACCAGGATCTGGCGCGGATGCAGGTGACGGGATTGTTCGCGGTCAACAATCCGCTTGGTTTCAGCCGCGCCGTCGCAGAGGTGTTCGATGCGGAAGTGCGACAAGAAGGTGGACGCATCATCGTCGCCCGCGCACATTAATTTTTTTTGACAGGTAGCGGAAACCGCATTCATCAGGACTCTCTGTTTTCAATGCCGACTACACGCGGCCTCCGTTGAGAACACAGACCATGAATCGTCGCAAGCAAGTCCTGCTGGCCACTGCCGTTGCCGCTGCATTGGCTTTCAATTCCCAGGCAATGGCGCAGCAGCGCAAGTTCGAAGTACCCGCGCAACCCGCGGTCACCGCCATTCCGGAGTTGGCCAGGCAGGCGCAGGTGCAGATCATCGCGCCGGCAGGAGCGCTGGAAGGCATCAGTACGCGAGCCATCGTCGGTGAAATGGATGCGCGCGAGGCTTTGCGCCTGTTGCTGGAAGGAACGGGCCTGGAAATCAAGTCCGATAAAGGCAATGTCATCCTGCTGCAGAAGGCGAATGGCGGCTCCGGGCGTGCGCGATCGGAGCCGCAGATCGGCAGCGGAGGCGTGCGCGGTCGCATCCTCAATACCGCAACCGGGGAGTACGTGCGCAATGCCGAGATCCGCGTCGAGGGCACCACGATCGTCGCCTACTCCGAGGACGGCGGCAGTTTCCGTCTCACCGGCGTGCCGGCCGGTGAAGTCACCGTCGTAGCCAAGTACACCGGCCTGCAGGATTCGAAGACGATCGCCAACGTGGTCGCAGGCCAGACGGCGACGCTGGATTTCGAGCTGAGGGTGCCTTCCTACACCGCCCCGGGCGGCGGCGACGCGGTCGAAATGGACATGATCCAGGTCACTGCCAAGCGCGAAGGCCAGGCCAGCGCCATCATGGAGCGTCGCGCCGCGATGAACGCGAAGAATGTCGTGGCCGCCGACAACTACGGCGCTCTCACCATGGGCGATGTGGGCGAGTTCATGAAGTCCATGCCCGGCATTTCCCTGGACTACACCGAAGTGGACGCCACCGCCGTGCGCATCGGCGGCCTGGACCCGAAGTATTCCACCTTCACCGTGGACGGCGCCCGCATGGCCACCGCCACGTCCAACAACAACAGCGGCCGCCAGAACTCCTTCGAGCAGATGTCCATCACCGGCATCGAGTCGATCGAACTCAACAACACGCTCAGCGCCCGCATGGACGCCGATTCCCCCGGCGGACAGATCAACCTGCGCAGCAAGTACGCCTTCAATCGCACCGGCCGCCAGCTCGTTTTCCAGCTCGGCGGCGTCGGCACCTCCGACTCCACTTTCTCGCGCAAGTATTTCCCCGACGACAAGAAGCATTCGACCGTCTACCCCTCCGGCCAGTTCGGCTTCGGCGACGTCTTCCTGGACGGCCGTTTGGGCGTCGAGTTCAACACCAGCTACAACGCCAACTACGTTCAGCAGGACCGTATCCAGACCGATTGGTCCTATCTCCCCGATGGCCGGGTCATGCCGTATCGCCTGATGTGGCGCCCCGGCCCGAAGATGACCAGCCGTACGGCCGCCAACCTGAGCACGGACTACCAGCTTACGGACGAAATAGTTCTGTCCCTGCGCAGCACGTATTCGTTCTACGACGTCGAATACTTCAACCAGTACACCTTCCTTTACTTCGGCACTCCCACGGCGTCCTATGCCACGCCCGGATCCACGCCCACCCACATCGTCGTGAATCCCAACGGCACCAACACACGCCTGAGAACCGAGTATTCGCACCGCTACGCCGGAACCCCCACTTACACCGTCGCCCCGAAACTCGAATTCAAGAACGACACCCTGGAGGCCACACTACGCGGCAGCTACTCCAGATCCGAATTCAACTTCCGCGATACCAGCGAGGGCTTCTTCCAGCGCACGGACAGCTGGCTGACCGGCATCGGCTTCACCCTTGATCGCCCCTCGGAGGATTCGAACGAGTGGATGCTCACGCAGACCGCCGGCCGTCCCTGGGGCGACCCCACGAACTTCAATCGCGACGCGGATATCGGCAACAACGTCCGCACCGCCGAGTCCGACGCCATCAATGATCAATATGGCGGCTATCTGGACCTGAAGAAGCGGTTCACTCTGCAGGAACTTCCGGTCACGCTGATGGGTGGCCTGGGTAGCCGCAAGAACGACTGGAGGACCAACGAGGGTTCCTTCCAGCAATTCCAGTACGTCGGACCCAACCGCGATCTGACCCAGAGAGATCCTGCGGCGGTCATCCCCTGGACGCATAACTATCAATTTGAAATCAACGGTTTCGACGCCGGCAACATGAACGGCCAGAACTGGCGCGCGGACAGCAACTATGCGACGCACGACATCTACAAGGAGCACCCCGAGTATTTCGTCGCCGATACCGTGGGCAACCTGAAGCGCAAGCTCGACAACGACAAGCGCATCCAGGAACAGATCGATGCCGCCTACCTGGAGGCGCAGACACGCCTCGGCGATGCCCGCTTCGACCTGGGTTTGCGCTACGAGAAGACCAAGACCGCTGCAAGAATCGCCAACGTCCGCCCGGTGAGCGAAGTGACCGAAGCCGGTCTCTCGGTCAACACCGTCGAAGGCCTGCTGTACCAGTACCACAACGGCGCGTACTCCACGCGCCAGGGCGAATACGAGGACTGGTTCCTCAGCGGCGGGATCAAGTACGACTTCACCGAGAAGCTGGTCGGCCAGCTCGCCTTCAGCGAATCCATCCTCCGCCCCGATTACGGAAATCTCGGCGGCGTGGTCTCGGTGAACGACGACACCATGATCGTCACCGTGCCCAATCCGGAGCTGAAACCCGAGCACTCCACCAAGTATTACGCCAGTCTCCAGTACTACCTCGAACCCTCCGGCATCCTCGGCCTGTCCTATTACAAGCTCGACATGACGGACATGCAGGTCACCGGCGTCACGGTCGAACCCGAGGATGTCGGTTTCGACCCCGACGAATACGCCGGCTACACCTTCCGCAGCGCGCAGAACCTGCCCGGAACCAGCACCAACGAAGGCCTGACCTTCGAATACAGCCAGCAGCTGACCTTCCTGCCCGGCGCGCTCAAGGGCCTCAGCCTTTATGGCTCGATCACCTCGATCGATGCCGACGGCGAACGCCAGAACATGCCCGAGCAGGCAGCCAACTGGGGGCTTCGCTACAACTACGGTCGCTTCGATCTGCAGATCAACGGCAACCGGCAGGGCGAGTACCGCGTCAGCGCCCTGAGCAACACGCCCACCACCGCCAACAACGGCGTTCTCTACCACACCGCGCGCGAGCTGTGGAACATCAGCGCCAGCTACAAACTCTCGAAGAACGTCGAACTGCAACTTGCGGGGCGCAACATCTTCAACGAACCGGACATCATCTATTCCAACATCCCCAGCCGCGTTCAGCAGTACACCATCTACGGATCGATGTGGAATTTCGGCATCAAGGCACGATTCTGAGGCTCGCTCCCGGCCCGACGACACCATGATCGTTCCGCTTCGTTTCCGACCCCACGGTGCGCGTTCCGCGCATCGCATCCTGTCCGCGGTCGGCGTCCTGTTCGCTGTCGCAGCGCTGTCCGTCGCCACCTTCGCGGCGAGCGCGCAGTCCGCCGCCGCACCGCCATCGGCCCGCCTGCCGCTCACGCAGAACGGCGGCGCCTGGTCCTCCGGTCACGTGCAAGGCATCGCCGTGGATACGGAGGGCGGCTATATCTATTACTCGTTCACCAATCTCCTGGCGAAATACGATTTCAGCGGCAAGCTCATCGGCACGCTGGTCGGCTGGACCGGCCATCTGGGCGATCTCGATTTCAACCCGGCCGACGGGAAGGTTTACGGCTCCCTCGAATACAAAGAGGACAAGGCTTTCTACATTGCCGTGATCGACGCGAATCGGATCGACAGGATTGGCATCGAGGCGAGCGGGACGGAGATTTTCCGCGCTGTCTATCTTTCGGAGGTAGCCAAGGATTACCTCGCCGACGTGGACGGCGATGGGAAATTCGATGGCAACCTGGCCGATACACGGGACCACAGATACGGATGCTCCGGAATCGACGGCGTTGGTTTTGGCCCGGCCTTCGGTCGTACCGATGGCCCGCGCTACCTTACCGTTGCCTACGGCATCTACGGCGACACCGCGCGCGTCGACAACGACCATCAAGTGCTTCTTCAGTACGACATCGGCGATTGGGCCAACTACGCCAGACCGCTGACCGAGGGGAAACCGCACCGCAGCGGCCCGACTACGCTGCAAGGGAAGTATTTCGTCCGCACCGGCAACACCAGCTACGGCGTGCAGAATCTTTCCTACGACGAAACGCTGCGGCGCTGGTTCATGGGCGTTTACCGAGGCAAGAAGAAGTCCTTCCCCAACTACCAATTGTTCGCGGTCGAGGCACGTACGCAACCGATTACGGGTGATCTGGTCGGCGTGTCGAGTGCGGACGGCGATGGCTGGGAGAAGGGCCGGTTGCTCGCACTGGCCGATGACGGATTGAAGGACCCTTCTACCGGCGTGCGCGGTTGGAATCAGAAGGCCGACGTGGGTTTCCAACCGGTCGGCCGGGAATTGTTCTACCTCTCGGTGAACTCGGGCGACAAGGGCGCGCAAACGTCCGACCTCACCCTGATGCGATGGACAGGGAATGCGCAGGAGCCACTGGTTCCGGTGAAAGCAGAGGAAATGCCATGACGGTGAATATCGAACGCCGGCGTCTTGTCATCGGCGGCGCGCTTGGCCTGGGGGCGTTGGCGCTGCCGATAGGCCGCAGTCTTTGCGCCGAAGTGTTGGGAGCCAGGGGTTTCACCCACAACGTCGCCAGCGGCGAGCCGGGTTCCGACTCCATGCTGTTGTGGACGCGCTACGTACCGGCCGCAAGTGTCGATGAAGTCCGTCTTGATGCGGAAATCGCCCTGGACCGCGATTTCACCCGCGTGGTTTCAGGCGGCAGCGTGCGCACCGGAGCGTATCGCGACTGGACGGCCAAGCTGATGGTGGACGGCCTGCAAGCCGGTACGACCTACTGGTACCGTTTCATTGCGCCGGACGGCGACAAATCTCCGGTTGGGCGCACCAAGACGCTGCCGGCCGGCGATGTCGATCGCTTCAAGCTGGGCCTGTTTTCCTGCTCCAACCTTCCGATGGGCTGGTTCAACGCTTACGCCCACGCGGCGGCGCGCGATGATCTCGACTTGTGGTTGCACGTAGGCGATTACCTTTACGAATACGGCATCGCTTCGTACAAGGACAAGGATCGTGTCGCAGGCCGGGAGGTCATGCCCGCGCACGACCACGAGATGATCAGCTTGATCGACTATCGCCTGCGCTTCGCCTGTTACCGCGCCGATCCCGACCTGCAGAAGCTGCACCAGATGGCTCCGATGGTCGCGCTGTGGGACGACCACGAGATCACCAACGACAGTTGGGAAGGCGGTGCGTCCAATCACCAGCCGCAGTCCGAAGGGGATTGGAATACCCGCCGCGCGGCCGCGATGCAGGCCTACCGCGAGTGGCTTCCCGTTTCCGAGGAGCCTTGGAAGGCCTACGCCATCGGCACGCTCGCCACGCTGTACCGCACCGAATCCCGCCTTCTGGCGCGTACGCGGCCACCATCGGCGGAGCTGGCCGAGGCGCATCAGGCCAGCAATCCGGGGGTGGCGTTGAGTAATTTCCGTGACGGCGCGTGGCGCGATCCGACGGCGACGATGCTCGGCTCGGAACAGGAATCCTGGCTGGCGCACGAATTGAAACGCAACGCGTCCACTTCCACCTGGCAGATGGTCGGCATGGGAACGATCATCGGACGCACCTTGATGCCGGAAGCGGCGCCAGACTGGCTTCACCCCGAAGCGGGTGAGCGCACCGTGGACAAGTTCAAGAGAGACGTGCGTGCTTCCAGGCTCGGCCTGCCGATGTGGATGGATCGCTGGGACGGTTATCCCGCGGCCCGTTCGCGTCTGCTGAAGGCGGCCCAGCACGCGGATGCGGATCTGGTGATGCTGTCGGGCGATAGCCACAATGCCTGGGCGTATTCGTTGAGCGAAGACGGACGACCCGCGGGCGTCGAATTCGCCGGCCACAGCGTGACTTCCCATGGCATGGAAGGACAGTTGGCGACAGATCCGAAGAACGTTGCCAGTGCTTTCGTTGCCGCCAACCCGGAGCTGGTTTGGGCCGACACCAGCCAGCGCGGCTACATGATGATCGACGTCACCCCGCAGCGTGTCACGGGCGAATGGTTGTTCATGCGAACGATCAAATCGCACAGCACAGCCTTGGCAGGCGCCCACCGCCTGTCGGCCGAGCGGGGCCAGCGCAAATTCCCGGTCTGATCGGCAGATCGGCCCCTCCTGTTGATTTAATTGCCTAAAGCAAATATATACATGCCTTAGGCAACTAATGGGTGGGCGAATGAGCGGAAAAGTCCAAGAGGAACGCGCGGAGAAGATTCGCCGGTTCAACCGCCTCTATACCCGGCGCATCGGGTTGCTCAATGAGCATCTGCTGGAAAGCGAGTACTCGCTGACCGAGGCTCGCATCCTGTATGAGCTGGCCCACAGGCCGACGCTGACCAGCGCGGACCTTTGCCGCGAACTGGGGCTCAATGCCGGCTATGTGAGCCGGGTGATCGCCGGTTTCGAGAAGAAGGGCTTACTGGTCAAGACACGGTCCGATGCCGATGCGCGCGCAGCGCAGCTTTCGCTGACCAGGAAAGGGCGCGATACCTTCGAACCGCTCAACGCAGCCTCCCGCGGGGAGATCATGACGATGCTGGAACCTCTCTCCGAACCGGAACAGTCCCAACTGATCGGTGCGATGGAGCAGATCCAGGCACTGATCGACGAAGAAAAAACCGCCGGCTATCTATTGCGTGATCCACGGCCCGGCGACATGGGCTGGATCGTTCACCGCCAGACCGTCCTGTACACGCAGGAGTACGGATGGAACAACGAGTACGAGGCGCTGGTGGCGGAAATCGTGGCCAAGTTCATACGCGATTTCGATTCGACATCCGAGCGCTGCTGGATCGCCGAGAAGAACGGGAAAGTGGTCGGGTCGGTGTTCGTGGTCCGCCACGATCAGGCCACTGCCAAGCTGCGGCTGCTGTATGTCGACCCATCGACCCGGGGGATGGGGATCGGTGGCCGGCTGGTAGACGAATGCCTGCGCTTCGCCCGCCAGGCCGGCTACCAGAAGATGATCCTTTGGACCAACAGCGTGCTTACCGGCGCGCGCAGAATCTACGAGAAGGCGGGATTCCGACTTGTCGAGGAGGAGCCGCACCACAGCTTCGGGAAGGATCTGATAGGCCAGGTCTGGTCGTGTGATCTGTAGATCCGCGACTGCCTTCTTGCGTCGCCATCGACTCGCTCGCTCAGCAGTGTGTGTTGCGCAATCTGGACGCCCTATCGCCCGCGATCCGCAACCGGATAGTCGATCGCGTCTTTGAAGAGAGTCGAGCTGCGCGACCTTTTCTTGCCGCTCGTGGATCGGCGCTAAGATGAATGCGTAAGGGGCGAGCGGAGGCGGGGATGTGGAAGCGGGTGGTCGGCTACGGGGCGCTGCTGGCGGCGGGGACGCTGATCCTGCAGTGGCTCGACTACGAGCGCTTGGCGCGGATGCATTCGGGCGACATCTACCTGTTCCTGGTCGCGGCTGCCTTCCTGGTGCTGGGTATCGTCCTGGGCGTGCGGGTCTTCGCTGCGCCGGCGCCGGTAGCCTTCGACGGCAACCCGAAGGCGCAGGCGGCGCTGGGCCTGAGCGAGCGGGAGCTGGAGGTATTGCAAGAGCTGGCCGCCGGCCGCTCCAACAAAGAGATCGCCGCGCATCTCCACGTATCGCCGAACACGGTCAAGACGCATGTGGCGCGGCTGTTCGAAAAGCTGGATGCGAGGCGGCGCACCGAGGCGATCCACCGGGCGCGCGAGCTGGGGATCGTGCCCTGACGCCGGATTCTTTGGGGTGAATACGCCGAAATCACCCTTTCGGGCGATTGCCGGGCGGCGCCGGATCGCGGTCAATGGCGGCCCTACCTACCACTGAGGAGTCACATCATGCTGCGAACCATCCTGAAGTACGGCGTGATCGCCGGCCTGGTCGTTGGCGGGTTCGAGCTAGTCACCTTCACCGCGTTCTCCGGGATGCCGCCGCTGAAGTACGGCATGCTGATCGGCTATACGACCATGCTGATCGCGTTGAGCGCGGTGTTCGTGGGGATCAAGCGGCACCGGGACGTCGACCGGGGCGGGGTGATCGGGTTCTGGCCGGCGTTCGGGGTCGGGCTGGGGATCAGCTTCATCGCCGGGCTGTTCTACGTGGCCGCGTGGGAAGCGGTGCAGGCGATGACGCACATGGATTTTGCCACCTCCTATTCGAAGGCGATTATCGCAAGCGAGAAGGCGAAGGGCGCCAGCGCCGAGTCGCTGGCGAAGCTGAGCGCCGACATGGAGGCGTTCAAACTGCAGTACGCCGACCCGCTGTTCCGCCTGCCGATGACCTTCGTGGAAATATTCCCGGTCGGCGTGCTGGTGTCGCTGGTCTCGGCGGGGTTGCTGCGAAACAGCCGGTTCCTGCCGGTGCGGCGGGGTTGAAGTCTGAGCCGCGGAAGACACACTCTCACCCATCATCATTCGCCCTCGGAGGTTCCATGAAGCGAGTCACAGGCATTGGCGGCATCTTTTTCAAAGCCAAAGACGCTCCGGCGCTGCAGGCCTGGTACAAGCGGCACCTGGGAATCGATGTACAGGAATGGGGCGGCACGGCGTTCAGCTGGGCCGACGGCGAAGGCAAGCCGGTTGCTGGAACAACCATCTGGTCCGTCGGTTCGGCGCAAGGCGATCAATTTGCGCCCAGCACCGCGACTTTCATGATCAATTACCGGGTGGAGGATCTCCACGCCCTGGTCAAAGTGCTACGCGAAGAAGGCTGCAACGTTCTCGAGAAGATCGACGATTCCGAGTATGGGAAGTTCGCCTGGGTCATCGATCCCGAAGGAAACAAGGTGGAACTCTGGCAACCGCCCGCCGGCCAATGAACGAGGATGCGGCCGCGACAGTCTGCGGCCCACTGGTCAACCGGACCGGTCTCCGGCAGGCCGTTGCCAGCGACGTCGGGTGTCCGCTTCCGACGGCGGTTTCATACGATCGATGCAACACATAGCTAGCTGCCTGGGCAGCAGGAGTGTTGCGAATGAAGCGAAGGAGCCGGATCCGGTACACGGACAGCCAGAAGGCCTTGATGTGGGAGCGGTCTGCTTCTCTACGATCCCGGACGCCGCCATCTTCCTGCCCCGCTTCGGGCATCCGTGGTCCAACCGGCCTTCTGATTGTCCGCCTCGGCACCGTTGTGGGGTGCCGAGCCGTATCGCCTCAAACGACGATGCGATAACGTTCCGCGGCCTGTGCCTGCCGGATGTCGGTGAGCAGGGCCTGACGCGTGGCATCCAACGTGTCCCAGCGTGCGGCCACATGCAGTGGAGGAATGGTGACGGCTTCGCGGCGATCGAAGCCGACCAGGGCCGCATCGACCAGTTCGCCCACGTCCATCACCTCGGGCAGGGTATTGATGTCGATGCCGGCACGCTCCCAGATTTCGGTGCGTGTGGCCGCAGGCAGAACCGCTTGCACGTAGATTCCCTTGGGCGCGAGTTCCAGGCTCATTCCCTGGGACAGGAACAGCACGAAGGCCTTGGTCGCGCCGTAGACCGACATGCCGAATTCCGGCGCCAGGCCAACCACCGAGCCGATGTTCACGATCGCGCCTTCGCCGGCCTCGACCAGGCGGGGAGCGGCGGCCGCGGCCAAACGGGTCAGCGCGGTTGTGTTCAAGGTCACCAGCCGTTCGATGCTGTCGGCCGATTGCTCGACGAAACCGCCGGACTGGGCGATGCCCGCGTTGTTGATGAGGATGCCGATGCGGGCATCGTCGCGCAGGCGCGCTTCGACAACGGCCAGTTCATCGTGCTGGGTGAGATCGGCCGGTAGCAAGTCGATGGCGACCCCGGTTTCCTGACGCAGGCGAGCGGCGAGTACTTCCAGTCGCGCCTTGTCGCGTGCGACCAGCACGAGATCATGGCCGCGCTGCGCGAAGCGTTCGGCATAGGTGGCGCCGATGCCGCTGGAGGCACCGGTGATGAGGACGGTAGGGCGATCAGTCATGGCGTATTTCTCTGGAGTTGTGGTGTGGATCATGGGAGGGCGATGTGTCGGGCCAGTAGGACGAGGCCGCATGCATCGCGGCCTCGTCAGCAGGCTTATTGCGCATGGGCGTCGGCCAGGGCCGGATAGTCGACGTAGCCTTCGGCCCCGCCGCCGTACAAGGTGGCCGGATTCAGCGCGGCCAGCGGAGCGCCGGTCTTCAAGCGTTCGACCAGATCGGGGTTGCTGATGAACGCACGGCCGAAGGCGAACAGGTCTGCCTTGCCCTGAGTCAGGCGGGCGCTGGCCAGTTGCAGGTCGTAGCCGTTGTTGACCAGGTAGGTGCGTGTGAAGCGACGACGCAAACCGTCGAAGTCGAACGGCGCCACGTCGCGCGGGCCGCCTGTGGCGCCTTCCACCACATGCAGATAGACGATGCCCAGTGCATCGAGTTGTTCGACGAGGTAGTCGTACTGTGGCTGCGGATCGCTGCTGGAAATGGCGCCGGCCGGCGACACCGGAGAGATGCGCACGCCGGTGCGGTCGGCGCCGATTTGTTTGACCACCGCGGCGGTGACTTCCAACAATAGGCGCGCGCGGTTCTCGATGGAGCCGCCGTAGCCGTCGGTGCGCTGGTTGGCACCGTCCTTGATGAACTGTTCCAGCAGATAACCGTTGGCGCCGTGGATCTCCACACCGTCGAAGCCCGCCGTGACGGCGTTAGCCGCCGCCAGGCGGAAGTCTTCGACGATGCCGGGCAATTCATCGATCTCCAGCGCACGTGGCTGGGAGACATCGGCAAAGCCGTTGTTGACGAAGGTCTTGGTCTGGGCACGGATGGCCGAAGGGGCCACCGGCGCGGCGCCGTCGTGCAGATCCACGTGGGAGATGCGGCCGACGTGCCACAGCTGCGCGAAGATGCGTCCGCCTTGGGCGTGGACGGCATCAGTGACCTGGCGCCAGCCATCGATCTGGTCCTGCGTGTACAGGCCGGGGGTGTCCTGGTAGCCCTGGGCCTGGGCCGAGACCTGGGTGGCCTCGGTGATGATCAGGCCCGCCGAAGCGCGTTGGGCGTAATAGGTAGCAGCCAGCGCGCTGGGCACCAGGCCGGCGCCAGCGCGGTTGCGCGTCAGCGGCGCCATCACGATGCGGTTGGCGAGGGTCAGCGGGCCGAGCGGGTAGGGCTGGAAAAGCGTCGTGTCGGTCATGTCGTGCCAGAGGTATTGATTGTGGATGAGGCCGGGTACAGCGTTTTGTCCCCGGTTCTGCTTTGGTAGTGGACCTAATGATGACGGTCATCATCATTAATGTCAATGTTTTGATTATGGTCATCATCTATATGTAATATTGTGTGACGCCTCCGTAGGCAGAACATCAAGAGACATCGGTTATGAAGGTCACCAAGGCACAGGCGCAGGCAAACCGGGCGCATATCGTCGAAACCGCGTCCACCCTGTTCAGGGAGCGGGGTTATGACGGCGTGGGTGTAGCGGATCTGATGGCGGCCGCCGGCTTCAGCCACGGCGGCTTTTACAAACATTTCGGCTCCAAGACCGACCTGATGGAGGAAGCGGCAAGCTTCGGTTTGGCGCGTTCCGCGGACGACGCTACGGGCATTGATTTGGCGGCCTTCATGGAGCACTACGTCTCCCGGGAGCATCGGGACAAGCCAGGCAACGGTTGCACCATGGCCGCGCTCTGCGCGGACACCGCGCGTCAGCCGGAATCGGTCAAGGCGGTGTTCGCTGCTGGTATCGAGCGTCAGGTGTCTGCGCCGGTGCGCCAAGGAGAGCTGCCGGTTGATGGCGTGAACAACGACGCGCGTGCGCGCCAGATCGCCTTGATGGCGCAGGCCGTTGGCGCGGTGGTGTTGTCGAGGTCCTGCCCCGACGATGCGTCGCTCGCGGACGAAATCTTGGATGTTTGCCGGGCGGACATATTGGCGCGGCTGTCGAATGCACTGCCTGTCTGAAGACAATTCCCTTTGGGTGCCAAAAATATCCGAAGCAGTACTGCCCTGTTAAGAGCACTAGTCAAACTGTTTGGGGAAAGTAGTCTGATAACCCGGTGAGAGCGGCCGGTAGCTGTACGGTCTCCAGATACCGCCCGCACGGGCGCTTCAACGAATGTCCGCTTCTGGCGGCGGTTTCATACGATCGATGCAACACATAGCTAGCTGCCTGGGCAGCAGGAGTGTTGCGAATGAAGCGAAAGCGCCTTGTTGAACTCGAATCCGGAATGATTTGCTTCGGGAGTTTCCCTGAAGTATTTCGTCCGGAGTGAAGGCTTGCGCTAACGCGTTCTGCGCCCTGGAATATCTCGATGACCATGCCTCGGGAAAGAACGCGGTTCACGCTTCCGTTTGCTCAGCATGATTCCCGCCTTGGCGCCAGTCGGCGAGGCGGAACGTGCTCCGGTTCCGCGCCTATCCGGTACGCACCGCGCTGGGCGGCTGGCCGATGACGCGCTTGAAGGCCCGACTGAACGAAGCCTCGGAGTCGTAGCCCAGCCGATGGGCCGCGACCGTGATGCGCATGCCTTCCTGTGCGATCCAACGGCGGGCCTGGAACATCTTCACCTTGGCTACGTATTTGGCGGGACTCTCGCCGACGGTGCGGGTGAAAGCCTCGGCAAAAGTCGAGCGCGAAGCGCCCATCAGCTCTGCCAGCACCGGCACGCTCCAGTCGCGCTCCGGTTCGGCATGGATGGCGGCCATGACCTTGCCGATCCGTGGACATTGCACGGCCGCGATCCAGCCGGTCGAGTCGCTGCAGCCGCACTCCACCCATGCACGGATGATGCTGGCGGCCAGCACATCCGCCAATCGCGCCAGGATGCCGCAAGCGCCGATCCGGTCCAGCGACACCTCGCGCTCCATCGCTTCCAGCAGGCCGGGCACGGTCGGATCGCGCTCGACCAGAGCGCCGGCGTGCATAGCCTCCGGCATCATCGCCAGCAGCGGGTGCAGCGGATCCAGGTTGAAGCGCATGGATCCGCAGAAAATGACGCTGGACGGATCCGCGTCGCTGCCGGTGGCCTCGCTCCGCACCAGATAGATGTTTTCGGAGACCGGCACGCGGGCCAGCCGGTCGATATCTACGGTCGGCACATCGGGCGCGCTGGCCAGGACATGGAAGCTGCCGTGCGGCAGCAACACCGCGTCTCCGGGTTCCAGCCGCATCCACTCCGAGGACGCCGTGCGCAGCCAGCAGCCGCCCTGGGCGACGAAGTGGAAACGGGCTTCGCGACTGGCGGGAAAGGCGATCGCCCACGGCGTCTGCATCAGGCAGCGGCCGTATTCGACGCCCTCCAGCCGCAACCCCAGCAACACCCGGGTGAGCATGTCGTGCGCGCCTGGCGACGCCGGACCGGGGCCGGGTGGGGGTAGAGGATCGGACAAATGGACAAGCATTCCGGTATTTTCGGCATGGAAACGCCGACATGATAACGCCAAACTGGCGGCCCGGCTCAACCAAGCGACCCCACGTGTCCTCCACCGCCTGTCCCGAGTGCCCTGATCTTGCCCCGCTCCCGCTAGCCGACACCGTCACGCCACGCTGGGCCGCCGTCGCCTCGCTGGCGCTGGGCGTGTTCGGCCTGGTCACCGCCGAGTTCCTGCCAGCCAGCCTGCTGACCGCCATGGCTTCCGACCTGTCCGTGAGCGAAGGGGTGGCTGGCCAGACGGTCACCGCCACCGCGCTGATCGGGGCCATCGCCGCGCCTTCCATTCCCTTGCTGACGCGTCGCATCGATCGCAAGCGCGTGATGATCGCGCTGACCTTGCTGCTGGTGCTGTCCAACGGCCTGGCTGCCATCGCGGGCAGCTTGTCCACCTTGCTCGTCGCCCGCGTGATGCTGGGTATCGCGCTGGGCGGTTTCTGGTCGATGGCGGCGGCACTGGCCATGCGCCTGGTGCCGGAGCATCACTTCCCACGGGCGATGTCGCTCATTCTTACCGGCGTTTCCGTCGCGACCGTGTGCGCTGCCCCGATAGGCGCCTGGATGGGCGAGTTGTGGGGCTGGCGCAGCGCTTTCGTCGCCGCGGGCGCGGTCAGCGCGATCACGCTGATAGCGCAGCTGTTCTCGCTGCCGGCGCTACCGCCCAAGGCCAACCCCGATCTGCGCGTGCTCGGCGAACTGTTGACGCGCCCCGCTGTGCGCATGGCGCTGTTGGCCGTGCTGCTGGTGATCTCGGCGCACTTCGCCGGCTTCACCTACATTCGTCCGCTGATGGAGAACATCACCGGGCTGTCGGTCGGCGCCATCTCGGCCATCCTGCTGGGATACGGCATCGGCGGTTTCTTCGGCAACTTCGTGGGCGGATACATCGCCGGACGCAGCGAGCGCCATGCCATAGTTTTCGGCGGCACGCTGATCGCCGTGTTGGCGGCCAGCCTGCTGCTGGCGGGGCACTCGTACGCAGTCACCGCCGTTGCCGTGGTGTTGTGGGGCTTCGCCTTCGGTGCGTTCCCGGTCGGTTTCCAGATCTGGATCGTGCGGGCGGCCCCCGATCAGGCCGAAGGCGCGGGCGGCCTGTTGGTCGCAGCGTTCCAGATCGCCATCGCCACCGGCGCCATCGGCGGCGGGTTGCTGGTCGATCACATCGGCGCCTCCGGAGGCCCGTTGTTCGCAGTCGTCATGATGACCCTGGGAACCTTGCTCACCCTGCGCTACGGCCCGAACGCGGCAACGGCGCAAGGCAGTGCGGTATCGCCCTCCGAACTTCCCGCCGACTGATCGACGCAAACCGATCGATGCAAGGAAAGCGCATGAATCTCGATGCCACGCTCAATCGCCGCATCCTTCTCGCCGCACACCCCAAAGGTTTGCCGACGCTGCAGAATTTCCAGCTCGATACACAACCGGTTGCCCCGCCCGCCGATGGCCAGATCCTGCTGCGCACTTTGCAGCTGTCGCTCGATCCCTACATGCGCAATCTGATGGACGAAGTGGGCCCGGGCTATGCGCCGCCGGTAGCGCTGGGCGAACCGATGGTGGGAGGCACGGTCAGCCGTATCGTCGCCTCGCGCAATTCCCGCTTCCGCGAGGGCCAGATCGTGCTTGCCAGCGCGGGATGGCAGGACTACGCACTATCGGAGGGTTCCGACCTGCAACTGCTGGACGACATGGCGCAGCCGTCGCTGGCGCTGGGAGGCCTGGGGATGCCGGGTTTCACCGCGTACGTCGGGCTGCTGGACATCGGCCAGCCCCGCTCCGGCGACACCGTGGTCGTCGCTGCGGCGACCGGTGCAGTCGGTGCCGTGGTAGGGCAGTTGGCCAAACTCAAGGGCGCGCGCGTAGTCGGGATTGCCGGCGGCGCCGACAAATGCCGCTACGCCGTCGAAGAGCTGGGTTTCGACGCATGCCTCGATCGTCGCCAAGGGCGATTGCAGGAAAGTCTCGCCGCGGCGTGCCCCGATGGCATCGACGTGTATTTCGAAAACGTCGGCGGCGCCGTACTGGACGCCGTGCTCCCACTGCTCAACCTGGGCGCGCGCGTGCCGGTCTGCGGCTTCATCGCGCACTACAACTCGTCATCGCTGTCCTCCTGCGAAGATCTGCGGCCGCAGTTGCTGGCCACCGTGCTGCAGAAGCGCGTCCGCATGCAGGGTTTCATCATCCTGGACCATTACGCCGACCGTTTCGAACAGTTCCGCAGCGACATGGGGCAATGGCTCGCCGCCGGTCGCGTAAAACTGCGCGAGGACCGGGTGAATGGATTGGAACAGGCGCCGTCTGCCTTCATTGGACTGCTCGAAGGCAATAATTTCGGCAAACTCATCGTGGACGTTGCCTGAAAACAGGGGATCGGATTGGAGGCAGGAGCCGCATGAGTCCGGAGGCACTCGGTTCGACTGGTGACGGAGAGGCATAAGCACATGACGACCGGCTATCAATTGCAGCGCCACCGGCATAACCGTTGCAGCTCAATGCATTCGCTCGCTTATCGTCGGCAAGGAAGGGAAATAAAGAACGTCGATAACCGTTTCATCACACATTCACTCTGATCGATTGCTAGAAAGTCACCCGGCCCAACGGGAGACATGTCATGCGGATCACGATCATCGGCGCGGGTTTCAGTGGCAGCACCCTGGCGACATTGCTGGCATCGGAAAACGACGAGGACACGGAAGTCTGCCTCGCAGGCGTCGAAGACACGTTCGCGCGCGGCGTCGCCTACGGTGAAACGCGACCGGAGCATGTGCTCAATGTCCGTGCCGGGTTTCTGGGCGCGGATCCGGACAAACCGGAGGAATTCGCCGATTGGTTGAACCTGGGCAAACAGGGGCGGGAAGGTTTCCTGCCCCGCCTGGCTTACGGCGAGTATCTGACCGATCGCCTGCAGAAGGCGAAGGAGCGGGCCAAAAACCTGACCCTGCTGCGTCAGGAGGTTATTGCGATCAATCGGCTTGGAGATGGCTTTCGCGTGCACCTGGATGACGGGAGCTATTTCGCCAGCGATCAGGTCGTGCTCGCATTGGGTGCGCTGCCGCCGCAGCGGTTGACAGGTATCGGGCCCAGGCTGGCCCGGCATCCCCGGTACATCGCATGGCCTTGGCAGGACGATGCGCTGGGCCAGGTCGATTCCGGGGCGCGTGTGCTGATCATCGGTGCCGGGCTGACCATGGCGGACGTGGCGGCCAGTTTCGCGAGCCGGAACCATCGCGGTGAAATCGTGGCGATCTCCCGGCACGGGCTGCTGCCCCAATCCCATGTGCCCGCTGCCGGCGCGCCTATCGAGCTGCCACCCAGCGTTCATCAGGCGCTTCGCAAACACGATGTCCGCCAGCTTGTTGCCGCCATCCGCTCCCTGTCCCATGTCGTGCCGGACTGGCGCGGCGCGGTCGACGCGCTACGGCCGCATACTCAAGCGTTCTGGCGCGGATTGCCGACGCAGGAACGCGCGCGCTTCCTGCGCCATGTCCGTTCCTACTGGGAGGTCGCTCGCCATCGTGTTGCACCTGAAGTGGGCGAATTGCTGGACGGCCTGCGGACATCGGGACAGCTCAAGGTGCGTGCCGCGCGTCTGCTCAGGGCCGGACTGCGCGCGAACAGCGCGGAGGCGCTCATCCGCGAACGCGGCAAGGAGAAGATCCAGGTCGAACAGTACGACTATGTGATCCGCGCGACCGGCCTGGATACCGACCTTCTCCGCACTACCCATCCGCTTGCATCGCATTTGCGCGAGGCGGGCCTGATCGACGCCGATGCGCAGGGTCTGGGCATCAACGTGACGGATGATCTCGAGGCACTGGATCAGCATGGAAATCGCATTCCCGATCTCTATTGCATCGGACCTCTTCTTCGCGGGCACCTCTGGGAGATTACGGCCGTGCCCGAGTTGCGCGCTGCGGCCAAGACGCTTTCACAACGGCTGCGCTCAGGCGGGTCGGTGACGGCGAATGCCCGTGCCCGTACCCTGCAGCGCGAACTGGTTTTGTCGCGGGGCTTCTGAGCAGTCGCAGAAGCGGTGCATGCCGGCATCTGATCCGTGTCGGCAGAATATGGCCGGTTTGGGCATCGCCTCTCTGCCAGAGGGCTACGTGGAAGGCATGCATTGGGGAATGATCGGCTGGGTGATCCTGCTGTCGCGTTATCCGGTCACCTTCAACAAGCAACCCTTGATATACGCCGCGCTGGCCACGCGGAAGAACAGCTGCACGCTGTACCTGATGTGCGCGTATGGCGATTCGCAGATCAAGCGCGACCTGCGCGTCGCCTATGCCGCCGTCGGCCTGAAGCTGGACAAGGGCAAGAGCTGTCTGCGTTTCCGCGGACTCGACGCGCTGCTGCAGCCCACGGTGGCCGCGGCGATCGCTTCGACCCCGCTGGAAACGCACATAACGCGCTATGAAGCCAGCCGCGTGCGAGACTAGGATCTGTTTCATGCTGAAGTGTTATCGGGTACTGGCGCATGCGTCCCTCCAAGTACGATCCTGCCGACGGCAGAAAGAGCGACAGTCCGACCATGGCCGATTTGGCCAAGATCGCTGGCGTCTCCGCCATCACGGTATCGCGCGCGCTGCGCGACAGCCCTCTGGTCAATCCGGAAACCCGCGTCCGTATCGCCGAAATCGCGCGCCAATACGGCTACGCCTTCAATGTCAGCGCGCGCAACCTGCGCCTGCGCCGCAGCATGACCGTGGCCGTGGTGGTGGAAATGAAGCCCACCCTTGAGCGGCAGATGTCCGGGCCTTATCCGCTGGACTTGCTGGGCGGCATCACCCAGGAGCTCACTTCTTCCGGCTACAGCGTATTGCTGACGTCCCTGCAGGGCGGCGCGCTGTCCCATGTGCAGGCGGCCGACGGCGTGATCCTGCTGGGGCAGGGCGCGCATGAGGACGCGATGCACGAGGTGCAGGGCTGGGGCCGGCCGATGGTGGTATGGGGCGCGGTCAGCCGGCATGAGTCGCACGTGGTGGTCGGCAGCGATAATCGCCGCGGCGGGGCGCTGGCGGCGGAAAGATTCCTGGCGCTGGGCCGCAGCCGGCCGGTGTTCCTGGGCGATCCGGCGCACGCCGAGTTCGCCGAGCGGCTGGAGGGATTCGCCGAAACCCTGGCCAAGTACGGCATCACGCCGTTCACTCCCATGGTCTCCAGTTTCACCGTCACCGCCGGTGCCGAAGCGGTGCACGCGTTGCTGAAAGAGCATCCGCAGATCGATGCCCTGTTCGCCGCCAGCGATCTGCTGGCCATTGGCGCCATCCGCGCCCTGATCGAATGCGGGCGGCGGGTGCCCGAGGACGTGTCGGTGATCGGCTACGACGACACCCCGCTGGGTGCCACCTACGTCCCGCCATTGAGCTCGGTGCACCAGAACTTCATCGATGCAGGCGTACTGCTGGCCCGCAAGATCCGGACCCTGATCGAGGGTCAGCCGGCCACGTCCGAAACTCTGCCCACCCACCTGGTGCTGCGCGCCACTTGAGCGCGGTTGTCTGCTGCGTTGCAGCGATTGCGCGATGGCCCTTTGAACAACACGTCGCCTTCACGGCTCGCTGCGGCTGATCCAAGCCTCTGTTTCATAAAGAAATTGTTATCCACTGCGTGAGTATTCCGAATTACACCGGCTCTCGGGCCGTGAATGCGGAGTGATGGATCTTCTATTTGTTATCGATAACTTGACATCGATAACAATGCTTCCTAGCTTGCCTCCCCGCCGGTATTGCCACCGGAAGCAGACAAAAGAAATCGGAGTGTGACGCGTGGCGGATGCAATCCAGGACACAGGTCGGACGCAAGAAGGCGCGCAGGCACCTCTCGATCCCTGGCGCCTGCGGCAAACCACCTGCGAGCCCTCGCAGCGGGCGCGCGATGAAAGCCTGTTCGCGCTGGCCAATGGATCGCTGGGCGTGCGCGGCGGTTTCGAGGAAGACGACAGTCCCAGCGACGGCAGCTTCCTGGCGGCGGTGTTCGAAAAGAACCCGATCCACTATCACGAACGCTTGTCCGGCTTCGCGCGCAGCACGGACACGCGCGTGCCGGTGGCCGAAGGCAAAGGCATCGCTCTATGGCTGGGCGACCGGCGAGTGCGCCTGGATCAGGCCGAATGGCTGCAGTTCGAGCGCTCGCTCGATCTGCGGCGCGGCGCGCTCGATCGGCGCCTGCGGATCAGAACCAGCGAAGGCCACCGTATCGAGATCCATGCCGAACGCGTGGTGCCGCTCACGCAGCCGGCGCTGCTGGCGATACGTTTCAGCGTCGCTTCGCTGGACTACGAAGGCCCGGTGACGCTGGTTTCCTTTATCGAGGGCGGACGCCAGGCGGTCGAACAAGGCGACGACCCGCGCATCGGCGTGTCCGGCGGGCAGGGCATGGAAACCTTCGGACTGCAGGCGGACGCAAGCGGCGCGCAATTGTCGCAGCGCGCTTCGGGCAGCGGAATCGAGCTGACCTGCGGACAGACGCAGCGCTTTGCGGCCGATGACCTGTCTTTCGTGGAGGCGCAAGCGCAAGGCGCGCGCGTCGAGCAGCGTTTTCACGGTTCGCTGCAACCGGGCCGCGCCGTGACTCTGGAAAAGTTCGTGGCCTACGCCGTCGATGGCGATGCGACCCGGCGCGAGGATCGCTTGCAGGCGGCGTTGCGGGAAGCGGCCGAAGCGGGTTTCGACACACTGGCGGCCGATCAGGCCGATGCGCTGGCGGCGTTCTGGCGCCACGCCGAGCTGTCCATCGACGGCGACGCGGCGACCGAACAGGCGCTGCGTTTCAATCTGTTCCACCTGCTGCAGTCGGCAGGGCGCAACGGCGTCGATGGCACCGCGGCGAAGGGACTGACGGGCGAAGGCTACGAAGGTCATTGCTTCTGGGATACCGAAGCCTTCGTGTTGCCGGTGATGGCTTTCACTGCGCCGGAAGTGGCGCGAGCCATGTTGCTCTATCGCTACCGTACGCTGGAAGCAGCACGCGCGCATGCACGCGAAATGAACCATCCGGTCGGCGCGCTGTACCCTTGGCGCACCATCGACGGCGGCGAAGGCTCCGCGCATTACCCCAGCGGTTCGGCGGCGTACCACATCAATGCCGCCATCGCCTACGGCATCGGGCTGTATCTGGAGAGCAGCGACGACCTGGATTTCCTGGACCAGGCCGGCGCGGAAATGCTGTTCGAGACCGCGCGCATCTGGCCGCAGGCCGGGCACTTCAACCCGCGGCGCGGGGGTGCCTTCTGCATCCATGAAGTCACTGGGCCGGACGAATACACGACACTGGTCAACAACAACTACTACACCAACCGCATGGCCCAGCGGCACCTGCGCTGCGCAGTCGCCACCTGGCGCTGGCTGTCGGGGGAACGCCCGCAGCGGATGCGCGAATTGTCCGCGCATCTGCACCTGGAAGCGCAGGAAGTGGAGCTGTGGCAACGCGCCGCCGATGCGATGTACCTGCCCTATGACGCTGCGCTGGGTATCTTCGAACAGGATGACGGATTCCTGGACAAGCCGCGGTGGCCGTTCCCGTTACACGCAGCCAGTGGTGAACACCGCCCGCTGCTGCTCGACTACCACCCGCTCACCCTGTACCGCCATCAGATCTGCAAGCAGGCAGACGTGGTGATGGCGCTGGTGCTGGCGGGCGATGACATCGAGCCGGCGCGCAAGCGCCGCAGTTTCGATTATTACGAAGCCGTCACTACCCACGATTCCACCTTGTCCGCGCCGGTATTCGGCATCCTCGCCGGCGAAGTCGGCCATGCGGACAAGGCCTGGCGCTATTTCCACGACAGCGTACGGGTAGACCTGGACGATCTGCATCGCAATACCGACCACGGCGTGCACATGGCCGCCATGGCCGGCAGCTGGCTGGGGTTGGTGCAGGGATTCGGCGGACTGCGCGTGCGCGAATCGCAACTGCATTTCGCGCCCAGCCTGCCGCAGGCGTGGAAGGGCTACGGCTTCAACCTGCGCTGGCGCGGTCGCAGTCTGCGTGTGGATGTTTCCAGGGCCGGTGCCACTTACGTTCTGCGCGACGGCGAAGCGCTGACCATTCATCACGCCGGCCGCGCGCTGGAACTGCAACCCGGCCGGGCACAGACGCTGGCGCTGGCGCCGGAAACGACCGCTGCAGTGTTTCCCCGTCAATTCCAGGCCTTGATTTTCGATCTGGACGGCGTACTCACCGACACTGCCCACAGCCACTACCGGGCATGGAAGCGGCTGGCCGACGAAATCGACGTGCCCTTCGATCTGCAGACCAATGAACGCCTGAAAGGCGTGGACCGCGCCGCGTCGCTGGACATCATTCTGGAAAGCGCCGCGGGCCCGTTCAACGCCGAAGCCAAACGCGCGCTGGCCGAACGCAAGAACGGCTACTACGTGGCGGAGATCGAGAATTTCGGCCCCCAGGATCTGTTCCCCGGCGTGCGCGAACTGCTGCAAACCGCGCGCGCGGCCGGGCTCAAGCTCGGGCTCGCTTCGGCCAGCCGCAACGCGCCCGCGCTGCTGCGCAAACTCGGCATCGAAGACCGTTTCGACTACATCGCCGATGCCGGGAAGATCGCGCGCGCCAAACCGGATCCGGAAATATTCCTGACCGTCGCCCGCGAACTGGGCGTTGCGCCGGAACGCTGCATCGGCGTGGAAGACGCCGCCGCCGGCATCGTCGCCATCCACGCCGCCGGCATGCCCGCCATCGGCATCGGCGACGCGCACGCGCTCGGCCAGGCCGACGCCGTGCTGCCGGATATAGCCGCATTGAAGCTGGAGGATTTCGTTTCAACCTGACCGTACGAGGCCGCAGAGCCGCGATGGATCCGCAACCAACCTGTCTAAACAAGAGTGGAGGGAACACCCATGCAACAGACAACACTGATCCGTTACGCACTGTCCGTAGCCATCGCCGCAGCCCTGGCGCCGGCACTTTCCCAGGCCCAGGAGGCCGCCCCAGCGGAGCAGCCGGCCCCCGCAGAACAGCCGGCTCCCGAACAGCCGGCCCCCAGCCAGCAGCAAGCCACCACGCTGGACACGGTGGTCGTCACCGGCAGCGCGGCTGGCGGCGTCAAGAAAATCGAGGCCAGCTACAACATCGTCACCGCCAATGCCGAGCAGATCAAACAGGCCAATCCCAAAAGCACGGCCGATCTGTTGAAGATATCTCCCGGCATGTGGCCTGAATCCACCGGCGGCCAGACCGGCGCCAACATCGAGATCGCCGGCTTCCCCGGCGGCGGCGATGCGCCTTACTTCTCCACCTTGTTGATGGGATCGCCGGTGTACGGCATGCCCACGCTGTCGTTCTTCGAAACCACGACGCTGATGCGCCTCGACGACACTATCGAGTCGGTCGAAATCCTGCAGGGCGGTCCGTCGGTGGTGTTCGCCGATGGCCAGATGGGCGCGACCGCCAACTTCTTCCTGAAAACCGGCACCGAAGAGCCCACCGGAAGCGTCGGCGTGACCTACGGCGACGAAGGCCTGTACCGTCTGGATGGTTTTTCCGGTTTCAAGATCGCCGAAGGCTGGTACGGCAGCGTTGGCGGTTTCTGGCGCACTTCGGACGGCGTGCGTGCGCCCGGCTTCAAGGCCGATGAAGGCGGCCAGCTGACCGCGACCCTGGCGCACGATTTCGACAAGGGCACGATGGTCCTGTACGCGCGCTACCTCAACGACAAGAACCAGTTCATCACTCCGATTCCGCTGATCCAGACCGGCACGGACAGCTTCAGCGAATATCCCGGCTTCGATCCGCTCACCGACACCTACTACAGCCGTGCGATCCAGCATGTGCGCCTGCCCACCTATCCGGGCGGCCCTAAGGATGCCGATCTGGCCGACGGCCGTGGCGCGGACATGGCTTTCGTCGGCGGCAACTTCGACTTCAGTTTCGACAACGGCTGGTCTATCAGCGACAAGTTCCTGTTCAACGACGGCGACGTGGATACCAACGCGCTGTTCTCCGGCAACAACCCGGCGACGTTGAACGACATGATCTACACCGCGGGTACGCCTGGTGGTTTCACAAGCACCGGCGTCTCGCCGACGAATCCGGCACCCGGTACCGCCGTTGCCACCTATGTCGGCGGCGACGCGGTGCCCCTGGACCAGAGCGTGATCCAGCAGGGCTGGTGGCATATCCACAAGCATCTGAAGAGCTTCAACAACGACTTCCGCCTGAGCAAGGAGCTGTTCGAAGGCAATACGCTAACCATCGGTTTCTACATCAACCACTACACCATGGACGACAGGTGGTCGCTCGGCAACCAGATGCTGATGAGCAATACGCCGAATGCCACACCGATTACGGTCAGCTATGTCGGCACGGACGGCCAGACCTACCAGCGCACCGACGGTCAGGGTTTCGCCGACTTCGGCGGTTTTCACATCGCCCAACATGGCAGCGCCACCAACATGGCGCTATACCTGTCCGACTCCTGGCGCGTCGGCAATTGGTTGCTGGATCTCTCCGGCCGTCTGGAGAATCAGGACGCGACCAACAACGTTTGCAACCGTAGCGCTGTGAATCCGGGTGCGGGCGGACTCGATGGCGACCCGAGCACTCTCTACGACAACAACGTCGAGATGTGCAACGGTACTTATGCGAAGACCGAATACAAGAAGAGCCATCCGGCCTTCACCGCAGGCGCCAACTATTCGTTCAACGACCATATGTCGATGTACGGGCGCGTCAATACCGGCGGCCACTTCCTTGACTTCGACAACGGCATCCGCGGCAGCACCACCGGCAACACGCCGCCGATCCAGAAGATCCGCAACTACGAAGTCGGCTTCAAATACCAATCCGAGCTGCTGTACGCCGATATCAGCGCCTACCGCCGGGTATTCAGCGGCCTGCAGTACACCGCTACCGATGGCGCGGGCGTACCGCTGGAAGACGCGAACGGAAATCAATTGCCGCCGTTCATCTACGGCTCCGATTCTGTCGGCGTCAACTTCATCGGGGCGCTGACCCCAACCGAGAATCTGCGCCTGCAACTGGTGGCCAATTACCTGGACGGCGAATACACGGACTTCAACGCCTGCCTTCCCTACCAGGACATCAACGACGAGGATCAGTGCGCGCCGATCGAAGGCCAGCAGCTGCAACGCCAGCCCAAACTGCGCTTCATGTTCACGCCCAGC
The DNA here is from genome assembly GCA_965650035.1 of uncultured Pseudoxanthomonas sp. Taxonomy (GTDB): domain Bacteria; phylum Pseudomonadota; class Gammaproteobacteria; order Xanthomonadales; family Xanthomonadaceae; genus Pseudoxanthomonas_A. The sequence continues at coordinate 100,369 of CBFGMR010000004.1, forward strand.
TACAAGTTCGTGTTCGGCTGGGGCGACATCACCCCGTACGTGACCTATACCCACGTCGGCGACCACACCCAGGACCAGTCCGGCCTGCAGCAGCTGGGTTCGTACCACACCGTGGACTTCGGCGTGACCTCCAACGTCGGCGAGAACTGGCAGTTCAATCTGCGCGGCACCAACATGACCAACGAACTGGGCCTGACCGAGAGCAATTCGCGCATCTTCGGTTCTGCGGCCAGCGCCGGCGGCGTATTGTTGGCGCGTCCGATGGAAGGCCGCGAGGTCAATTTCCAGGCCAAGTACAGCTGGTAAGCCTGCAAGGCTGAGAAGACGCTGCTCCTCCCGATCGCGGGAGGATAGAGAAGGCATCCCGGTGCGCCGGGATGCCGTTATTTGGCATGTAACGGCCGCCCTGCCGGCGGCCTGGAGTCGTCGATGAACCGTGGCCGCATGATCCTGGCGATGATCCTGACTTACGTGATTTTCGCCATGCTGCTCAACAGCGTCGGCACCCTGATTCTGATGAGCCAGAATGCGTTGGGGGCCAGCATAGAGGCCACCAGCTTTCTCGACGGCTTCAAAGACCTGACCATCGCAGCCGTGGCCTTCGTGGCGACTTCGCTATTGCCGCGTATCGGTTACCGGAAAAGCATGATGCTGGGCCTGACCCTGGTCGCCGCCGCTTGCGTGGCGATGCCGCTGGCCAACGCGTTCTGGATGGTCAAGGTCATGCTGGTCGCCGTCGGTGCCGGCTTTGCGTTGGCGAAGATGTCGGTGTATTCCACCATCGGCCTGCTCACCGAAGGCAACAAGGCGCACGCCAGCCTGATGAACTTCATCGAAGGCTGTTTCATGCTGGGCGTGTTGGCCTGGCCCTGGGTACTGGCCGCATTCGTGGGACGGCAGGACAGTTCGACCGACCCGGTCTGGCTGGACGTGTACTGGTGGCTGGCGGCGGCCTGTGCGGTGACGATCGCATTGCTCATGTTTTCGCGCGTCGACGAAGGGGCCGCGCGCACCGGCGCCGGGCAATCGTTCGCCGATCTGTTCCGGTTGCTGGCGCTGCCGTTGGTGATCGTGTTCCTGGTGTCGGCTTTCCTCTATGTGTTGATAGAGCAGGGCATCAATACCTGGCTGCCGACCTTCAACAACAAAGTGCTGCACCTGTCCACCGTGACCAGTGTGCAGTTGGCCAGTCTGTTCGCCGCGTCCACCGCGGTCGGACGTCTCGGCGCCGGTCTGGTGCTGCGTTTCCTGCCTTGGCACTGGTTGCTGATCATCTGTCTGGTGGCGATGGCGGGCCTGGTGTTGCTGGTGCTGCCGATGGCCGCGCAAGTACAGCCGCCCGCGCAGGAAGGCTGGTGGCACGCGCCGGCGGTGGCGTTCGTGTTCCCGTTGATCGGCCTGTTCATGGCGCCGATCTATCCGGCGATCAATTCGGTGGTGTTGAGTGCGTTGCCCAAGGCCCGGCATGCGGCGATGACCGGGTTGATCGTGGTGTTCTCCGCACTGGGCGGCACCACCGGTTCCTTGATCACCGGCCAGGTGTTCGCGCACCTGGGCGGGCAGACGGCGTTCTATCTGTCGCTGATCCCGATGGGGTTTCTGCTGGTGGCGGTATTCCTGCTGAAGCGGCGATCCACCCAGCACTCCGCTGCGCCGCAAGCGGCATGACGCGGGTATGTAGAGCCGAGCTTGCTCGGCTGCTTTTGATTTTGCATTGCGAGGCTTCATGAAGAGCAGCCAAGCAAGCTCGGCCCTACAACGCAAGTAAACGACGGTCGGAGAACTCTGGCATGACGAGCTACATGAAAAGATTTCTGACGGCGGCGCTGCTGGGGCTGTCGGTTGTCGCCAGCGCCAAACCGCCTGTCGCACCCGCACCGCTGCAATTCCAGATCACCGAAGGCCGCACGCTCAACGCGTTCTATCAGCAAGGCCCGGTGGCGGCGCACCTGCTGTTGAATTCCGGTACGCAACCGCGTGTGCTGGTGGCGTTTCCAGCCGGCAACAGCGGTACCGGCATCTGGTTCGAGCCATCCAAGACCCCGGTGCAGTGGAAATTGAACGAAGTGCGCGTTTCGCAACAGATCGATGCGAAGAAAGGCATCCTGCATGGAATCGTGGCGACCGCCAGCGTCGATGCGCCTTTGGTAGTACGCGATGCGGTGCTAGGCAGCGTGCGCATCCTGCGCGATTACCAGATCGACGGCCGCTATCCGGCCGAAACCGCAAGCACGGCCGTTCGCAGAGGCAATACGCTCACTTGGTCGCGGCCGCGATTGGATGGCGCGGCCGGCTACCTGATTTCCATCGCCGTTGAAAACGGAAGCCTGGGAGGCGGCGGCGATTCGGCGTGGACTTTCACGGGCTCTCGCGTCGGCGAACCGATGCGCCTGCGCATTATGGCGCTGACTGGCGAAACTCCGCTGACTCCGTTGGGCGAAAACCGCTTGCTCAACGCGCAGGCCGGCGCCGATCCGCGCAGCCGGCAGGCGCTGACCTTCCTGAGCTACGAGGAAAAATTCCTCGCCGGCTCCTGGCGCTTCGACACCTATTTCGGCCGCGACACCTTGATGTCGCTGCGCCTGCTGATGCCGGCGCTGCAGCCGGCGGCGATCGAGGATGGACTGGCTTCCGTGCTGGAGCGGCTCAACGCGCAAGGCGAAGTGGCGCATGAGGAAGACATCGGCGAATTCGCGGTGCTGCGCCATCGCAAACAAGGCGACCCGCCCAGCGATGCGCCGATCTACGACTACGGCATGATCGACGACGATTTCATGCTGGCGCCGGTGGCAGCCGCCTATTTGCTCGACCAGGCCGATGGCCGCGTGCGCGCCGCCGAGTTCCTGGCGCGAAAACTGCCGTCGGGGGAAACGGTCGGCGCCACCCTTGCACGCAATTTCGCCTTCGTCGCCGATTCAGCGCGGGCCTTCGCGGCCGCGCCGGAGCCGCGCAACCTGGTGTCGATCAAGGCGGGCCGCAAGACCGGGCAGTGGCGCGATAGCGAAGACGGCCTGGCCGATGGCCGCTATCCGTACGATGTCAACGCGGTGTTCGTGCCTGCCGCATTGAGCGCGATCGCGCGCTTCCGCGACGAAGGACTGCTGGCGCCTTATGCGACGCCGGAACAAGACAAGGCGCTATCGGCCACGGTCGGACAAGCCAAAGTATGGTCGCGGCAGGTGCCAGCGCTGTTTCATGTGCATTTGCCGGTAGCCGATGCGCGCCGCAAGGTGCAGGCCTATGCAGGCGACCAGGGCGTCGAGCCCGCGCCCGCTGTCGCCGGTCTGGCGCCTGCGGGGCTCGACTTCCTCGCTATCGCCCTGGACGAGAAAGGCAAACCGATCCCGGTGCTGCATTCGGATGCCGGCTTTGCGCTGCTGCTGCAGAATCCGCCAGCGGCGCAGTTGGAACCGATGGTCGAGGCGATGCTGCGGCCGTTCCCTGCCGGCTTGCTTACCGATGCCGGGCTGCTGGTCGCCAACCCCGCCTTCGCCGATGCTGATATTCAACGCCGCTTCGGCCGCAACGCCTATCACGGCACCGTAGTGTGGTCGTGGCAGCAGGCCTTGTTGGCTGCCGGCCTGCAACGGCAACTGCAACGCAAGGATCTGCCGGCCGCCACGTTGACGCGGTTGCGTTCGGCGCAACGGCAGCTGTGGGCGGCGATCGGCAACACGCAAGCAATGCGCACCTCGGAACTGTGGTCGTGGACCTATGCCGATGGCCGTTACCAGCCGGCGCCGTTCGGCCAGAACAGCGGGGACGCCGACGAATCCAACGCGGCGCAATTGTGGAGCACGGTGTACCTGGCGTTGTCACCGCCAGACACGACGCAACAGCCAGAGCCGCAGGAGGAAAAGCGTCCATGAGTATCCGTCAGGTTCTCGCGGTCTTGGGCCGGCGCGGCGCGCACGTAATGGTCGTCGCCGTGTTGATGGCCGCACACGCGCCACTGCATGCCGCACAAGCACCAGCCGAGCAAGAAACCACCACCGCGATGCCGGCCACCGCGTTGCCCTACAGTCGTTTTGCGAGCCCGCAGGCTCGTGCCAAGTTTGCCGAGTTGCTGGCGGAAACACGCGAAGGCAAAGGTCCGAACCCCGCCGATCTGGCCGACCAGCGCCGCTTCTACCAGCGCTATAACGACGACCGGTTGCGCGAAGTCGAGCGTCTCTATCGCAGCCGCGTTCAATCCACCCGCATGGGCGGCGTGCCGGTGCACGTGGTGGATCCTGAAGGCGGCGCCCGCGGCGACAACGTGCATCGTGTGCTGATCAATCTGCACGGTGGCGCTTTCATGTGGGGTGCGGGCAGCGGAGCGCTGGTCGAAGCGATTCCGATTGCCGCAGTCGCCGGCATGCGCGTGGTCGCCGTGGATTATCGCCTGGCACCGGAACACACCTACCCGGCGGCAGTGGACGATGTGGAAGCGGTCTATCGCGAATTGCTGAAACGCTACCGTCCGGAAAACATCGGCATCTACGGCTGTTCCGCCGGCGGCGTGCTGACCGCACAAGCGACCGCGCGCATCCTCAAGGTCGGACTGCCGCGTCCTGGCGCGATCGGTACGTTCTGCGGCTCCGGTACTCCTTTCGGTGGCGATTCGGCCGTTCTCGGCCAGCTGGCCGTGGGTGCGGCGCCGATGCCGGCCAGCGGCGAACTGCGCTTGCCTTACCTGCAGACCGCCAAGGTGGACGATCCCGTCGCTTATCCCGGCGAGTCGCCGGAACTGCTGGCCCGTTTTCCGCCCACGCTTTTGCTGGCAGGCGGTCGCGACTTCTCGGTGAGCGCGCTGACCACCATGCAGCGTCGGCTGCTGGGCGCGGGCGTGGATGCGGAACTGGTGCTGTTCGACGGTCTGTGGCATGCCTTCTTCGTGTTTCCGGATCTGCCGGAGTCGAAAGAAGCCTATGGCCTGATCGCACGTTTCTTCGATCACCGGCTGGGTCGCGCTGCACTCGAAGACGCCGCGGGCAACCGAGCCCCCTAAACCCTGTCATCCCTCGCTGCGCTCGGCACGACAGGTGCGCGACAAGGAAAGCGGGATCGGCTCGCGTATCTTGGACGTCTTCGATATGGCGAGGAGAACCGAATGAATGCGATGAATGGTCTGGTCCTGGCGGTTTTCATCGGCATGCTGCTGCCGCTGCAGGCCCTGATCAATGCGGCGCTAGGGAAGCAGACTTTCGGCCCGGTGTTCGCCGCGTTGATGTCTTTCGCCGTGGGCACTGTCGTCCTGTCGGTATGGTGGATGGTGTCGCGGCCGGCGTTCGAAGCCTCCGTGCTGGCCAAGGTGCCGTGGTGGGGGTGGACGGGCGGCGCGATCGGAGCCTTGTATGTGGCGGGCGCCACCTTGCTCATCCCGCGCATGGGTGCGGCGGCGCTTATATGCGCGGTGGTGTTCGGCCAGGTCGTCGGCTCGTTGGTGCTGGACCACTTCGGCGTATTGCACGCCCGCACGCCGATCGATCCGTTGCGCGTGGTGGGCGCGTTGCTGGTGGTCGCTGGCGCATTGCTGGTGGTGAGGCCCTGGCAGTCGGCCGCCTGAGAGCTGCGCGTGGGAGCGGCGTCCCGCCGCGAGCTCCTGCTCGTCATTTATCTCAGGCGAAAAGCTCGCGGCGGGACGCCGCTCCCACATCAAGGACACTAGCAGGCATGACCAACGACCTCCCTGCCGAACGGCACGTTGGCAGGCGTCCGCGAACTGGCATGCTGTGCCTCATCCGACCACCCGGGAGAACCCGTATGCGCCGCATTCTCTGCTCGCTGGCCCTGCTTTCATTGGCCGCCGGCGCCCAAGCCAGGAACGTCAGCTGCAATATCGAAAGCGACTACGACCTCACCATCAACGACCAGAGCGTGATCCTGACCCGCGAAAGCGGAACGCCCAAGTGGATCGTGATCCGCGGCGACAGATTGTTCGTCGATGACCGCTGGGTCGCCTTGGACAAGGAAGACCGCCAGCGCATCGCCGACTTCGACCGCGGCACCCGCGAAGTCATGCCGCTGGCGCGCGAAATCGGCCGCGAGGCCGCCGGTATCGCCTTCGTCGCACTGGGCGAAGTCGCCGCCGGTTTCAGCAACGACCCAGCCGATACCCGCGCCAAACTCGATCAGGCCCGCAAGAAGATCGATGCGCGTCTGGCGCGCTCGGTCACCGCCAACCGTTTCGACGGCCGCGATTTGGGTGAAGGCATCGGCCAGGCCGTATCGGAGGTCGTGCCCCTGGTCATCGGCGATATCGTCGGCGGCGCGGTGCGGGCCGCCCTGAGCGGCGACACCCAGCGTCTGGAACAGATGGAAGGCCTGGACAAGCAGATCGAGGCGCGCATCGAGCCGCGCGCCAAGGCGCTGGAAGAGCGCGCGGAGCGCATGTGCGCAAAGATGGAGGCGCTGGACCGGTTGGACAATGCGCTGGCGTATCGTCTGCCCGACGGCACAGCGCTGGATCTGTTGCGGATGAAACCGGAAGCCGACGCAGATTCGGAAAAATAGGGGTTATTCACCCACGCAAGGGCAGCGGCAAGGCGCAAGGAGACGAATTGTTCCAGTGGGAGGTTGGCGCATCGGGCGTAGATGGCCACAATAGGGGTCCCCACTCGATCTGATCACTGGAGTCTCTGTATGGCCGAACTCAAGGAAGCCCGCGTTCCCGATATCGGCGATTACAGCGACGTCCCCGTCATCGAAGTGCTGGTTGCGGTCGGCGATACGGTGGCCAAGGACCAGGGCCTGGTCACGCTGGAGTCGGACAAGGCCACGCTGGAAGTGCCCGCGCCGTTCGCCGGCGTGGTGAAGGAGCTCAAGGTCAAGTTGGGCGACACGCTTTCGGAAGGCTCGGTAGTCGCCATGATCGAGGCCGCCGACGCTGCCGCATCCAAGCCCGCCGCCGCGCCCGCGCCTGCGGCAAAAGCGGAAGTGGCGACTTCCGAAACCGGCACCAAAGTCGAACCGGCCGCCGTTGCCGCCCAGCCCGACAAGATCGCCCAGCGCGAGATCGCGCAGGAACAATCCGCCCCCGCTCCCTCCCAGGCCGCCGCCGCGCAGGTACTGGACAGCAAACCCGGCATCGATCCTGAAGCCTCGCCGCCGCACAGCCCACCGGTGGAATTCAACGCCGACGCGGTGCTGCCGCAGAAAGTGCCGCACGCCAGCCCCTCGGTGCGTCTGTTCGCGCGCGAACTCGGCGTCGACCTGACCCGGGTCAAAGGCAGCGAACGCGCCGGCCGCATCAGCAAGGAAGACGTACAGAAATACGTGAAGGACGCGCTGGCCGGCGGCGGTGCCGCGTCCGCAGCGCCTGTTGCCGGCGGTGGCGGCGGCAATGGCCTGAACCTGCTGCCCTGGCCCAAGGTCGACTTCGCCAAATTCGGCGAGATCGAAGTCAAGCCGCTGTCGCGCATCAAGAAGATTTCCGGCGCCAACCTGGCGCGCAACTGGGCGATGATCCCGCACGTCACCCAGCATGACCACGCCGACATCACCGAGTTGGAAGAGCTGCGTGTGCTGCTTAACAAGGAGAACGAGAAGGCTGGCATCAAACTGACCATGCTCGTTTTCATCATGAAGGCGGTGGTCGCCGGCCTGAAGAAATATCCCGACTTCAACGCCTCGCTCGACGCCAGCGGCGAGAACCTCACCCTGAAGAAATATTTCCACATCGGTTTCGCCGCCGACACGCCCAACGGGCTGGTGGTGCCGGTGATCCGCGACGTGGACAAGAAGGGCCTGGCGGAACTTGCAAAGGAAATGTCCGAACTCGCCGGCAAGGCGCGCGATGGCAAGCTGGGTCCGGCGGAAATGTCCGGCGGCTGCTTCTCCATCAGTTCGCTGGGCGGCATCGGCGGCACCGCGTTCACGCCCATTGTGAATGCGCCGGAAGTGGCGATCCTGGGGGTTTCCAAGTCCTCGATCCAGCCGGTCTGGGACGGCAAGCAGTTCCAGCCGCGCCTGCAGCTGCCGCTGTCGCTGAGCTACGACCACCGCGTCATCGATGGCGCCTCCGCCGCGCGCTTCACCGCGTATCTGGCGCAGCTGCTGGGCGACATGCGCCGCGTGCTGCTCTGATTTCGTAGGGCGGGCATTGCCCGCCGTCGCCATCCCCCTGGCGGGCAATGCCCGCCCTACGTTCGAGAATTTGCAGATGACGAATACGATTGAAATAAAAGTCCCCGACATCGGCGATTACACCGACGTGCCGGTCATCGAAATCCTGGTCGCCGTCGGCGACACGGTGAAGAAAGACCAGGGCCTGGTCACGCTGGAATCGGACAAGGCCACGCTGGAAGTGCCTTCGTCCGCCGCAGGCGTGGTCAAGGAATTGAAGGTAAAGCTTGGCGATACGTTGTCCGAAGGCAGCGTGGTCGCGATCCTGGAAGCCGAAGGCGCGTCTGCAACACCTCTCCCGCCTGCGGGAGAGGTCGGCGCGCGCAGCGCGACGGGTGAGGGCGCTCCAGCGCCTGCCATGACCGAACCGTCCAAGCCACCGGTGACGCCGTCGCCAGCCGCTCCGGCCGCACCGCCTGCTCCCAAAGCCGCGCAAGGTACCGGCAAGCCCGCCGACATCGAATGCCGCATGGTCGTGCTGGGCTCTGGCCCCGGCGGTTATACCGCCGCGTTCCGCGCCGCCGACATCGGCCTGGATACGGTGATGATCGAGCGCTATTCCTCGCTCGGTGGCGTTTGCCTCAATGTCGGCTGCATTCCGTCGAAGGCGTTGCTGCATGCGGCCGCACTGATCGAGGAAGCCGCGCACTCGGCCGACATCGGCGTGGAATTCGGTCCGCCGAAGATCGACATCGACAAGCTGCGCGGGTTCAAGCAGGACAAGGTGGTCGGCCAGTTCACCAAGGGCCTGGCCGGTATGGCCAAGCAGCGCAAAGTGCGTGTCGTGCAAGGCGTCGCTGCGTTCGTGTCGCCGAACGAACTGGAAATCGTCGGCGAAGACGGCAAGACCCAGCTGCTGCGTTTCGAACAATGCATCATCGCCGCCGGTTCGCAGGCGGTGAAGCTGCCTGCCTTCCCATGGGACGACGAACGGGTGATGGATTCCACCGACGCCCTGCAGCTGGCCGACGTGCCCAAGCAGTTGCTGGTGGTCGGCGGCGGCATCATCGGTCTGGAAATGGCGACCGTATACCGCGCGCTGGGCAGCCAGGTGACCGTGGTGGAGTTCATGGACCAGCTGATGCCTGGCGCCGACAAGGATCTGGTCAAGCCGCTGGCCGACCGTTTGAAGAAGCAGGGCGTGGCGATCCATCTCAAGACCAAGGCGACCAAGGTGGAAGCCTCGAAGAAAGGCATCAGCGTGGCCTTCGAAAGCGCCACCGAAGGCCAGGCCGCTGAACTGCAAACCACCACTTACGACCGCGTGCTGGTCGCCGTGGGCCGTTCGCCCAACGGCAACAAGATCGGCGCCGACAAGGCAGGCGTCACCGTGACCGATCGTGGTTTCATTCCCGTGGATCGGCAGATGCGCACCAACGTGCCGCACATCTTCGCCATCGGCGATATCGTCGGTAACCCGATGCTGGCGCACAAAGCCACGCACGAAGGCAAGCTGGCCGCTGAAGTCGCGGCCGGCGAAAAGAAGGAATGGGTGGCGCGGGTGATTCCGTCGGTGGCTTACACCGATCCGGAAATCGCCTGGGTCGGCGTCACCGAAACCGAAGCCAAGGCCAAGGGATTGAAGATCGGCGTAGGCAAGTTCCCCTGGGTCGCCTCGGCGCGCGCGGTGGGCATCGGCCGCGGCGAAGGCTTCACCAAGCTGGTCTTCGATGAGGAAACCCATCGCATCATCGGCGGCGCCATTGTCGGCGTGCATGCAGGCGATCTGATCACCGAAATTTCGCTGGCCATCGAGATGGGCGCAGATGCGGCCGACATCGGCCACACCATCCACCCGCACCCGACCTTGAGCGAATCGGTGGGCATGGCGGCGGAGGTTTTCGACGGAACCATTACCGATCTGTATATCCCGAAGAAGAAGTAGTCTTCCAGCTGGCGTAGGAGCGACGTAAGCCGCGAAACGAGTGCGATACCTCCATCGCGACTTACGTCGCTCCTACGGCGGGACAAGCAACCCTCACCCGCCTTCGGCACCCTCTCCCGCAAGCGGGAGAGGGGTTGCACCAGTATTGTTGCGGTCAGCTGCGGATCAGAACGCCAGCGTCACGCCCGCAATCGGTCCCTTGAAGCGCTGGTCCAGACCCAGCGAACCATCGCTGCCGCTCTTGGTCGCATCCAGCTTGAACCAGTCGTAGCCGGCGAAGAGGCCCAGGTTCTCGGTGAGCCGGTACTCCACCAGCGCATTGGCGCGGGTGATGCTGCCTTCATAGTCTCCGAAGTCGCCCCAGTCCGCATCCAGATACTGTCCCTGGAAATTGACCAGCCATTTTTCGCCTGGAGTGAAGGTCACGCGCGCACCGACGACCGGCGCGTATCCGTCTTCGCTGGAGCTGTCGTCGTAGACATCCTCGCCGGCCTCGGCATGCAGCTTGCCTTCCAGCTTCGCCCATTCCGCGCCGATCTGCAGTCCCACGCTGATGGTGTCCGTGTCGACCACCGAATAATCGTACATGAGGCTGGCCAGCTGGAATTCCGTTTCGGCGCGGGCAAAGCTGCCTGCCGGGATCGTCACATCGTCGAACGATAAATCCTCGTTGAGAGTCGCTTCGCGGTCCTTGTCGTATTTGAAGTAATCGAACACCAATCTGCTGCGTTCGCCGAAGCGGAAAACGCCGTCGATGCGCGGAACGATTTCGTTGCCGCCAAAATCGAAGTCCTGGGAGAAATGTTGTTCCGTGCCGTTGAAAAAGGTATCGGCGGTGAGTTCGCTCTGCGCGTCCACATCCATGCCGCCGAGTCTCAGGGTGAAGCGGTCGTCATCGTCGGCGGCGCACGCGCGGGGTGAAGCGATAGCCGAGGCAAGCCCGGCTGCGATCGCAATGGGAACCAGATATTTCATCTCTTGTTGTCTCCATGGGGGAGGAAAACGGCGACGGATATCCATCGCCTGGAGAGAACCCTAAAAACCCCGTTGTCGACAGCTCGTTAACGCCAGTGCGATTCCAGCAACCGGAAATCCGGTTTTCTGGCGACGGCTGCGCACCAAACAGGCCCACGATGGGCGTGGGCTTGAGGAAAAAACTCTTCTGAGGGAGTTGCCTGAAGTGAGTGGATTAAGCTGGCAGCGGTCCCATCGCCCGCTCTGCGCGCCTGCGCTCGATCCGCTTCCAGACTTTCTCGTGGAAGTGGAACACCACCGTGTTGCAGGCGGGCTCGACCAGCGCCAGCGCACCACCCACCAGCAGACTGCCCGTGAACAGCCAGCCCAACAGGAAGGCAACGGTGAAATGGATCAGGGCGAAGCTGAAAGTCTTGGTCATGGCTAATCACCAAATGAGAATCAATCTCATTATGGGGGCGGCCATTGCAAAGTCCAGCGCATTGTTTCTTGCCGATTCATAGGCAATGCCTATGAAAAAGCTGCCGACGGCTCATAAGAGGAAGCCCCGGCAGCGGGGCCGGGGCTTCTTTGGAAGGTCTGCGGCGGAGCATCGACGAGGAAGTTGAGCGCAGACCGTGCAAAGACTGACCAAGGCGTTTGGAGAAAGTTCCGGTGTTTTCGGCTGAACAGGCGAATTGGCTGAAATCGTTTAGCGCAAGCGTCGGCAACGTCCTTTCGCTGCATCAATCAGGCGGGATTGCCGCAAACACGGCTTCTGGCGGTTGCCGCTGAAATTTAACGCCTGCTATACTTTTGCGGCTCGGCGAGGCGCCTTCAACGGCCTTGTCCCTTCCCACTCACCGGGTTTCGCGTGTGCTGAATTCCGCCGCTGCGGGCCGGCGACTGGCATTGCGGGCGGTGGCCTACCAAATGGCCGCCGTAGTGCTGGTGGCGCTGGTTTTCCTTGTACAGGGGTGGTCCGCTTGTCTGGCGGCGCTTCTGGGCGGGGCCAGCGTGGTGTTGGGAAGCGCCCTGGCTGCGAATGTCGCGCTGGGCGGGGGAGTGGTTACGGCGCGGTCCGCGTTCCTGCGGCTGCTTCTGGCAACCGGCCTGAAATGGGCGGTGGTGATACTGATATTTGCGATGGCATTGGGTGTTGGGCGCATGGCGCCGCTCCCGCTGCTGGCAGGGCTCGCGATCGCTTTGATCGCGCACCCACTGGTTTTGAACTTTAGTGTCAGGGTAGAACGTGAGCGCTGAATCGGCCTCCGGTGGCGGGTCCACCGAATACATCCAGCACCATCTCAAGCATCTTCAATGGCATGTTGGGGAAGGCAAGTTCCCGGTCATCAATATCGATAGCGTGATCATCACGCTGGTGTTGTCGACAGTGTTCCTGTTTTTCTTCCTGCGCACCGCGCGCAAGGCCACGGCTGGCGTTCCGGGCAAGTTCCAGACCGCCGTCGAGATGGTCGTCGGCTTTGTCGATGGCCTGGTGCGCGAGACCTTCCACGGCCGCAGCAAGATGATCGCGCCGCTGGCGCTGACCATCTTCTGTCTGGTGTTCCTGATGAACTTCATGGACATGCTGCCGGTGGACTGGTTGCCTGGCTTGTGGGTCAAGGGCAACGAACTGGCCGGCCACGACCCGCACCACGCCTATCTGCGCATCGTTCCGACCGCCGACCTCAACACCACCCTTGGCCTGTCGCTGATGGTGTTCCTGCTGATCCAGGTCTTCGGCATCAGCCACAAGGGCATCGGAAAATTCACCGCCGAGGCCTTCACCGCGCCTTTCCATGCGGAAGGTACGGTGATGAAGATCCTGCTGGCGCCGGCCAACCTGCTGCTGCGCGTGATCGAGGAGTTGGTGCGCCCGTTGTCGCTGACGCTACGACTGTTCGGCAACATGTACGCGGGCGAGCTGATCTTCATCCTGATCGCGCTGATGACCTGGAACTCGCTGTTCTCCAGCGGTATGACCTACGTGATGGCGCCGTTGCAGTTCATCTCGGGCTTCGTGTGGACGGCCTTCCACATCCTGGTCATCACCCTGCAGGCCTTCATCTTCATGATGCTGACCGTCGTGTACCTGAGCATGGCGGCAGAGAGCCACTAGGCCATTAAACAGACAAGTTTCGCTTCACCTTTCATCCCATCCTTTTTCAAACCTGACTAGTAGTACGGAGAACACCATGGAAAATGTCGCCCTCTACGCAGAAATTGCGAAGTTCACGGTCATCGCGGCCGGCCTGTTGATCGGTCTCGGCGCCCTGGGCACCGCGATCGGTTTCGCCATCCTCGGCGGCAAGTTCCTGGAAGGTTCGGCCCGCCAGCCGGAACTGACCCCGATGCTGCAGACCAAGATGTTCATCGTCGCCGGCCTGCTGGACGCGGTGCCGATCATCGGCGTGGCCATCGCTCTGCTGCTGATCTTCGCCAACCCGTTCCTGTCCGCGATCGCGGGCTGATCAGGCAACCGGTCTTGGCTAACGCCGGCGTCTAGCGCCGGCGTCTGGAGTACGCAATGGATATCAACCTCACTTTCATCGTCCAGGGCTTCGCGTTCTTCGCGGTGGCTTGGCTGGTGATGAAGTTCGGCTGGCCGCACATCATCGCGGCCATCGAAGAGCGTCAGCAGAAGATCGCCGAAGGACTGGCCGCGGCCGACCGCAGCCAGAAGGATCTTGCGCAGGCGCAGGAGAAGGTCAACGAAGCGCTGAAAGAAGCGCGCACGAAGGCCAACGAAATCATCGATCAGGCGCATCACCGCGCCAACCAGATCGTCGAAGCCGCCAAGAACGACGCGATCGCCGAAGCCAACCGCCAGAAGGCGTTGGGCCTCGCCGAGATCGACGCCGCCAGCACCCGCGCCAAGGAAGATCTGCGCAAGCAGGTATCCGTGCTGGCCGTGAGCGGCGCCGAGAAGCTGCTGAAGCGCGAAATCGACGCCAACGCCCACAAGGCGCTGCTCGACGAGCTGGCCGCAGAGATCTGATCGATGAGCCAGGCCCTCACCCTAGCCCGTCCGTACGCCCGCGCCGCCTTTTCAATGGCGCAGGACGAAAATGCGCTCGCCAGATGGTCCGGTGCGCTCGGTTTCGCCGCGCAGGTGGCCGCCGATCCGCGTGCTGCCATGCTCCTGCTCAACCCGCAGCTGACCCATGCTGAAGCGGTGTCGCTGCTGTCGGTCGACGGTGCGGGTGAATCGTTCTCGCGTTTCCTGGCCCTGCTGGCGGAAAACCGCCGGCTGGCGCAGCTGCCGGAAATCTCCGGCCTGTACGAGGAACTGAAGGCCGAAGCCGAACGCGTGGTCAAAGCCACCGTGACTTCCGCCGCGGAACTGCCGGCCGGCGAACTGGACGTGTTGAAGGCCGCGCTGAAGAAGCGCTTCGGCCGTGAAGTCGAACTCAGCACCGCGATCGACGCGTCGCTGATCGGCGGCGCGGTGATCGATGCGGGCGACGTGGTGATCGACGGCTCGCTGAAAGGCAAGCTCTCGCGGCTGCAGGCCGCGTTGGCGAATTAGCCGTGATTGGTGATTCGTGATTCGTGATTCGTAAGAGCAGGCGCACTCATTACGAATCACGAATCACCAATCACGAATCACAAAAAAACAATCAAACCCGTATCCCGCACACTGCGGGGACGATCAAGGAAACAACAATGGCAACCACGCTCAACCCCTCCGAAATCAGCGAACTGATCAAGACCCGGATCGAGAAGGTCAAGCTGGCCGCCGAAGCCCGCAACGAAGGCACCGTGACCAGCGTGTCCGACGGCATCGTGCGCATCTTCGGCCTGGCCGACGTGATGCAGGGCGAAATGATCGAACTGCCCAACGATACCTTCGCACTGGCCCTGAACCTGGAGCGCGACTCGGTCGGCGCCGTGGTGCTGGGCGATTACGAAAACCTGCGCGAAGGCGACGTGGCCAAGACCACCGGCCGCATCCTGGAAGTGCCGGTCGGCCCCGAACTGCTGGGCCGCGTGGTCAACGCACTGGGCGAGCCGATCGACGGCAAGGGCCCGATCGACGCCAAGATGACCGCTCCGGTGGAACGCGTGGCCCCGGGCGTGATCTGGCGCAAGTCGGTGTCGCAGCCGGTGCAGACCGGTTACAAGACCGTCGACGCCATGATCCCGATCGGCCGCGGCCAGCGCGAGCTGGTGATCGGCGACCGCCAGACCGGCAAGACCGCGCTGGCCATCGACGCCATCATCAATCAGAAAGGCACCGGCATTAAGTGCGTGTACGTGGCGATCGGCCAGAAGGCTTCGTCCGTCGCCAACGTGGTGCGCAAGCTGGAAGAGAACGGCGCCCTGGCCCACACCGTGGTCGTGGCCGCCACTGCATCCGAGTCGGCCGCGATGCAGTACATCAGCGCCTATTCCGGCTGCACCATGGGCGAATACTTCATGGATCGCGGCGAAGACGCCCTGATCGTGTACGACGATCTGTCCAAGCAGGCCGTGGCCTACCGTCAGATCTCGCTGCTGTTGAAGCGTCCGCCAGGCCGCGAAGCGTATCCGGGCGACGTGTTCTATCTGCACAGCCGCCTGCTGGAACGCGCCGCGCGCGTGTCCGAGGAATACGTGGAGAAGTTCACCAACGGCGCGGTGAAGGGCAAGACCGGTTCGCTGACCGCGCTGCCGGTCATCGAAACGCAGGCCGGCGACGTGTCCGCGTTCGTGCCGACCAACGTGATCTCCATTACCGATGGCCAGATCTTCCTGGAAACCGACCTGTTCAACGCCGGTATCCGTCCCGCGGTGAACGCCGGTATCTCGGTGTCGCGCGTCGGTGGCGCCGCCCAGACCAAGATCATCAAGAAGCTGTCCGGCGGCATCCGCATCTCGCTGGCCCAGTACCGTGAGCTGGCTGCGTTCGCGCAGTTCGCCTCCGACCTGGACGAAGCCACCCGCAAACAGCTCGAGCGCGGCCAGCGCGTCACCGAGCTGATGAAGCAGAAGCAGTACGAGCCGATGTCCATCGCCAACCAGGCGCTGTCGATCTACGCGGTCAACGAGGGCTACCTGGACGATGTGCCGGTGAACAAGCTGCTGGCGCTGGAAGAAGGCCTGCACGCGCATTTCGCTAATACCCAAGGCGCGCTGATCGAGAAGATCAACGCCAGCGGCGATTGGAACGACGAGATCGAAGCGGCGTTCAAGAACGGCATCTCCGAGTTCAAGACCACCGGTAGCTGGTAAGACATAGGGTGGGCCCCGGCCCACCATTGCGTACACGTGCCGAACGGTGGGCTTGAGCCCACCCTATGCAGGAAACAAGAATGGCAAGCGGCAGAGAAATCAAAACCAAGATCAAGAGCGTGCAGAACACCCGCAAGGTGACGCGCGCGCTGGAAATGGTCTCGGCCTCGAAAATCCGCAAGGCGCAGGACCGCATGAAGGCCTCGCGTCCGTACGCGCGCGCCATGAAGCAGGTCATCGGTCACCTGGCCCAGGCCAATTCCGAATACCAGCATCCGTTCCTGGTAGAGCGCGCGGAGATCAAGCGCGTCGGCTACATCATCGTGTCCTCCGATCGCGGCCTGGCCGGCGGCCTCAACAACAACCTGTTCCGCAAGGTGTTGGGCGAAGTACGCCAGTGGCAGGACAAGGGCGCCGAAGTCGACGTGGTCACCATCGGCCAGAAGGCCTCGGCCTTCTTCCGCCGCATCAAGGTCAACATGCTGGCCAGCGTTACCCATCTGGGCGACCGCCCGCAGCTGGAACAACTGGTGGGCGTGGTCAAGGTCATGCTGGACGCTTACGAATCGGGCAAGGTCGACCGCGTTTACCTGGTCTACAACGACTTCGTGAACACCATGACCCAGCGCGCGGCGTTCGACCAGCTGCTGCCGCTGCCGGCCGCCGACACCCAGATCACCCACCACGACTGGGACTACATCTACGAACCCGACGCCGCCACCGTGCTCGAACACGTGCTGACGCGCTACGTCGAGTCGCTGGTGTACCAGGCCGTGCTGGAAAACGTGGCCTCCGAACACGCCGCGCGCATGGTGGCCATGAAGTCTGCCAGCGACAACGCGACCAAACTGATCGGCGACCTGCAACTGGTCTACAACAAGGCCCGTCAGGCGGCCATCACGCAAGAAATCTCCGAAATCGTAGGCGGCGCAGCGGCGGTTTGACGCGCGTGTCCACTTTCTCACCAAAGAATGCATAACTTAGAGGCTGCAGCAATGAACCAGGGCAAGATCGTTCAGATCATCGGCGCCGTCGTCGACGTCGAATTCGCGCGCACCGAGGTGCCGAAGATTTACGACGCGTTGAAGGTCGACAACACCGCCATCACGCTGGAAGTGCAGCAGCAGCTGGGCGACGGCATCGTGCGCACCATCGCGCTCGGTTCCACCGACGGCCTGAAGCGCAACCTGATCGCCACCAACACCGGCAAGGCCGTGTCGGTACCGGTCGGCGCGGGCACCCTGGGCCGCATCATGAACGTGCTGGGCGAGCCGATCGACGAAGCTGGTCCGGTCGAAGCGACCGAGCATTGGGAAATCCACCGCGCCGCGCCCGCCTACGCGGAGCAGTCCTCGGGCAACGACCTGCTGGAAACCGGCATCAAGGTGATCGACCTGATGTGCCCGTTCGCCAAGGGCGGCAAGGTCGGCCTGTTCGGCGGCGCCGGCGTCGGCAAGACCGTCAACATGCTTGAGCTGATCAACAACATCGCCACCGAGCACGCGGGTCTTTCCGTGTTCGCCGGCGTGGGCGAGCGTACCCGCGAAGGCAACGACTTCTACCACGAGATGGCAGAAGCGGGCGTCATCAAGCTCGACAACATGAAAGAGTCGAAAGTGGCGATGGTCTACGGCCAGATGAACGAGCCGCCGGGCAACCGCCTGCGCGTCGCGCTGACCGGCCTGACCATGGCCGAATACTTCCGCGACGAAAAAGACGCCGACGGCAAGGGCCGCGACGTGCTGTTCTTCGTCGACAACATCTACCGCTACACCCTGGCCGGCACCGAAGTGTCCGCGCTGCTCGGCCGCATGCCGTCGGCCGTGGGCTACCAGCCCACCCTGGCCGAAGAAATGGGCGTGCTGCAGGAGCGCATCACTTCCACCAAGACCGGTTCCATCACCTCGATCCAGGCCGTGTACGTGCCCGCGGACGACTTGACCGACCCGTCGCCGGCGACCACCTTCGCCCACTTGGACGCCACCGTGGTGCTGAGCCGCAACATCGCCGCGCTGGGTATCTACCCGGCCGTCGATCCGCTGGACTCCACCAGCCGCCAGCTCGACCCGAACGTGATCGGCCACGAGCACTACGACACCGCCCGCCGCGTGCAGTCCACCTTGCAGAAGTACAAGGAACTGAAGGACATCATCGCCATCCTGGGCATGGACGAACTCTCGGAAGAAGACAAGCAGGCCGTGTCGCGCGCGCGCAAGATCGAGCGATTCTTCAGCCAGCCCTTCCACGTGGCCGAAGTGTTCACCGGTTCGCCCGGCAAGTACGTGTCGCTGAAAGACACCATCCGCGGCTTCAAGGCGATCTGCGATGGCGAGTACGACCACCTGCCGGAGCAGGCGTTCTACATGGTTGGCGGCATCGAAGAAGCGGTCGAGAAAGCCAAGAAACTGGCCGAAAAAGCATAAGCAACATAGGGCGGGCCCCGGCCCGCCATCGCGATAATCCGTGGTGGGCTTGAGCCCACCCTATGCAGTCAAAGGTTGATCATGGCATCTACCATCCGTTGCGACATCGTCAGCGCCGAGCAGGAAATCTTCCACGGCGAAGCGACGCTGGTCGTGGCCACCGGCGAGCAGGGCGAGCTGGGTATCGCCCCGCGCCATGCGCCGCTGATCACGCGCCTGAAGCCGGGCAAGGTCGTGGTGACCCTGCCCAGCGGCGAACACCTGGACTTCGCCATCAGCGGCGGCATCCTGGAAGTGCAGCCGCAGGTGGTCACCGTGCTGGCCGACACCGCGATCCGCGCCCAGGACATCGACGAAGCCGCCGTGCGCGCCGCCATGGAAGAAGCCGAGCGCATGCTGGCCAACCGTGGCGAAGCGATGGACGTGGCCGAAGCCCAGCAGAAGCTGGTCGAAGCGACCGTGCAGCTGCAGGCGTTGGAGCGTCTACGCAAGACCCTCAAGCACTGAGCTGTTCTTCGCGCTACGCAATACCGAAACGCCGGCCCAGTGCCGGCGTTTTCGTTTTTGAGCCTGCTTCGGCTTTTGTAGAGCCGAGCTTGCTCGGCTGCTTTTCGCGCGGAAGCAATCCGCTTGGCAAGCAAAGCGCAACGCACGCTGGGGGAAAGAGCAGCCGAGCAAGCTCGGCTCTACAAGAGCGTGGGCAGTGCGTCAGTGCTTGTAGACCCAGTGACGCGAGAGCAGGAAACCGATTACGCCCAGCGTAAGTTCGACTGCCGGTTTGGCGATCCACGCCCAGCGCAGGCCGAACCAATCGTCGATGCTCCCGATAGCCCAAGTACTTGCGGCGGTCGTCATCAGCCACATGGCCAGGAAGCGCAGTACCGACTTGCGCCCCAGGTGGTGTTCTTCGCCGGTGAAGGTGATGCGTCCGTTCAACCAGAACCCCAATAGCGCGCCGCTGATGCGGCCGACCACGTTGGCAGGTTCCACCCGCATGCCGGCATGGCTCAGCGCGACCATCACGCCCCAGTCCAGCAGCCACTGCAGCACGCCGATCAGCAGGTAGTAGCGGCCCTGACGCAGTACGCTCATGGCCGCTGGCCCGCCGTCGCGATGGTCCACCACTGCGCCTGGCCCTGCTCGCCGCGCACGACCGCACCGGCCCGTTGCAGGCCTGCGCGCTGCGCGGGACTGAGCGTGTCCTTGCGCAGCAGCACTTCGCCGATGCGCTCGCGTTCAAGCAGCGACTGCCAGGCGGCGCCGGTCGCGTCGCGGTCGGCCAGCGCGGCGGCGGCCGCAAGCGAGGGGTCGTAGCGTGAAACCGTGCGTGCACGCCCGCCCGTTTCGGCCGCGTGCGGTAGCTCCGCATCTAGCGCCAGCACGTTGCCTGCGCTGGCCGGCGTGGCGCGCATGCGGGCCAGCAGGATCCGCTCCGGCGCGTAGTGGTTGAACGAGGTTGCATCGTCGCCCAGCGCCAACACGGTTTCCTTCACCGCGCCGGTCCGCAGCATCCAGTGGCCATTGGCCTGGAACGCCAGATTGAGCACGCATACGCCCGCCAGCAGCCAACCGGCGCGCCGTGGATCCACGCGCGCCGTGGTCACCGCAAGCAACGGCAACAACGCCACGCAGGCGGGGAACGCGTAGCGCAGGTACTGCATCGGAATGAGCGGAATGGCCACGCTCAGCGCCAGCACCGCAGCGATGGCCGAAGTCCTGTGCTGGATCAACGCCAGGATCCAGGCGCCGGCCAGCGCCACCAGCACGAAACCGCCGCCGCCGGCGAATGCTTCCAGATAGCGCCCGGTATCGAAAGTCAGATGCCAGGGCAGCAAGGCATCGAATCCGGCATGCCAACGCGTGTCGTCGAAGTCTGCAGTGGCGAAGTAGGGCGAACGGAACCAGGCATTGAACAGCGGCAGAAACGGGTTTCCGGTCAGCACCGCGGCATAGACATAGCTGCTGATACCGACCGCCAACGACAGGCCGCCAGCGAGCAGCAACGCACCCGGCCGTAGCGCTGCGCGATGGCGCCACAACGCCCAAGGCAACAGCACAACCGCCATCGCTGCGGCGGCCAGTTTCAAGCCAAGCAGTCCACCCACCAGCACCGCGCCCGCATACAGTCCCCGAGAGTTTTGCGGGGACGCACGCACGATCAGCACCACCAGCCACACCAGCAGTGCGGCCGTGGGTGTCTCGGTCTGCATGCTGCCAGCCAGCACCGCGGTCGCCGGCAAGCTGGCGTACAACGCCACCGATGCCCAGCGCGCCCGCGCATCGCCGCCCAGTTCGGCAGCCAGCCGCCATACGCCCGCTGCGGTGAGCAGGATCCACAGCGCATTCACCGGACCGCGCGCTTCGGCACCGCCGATGACCTGCGGAAACGCCTGCAATACGTCGCCCAGCCACGGCGCCAGCGCCCAGATGTGGGTTTCGGCATCCATCGTGTAGCGGCCGTCCTGCAGCAGTTCCCACGGCAGGCGCAGGTGATAGCCCAGGTCGTCCACCTGCAGGGTCGGCAGCCAGCAGCCGGTGCTGGCCAGGCCCAACGCCAGCACCGCCAGAGCGGCCGCGCGCGGATGCGCGGCCACCGCATCGCACCACTGGCCCCGCGCATTGCGCAGCGACAGGAGGATGCGATTGCAGGCCAGGGCCACCATCACGATGGCCAAGCCCAGATAGCTCCAGGCGTAGTGCACTGGCAACGGCAGCAGCCATGCCAGCGATCCGCCAAGCAGGACCAGCCCGGTGACAAGCTGCAAGGGCAGCGATTCCCGCTTCAGCAGCAACCCGCCCAGCGCCAGGGCCAGTGCAACCAGCACCAGCGTCGTCGCTACCGGGATCAGGCCGGCGAACAACACCAGCGCCAGACCCCACGGCAGCGTCAGTGCCGTGGCCCACGACCACCGCGCGAACCGGCGCATCGGCCACGCCAGCAATGCCGACAGTGCGGCCAGCACCAGCAATTCGCCGAAACGGCCCGAATGCCAGTGCTCCCACAATCGATATTGGAAGAAGCCCAGCGCGCACAGCGGCACGCCGGCCCACAGCAACGCCAGCTGCCAGCGGGCCGTAACGGGAGAAAAGGGCGGTTGCGAGGGCGTGGAGGGGGAAGAGGGCATCGAACTCATCGCGCGCATGCTAACAGCGCGCCGATTTAGAATGGGTCACGACACCGAATCGCTGGAGCGCACATGGCCGGACCCCTGCACGTCATCATCCTCGCCGCCGGCGAAGGCAAGCGCATGCGTTCGGCCAAGCCGAAAGTGCTGCAACCCATCGCCGGGCAACCGATGCTGGCGCAAGTCATCGCCGCCGCGCGCGCGTTGAATCCGGCAGGTATCCATGTGGTCCACGGCCACGGCGGCGATCAGGTGCAAGCCGCCTTCGCCGACCAGCCCGACCTGCAATGGGCGCAGCAGGCGCAGCAGCTGGGCACCGGCCACGCGGTTGAGCAGGCCATGGCCAATGTGCCCGATGCGGCCACCGTGCTGGTGCTGTACGGCGACGTGCCGCTGATCCGCAGCCAGACCCTGCAACGTCTGCTGGAAGCGCCGGGAAGGCTGGCCGTCCTAGTCGCCGATGTCGCCGACCCCACCGGTTACGGCCGCATCGTGCGCGATGCCGAAGGCCGCGTCGCCGCCATCGTCGAGCAGAAGGACGCCGACGAGGAACAACGCCGCATCCGCGTCATCAATACCGGCATCATCGCTGCCGAATCCACCGCGCTGAAGCGCTGGCTGGCGCACCTGTCCAACGACAATGCGCAGGGCGAGTACTACCTCACCGACGTGTTCGCCGCCGCGGCCGCCGAATTCAGCGCCGCCGAGATGGTGCTGGTGGGCGAAGCCATCGAAGCCGAAGGCGCCAACGACCCTTGGCAGCTGGCCCAGCTGGAGCGCGCCTTCCAGCTGCGCCAGGCGCGTGCGGTCTGCGCGCAGGGGGCACGTCTGCTGGATCCGGCGCGTTTCGACCAGCGTGGCACGGTGACGGTGGGGCGCGATGTGGAAATCGACGTGGACGTGATTCTGGAAGGCAATGTGGAGTTGGGCGACGGCGTCAGCATCGGTCCGTTCACGCGCCTCAAGGACGTGAAGCTGGGCCCCGGCACGCTGGTGCGCGCGCATTGCGATCTGGATGGCGTGGTCAGCGAAGGCGCCGCGCAGATCGGTCCGTATTCACGCCTGCGCCCGGGCACGGTGCTGGCCGATGGCGTGCACGTGGGCAATTTCGTGGAAATCAAGAAGGCGACGCTGGGCGTGGGCAGCAAGGCCAACCACCTCACCTACCTGGGCGATGCGGTCATCGGTTCCAAGGTCAACATCGGTGCGGGCACCATCACCTGCAACTACGACGGCATCAACAAATTCACCACCACCATCGAGGATGGCGCCTTCATCGGTTCCAACTCCGCACTGGTGGCGCCGGTGACCATCGGCGCCAACGCCACCATCGGTGCCGGCTCGGTGATCGGCAAGGACGCACCGGCCGACAAATTGACCATCACGCGTGCGCGGCAGCAGACGCTCGAGGGTTGGCAGCGGCCGAAGAAGCGTTAATTAGGCGCCACATGGACACGACCATAACGATTGATCGAAGAAGCGGAAACGTTACTGTGGGAACGCATTCTCTCTCGCCTGAGACCACGTCCGATTCCCTTCCGAGCTACTTCCAGCTTGGGTTTGAGTACTCGGCGAATGTGCCGCGCGGGACTGTGCAGTGTCGCTTTGCCACGGCACACATTTCAGAGCATGGCGCACCCATCGAAATTCAGTTGCGATTTGAGGATGGGGTGCTGGTGAGCTGCTTCTTTATTATTGCTTCGGCATTAGGTGAGGGAGCCTCGGAAGACTTGTTTAATGCCCATGCCAGATGGGTAGTCAAAAAACTGGGCGCCGCAGACGGCGCCCACGCAAGCTATCCGTGGGGCAGCGCTGGCGTTGCGCGGGACAGGAGTGGAGATGTCCACATCTACCTGCACAACCGTAACAACAGCTGGGGGAATGGCTGAGTGGGTGCCTAACAATTCATTCAACCCAAACCCGCTTCGCGGATCGGCTTAACTTAGATGTTATTCGATATGAACAAAACCACCCTCGACGCGCTCGCTGCTTTCCCGCAGCAGCTGGAAGTCTTTTTCGACGTCATACCTGCAGATACCAGGAATTGGAAACCGGAATCATGGGAAGGCATCCCCAGCGAACCCTTCAGCGCCATCGAGCAGATCTGCCATGTGCGCGATATCGAAGTGGACGGCTACCACGAACGCTTCCGGCGCGCCTTGCAAGAAACCGATCCGGTGCTGGAGAACGTCGATGGCGAGACGCTGGCGGTGGAGCGCGGCTACGCCGCTGCCGAGCCAGCCGAAGTCTTCGCCGCATTCCGTGCCGCCCGCGCGCAGACGCTTGAAACCATCGCGTCGCTGACGGCGGAGCAGTTTGACCGGACCGCCGTTTTCGACGGCGCGCCGATCACCGTGCGCGGGCTGGTGCACATGCTATGCAGCCACGACCAGCGGCACCTGGCCGGATTGCAGTGGCTGATGGCCAGGATCGATGCCTCCCAGCCCCGCTGAAACGCGATGACCGATCTACTCCTTCGCGCAGGGGCCGAAGCGGACATCGACGCATTGCTGGAAGTCGAACGCTCCGCTGCCGAGCTATTGCTGGGTCATGGCGCGTACGACCTCTTCGCCATGCACAGCCTGTCGCCGCAGGACCTACAGGATGGCATCGCGCACGGAATTCTGCATGTGGCTGAACTAAATGGACAGGCGGTGGGCTTCGCATTGTGCGGCGAGGTCGATGGGCAGGCGCATCTGTTCGAGATGGACGTGGTGCCAGAGCATGGACGACGTGGAGTCGGCAGCGCGCTGCTTGAATCGGTCTGTAGCGAGGCTGCGGGCCGTGGGTTCTCCGCAATGACTTTGACTACGTTGCGTGACGTGCCTTGGAACGCGCCTTTCTATGCGGGGCGTGGATTCGCTGAGCTGTCGCAAGACGAATGGGGTGTGCAGCTTGCCGAGATTGTCGCCCGCGAGCGCATGCTCGGCTTTCCGATGCAGTTGCGTGTGGTGATGCAGCGCAGACTCGAGGCACGTAGTTCTTGACGGCTTGGCTTTGCGGTTGCTTTGCTTTCTCCTCTCCCCTTGTGGGAGAGGATGCCCGTTAGGGCAGGAGAGGGGAGCGCGTGCGAAGCACGCGTGCTTTCGCTTCGCCGCACTTGACGCAAGACGAGCGTTTCATTGCCCACGGCCCCGGCGCACCCTCTCCCGGCCTTCGGCCACCCTCTCCCATCAAGGGAGAAGGACGCTCACGGTTGTCGCCATGAACCGTTTCAGGTTTGCCTTGCTCCATAGTTCACGGAGCAGAGCGAAAAGACGGCTCTGCGTTACCCAACATCCGGCAGCTGTATCGCCACGCACAACCCACCACCCTCGCGGTTATGCATCGACAGCCGGCCGCCATGCGCTTCCACGATCTCGCGTGTCAACGCCAGCCCCAATCCCGTGCCGTTGCGCTTGGTGGAATAGAACGGCACCAGCGCGTTCTGCAGCACCGCTTCGTTCATGCCGCTGCCGCGGTCCAGCACCTCGATCCGCAGCCAGTCCGGCAAGCGAGTCAGCTTCACGCTCACCGAAGAACCTTCGCCACCGGCTTCATGCGCGTTCTTCAGCAGATTCAGCAGCGCCTGCTCCATCTGCGCCTGATCGATGCGGCTGCTCATTCCTTCGGTGGAGCTTTCCAGCTCGAATCCGATCTGCCGTTGCAGACTGGACAGGAAGTTCGTCCAATCCACCGTGTTCAACAGTGGCTGCGGCAACTTGGCGAAACGCGCATAGCCGCGTATGAACCCTTCCAGATGCCGCGCACGTTCCTCGATGGTGCCGAAAATCTCCTCCAGCCGCTCGCTGCGTCCGCGCCGCACCAGCTCCGCGCCGGAATGGGCCAACGAAGCGACCGGCGCCAGCGAATTGTTCAACTCGTGGCTGATCACGCGGATGACCTTCTTCCAGGTCTGCACTTCCTGGCGGCGCAGTTCATTGGTCAGCAGGCGCAGCAACAACAGCTCGTGCCTGCGGCCATTGAGGCGAAAATGCCGGCGCGAGAGGTGATAGACCTGTTCTTCCTCGTCTTCCTCCTCGTTGCCGATGGCGAACAGGCTGTCGCCGCCACGCTGCATGGCCTCGCGCATTTCCACCGGCGCATCCGACATCAGATCGTCGAAGCGCTGGCCTTCCAGTTTCCAGCCGCTGTGCAGCAGCTTGCGCGCGGCCAGGTTGGCGAACACTACGCGACGCTCGCCGTCGCCGCCCGCGGCCACCAGCAACATCGCCACCGGCGTGTTCTGCACCATCGTGTCCAGCAACAGTTCGCGCTGCACCAGTCCCTGGCGTTGGTCGCGCAGCACCTCGCCCAGCTCCGCATGCGAACGCACCAGATCGCCCAGATCGTCGCTCCCCTGCCAGTGGATGCCGGAGTTGTACTCGCCATCGCGATAGGTATTGACGCTGCCCGCCAGCGCGCGGAACAGGGAATTCAACGGCGCCAACGCGCGCCGGACCACCGCTACCGCCAGCGGAACGATCACCAGCGCGGACAACAGCGCCACCAGTTTCACATCGTCCAACCATTGCAGCAGCAGCAATGGCAAGACGATGGAGGCCGCCAGCAAAGGCAGCAGCCAGAAGAACAACCGGCCAGCGACGGAGCGGCGGATCGTCAGGCGTCTCATCGTCGCCTGCTCATGGGGGTTTGATGCCGAAACGTTCCATGCGCCGGTACAGCGCCTGGCGGCTGAGTCCCAGATCGGCGGCGGCCTGCGCGATCACACCGCCAGCGCGGGTCAGCGCAGCTTCTATCCCGGCGCGGTCCGGCTCCGTCACCGAAGCCTGTTTCACCGCCGCGGCCTTGGGCAGATTGAGGTCTGCCGCTTCGATGCGGTCGCCGCTGGCCAGCAGCCCGGCGCGCTGCACGACATTGCGCAGCTCGCGCACATTGCCGGGCCAGGGATGGCGCAGCAACGCGTTGCGGGCGCTGTCGCCGATGGGCTTGTCGGCGGGGCGGAAGCTCTCGGCCAGTGGCAGGATATCGCCTGGGCGTTCGGCCAGCGGCGGCAGCGCCAGCTCGATGGCATTGAGACGGTAATAGAGGTCTTCGCGAAAGCTGCCGTCGCGGATCAGCGCGGGCAGATCCGCATTGGTCGCACTGATCACGCGCACGGTGACGTGGCGTTCGCGGTTGGAACCCAGGCGTTCGAAGCGGCCGGTCTCAAGCACGCGCAACAGCTTCATCTGGCCGGCCAACGGCAGGTTGCCGATCTCATCCAGGAACAGGGTGCCGCCGTCAGCCGCCTCGAATTTCCCCTCGCGCGCCTTGTTGGCGCCGGTGTAGGCGCCGGCATCGGCGCCGAACAGTTCGGCCTCGATCAATTCGGAAGGCAGCGCGCCGCAGTTCAAGGTCACGAACGCGCCGTTCTTCACCGAGGAATTGGCCTGCACGATCTCGGCGATCTTTTCCTTGCCGCTGCCGTTGGGACCGGTGATCAGCACCGGCAGGTCCGAGCGGGCGACCTGGCAGGCGAGGGCGATCACGCGCTCGCTGGCCGGATCGTCGAACACTACGCCGCGCAGGTCGTACTTCTGCGCCAATTGTTCCTGGCGCGCCCGTTCGCGATTGCGGCGGCGGTCCAGCTCGCTGCGTGCCTCGGCCAGCTCCAGCAGGTTGTTGACGGTGGCCAGCAGTTTGCGGTCGTCCCACGGCTTGGCCACGTAGTCGGCGGCGCCGGCCTTGACCAGTTCCACCGCGCTGCTGAGGTGCGTCCAGGCAGTCAGCAGGATCACCGGCAGGTCCGGGTGTTGCGCGCGGATCTGCGCGAACAGCGCCACGCCTTCGTCGCCGGAGGTGGTGTCTTCGGTGAAATTCATGTCCTGGATCACCAGATCCACCGATTCGCTCTGCAGCATCGCCAGCCCCGCCTCCGGCGTCTGCGCGTGCAGGGTGGAGATATCGTGCAGCGAGAACAGCACTTCGAGCGCGGTGGCGACCGCGGGGTTGTCGTCGATGATCAGCAGGCTGGGCATGCGGGTTTCAGGATCTCCGGATCAAGGCGCGCATCGTAACGTTATTGCGCATCGGCCAGCGCATGGTGACCGTAGCTCAGCACGCGGGTGATCTGCCATTGGCCATCGCGCAGTCGCCAGACGATGGCGAAATCGGCAGCGCCTTCGCACTTGCCGCTGTCGAGCTGGCAGAAGCGGTGCACACCCTGGGAGAGAGCGCCGAAATCCTTGATCGGGTAGACCTTCAGGCTGCCGGGGATGAGTTCGCGGGTGAAGTGGCCGCATACGTATTTTTTCGTATTGGCGATCATCTCGTCGCGGGTCCAGGTGACACCACCAGTGTCGTGGTAGAACTCGACGTCTGGGGAGAAATAGCCTGCGTGTTCTTCCAGTCGTCCTGGTTCGCCGCAATGATTGAAGGCATCGAATACACGTGTATCCAATGCGGCGATTTCGTTGAACAGAGGTGCGGGCGCTTGTCCGTCGGCGGGAGAGGTTTCTGCGGCCTGGAGCGGCGCGGTATGCAGCCCGGATGCAAGCAGCGCGAGCAATAGGGGTAGGCGTAACTTGATCATGAGGCGTTCCCTACGAAAGATCAGAAGAATTGGGGCTCTAACGACGACAGGCAACTTCGGGAGAGTCCTTCCCCCGCAAGCGGGGGAAGGGCTAGTTCTTTATTGTTTCGGTTCAACAACCAACTCTTCTTGCGTCCTCATTCTTGCGTCAACCCACTCTCTACCTCTTCCTGATCGCCTTGGTCTCGCGCCCATCCATGAACAGCACTACCTGATCCGCCTCGCCCGCAGCGTTGACTCCGAAACTGACCTTCGCGTCCACCGCCTGCACGCGGAACACCGTCTCCGAGATTCCCTGCAGCGGCCAGGCCGCCTGCCCGGTTGCCTGCAGCATCAATCGCTCACCTTCGCGCCACACTTTTATTTCCAAACCTGGCGAGACGACATAGGTGCCCACATACGTGTCCAGCGTGTCTTCGGACACGAACACACCGCTATCGGCGGAGGGTTCGGTCGTCTGCGCCGCGGCGGAAAAGCAAGCCGAAAGGGCAAGCGCGAGGGACAACGGCAGGATCTTCGTTCTGTTCATGGCGATGCGCTCCGGGGAGAGGTAGCGACTATAAGCAGCGGACCATGAACCCCGAAAAATCCGACGCTCCGGAACGCGGGAGAGAACGCGGGAGGGACTCCGGCCCCCGAGGCCTTGAGTCCTCGAGTACCGGGGCTGCAGCCCCTCCCGCAATGAACCTCAACCCTGCCCGGCCGGGTCACGCACTGCGCGTGGCCACCGCCGGCGGCACCGAAGCGGCTTTGCGCGCCGGCCCGTAGACCGCGATCTGTCCCAGCAGCCACAACAGCAGCGCACCGATCGGTAGGTAGATCAGCGGCAGGCGCGGCAGTTCGTACTTGCCCATCAGCAGCTGGTTGATGGCGTAGGCGAACAACATGCCCAGCACGATGCCTATGCTGGCCAGCAGGAAATTCTCGGTCTGGAAATAGCGCAGGATCTGGCCGCGGGTGGCGCCCAGCGCGCGACGCACACCGATCTGCTTGGTGCGCTGCTGTACCCAGAAACTGGCCAGGCCGACAATGCCCAATGCGGTCACCACCAGCAGGGCGACGATCACCACGCCCAGCATCCAGGCCATGGCGCGATCCTGGCGGTAGTACTCGTTGCGCATGGTCTCGAAGGTCTTCGCATCGTCCTCGGGAATGATGCGTGTGGGTCCGCTGCTCTCCAGGATCTTCAGCGCCGTCTTCATGATCTCGTCGCGTCGCGAAGGATCCACCACACGGATCAGGTAAGTATTGCCTGATTCGTAAGTCAGGTTCACCGGGAAGATGGCCGAGTACCCGTTCGCTGTCGGGCCTCCGTTGTCGTTCGGACGCACCAGCGTATCGATGACGCCGATCACGCGGTGCGGATCGTCGCCCCACGAATAGAAACCCTTGCCGATCGGATCCTGTCCCGGGTACAGCTTGTCCGCCACCGCTTTGGTGATCAGGACGACCGGGATGTTGCCGTTGAAGCCGGGTCCCTGCAGCGTTTCCCATTCCAGCAATTCATTCTGTTGGAACTGCCGCCCGGCGACCAGCTTCAGGCCAAGCGTATCGAGCAGATCGGGACCGCCCATATAGGTTGACAGGGTGAGGTTGGAAATCTTCTGGTCTTTGCCCAGCCTTGCCGAACTGTTCCAGGATGAACCGCCGAACGGAACCTGGAGGGTTGCAGAGGCGGATTTCACTCCGGGGATGCCGCGCAAGGCGGCAAGATCGGCTTTGGTAACCGCGGCGGCATCCGCGTTTCGGGAAATTCCGTTGACGCGGATGCGCACGATCTCGCTTTCGGCAAGTCCGGTAGGGCGTTGCATGCGCTCCAGGCGGTTGCCGATCAGGAACAGCGCGTTGCAGACGATGGCGCAGCTCAGCGCGATCTCCAGCACGATCAGGGCGGCCGCCGTCTTGTGCCGCAGCAGTGTGGAAAGAATGGGGCGGATGTCCATGGTGGTTCTCCGTTCTATATCGTGATTTCGACAAGATTCATGGCGATTCGATTCACTGCGATTTGAGCTGGATGGCCGGCGTGACCTGCATCGCGCTCCAGGCAGGCAGCAGCCCCGCCAGCAAGCTGGCGACGATGGCCAGGACCAAAGTCGTCACCAGCATCGCCGGGTTCAGATGCGCCAGCGAGGCATAGTCGGACGGCTGCTGGCGTACTGCCCAAAGGCCCAGCATCGCCAGGCCCAGGCCCAGTATTCCGCCTGCGATTCCTACCGTGCCCGCCTCCACCAGGCATTGCATGAAGATGGCCCGGCGCGACGCTCCAAGCGCACGCCGCACGCCGATCTCGCTGCCGCGGCGCAGGAACTTGGCCAACAGCAGCCCCACCGTATTCAACAGGCACACCAGCAGGAAACCGAAGGCCAGCCAGGTCTGCAGACGCACGTCGCCCGGTACTACCTTGTTGTAGTCCAGCCACGTCATGACGTCGCTCAGTCGCGTTTTGGTAGGCCGTTCGAAGCGACCGGCTTTGCGCTGCTGATCGGAGTAGTTGATCAGATACTGGCGATAGGCCGCTTCCTTCTCCGCGCTGTCCAGCTGCACCCAGTACTGGATCCACGCACAGGGTGCGTTGAGGCCGTTGGAACCTTCGGGGTCGTCGTTCGGATCATCCCCCCAGCAGGTCATGTCGCCGCTGCTTCCCAATTTAAGCGCACGCGAAGTGGAGAAGGGGAGGTAGACCTCCTCGCCCTCGCCGTAGTGGCTCTGGGTGAGATCGAAGAAGCGCGGTGTCGGGCGCCACTTTTCGGTCACGCCGATGATGCGGAACTCATGCTCGTTGAGGCGGATGCTCTTGCCGACGCTGTTGCCGCCGAACAGCTTGTCGTTGAGGTCCTTGGTGATCACCGCCACCCGCTCGCGCGCCTCGTCCTCCTTCACCCCCCAGCCCTGGCCATAGGCGAACGGAACGTCGAACATGTCGAAGAAATCGCTGGAGGTATAGCGCGATTCGACCGTGAACGGGGTCATGCCCTGTTTCTCGGGTTGGATCGCCAGCCCGCCTGCGGACATCATCGCCTGGCGGTCGCCGCGCTTTTCGCGCAGCAAGGCTTCCGAATCGAAGCGCGTCATCTGGCTCTGGGGGTCTTCGCCCGCGACGTAGCCGTCCATCGTCGCCGGATCCATCTGCACATAGAACAGCTTGCCGCTCTTCTGCGGTATCGGATCGCCGGACAATACGTAGAACACGGTCAGCGTGGTCATGCTGGCGCCGATGCCCAGCGCGATCGCCAGCACCATCAGCGCGGTCAGCACCTTGTTGCGTTTGAAACTGCGCAGAGCGAGTTTGAAGTAGTAGCCGAACATGTTTCTCTCCGTAGGGCGGGCACTGCCCGCCGCTTTGTACAGGTTGGTCCAGAGGCGGGCAGTGCCCGCCCTACTACTACAATGTGGCTTCGGCGGACTGCGCCACGCGGATCAGACTGGGCTCGATCGACAGATCGGTGGCCATGCCATCCACAATGTGCACGTTGCGCTGCGCGCGTGCGGCCAGTTCCGGGTCGTGGGTCACCATGATGATGGTGGTGCCTTTGGAGTTGATGTCTTCCAGCAATTCCAGCACGCCGCGCGCCATCTGCGAGTCCAGGTTGCCGGTCGGTTCGTCGGCCAGCAGCAGACGCGGATTGCCGGCCAGTGCGCGGGCGATGGCCACGCGCTGCTGCTGACCGCCGGAGAGTTCGGCCGGGAAATGCTTCATGCGCGAACCCAGGCCCACCTGGCCCAGCGCTTCCTCGATGCGTTGCTTGCGTTCGCTGGCGGGCATGCCGCGGTAGCGCAGTGGAACATCGACGTTATCGAACAGGTTGAGGTCGGGAATCAGGTTGAAGCCCTGGAAGATGAAACCGATCTTCTGGTTGCGCAGGCGGCTGCGCGCATCGTCGGACAGGCCTTTGACGTTTTCGCCGTCCAGCACGAATTCCCCGCCGGTGAAATTCTCCAGCAAGCCGGCGATGTTGAGGAAAGTGGTCTTGCCCGAACCCGAGGGACCGGTGACGGCGACGAACTCGCCTTCCTTCACATGCAGATCGAGCGAACGCAGCGCGTGCGTTTCGACCATCGCGGTGCGGTAAACCTTGGTGACCTGGCGCATGTCTAGCATCGGGGTTTCCTTTGTTGGGCTTGAAGAGAGACGGAAGAAAATCTGTTTGAAGAACTACGAAATAAATAAACCCGTTCGTGGTGAGCTTGTCGAACCACGCTGTTCGCGCGATGTTTCAGAGCCTTCGTCTTTTGGCTTCATGCCAAGAGCGTGGTTCGACAAGCTCACCACGAACGGGATCTTCGACAAGCTCACCACGAATGGGGATAGGGGAATGCGCATTGGAATCGAAGGGCTCATGTGCAGGTCAGTGGATCGTCACGCGTTCAGCATCTCCGAACTGGTCGGTGCCGGAGACGACGATTTTTTCGCCGGGCTGCAGGCCGGAGACGATTTCCACCGCGCCCAGGCTGCTGACGCCGGTCTGGATCGGACGGCGCACGGCGTTGCTGCCATCGACCACATAGGCGAAACGGCCACCGTCCTGTTCGAGGAACGAACCGCGTTCGACCATCATTACGTTGCGGCGCGTATCCAGCACGATGCGTGCGGACAGGCGCTGATTCTGGCGCAGCCCCGGTGGCTGCTTGCCCTGGGCGAAGCGCAGGCGCGCGTTGACCTCGCCGCTGACCACTTCCGGCGATACCGCCGAAACCTGCGCGGCATATTGGATGCTGTTGCTGGTGATCTGCGCCGGCATGCCGATGGCCAGGTCGCGGGCGAAACTCTCCGGGACCTTGATCTCTACTTCGAACAGGCTCAGGTCGACCACGCTCAGGATCGGCCCGTTGGTGGCGACGATGGTTCCCTGCGGAATCTGCACCTGGCCGATCTGGCCATCGAAAGGTGCGCGCACGGTCAGCGCATCGACCTGGCGCTGCAGCTCGGTGACCACCGCGCGCTGGCGGTCGGCGAGCAGGCGCTTGTTGCGCGAGTCCAGGCCGGCGCCTTCGCCCTGCAGTCCGGAATCCTTGCGGGCGGCGGCCAGGCCGATGTCGGCTTTCTTCAGTTCGTCCTGCGCCTTGGCGTATTCGTTCTGCGAGACGGCGCCGCCTTCGTAGGCGCGCTGGTAGCGTTCCAGGTCGCGCTGGGCGGCGGTGCGTTCGATCTGCGCCTGGTCCAGCAACTTGGAAGCCGTGGAGCGGGTGATCTGCGCGTCCAGGAGGGCGCGGCTGGCTTCGGCTTCCATGCTGGCCAAAGTCGAACCTTCCTGGGCCAGCTTGCTGCGCAGCTCTGGACTGTCGATTTCGGCCAGTGCCTGGCCCTTCTTGACCACGTCGCCCGCCACCACCTTGAGGGCGACCGTGCCGCCGGCGATGGCGTACAGGGTCGGGCTGTTGGCGGCGATGACCCGGCCGTCGGCCGAGATATCCCGCACCAGGTCGCCGCGGGTGACTTCGGCCACGCGCACCCGGGAGGCGTCGAACGAGCGTCCGCCAGACATCCAGCCGCCGATCACCCACACCGCCAGCGCCAGTACTGCTGCACCGGCGATGCCGCCGATCAGCCAGGGCTTGCGATCGCGTCGGGCCGAAGCCACCGGCTTGATCGCATGGTCCTGGGCCGAGGTGTCGCGGATGCGGAAGGGGTCGCGGGTTTCCATGGGGCGGTCGGGTGTCCGTAGGCTAGGTCTTGGATGTCATAACCAAAGCAATGGTTGTGCCAATCGCAAGTGGTTGAATAAAAAAGAAATATTCGGCGGACATAGTGTCCGCGCGGACACTTTCGGCGTCCGTGCGGACGGTCCGCCGCGGTTTCGGCGTTTACACTGGACACCCAGAAGACAGGAACGGTCATACATGTGCGGCATCGTTGGCGCGATCGCGGATCGCGATGTGGTTCCAGTACTCATCGAAGGACTGAAGCGGCTGGAATACCGCGGTTACGACTCGGCCGGCATTGCCGTGGTCGAAGAACGCGACGTGCGCCGCGTGCGCCGCACCGGGCGCGTGGCCGAGATGGAAAGCGCCGCACTGGCCGAGGGCTTCCACGCCCAGCTGGGCATCGGCCATACGCGCTGGGCCACCCATGGCGGTGTCACCGAAGCCAACGCCCACCCGCACATCAGCCAGGGCGTGGCCCTGGTCCATAACGGCATCATCGAAAACCACGAGGAGCAGCGCGAACGCCTGCGCGGGCTGGGCTACCAGTTCGAATCGCAGACCGACACCGAGGTCATCGCGCACCTCATCCACCACTATCTGAAGGAAGGCAACGATCTGCTCGCCGCGCTGCAGCGGGCGGTCAAGGACCTGACCGGCGCCTACGCGCTGGCCGTGGTCAGCCGCAAGGAACCGGACCGCATGGTCTGCGCGCGCATGGGTTGCCCGTTGCTGATCGGTTTGGGGGAAGGCGAGAACTTCGTCGCCTCCGATGTCTCGGCGATTCTGCAGGCCACCCGCCGGGTGATCTTCCTGGAGGAAGGCGACACCGCCGAAGTCCGCCGCGACGGCGTGCGCGTGTTCGATGCGGCCAATGCCGAAATCGCACGCGAAGTGCATGTATCGGACGTGTCGCTGGCTTCGCTGGAGCTGGGTCCGTACCGCCATTTCATGCAGAAGGAAATCCATGAACAACCGCGCGCCCTTGCCGATACGATCGAAGCGGTGATCGACGGCGGTTTCTCGGCGGAACTGTTCGGCAAGAACGCCGACGCGGTGCTGCGCGAAATCGAAGGCGTGCAGATACTGGCCTGCGGCACCAGCTATTACGCCGGCCTGACCGCGCGCTACTGGATGGAGGCCATCGCGGGCCTGCCGTGTTCGGTGGAAATCGCCAGCGAATACCGCTACCGCGCCGCGTACGCCAATCCCAAGCACCTCATCGTCACCATTTCGCAGTCCGGCGAAACCCTGGACACGATGGAGGCGCTGAAGTACGCCAAGTCCCTGGGCCACAAGCACACGCTGTCGATCTGCAACGTGCCGGAAAGCGCAATCCCGCGCGCCAGCGAATTGGTCTGCTACACGCGCGCCGGGGCCGAGATCGGAGTGGCTTCCACCAAGGCTTTCACCACCCAGCTGGCGGCGTTGTTCCAGTTGTGCGTGGTGCTGGGCAAGCTGCGCGGGAATGTCAGTGCCGCCGATGAAGCCGACTACCTGGAACAGCTGCGCTTCCTGCCCGGCAGCGTGCAGCATGCGCTGAACCTGGAGCCGCAGATCGCGCTATGGGCGGAAAAATTCGCCAGCAAGCAGAACGCGCTGTTCCTGGGCCGCGGCCTGCACTATCCCATCGCCCTGGAAGGCGCGTTGAAGTTGAAGGAAATCTCCTATATCCACGCCGAGGCGTATCCGGCCGGCGAGCTCAAGCACGGTCCGCTGGCGCTGGTGGATGCGGCAATGCCGGTGGTGGTGATCGCGCCCAACGACAAGCTGCTGGAGAAAGTGAAATCCAACATGCAGGAGGTGCGTGCGCGCGGCGGCGAACTATTCGTGTTCACCGACCAGGACAGCAACTTCAGCGAATCCGAGGGCGTGCACGTCATCCGCACGCCGCGCCATGCCGGTGTGCTGAGCCCCATCGTGCACACCATTCCGGTGCAGCTGCTGGCCTACCACACGGCTTTGGCGCGCGGCACCGATGTGGACAAGCCGCGAAATCTGGCCAAGAGCGTTACTGTGGAATAAGAGCTCTTCTCCCGCTTGCGGGGAAGAGCCTGCTTGATGCCGGAGCTCTTCGCGCTGACTTCAATTTGCCAACCCTTCCCCCGTTTACGGGGGAAGGTGCCGAAGGCGGATGGGGGCGCTCTTGGTGTCATCTGTCAGAACAAAGCAAAAGCGTTTCGCGCGTAGCGCGAGTCACTTTTCTTTGAACGGCAAAGAAAAGTAACCAAAAGAAAGCCGCCCTACGGCGCGCCCAACGATGAAGCTGTTGGGTTCGCATGCGAATTGGGAATTTCCGTAAGGCGCATCCTGCGCCTACGGAAACGGCGCACATCCTTGTGCGCCGCCCTTCGGGTTTACCCAATTCGCATGCCGCGCCTCACGGGGCTTTGAGAATCAACGGCAACGGCAACGGCGGCAAGCATTGCCTCTACTTTAGGTTGCTGCCAAAAAAAAACGCCAAATCCATCAGCAGCCAGCTTTTGCTCTTGATCCCACCTCCCGGCCTGCTTGCGGACCCGGCAGCTTCATCGCCGGGCGCGACGTTAGGGTGTGTTTCTTTGGTTACTTTCTTTGCACAGACAAAGAAAGTGACTCGCGCAACGCGCGAAACGCTTTTGACGTTCCATAGCTAAGGCAAAGCCCGGCGACACCGTGCGTACGGAAGCGTGCTCAGGCTGCGTGCTCAGGCGGCTTGCTCCCATGCGCCGCGCTGCGCGCGCCGGGTGACGACGACCGTCGGAGGCGCGGTGGCCGCCAGTCGCATCAACACCTTCTCGGCCATCGCATCGTCGGCCATTTGCGAAGGATGGAAGCCGGGCCGCAGGTAATCCAGCAAATGCTTCAGCGTGCGCTTGAACATGTGATGGCCCGCGCCCAGATGCGAGCGGATCTGCATCCAGGTTTTCTTACGCCATAACAGTCCGTCCTGGCGCAGCAGGGCGATCGCCTGGCCGCCCATCAGCAGGTAGAACAAACCCACCGTCAGCGCGAACCCAAGCGCCCTGACCGGATAGCTGGGCGATAAATGCTGCAATAGATCGAACGCCACGCGCCGGTGCTCGATCTCTTCGGCGAAGTGCCACTCCATCAGGTCCTTGATTCTCGGATCGGCGTCGGCCAGCAGGTCCTGGGAAAGGAATTCGTGGCCCACATAGGCATTGATGTGCTCCACGCAACTGACCAGCGACACCCGCAACCACAGCGGGCCCACCTTCTCCATGGTGCGGAACACCAGTTTGTCCACGTTGCGCTCGAACGCACGGAACCGGTAACCCTGTTCGTCCAGGTTCTCCCAGTAGCGCACATGGGCCACGCCGTGCTGCGCTTCCTGATGGATGAACTGCGTGCAGCGCTCGCGCAGTTGCTCGTCGTGCAGGCCCGGCATGCAGGCCTTCAGGGTGCGTACGTAAAAGCCCTCGTTGGCGGGTACCAGGATGGTGTAGGCGTTGAGGAGGGAAGAGACG
Source organism: uncultured Pseudoxanthomonas sp. (assembly GCA_965650035.1). Classification (GTDB taxonomy): domain Bacteria; phylum Pseudomonadota; class Gammaproteobacteria; order Xanthomonadales; family Xanthomonadaceae; genus Pseudoxanthomonas_A. The sequence continues at coordinate 137,700 of CBFGMR010000004.1, forward strand.
ACTTCGTTTCCCGGCAACCAGTGCTTGGGAATATCGGAATCCATCTTCGATACGAAGCGGCGGGGAGTGATGGTTTCGTTCATGAGTAACACCTTATGCCAGAAGCGGCATCCGTCGTGAAGGAGCGGCCGTCAACGCAGACGGACTGGTTCTGCGTAACGACGCATTGAAAGCGGTAGACGGCTTGCCTATGCCATAACCGGACAGGCAAGTCGTATGTGCCCGGACCGTAGCCGTTGAGAGAGCAGCTCAGGCAAAGGGCGGCTGCTTGGCGAACGCATTATTCAGACCGACGGGAACCTTGAGGGCCTCGACGTCGAATGGCCGGTTCCGGCAGGCGTACATCGTGGTAATCCGTCGCTCCCGGTTTCGTGCCACAACGACGGATTGGCGGGATCGGGTCCGAGCATAATCCCAACGATGTTACGGAAAGCTCAGGGGCTGTCGTCGAAGCTGTCCGGGCGTTTTTGGGTTAATGAATGCGCTTAGTCCAACCCGGCCGCACCCAGCCCGGGCGAGGGAGGGATATCTGCGCGCACTCGCTTCGGACAGAACGAATACCTGTTCCTGCAATGCGTTGCCCTTGTAGAGATCGCTTCAGCGTGCAAGATCCGCGTCGCGCAGCAGGGCCATGGCCTGGGTGCGCGAATGCACGCCCAGTTTTTCGAAGATGCGGGTCAGCGCGTTGCGCACGGTCTTGTCGCTGATGAACAGCGACGCGGCGATCTGCGCATTGCTGCGGCCGGCGACCAGGCCGGCGACGATCTCGCGTTCGCGCGCGGTCAGCGTCGCCAACCGCGCATCGCTGTCGCCGAAGCCGTCGCCGAGGAACTGCAGCACTTCGGCGCAGAAACGTTCCCACGCCGGTTCGTGTTCCAGCAGCACGTGGTTGCGCGATTCCAGTTCGACGAACCGGGAATCCGGAATGCCTGCGGCCAGCAAACGCCCTTCTTCCAGCGGCACCACGCCGTCCTGGCGTGCGTGCAGGACCAGTGTGGGCGCGGTGACCCGCTGCAGCAGCGACACGATGTTGATGTGGCCGCGCGAATCGAGCAGCGCACCGGCGGCCTCGGCGGTGGTGGTGGTGCGTGCCAGTTCGTTGAACCACTGCACCTGCGCCTCGGTGGCCTCGGGGATGAAGCGCGAGGTGAACAGTTGGCGGAATACCGGGTTCTCGTTGGCCCAGCCCACCCGTGCGATATCGGCGATGGCGTGGTACAGGCGCGCGCTTTCCTCGTCGCCGCGCTCGTAGGGTCCACGCGCGTAGGCGCCGTACAGAACCAGTTTTGAAACGCGCTGCGGATGCTTGACCGCATAGGCCACGCACGCGGCCGCGCCCTGCGATATGCCCATCAGGGCGAACGGTTGCTCGATTCCCGCAGCCTCCACCACCGCTTCCAGATCGCCCAGCCAATGCTCCAGGTCCAGCCCGCGCGGATCGCCGCCGGTCATGCCGCAACCGCGTTCGTCATAACGCACGAAACGGAAGTGATTGCCGAAGAAACGCGCCCAGTGACGCCAGATAGGACTTTCCAGGTCGTATTCCAGATGGCTCAGCCAGTTGGCTGCCTTCACCAGCGGCTGGCCCGTGCCCATCGACGCCCAGGCCAGGCGCGCACCGTCGCCGGTGGTCAGGTAGCGGATGGATTGCTGCATGGGCGGCTGCCGGGAGGGACTGGGCCGGAGTGTAGCCGGGACATTGTTCATCCTTCGAATACGCAAAAGAGGCGCATGTCGGGACATTGTTCCCCTGCCGCGCGTACGCCGCATGGACGATGCTGGGGCCTCTACTTTCCGTCGCGCGTGTCTGGGTGGGGGCACGTTTGTCGCCATCGCATCGAGGCCGCCGATGAAACGTTCCCTGATCCTGCTTTATGGCGTGATTTGCTATGCCGTGTTCTTCGCCACTTTCCTGTACGCCATCGGATTCATCGGCAACCTGTGGGTGCCCAAGGCCATGGATTCGACGCGGGAAACCAGCGTCGCCACCGCCGTTCTGATCGACCTGGGCCTGCTGGCCCTGTTCGCGCTGCAGCACAGCGTGATGGCGCGGCCAGCGTTCAAGCGCATGTGGACCAGGGTCATTCCCGAATCCGCCGAGCGTAGTACCTACACATTGCTGTCCAGCCTGGCGCTGATCCTGCTGTTCTGGCTGTGGCGTCCTATCGGCGGGGTGGTGTGGAGCGTGGAGAACGAGGCCGCACGCGTCGCTTTGTACGCGGCCTACGCGTTCGGCTGGGCCTTGCTGCTGTACACCACCTTCCTGCTCAACCATTTCGATCTGTTCGGACTGCGCCAAGTATGGCTGCAGTTCCGTGGACGGCCATACGCCCACCTGCCGTTCAGGACGCCTACTCTGTACCGCTGGGTGCGCCATCCCTTGTATGTGGGGTGGCTGGTCATCTTCTGGGCCACGCCCACCATGACCGTCACCCACCTGTTGTTCGCACTGATGACCACCGCCTACATCCTGATCGCCATCCAGTTCGAGGAACGCGACCTGGTTGCCGCGTTGCCGGAGTACAGCGAGTATCGCAAGCGGGTGCCGATGCTGGTGCCCGGTACCAAGCGACGGGAAAGCGGGGACCTGAGCGTGGACGCGCGGCGGTCGGCGGGTTGAGATTCCATAGGGTGGGCTCCCGCCCGCCACTCGCCGAACATTAACGCTTAGACCCTGCTCGCGACCTGCTGCAAGACGTCATATTTTATCTGCGCAATATATGAAGAAATGACTCGTCGTCCCCGCCTTCGCGGGGACGACGAGCCTATTTTCCAGTTTCACGGATAATTTGAGTGATCGCGGACAGGCTCTTAAAAGTCCTGCAGCTGCCCGCCCACCGCTTTCATCATCCAGCCAGCCGCATACAGGCCAACGCCGAATACCGCATGCGTAACCAGGCTGTTGAGGCGCGCGAACACGGGTCGCGGCGCAAGACGAGCGGCCAGGCCCATGCCCATGCCGGGCTGCATCAGCAGGAACGGCGCGGCCACGCTGCCGATGCCGACGATCAGCGCAGGAACCAGCATCGGCTGATCGATCCAATGGACGCCAAACACGGCGAGCAGGATACCCGCAAAAACAATCCCGCTCAGGTGATGCGCCAGCAATCCGATCGCACGTTCGCCAGCCACCGGTAGCGATGCCGCGATCGGGGTGTGGCGGAACTTGCCGCGCGCCAGATAGGCGAACCAGCGGCCCACCAGGGCGTAGTCCAGCGCTGGAATGCCGAACAACCGCTTTCGGATCGACATCCACAGGTCCATGACCAGCGTTGCGCCCACGCCGATCGCAATGGCATACCAAACAATGTCCAGCTTCCCGTTCATTGCGTACCTCCTTGCGCGCGTGCGGAAACCTGCCAGCAAGCGGCATCGAAGCGGACCTCACCGCCGTGCATGTAGGGCGCAAACGCGGCACGCAGCGTATCGACGACCCGCGCCCGCGTGGGTTCGTCCGCTTCCTGCAGCAGCAGGCCCACCGGTCCCAGCCAGGACAGGTAGGGGACCAGATCGTTTTCCGGCATGGCGCAGGCCACATCGATCGGTTGAACCTCGATGTCCGACCAGCCGCTTTCCGCCAGTAGGGCGCGCACGCGCTCCGGGTCGGCGAATGCGAACTGCCCAGGCGCGCCCGGTTGCCGCGCGGGCAGGTGGGGCAGCAGCGGCGCGGCGGCGCCTTCGGCAGTGGTCATGAAGGGATTCTCCGACGCGCTGCGCCATGCGATGAAGTTCAGCCGCGCGTCTTCGCGCGCGGAACGGCGCAAGTTGGCGAAGGCCTGCTCCGGGTCATCGAAGAACATCACGCCGAAGCGCGAAACGATCAGGTCGAAATCCGCGTGTTCGAAAGCATGGGTTTGCGCATCAGCAGCGAAGAAGCGTGCGCCGGCCCGTTCCTGTTCCGCGCGCGTCCGCGCCATGGCGATCATGGGTTCCGAAAGGTCGACGCCCACGCAGGCACCCCGCGCGCCAAGCCGTCGCGCCAGGGCAAGGGTGGTGGCGCCGGTGCCGCAGCCCACGTCCAGCACGCAGGTGGCCGTGCCCAACACATCGTCGCCCGCCAGCAAGGTTTCGAACGGCGCGAACAGCTGGTCCAGTAGTCGCTGGTTCTCCACCCATGCGCGCCCGGCCGGACCGTTCCAGAGCGTTTTCTGATCCACGCCGGGCTGTGCCGGCGCTTTGGTTTGCTTGTCCATCGGTTGCCTTCCCGTTGCCAAAGCGGCACTGTGCAACTTCAAGTCAACTTGAGGTCAAGCGGTTGAAGAGCCTGGATATCTCCGAAGTCGTCCAAAGCGCCGGGGTGCCGGCTTCGACCTTGCGTTTCTACGAGGAAAAGGGACTGATCGCCTCCATCGGCAGGCACGGTCTGCGCCGCCAGTTCAACGCCAACGTGCTGGAACGGCTGGCGCTGATTTCGATGGGACGCGCGGCCGGCCTATCCCTGGACGACATCGCAGCGATGGTCGGCCCGGACGGCCAGCCGAGCATCGATCGCAAGTTGCTCGCCACCCGTGCCGACGAACTGGAAAGGACGGTCCGCCGCCTCACCGTCATGCGCGATGCCCTGCGTCACGCCGCCGCCTGTTCCGCGCCCAGCCATATGCAGTGCCCCACGTTCCGACGCATTTTGCGGGCGGCAGAATCAGGTGCGTTTGTGGAGCGTCCCAAGAAGGGGTTGCGTTAGCCGTGCGCGGGTCGCGCACTATCACCCCACGCGCATCCGTAGTGCATGCAGCCGCTCAAAATGCGGCCGGCACTCCTCCGCAACGGCTGCTGCCGCACCCGAAAGGCTGACTTCCTTCGCCACAGGCGCTTCGAAACCCGTGGATTCCCATACGTGGGCGTACCAATGCGGCGCCCAGATGCCGTCGCTGTCGCGAGGGCCCGGGGGCCAGTGCAGCATGCGCTCGGTGAAGGCGATGCCCAGCCAATCGCAGAGCGCGCGTAGATGCGGCTCCGGTGCGCGCAGGAAATCCCCCGCATCCAGGATCGGCGGCGGCGAACCGGTCGCACACAGCTCTTCGTACAGCGCCACCTGCTGCGGCAGGCCGGTATCGTCGGCGGTCACCGTTGCGCGCGACTTGACGTAAGACGCCACTACTTCGCGCGGGTCGCGGATCAGCAGCACATTGCGCAGCCCTGCGATCCAGGCGTGATCCATATGCGGCAACAGATGGTGGGTCATGTGCTTCTGGTACCACACCGCCGCGCCGCCGGGCGCCGGGCCCAGCAGCGAATCGACCACGCGCCGCCAATCGGGGTCGCCATCGGCGATCACTTCCTCGCGCGCAGGATGGTCCAGGCCGGTGTGATCCAGATAGTGCGCATAGAGTGGTTCGTCGCTGACCGCGCAGTCGCCGCGGTTTTCCCACGCCCGCATCATTGCCGTGGAAATATTGCGCGGCCCCGACCACATCGCCACCCGCACCGCATGGGCGGCGGATGTGCTCACGCCGGACGCACCCGGCGGGCCGCGTCCGCCGCCGCGAACGCGCGGTAAAGCGTCTGCAGCCGCTGCACCACCGGTCCACGCGCATCGTCGCCATGCGTTTCGTTGCCGATGCTGCGATGATCGACCGTGTGCACCGGCACCACACCGCCGAACGTACCGGTGACGAAGGCTTCGTCGGCGCCGTAGACATCGGTGAGGCTGAAGGATTTCTCGAACACCGGAATGCCGTTGTCGCGGCAAAGCGTGATGACATTGGCGCGGGTGATGCCGCCCAGACAGTACTGGCCGGTCGAAGTCCACACCTCTCCCTTGCGCACGATGAAGAAATGGGTCGAGTTGCAGGTAGCGACGAAACCGTGCGGATCCAGCATCAACGCCTCATCCGCACCGGCACCGTAGGCCTGGATGCAGGCGGTGATGCAGTTGAGCTTGCTGTGCGAATTGAGCTTGGGGTCCTGCACGTCCGGCGCGCCGCGTCGCACGTGCACCGTGTACAGCGACAGGCCGCGTGCGGCGGTGTCGGTGGAGGCGGTCTTGTACTCGGGAATGATGACCACCGTGGCCGGGCCCACGGTCACGCGCGGGTCCTGGTAGGGCGTGCTCTTGACCCCGCGGGTAACCATCAGGCGCACGTGTACGCCATCGCCGTGCATGCCGTTGGCATCCAGCGTGGCGTACAGGGCGCGGGTCAGTTGCTCGCGGCTCAAGCCGATGTCCAGCAGAATCGCTTTGGCTCCTTCGTACAACCGGTCCAGATGCGCATCCAGGAACAGCGGGTGGCCGCCCAGCACGCGGAAGCCTTCCCACACTCCGTCGCCGAATACGAAGCCGCTGTCGAACACCGACACCATCGCCTCGCTGCGGTGCTTGAGCGTACCGTTGATGGAAATAAGGATATCGGCGTTGCGTGGATCGTCGGCCGAATGCTGGGTGCCCTGGGTCATGCGCAGTCTCCTATGTCGGGCCGATGGTAGCCGCTGGGTCCGTGCAGGCCTAGTCGGCGGGGTCGAAGTGCGGTGATTCGCGGCCCTCACTTTGCGCACGCCGATGCCACTGCGTACACGATGCACTGAGCGATCCCTGTCATCGGGCAGGGCCGCCGCCGGAGACTGTATCCGCCGCAAATGCGACGGCCGTGCGAACTGGGGTGATCGGATCTGCAACTCCGACGGGACGGAATGCTCTTGGATACGCGTCCGGGTCGGCTACAGTAGGGGCAGCCATCATCGGTAGTCCGACATGCCCCAGCGCGTTGCAGACCTGATTGCCCTGTACGACCCCGCCTTGCCGCTGGCCGAGGCCAGTACCATTCCGGCGTCCTGGTACACCGATCAGGGCATCGCGGCGCTGGAACGCAACACCACTTTCTCGCGCACCTGGCAGATGGCCGGGCGCGTGGATCAGGTGCGCAACCCCGGCGATTACGTCACCTGCGAAATCGCCGGCGAACCCATCCTGGTGGTGCGTGGCGAGGACGGCGTGCTGCGCGGCTTCTTCAACGTCTGCCGTCATCACGCCGCGGCGGTGATGACCGAAGCGGCGGGCTGCGCGAAGAACCTGCGCTGCCCGTATCACGGCTGGACCTACACCCTGGAAGGCGCGCTGAAGGGCACGCCCAGCTTCAATAGCGAATGCCACTTCGACCGCAGCGCACACGGGCTGGCGCCGGTGGCCACTGCGGTGTGGGAGAACTGGGTGTTCGTGCGGCTGGATGCGGAGGGCCCGGGGCTTGAGGAATTCCTGGGGGCCCAACTGATCGAAGAGTTCGCGGCCTTGCGGTTGCAGGACCTGCACTGGTTCGAGCGCCGGCATTACTACTTCGATTGCAACTGGAAAGTGTTCGTCGACAACTACCTGGACGGCGGCTACCACGTGCCGCACCTGCACAAGGGCCTCAACAGCGTCCTCGATTTCAAGAACTACACCATCGAGAACGGCATGCATCACTGCCTGCAGTCCAGCCCGATGGTGAAGGACGGCGATCACGCCGATTTCTCATCCGTGCGCGGCGGCGACCGTGCGCTGTACTACTGGCTGCATCCCAATTTCATGGTCAACTGGTACGAAGGACAAATGGACGTGAACCTGGTGCTGCCGCTGGGCTTGAACCGCACCGAGGTGATCTTCGATTTCTATTTCGCCGATGTGTCCGAGGCAGCAGCCGAACGCAATCGCGCCAGCATCGACGTAGGCAATATCATCCAGGACGAGGACATGGCCATCTGCAAATCGGTGCAACGCGGCTTGAACTCGCGCGCCTATTCCACCGGACGCCTGTCGATCCGCCGGGAGGCGGGGGAGCATCTGTTCCATCGGCTGTTGCATGCGGATTTGTCAGCATCAACCGGTAGATAGCCATCCGTCAGATCGTCATCCCCGCGAAGGCGGGGACCCAGCGACGTTGCCGTTGCCTCCTCCCTTGCGCGCAGCGCAGGGGAGGATTGAGGAGGGGTGCTCTTGATCTTCGCTTTAGCTTCGAAGAAAGAGCGTTGACCAGCCGTTCGGCTGTTGAAAGCCGCGCGTTGCGCGAGTCACTTTCTTTGCTTGTGCAAAGAAAGTAACCAAAGAAACACACCCCCGTATCAAGTACGGGGCAGGCTCTAACGGCGCGCCCCACGATGAAGCCGTGGGGTCCGCAAGCAGGCCGGGAATTTCCGTAAGGCGCCTCCTGCGCCTCCGGAAACGGCGCACATCCCTGTGCGCCGCCCTTGCGGGGTTTACCCGACCTGCTTGCCGCGCCTCACGGGGAGGGAAGAGCAAAAACAGGCCAAGCCAATCCCAAAACCAAAACCCTGAAGTCGTCATCCCCGCCTTCGCGGGGATGACGATTCATTGTTTGCGCGCGAGTTCGGTTGTTCTGGCCGCGCGGGCATAATGCGCACGTGCGCAAGATCCTCCACATCGACATGGACGCCTTCTACGCGTCGGTCGAACAACGCGACGATCCCGAGCTTCGCGGCAAGCCCGTCGTCGTCGCCTGGCGCGGCGCGCGTTCGGTGGTGTGCGCGGCCTCGTACGAAGCGCGCAAGTTCGGCGTGCGTTCGGCGATGCCGGCAGTACGTGCCGAACGCCTGTGCCCGCAGGCGATCTTCGTGCCGCCGGATTTCGTGCGCTACAAGGCTGCTTCGAAGCAGATCCGCGATATTTTCCTGCGCCATACCGATCTGGTGGAGCCGCTGTCGCTGGACGAAGCCTATCTGGACGTCACCGAACCCAAGACCGATTTCCCCAGCGCCACCGCCATTGCGGAGGAGATCCGCCGGCAGATTCGCGAGGAAACTTCGCTCACGGCCTCGGCCGGCATCGCGCCCAACAAGTTTCTGGCCAAGATCGCCTCGGATTGGCGCAAACCCGACGGGCAGTTCGTGATCCGTCCGCAGCAGGTGGAAGCCTTCCTGGCGCCGCTGCCGGTGGCCAAGATTCCGGGCGTGGGCAAAGTGATGCAGGGAAAACTTTCCGCGCTGGGCATCGAGCTGGTCGGCGACCTGCGCGAGTATCCGATGGACGAACTGCAGCGCCACTTCGGAAGTTTCGGCGCCTCGCTGTACCGGCGCGCGCGCGGCATCGACGAACGACCGGTGCAGCCGGATCAGCCGGTGCAGTCGATCTCGGCAGAAGACACCTTCGAGCACGATATTCCGCTGCAAGAACTCGCCCCCACCATCCGCCGCCTGGCGGTGAAAACCTGGGAAGCTTCGCGCAAGACAGAGCGCGTGGGACGCACGGTGGTGTTGAAGCTCAAGACTTCCCGGTTCCGCATTCTCACCCGCAGCTTCACTCCGGAAACACCGCCCAGTTCGCTGGAAATCCTCACCGATATCGCGCTCTCGCTTTGCGATCGCGTCGAACAGCCGGACGGCACTTTGTACCGTCTGGTCGGTGTGAGGCTGGGTGGCTTCCGCGAGCGGGAAGAAACCATTCTGCAGGGTTCGCTGTTCGGAGAATCTGAAAGTGATACACCAGCCCAATAATCCGTTCGTAGTGAGCCTGTCGAACCATGCTTTTCGCGCTGTCTTCCAGTGAAGGCGCATCGAATATTTCGCCAAGGGCGTGGTTCGACAGGCTCACCACGAACGGATTTCCTGACAGGCTCACCACGAACGGATTTCCTGACAGGCTCACCACGAACGGGATATAAGATTTTTTTGCCGAATCAATGATTACACATGGAGAAGATATTGGACTTTCCTTATTCGCTGGTCGTCTTCGATCTGGACGGCACCCTGGTCGACAGCGCTTCAGACATATCCGAGGCGGTCAACCGCACCCTGACGGACTGGTCATTGCCGCGCGTCGAAGAGGCGGTGATCCGCGGCTGGATCGGCGACGGCGCACGCGCACTGGTGACCAGCGCCTTTGCCCATGCCGGAAAGGAAATCGATCTGGAACAGGTGATGCCGGGCTTCATGGTCCATTACGCCGAATGCCTGCTGCTGTATCCCACGGTCTATCCGGGCGTGGTCGAAACCCTGCAGGCGCTGCGCGAGCGCGGTGTCGCCGTGGCCGTGTGCACCAACAAGCCGGAGCGCTTCGTGCGTCCGCTGCTGGATGCGCTGGATTTGGGCGGCTATTTCGAAGTCATCGTCGGCGGCGACACCCTGCCCGAGCGCAAGCCCAGTGCGGTGCCGCTATTGCACGTGGTGAATCATTTCGGACTGCAGGTTACGCAGTGCCTGATGGTCGGCGATTCGGCCACCGATGTGGAGACGGCGGTGGCGGCGAAGATGCCGATGGCGCTGGTGACCTACGGCTATCTGCGCGGTTTCGATCCGCATGCGGTCAAAGGGGTGCGGGTGATCGACGACATGCGGGAGCTATTGCGGTAGTTGGTTTATCCCGCGAAGAGCAAATCCTCCCCAACCCTCCTTTTTCAAAGGAGGGAGCAGTCAGCGGCTTTGGATCTCCCCAGGCTTCGGATCTCCCCAGGCTTCCCCAGGCCTCCCCCTTTGAAAAAGGGGGATCGAGGGGGATTTGCTCTTGATCCTGCTCCGCTATCGCTCTTGCTTACGTTTTCGTCCATCCAGCTCCCGCCGACGGTTGAAAAGCAGCCGAGCAAGCTCGGCTCTACGACAGACTCAGCGCGCTGGCTGGTAACGCAGGCTCAACCCGTACTCGCGGCCGGGCTGGTTGTACCAGGCGATCGTTTCGTATTCCCGATCGAACACATTGGTGGCGCGCGCCTGCAACGTCCAGTCGGCGTTCACCGCGTATTCCAAGCGCAGGTCCACCGTCGCGTAGCCACCGACACGCACGCTGTTGGCGGCGTCGTCGTAGCGCGCGCTGGCCGCGTTGAGCGTGGTGCCGAAACGGAAGTCACCGAAACTGCGGTCCACGTCGATGCGGCCCGTGCGCGGCGCGCGGCGCGGCAGCAGGTTGTCGTGGTTGGGATTCTCGTCGCCGTCGGCGGTCAGGCGGGCGGTAGCGCGCGAGTCGGCATAGCTGAGTTGGGTGGATAGATCCCAGCCGGCCAGTGTCGCGGCGAAGGTCAGTTCCGCACCACGGATGCGCGCTTTGTCGGCCTGTACCAGCTCGAAGAAACTGTCGTAGCCGGTCAGCGCATCGATGCGGGTCTCGAACACGTTGAAGGTCCAGTTCCAGGTTTCGGCGTATTGGCCGACGCCTATGTTCAAGCTCTTGGATTCCTCGGGCTCCAGCTCCGGGTTGCCGCCGAACGGGTAGTACAGGTCGTTGAAGGTGGGCGCCTTGAAGCCGGTACCGTAACTGGCGTTGAGCTTGAAGCCGTGGCCCAGGGCCATACCCCAGCCGACGCTGCCGGTGGCGTGATTGCCGAACTGCTCGTTGTCGTCGTTGCGCACGCTGGCCTGCAACTGGTGCGCGCCGAACCTGCCCTGGTATTCGACGAACATGCCGGTGTTGTCGCGGTTGTCGATGGCGAAGGCCGTGGTGCTGGTGACCTGGTCTTGCTGCCAGTCGCCACCGGCGGTCAGCAACTGGCCTTCGCCCAGGGAAAAGTCGGCCTGCACCGATGCGGTGTCGCGCTGCGTGTCGAAGGTGTTGACGTAGCTGCGCGCACCGGCTTTGCGGAAATACGCGTCGGACTTGTCCCAGGTGCGCCCGGCCTGCACGGTGACTTTGGCCCGCTCCGAAGGCGTCCAGGTCAGCTTGCTGCCGGCCACGCGCTGGGTGGTTTCGGTTTCATTGCCGCCGAAGTTGCTGCCGTCGTACTCGTTGTCGGCGTCGGCGTTGAGGAAATGGCCTTCAACGGCCACATCGTCGGTGATCTCGATGCCGCCGCGCAACGACAGGGACACATTGCGATAGCCATCGCGGTCGGGCTCGTCAGCGAAGCAGCCCGCGCCGAAAGGCGCGTTGGGAGAGGGCATCGCGGTACCACGGCAGGCATTGATCCCATCGGTTTCCTGATAAGCGCCCTCGGCGCTGATCCAGCCGCGCTCGCCGCGATTGCTGAAGCCGGCGCTGGCTTCGCGCAGATTGTGGCTGCCCGCGCCGATACGGAAGTGCGGCGAGAAACCGTCGCCGCCCTTGCGGGTGAAGATCTGGATCACGCCGCCGATGGCTTCCGAACCGTACAGGCTGGAGCGCGGGCCGCGGATGATTTCGATGCGTTCGATCTGATCGACCGGCAGATCCTGGAACATGGTGGTGCCGGCGGTGGCCGAACCGACGCGGATGCCATCGATCAGCACCAGCACATGATCCGATTCGGCGCCGCGCAGGAACAGCGAAGTCAGCTTGCCGGCACCGCCCTGGTTGGTGAAGTTGATGCCCGCACGGCCTTTCAGCAATTCCGGCAGCGAGCGCGCCTGGGTGCGTTCGATTTCTTCGCGGTCGATCACCTGTGCAGGCACCAGGCTGTCCTCGATGGCCACATCGGTGCGGGTGCCGGTGACCACGATCTCATCCAGATCGGTGGCGTCGGCGGCGATTTCGGCATGCGCCAGAGACGGAAGGCCCAGCGCAATGGCCAGGGCGAGAAGATGCCTGGCGGGGGAATGGGCGGAAGAATACGAAAGACGGTGCTGCATGGCGAACTTCTCCACCGCGCACGACCCGTACGCGGAATGGTGTGATGGAGTCGCAAGCAGGGGGAAACACGAACGGAAGGCCGCAGCGCGGACCGCCGCCGCAATGCCCGCCGCATCGCAACCAGTGAACTCCAAGGCCGGTCTCCGGGCTTGCGAGTTGAAGAGAGCACTCCTGGGAGTGCGGCTTCGGCCGCGGCGCCTTCCCGCACCTGCGTGCAGTGGCTGATGCTCTGGCTGACTCGCTTACCGTTGCGGGGGCAGCGCCGGAGTTGCGGTTCGCGACCTGGGTCGGAACGACTCACCGGCTTCCCGTTTCAACCCGTTGGCGCGTGCCGCGGGGTCACCTTGAAGCGCGCGCAGTGTACGCGATGCGCGGCGGGCGGGCACGCCCAGCGTGCCTGCTCAGTCTTCGCGTTCGCCGCTGTCTTCGCCCGGCGAATCGAACAGATCCAAGCCAGGCGCCGCGTCGTGGTCCTGCTGTTCGTGGTGGGTGGTGGTGACCGGCGAAGCGGCGGGACGTCCGCGTGGTGCGGGAAGCAGGGCGGCGGCGGCTTCGTATTCGGCCACCAGTACTTGTCGGCGTGCTTCGGGCACTTCCTGCCAATGGCAGTCGGCCAGCGCGCCTTCCAGTGCGTACAGCAGGTTGAGACTGGGGCGGAAGCCGGCGCGCTTGACCCGCATGAAGGCATCCACTGCGCCAGCGGCGGCGATGTCTTCCTGGGTGCGCAAGCCCACCTGGCGCAACCAGGCGGCGGACTTGGGGCCGATGTTGCGCATCTTGATCGGCGGCGCGGCGGTCATTGCAGGGATTCCAGGAAGGCCTGGGCGATGGCTTCCAGGCCCTGCTGGTCTTCCTCGTCGAAACGGTTGACGCGCGGGCTGTCCAGGTCGAACACGCCGACCAGCGCGCCCTGGTGCACCAGCGGCACCACCAACTCCGAACGCGAAGCCGCATCGCAGGCGATATGGCCGGGGAAAGCTTCCACATCCGCCACGCGCTGGGTCTGGCGGGTGCGCGCAGCGGCGCCGCACACGCCTTTGTCCAGCGCGATGCGCACGCACGCGGGTAGACCCTGGAACGGACCGACTACCAGTTCGGTGCCATCGTAGAAATAGAAGCCGACCCAGTTGAGATCGGGCAGCGCGTGATAGACCAGGGCAGCCAGATTGGCGGCGTTGGCCACACGGTCGGGTTCGCCCTGGATCAGTGCGCGCGCCTGAGCGACGAGCTGTACGTACTGCTCCGGCTTGCTGCCGGACAGGGTCTGGGTGGCAAAAGACATGGCTGGATTCTATCCGTTACCCGAAGCGGGTGTGCTGGGAGCCTTATGATTGGCCCATTATCAAGAGAGAACGGCGAATGGCGGTAAAACCGGTAAAGGGTCGTTCCACGGTCGATACGAAGCGAACGCGACGGTCGCCGAAGTCCAATGGCGATCGATGAGTCGCGCATGACCGGTTTCTATATCACCGGCACCGATACCGGCATCGGCAAGACGGTCGCTTCCACCGCGCTGTTGCATGCGTTGCGGTTGCAAGGATTGCGCGCCGTGGGAATGAAACCGGTTGCCAGCGGCTGCGAGCGATCCGCAACCGGATGGCGCAACGAAGACGCGCTGGCCTTGCTGGCCGCCAGCGACCCTCAACCCGCCTATGCCGATCTGAATCCTTACGCGTTGCCCTTGCCGCTGGCGCCGGAAATCGCCGCGCGCGAGGCGGGCGTTGAAGTCGAACCGGAAGTACTGGTTTCCGCTTTCCAGAGGTTGCGGACTCTGGCCGACGCCGTGGTGGTGGAAGGCGTCGGCGGATGGTCGGCGCCGTTGTCGGCCACGCTGGACCAGGCGGACCTGGTGCGGCTTCTGCGTCTGCCGGTGGTGATGGTGGTGGGCATGCGGCTGGGCTGCCTCAACCATGCGCGGCTGACCGCGCGGGCCATCGCCGCCGATGGCTGCGAACTGGTGGGCTGGATCGCCAACCATATCGATCCGGACATGCAACGGCAGGACGAGAATTTCGAAATGCTATGCCAGCGCTTGCACGCGCCATGCTGGGGCAGGTTGCCACACGATCCGGCGCAGGAAGCCGCACATCTTTCGGGCTTCCTGAACCCTACGAACTTGTAGGAGCGGCGTAAGCCGCGATGAAGCCTTACCGATAGAGCTTCATCGCGGCTTGCGCCGCTCCTACACGCATAGCGCAATAAAAAACCCGGCAGCGTGGGGGCTGCCGGGTCGGTTGCGCGGAGGGAGGGGGCCGCGCAATAAAACGACGAGGTGTTGCGAACCGCTTACTTGCCTTTGGCAGCCTTGGTTGCCTTGGCAACGGTCGCCTGCGCGGTTTCGCTGGCGGCTTCGAACTGGCTCTTGGCCAGCTGGCCCAGGGCTTCGTTGGTCTTCAAGGTCAGGCCGATCACTTCCTGGCCGGCAGCGGCGAAGCGCTCGGCGTTTTCCTTGGCGATCTGCAGGCCCTTCGGCCAGACGGTCTTGTAGGCTTCGACATCGCGGATTTCCGACAGTTCGCCGAAGAACGCGCTGGTGGCTTCGACGTTCTTTTCGAAGGTCTTCAGCTGCACGCCGAACACGGTCTCGGCGTTTTCCAGGGCCAGACGGTTGGCGCGCGCGGCGGCGGCGGCGAACTGGTGGGTGAAGGTGGTGAACTGCTCGTTGATCTGTGCGGACATGGTGATGTCTCCTGAAAGGGGTTTTACCGACTTGTTGCGGTGCAGCATACAGAGCTGTTTGTTGCAATGCAACAACAGGCGTATGGAAATCCGACGAACGGTCAGTAACCGTTTAGAATCAAGCGCTTGTATCAGAGAGGGCTGTAGGAGCGGGCCCTGCCCGCGACGCTTTTCCGGGAATCTTGAGGCAAGAGCGTCGCGGGCAGGGCCCGCTCCTACAAGGCTCAGCCGCGGTAGCGGCAGCCTGAGGTGCAGGTCTCGTGGATCACGATCTCGCTCAGCGCGGGCAGCGCGGGCTTGAGGCGTTCCCAGACCCAGATCGCCAGCCGTTCGCTGGTCGGGTTGTCCAGGCCTTCAATGTCGTTGAGGTAGTGATGGTCCAGCTGGTCGTACAGCGGCTGGAATGCGGCCTTGATGTCGCCGAAGTCCATCACCCAGCCCGTTTCCGGACCCGGTTCGCCCGCCACGCGTACTTCTATGCGGAACGAATGCCCGTGCAGGCGCGCGCACTTGTGGCCGGGCGGAACATTGGGAAGCCGGTGCGCGGCTTCCAGGGTGAAGATTTTGAAGATATCCATGAGAGGCATTGTATGAGGTGGGAACGGGCTGAACATGACGGGCTTGCGCCGAAATTTTTGAAGGTCGTCATCCCGGCGAATGCCGGGACCCAAGCTGGACTGACGCGATCCGGACGCAGGAACATTTTCTCGCCGATAGTTGGGTCCCGGCGTTCGCCGGGATGACGTTCCTTTTTTTGGTTTCGTGGGCGACATCCAACGTTGTCATACAAAAAAGCCGGCCCGAAGGCCGGCTTTTCATGCGACTGCTATCGGTCGATCAACGTGCCGGACGCGCACCCTGGCGATACGGGTTGGGACCGCGCGCGCCGTCGCGCTGGCCATTGCCCGGATTGCCGCCGGCGGTGCGCTGCTTCGGACCGGCATGCGCATGACGCGGCGCATCCGAATGCGGACGGCGCGCGGTGTTGGCGCGGCGCGGGGCGTTGTTGCCGCCCGGACGCTCGTTGGGCGGGTTGTCGTTGCCCCAGCGGATCGGACGCATCGGCTCGAAACCGGGCACGTCGCGGATTTCCACGTCGCGCTTGAGCATGCGGGTGATCGCGCGCAGCAGCTTGGCTTCGTCCTGCGCGACCAGCGAGATCGCTTCGCCCTGCGAGCCATTGCGGCCGGTGCGGCCGATGCGGTGCACGTAGTCTTCGGCCACCATCGGCAGATCGAAGTTGATCACCGTGGGCAGCTGGTCGATGTCGATGCCGCGGGCGGCGATGTCGGTGGCCACCAGCACGTTGATGCGGCCGGCCTTGAAGTCCTTCAACGCGCGGATGCGAGCGCCCTGGCTCTTGTTGCCGTGGATCGCCGCGGCCTTGATGCCGGATTGTTCCAGGAACTTGGTCAGCTTGTCGCAGCCGTGCTTGGTGCGGCCGAATACCAGCGTCTGCTTGCGCGAATCGGCGGCCAGGATGTGCAGCAGCAGCTCGCGCTTGCGGGTGCCGTCGACCGGATGCACGCGGTGGGCGATGGTGTCGGCTACGGTGTTGCTGGGGGTGACCTGGATGTGCTTCGGTTCGACCATGAACTCCTGCGCCAGCTGCTTGATGCTGTCGACGAAGGTCGCCGAGAACAACAAGGTCTGCCGGTTCTGCTTGGGCAGCTTGGCCAGAATGCGCTTGATCGCCGGCAGGAAGCCCATGTCGAGCATGCGGTCGGCTTCGTCCAGTACCAGCACTTCAATGCCGGACAGATCCACGTTGCGGCGGTCCATATGGTCGATCAGACGGCCGGGGGTGGCCACGATCAGGTCCACGCCGCGACGCAGCGCGTCCTGCTGCGGGCCCATGCCGGCGCCGCCGTAGATGGTGGTGCTGGGGATGCGCAGGTACTTGCTGTAATCGCGCAGGCTGTCGTGCACCTGCACGGCCAGCTCGCGGGTCGGGGCCAGGATCAGCGCGCGCGGCTTGCGCGGGCCGTTCACGGCCTGCGGCGAAGTGCCCAGGTGCTGCAGCAGCGGCAGGCCGAACGCGGCGGTCTTGCCGGTGCCGGTCTGCGCGCCGGCCATCAGGTCGTGGCCGGCCAGGGCCAGCGGAATGGCCTGGGTCTGGATGGGGGTGGGCGTCTCGTAACCCTGTTCTTTCAGGGCACGCAGCAGGAAGGGCGAAAGCCCGAGGTTTTCAAAAGACATTCGATGAAGCTCCAGTATTCCGATCGAAACGGTCCCGGTCGTCCACGCAAAGCGCGGACGGCAAAAGGCCGGTGAGGATCGAGGTATTGCCCGAAGCGTTCCCGATGAACCGCGCTGCGAGAAATGAATGCGGCCGGCGCCAAAGCGGCGGGGCCGTATCTGCAAGGCGAATGGCGTCGGAGTGGGGGCGGGCGCATCGGTCCACGAAAGGGACCTGAGGCGCCGGCGATCCCGAAGGGAAACGGACGGCCGCTTGCAAACGGGGCGCACTGTAACCGATCCCGGCTACAAATGCTTGCGCCGCCGGCGTCGGCTTGTTCAGAAAGGGCGAGGAGTATCATTGCCGCATGCCCGGGAAACCCCGCACCTGACATGAGCACGCCCGTCCTGCGCAATCCGCGAGAGAAGGGCATTCCCGGCCAGATCCGGGTCGCGCCGCCGTCGCGTCGCGTCGGGACGCACGCCTGCAGCGGCTGCCTGGTGCGCCATCTGGCGGTCTGCGATGCGCTTTCGGCCGTGCAAGCCGATGCGCTTGACGCGCTGGCCGGCGACGTCCGCTTGCAAGCCGGGCAGATGCTCGCCCGCGAAGGCGATGTGCGGCGTTATGTCTTCACCGTGACCTCCGGGGCGCTGCGCCGCATCCGGGTGCTGCCGGACGGCCGCCGGTTGGTGGCCGGATTCCTGATGCCCGGCGATTTCATCGGTTTCAGCGGCGCTTCCCACTACCGGCATTCCATCGAAGCGATCAGCGACAGCGTGCTGTGCTCCATCGCCCAGACCGACATGCGCGAGCTATGCGAGCGCCATCCCGGACTGGAGCATGAATTGCTGGAACGTGCCTGCATCGAACTGGATGCGACTCGCAACAACCTGATGTCGCTGGCGCGGATGACGCCGCTGGAACGTTTGGCCGGTTTCCTGCTCGATATGGCCGCGCGCCGGCAGCGCCAGGGTATGGGCGGCAACCAGTTGGTGTTGCCGATGACGCGCGCCGATATCGCCGACTATCTGGGGCTGACGGTGGAAACGGTAAGCCGGAGCTTCACCAGGCTGCGCCAGGACGGGATGATCGCGGCAAGCGATCCGCATCGCATAGAACTGCTGGATTCCAAGCGTTTGCTGGCGTTGGCGGAAGCGCGGGCGTGAGCCTGCAAACCGGGCGCGAGATATAAAAAAGGCCGTCATCCCGGCGAAAGCCGGGACCCAAGCCGCACATCGACGGAAAGTTGGTCCCGGCTTTCGCCGGGATGACGTTCTTTATTTTTTGAGCGCCAAGTGACCATCGATCAATCGGTAGCTCGCATGCACCACCCCCGCCGGCAATTCGTCATGGCTGATCATTAGCACCGTGCGCGAACCGCTTGCCTGCGCCAGATCCAATAGAAGTTCGTTGGCGGTATCGGTATCCAGCCCTTCAGTGGGTTCGTCCAGCAGCAACAACGGCGTATCGCGCAGCAATGCGCGCGCGAGCGCGATGCGGCGCGACTGGCCCGCCGAAAGCGTGGCGCCGTTCTCGCCGACCCATGCGTCGAGTCCCTCCGGTAGCGCGCGTATCGCGCCTTCCATCTTCACTTGCGATAGCGCCAGCCATAGGCGCGCATCGTCGGCCTCCGGCGCACCCATTCGCAGGTTATCGCGCACGCTGCCGGCGAACACCGGCGCGTCCTGCGGCAGCCAGGCGATCTGCGCGTGCCAGTCGGCCTGGGCGAAGTGGCGCAGATCGACGCCACCGTAAAGCACCGACCCGGTTTGCGGATCGCACAGTCTCAGCGCCAGTGCCAGCAGCGAACTCTTGCCGGCGCCGCTATCGCCGCTGAGCGCGACACGTTGTCCGGCGGCGATGCGCAGATTCGCTTCCCGCAATATATCGCGCGCGTCGTCCGGCCATTGGAAGCGGACTTCCCGGAATTCCAGTTCCCCATGCTGGGGAACTGACCGGACCATCGCGGCGTCCGCCGCCAGCGGTGCTTGCGCCGCAACTTGCCGAAGGCGCTGCTGCGAAGCGCGCGCGGCCTGCAGCGATTGCCAGGCCAGCCCGATCCCGGCGGCCGCTTCGTAGACCGCAACGGCCATGAAGAACAAGCCGCCCGCCGCGGCCGGCGACAGGCGTCCGCCGTGCGCGGCGTCCAGCAGCAACCACAGCATGGCCGGCAGCGAAACCGCAACGACGGTCGCATGCAGGGCGACGCCCGCGGACAAGCGCGCCTTGCGTTCGCGCTCGCAGCGGGCGACTTGCGCGGTGGCTGCATCGATATGTTCTATCCAGGCGCCGGTGGCTTCCAGGGCGGCCAGATCGGTCGCGCCTTCCAGTCCTTCCAGCACGGTGGTGCGCAAGTCCGCGCGCGCTTGCGCTCGCGAGGTTTCCACATGGTTTGCGCTGCGAGCGATGACATAGGGAATGCCGATGCCCAACGACAGCAGAACCAGGGCGAGCAACATTCCTGCGGAAGGCAACAGGAATGCCGTCACCACGATAGCGGTCAGCCCCAATCCCGATAACGCCAGTAGCGGGCCCAGCGCACGTACCAGAAAGCCGTCCACGTTTTCGATATCGGCCACCAGCCGCGCCAGCAATTCGCCCACGCGGTGTCTTCCCAATCCCAGTGGGGCCAGCGGCAATACGCTGCGGAAGAAATCCGTGCGCAGGTCGCGCGCCAGGCGCAGGGTCACGTCGTGACCGACGAGTTTTTCGGCGTACCGCGACAGGATGCGGACGAAGGTCAGCGCGCGTATGCCGGCGGAAGGGCCGAAGAAGTTGAAACCCATCGCGGTGACGCCCGCCAGTGCGGCGGCGGTCAGAAAATGGCCGGCCAGCCCCAGCAAAGCGGTGCCCGCCAGCAGCGTGAGCAGCAGCAGGAAGATCGTCAGCGCGATGGAGCGTGCGTGTAGAGCGAACACGTTCACGCCGCATCCTCCGCCGGGAGGATCGCGCCTTCGGGCAACCGCAATACCTGTCCGGCCATGCGCATGGCGGCGGGACTGTGCGTGGCCAGCACCAGGCTGCGTCCGCGCGCGAATTCCGCCAGTGCGGCGAGCAGCGCGGCTTCGGTTTCCGCATCAAGGAACGCAGTGGGCTCGTCCAACAGCAGCAGTTGCGGGTCGCGCAGAAACACACGGGCCAAGGCGATGCGTCTGGCTTCGCCGCCGGACAGACCGAAGCCGCGTTCGCCGATCATCGTATCCAGCCCTTGCGGCAAAGTGCGCGCGAAGCGCATCACTTGCGCAGCTTCGGCAGCGGCGAGCACTTGCGCGTCGCTGGCCTGCGGATTGGCCATGCGCAGGTTGTCGGCGATGCTGCCGTGGAAGAGGTAGGGGCGTTGCGAGGCGTAGCCGATGCGCAGGTTGCCTGGAACGATCAGCTGTCCGGCCGCGATAGGAAGCCAGCCTGCGAGTGCGTCGAGCAGCGTGCTCTTGCCGCAACCGCTGGGGCCGACGAGCGCAAGGCGCTCACCTGCAGCCAGGCGGAAGGAGAGATGGATCAGCACATTGCGTGCGGCGCCGAGTGGACGCAACGTCATGTCTTCCGCAACAAGCGATCCCGTTACCTCGTCCTCTGTCCCTGTAGGAGCGGGCCCTGCCCGCGACGCTTCTTGCCCGGATGAGGGAAAAGCGTCGCGGGCAGGGCCCGCTCCTACAGCGGCGGTGGCGCTTTCTATTTCGTCCAGCGCAGCCAAGGCATTGGCGCGGTCGTGGTAATGCGCCGCCAGCCGCCGCAACGGCGCGTAATATTCCGGCGCCAGCAGCAGGCAGAACACGCCCGTGCCCAGGCTCAGCGGCGTGCTGCGCAGATCCAGCATGCCCAGATAGCTCAGGCCCAGATACACCGCCACCATGGCCACGCTGAGCGAGGCGAAGAATTCCAGCACCGCCGAAGACAGGAAGGCGATCCGCAGCACCTTGAGGCTGCGCACGCGCACCCCTTCGGCCGCCTCGCGTATGCCCGCCAGTTCCGCATCGCCGCGCCCGTACAGACGGATCACTCCCAGCCCGCGCAAACGGTCCGCAAAATGACCGCCCATGCGCGCCAGCGCCTTGAGCTGTTGGCGGCTGGCCGCTTCGGCGCCCCAGCCCACCAGCATCATGAACAAGGGAATCAGCGGCAAGGTCACCAGCAGGATCGCGCCGACCACGCGATCCACGCAGAACACCGCGATCAGCAAGGCCAGCGGCACCGCCATCACTTCGGCGCGCGCCAGCAGGTAGCCGCCGAAATAACCTTCCACCGCGTCGGCGTGGGTGCCCATCAATTCGGCGAGCTCGCCGCTACGGCGCTGGCGCAACCACAGCGGGCCGTGCGCCAGCAGACGACGGATCAATCCATTGCGCAGATCGACGCGTATGGCTTCCACCGCTGTATCGGCCTGCGCGCGCGCCATCCAGGCCAGGCCGGCGCGCAGTAATCCCAGCGCCAGCAGCGCACTCAAGGCGATTGTGGCGCCGTGCGGATTGGCGCGCTCCACCAGCACCGCTTGCACGGCCCAGGCGATAGCGGCCGCCTGTGGAACCAGCAGCCAACCCGCAAGTACATTGCAGGCGCCGGCAATGCGCAGGCGGTCTTTGCAGATATGCCCCAATGCATCGAGGCGCCGGATCTTTCCCCGGCGCAGGACCAAGGCTTCCTCATCGGCCGTTGCTACGGCTTCCATATGGGAAGGTTAGGTAGGGAGCAGGTGGCGATCAAGGCGAACCGTGGAGTTTCCGGGCAGGGAGCGCCGAAGAACGCATTGTAGCTTCGCGCTTGCGGCCGACCTTGATCCAGATCAATGCGGCAGGCGGACAAGGGGTGCAGAATGCCGGCATCTTCACCGGGTAGCTTCCGCCATGCCGGACATGACCGTAGTCGAGTTGTCGCGCCTGCAGTTCGCACTGACCGCGATGTACCACTTCCTGTTCGTGCCGCTCACCCTGGGCCTGTCCTTCATGATCGCGATCATGGAGAGCGTCTACGTGATGACCGGGCGCGACATCTGGCGGCGCATGACCCTGTTCTGGGGCACGCTGTTCGGCATCAACTTCGCCATGGGCGTGGCCACCGGCATCGTCATGGAATTCCAGTTCGGCATGAACTGGTCCTATTACAGCCAGTATGTCGGCGACATTTTCGGTGCGCCGCTGGCCATCGAAGGCCTGATGGCGTTCTTCCTGGAAGCCACCTTCGTCGGCCTGTTCTTCTTCGGCTGGGACAAGCTGTCGAAGGTAAAGCACCTGATGGTGACCTGGCTGGTCGCGCTGGGTACGAATTTCTCGGCGTTGTGGATTCTGATCGCCAACGGCTGGATGCAGTACCCGGTCGGGGCCACCTTCAATCCAGCCACCATGCGCATGGAGATCACCGACTTCATGGCGGTGCTGTTCAATCCGGTGGCGCAGGCCAAGTTCGTGCACACGGTGAGCGCCGGCTACGTGCTGGGTGCGGTGTTCGTGATGTCGATCAGCGCGTTTTATCTGCTGCGCGGCCGGCACATCGACCTGGCCAAGCGTTCGATGGCGGTGGCGGCGAGTTTCGGGCTGGCGGCGTCGCTGTCGGTGGTGGTGCTGGGCGACGAGAGCGGTTACGTCACCGGCGAGAACCAGAAGATGAAACTGGCGGCGATCGAGGCGATGTGGGAGACCGAGCCCGCGCCGGCTGGCTTCAACGCTTTCGCCATTCCCGATCAGGAAACACGCACCAACCAGTACGCACTGCACATCCCCTGGGTCATGGGTCTGATCGGCACCCGCTCGTTCAACACCGAGATTCCGGGCATCGATGAGCTGGTGGAACGCGCCGAGGAGCGCATCCGTAACGGCCAGGTCGCCTACGCGGCCCTGCAGCAGTTGCGGGCCGACCGTAGCGACATGCACGCCAAGGCCATGTTCGACCTGCACTGGCGCGACATGGGTTACGCGCTGCTGCTGAAACGCTACCGCGAGGACATCGGCAACGCCACCGAGCAGGAAATCGCCAAGGCCGCGTCCGATACCATTCCGCGCGTGGCGCCGTTGTTCTGGAGTTTCCGCCTGATGGCCGGGGTGGGTTTCTACTTCATCGCCTTCTTCGCCTTGGCGTTCTGGCTGGCGACCGTGCGGAAGCTGGACAAGTACCGCTGGTTCCTGAAGCTGGCGCTGTACAGCCTGCCGCTGCCGTGGCTGGCGATCGAGGCGGGCTGGCTGATCGCCGAATTCGGACGCCAGCCGTGGATCATCGACGGCGTGCTGCCGACTTTCCTGGCGGCCTCGGGCCTGAAGCTGCACCAGATCGTCATTTCGCTCATCGGTTTCGTGGTGATCTACACCTCGTTGGCGGTGGTGGACGTCTATCTGCTGCGCAAAGTAATCCTGAAAGGACCCGACGATATGCCCGGCGGCGAGCGACGCCCCAACCAGGAAGGCGCGCCGCTCGCGGCTGTTGCTTCCCCCGCGGTCTGACAGGAGAGCGGCATGGACACAATTCCCCTCGACTACGAAACCCTGCGTCTGATCTGGTGGCTGCTGCTGGGCGTTCTGCTGATCGGCTTCGCGGTGATGGACGGCTTCGACCTGGGCGTGGGTACGCTGCTGCCGGCGGTGGCGCGCACCGATGCCGAGCGCCGCTTGGTATTGAACGTGGTCGGCCCGGTATGGGAAGGCAACCAGGTCTGGCTGATCACCGGCGGCGGCGCGATCTTCGCCGCGTTCCCGGCGCTGTACGCAGTGAGCTTTTCGGGTTTCTACCTGGCGATGTTCCTGATCCTGTTCGCGCTGATATTGCGGCCGGTCGGTTTCAAATTCCGCAGCAAGGTGGAAGACAGGCGCTGGCGCGCGGTGTGGGACTGGGGCTTGTTCGTGGGCGGGCTGGTGCCCTCGCTGGTGTTCGGCGTGGCCATGGGCAACGTGCTGCTGGGAGCGCCGTTCCATTTCGACGAGACCTTGCGCATCTATTACACCGGCGGGTTCTTCGCCCTGCTGTCGCCGTTCGCGGTGCTGTGCGGCTTGGTCAGCGTGGGCATGCTCACCGCCCATGGCGCGGCCATGCTGGTGATCAAGACCGACGGACCGGTGGCACTGCGCGCGCGCCGCTACGGTTCGCTGGCGGCGCTGGCCACGGCGGCGCTGTTCGTGCTGGCCGGCGTCTGGGTGGCCTTCGGCATCACCGGCCACGCCATCGCCGGCGTCGCCGACACCACCGCTGCGTCCAATCCCTTGTTCAAACAGGTCACCACTTCCACGGGCGGTTGGATGGCCAACTACCGGGCGATGCCCTGGACCTGGATTTTCCCGGTGCTGGGCGTGGCCGGCGCGTTATTGAGCGCATGGCTGCTGCGCGCCGGTCGCGGCCTGTCGGCGTTCCTGGCTTCGGCGCTGGCCATCGCTTGCATCATCCTGACCGAAGGCCTGGCGATATTTCCGTTCCTGCTGCCGTCTTCCACGCACCCTTCCTCGGGCCTGACGCTGTGGGATTCGTCTTCCAGCCACATGACCCTGTTCGTGATGCTGATAGCGGCCTGTGTGTTCCTGCCCTTGATTCTCTTCTACACCAGCTGGGTGTACCGGGTGCTGCGCGGCAAGGTCAGCCCGGAAAGCCTGGAACAGAATCACAACTCCTACTGAGGAAAGACTATGTGGTATTTCTCCTGGATACTTGGCGTCAGTCTGGCGGCCAGTTTCGCCATCCTCAACGGCATGTGGTACGAAATGCGAGAGAGCGACCGCAGCGCGCGCGAAGCGAAAGAGCAGGAAGCGGAACGGCTGGCGAAAGAAGCGCGCGGCGGTTGAAGCCAGCGCGGGCTAGGTCGGGGCTACGCCCCCGACGCACGTGCACCCAAGTTCTCCGAGCGTCGGGGACGTAGCTCCGACCTACGGGCGCAGGCGCAGGGTAGTGCGCGTACCGCGACCGGACACCGAGGAAAACTCGAGATTCCAGCCCAGGTGTTCGCATAAGCGCGAGATCAGGTCCAAGCCTATGCCCCCGCCGTCGCGTCCGCCGCCGCGCGCCATGCGGGCATAGATTTCGCTGATTTCCTCCGGCGACATGCCATGACCGGGATCCTCTATCACCACGGTGGCGCCGGGCTGCAGACGGATGCGGATCTCGCCGCGGTCGCTGTTCTCGATGGCGTTGCGCAACAGGTTGCCGATCGCCGCTTGCACGATGGTCACCGGCGCCACGATTTCGCAGGGATACATCTTTTCCAGCACCAGCGTCAGGTCTTTGTCGCGCGTCAGGTGGCGATGGTCTTCCATGATTTCGGGCAACAACTGGTCCAGCGCCACGTGGTCGCTCGAATCCGCTAACTTCGAAGGATCCTTGGCCAGCGTCAGCAGCAACGAAATCAGTTGTTCCACGTTGCGCGCGGTGCGGTGGATGCGCGCCACCTGGTTGCGCGCGGCCGGCGGAACCTCCGCGTCGCCCAATACCAGCTCCGCCGCCCCGGCGATCACCGCGACCGGCGTGCGCAACTCGTGGCTCGAGCTGGCGATGAAGGCGTGCTCGCGTTCCACGAAGCTCTGGTTGCGGCGCAAATAGTCGTTGAAGGCGTCGGCGATGACCACCATCTCGGCGCTGGCGTCTTCATCCAGTACGACTTTCTGGTCGGCTTGGGCGGGCTTCAGTTCTTCGACCTGGTGGGCCAGCATGGCCAGCGGCTGGATCACCAGCCCCAGCCGCCACATCACCGCCAGGCCAAGGATGAGGATCACGACAACCGTACCGGCGGCCACGGCAGCGCTGATGGTGCCCTCGACGCCCTCGAACTGGGTCAGGTTCAGGGCCATCGCCACCGGCTTTCCGTCGATCTGCTCGATCAGCACCACGCTGTTCACCCCGTCGAGGGTCATGTCGTCGTGCAGTCCCGGCTCCAACGGCGCCAGCACGGCCGGTAGCGGCGGAGCGCCAACCACACCGAACAGGCGCAGCGTGTCCGTATCGCGCCAACGGTAAGCAGCATTGGCCTGGGTGCGCTGTCCGTAGTAGTCCAGCTCCGAGCGCAGCAGCGATTCCCAGGCCAGGTGTTCGACACGCTCGTGGATGATGTAACCGCCCGCCAGCACGGCGGCCGACAGCAATACCGCATAGATGAAAAGCCATTGCAGGATACGGTGCTTCAGCAGCGGCCTAGATCGCATCCAGGTGCTCCCGCGCGACGGCCGCCAGCCTGTAGCCGACCCGTGGCAGGGTATGGATCAGCTTGAGCGGGAAGGGACCGTCGACGCTGCGCCTCAGTTCGTAGATGTGCGAACGAAGCATGTCGCCATCGGGCGGGTCGTCGCCCCACAGCACATGCTCCAATCGCTCGCGGCTCACCGCAGCGGGGCTTGCCTGCATCAGCGTTTCCAGCAATTTGCGGCATGCCGGATACAGATGCAGCGGCTGCCCGGCACGGGTGGCTTCCAGCGTGGCCATGTCCAGGCGCAGATCCTCGACCTCCAGTATCCGGTTGCGGCCGCGGCCGGCCACGCGTGCGATCAGCGCTTCGATACGCACTTCCAGCTCGGGCAGGGCGAACGGCTTGGTCAGGTAATCGTCGGCGCCGGCGCGAAAACCGGCGATCTTGTCGGGAAGCTCGTCGCGGGCGGTCAGCATGATGACCGGGGTGGCGGCGTTGGCATCGGCGCGAAGGCGTTGCAATACCTCGCGGCCATCCATGCGCGGCAGCATCCAATCCAGAACCACGACGTCATAGGTCTGGGTGGTGGCCAAGTGCAGGCCGGTGACGCCGTCGGGCGCCGCGTCCAGAGTGTGGCCGCGAGCTTCGAAATACTCGAACAGGTTTGCGACCAGGCTTCGGTTGTCTTCGATCACCAGCAGGCGCATGTGGGTTCCAAGGGGCGGGCGCAAGTCCGGCGCGGCCGACGATGCTCCCAGTATCCTGTGCGCGGTGTCAAAGCGGATATTTCCGGGCTGAATGGTTAACGCCTTGATAACGGTATTCTGACGTAATTCCGACATCTTCTTTTCCAACCTTGCCGGCATCCTCTAGAGGGGTTTCGAAGTTCATGTCCGAATTGCACCGGCGTATGGGTTAATACGCCGGAAGATCGCCATGGCCGGCCCGATCCAATGACCGCATGAATCCGTCCCAGACTCCCGAACTCTCCGTTGTCGTGCCCGTATTCAACGAATGCGACAACATCGCTCCGCTGGTGCAGGAAATCGTGGCGGCGTTGCGCCCGCGGCTGTCCTTCGAGATCGTTTATGTCGACGATCACTCGACCGACGACAGCCTGCGCAGGCTGCTGGAACTGAAACAGCAGGTGCCCGAACTGCGGGTGCTGTCCCAGGCGTTGCAAAGCGGGCAGAGCACGGCCATCCGCACCGGTGTGCGCGCCGCGCGGGCGGCATGGGTCGCAACCCTGGACGGCGACGGCCAGAACGATCCGGCCGACATTCCCAAGCTGCTGGACGCGCGGGTGCGCGCCGAGGCTCTGGTCAAACTGTTCGCGGGTTGGCGGGTCGACCGCCAGGACAGCGCCAGCAAGCGCTGGGCTTCGCGCTGGGCCAACGCCATCCGCGCGCGCATGCTGCGCGACGATACGCCCGACACCGGCTGCGGCATCAAACTGTTCGAGCGCGACGCGTTCCTGGATCTCCCTTATTTCGACCACATGCACCGTTATCTGCCCGCGCTGATGCAGCGCGCCGGCTGGCGCACGGTCAGCATCCCGGTCCGCCACCGCGGCCGTTCGACCGGGGTTTCCAAGTACAACAATCTGGGACGCGCCTGGGTCGGCATCGGCGATCTGCGCGGCGTGGCTTGGCTGATCCGGCGCAACAAGAACACCGGCACACGGGAGTATTGAGGCGGCCATGCATCCGATGAACCAGGAAATCCTCTGGCTGGGATGGACCGGCCTGCACATGACTCCGTGGAAGGTCATCGGCATGGTCGGTGCATTGATGTTCGGCGCGCGCTGGCTGGTGCAGTTCGTCGCCTCGCGGCGGGCGCGCAAGCCGGTGATCCCGCGCCTGTTCTGGTACATGAGCATCGTCGGCAGCCTGATGACGCTGAGCTACTTCGTGTTCTCAGCGAAGCAGGATTCGGTAGGCGTCGTCCAGAACCTGTTCCCCGCCTTCACCGCTTGCTACAGCCTGTACCTGGATATCAGGCACCGGGGCTGGAAGCGCGACCGCAACCCGCACTGACGCGCGCCCGTGCAGCCAATTTCACGCCCACGCACTACCGGCACGGCCTTCGCCTGGGTGGCGCTGCTGATCGCGCTCAGCCTGCTGGCCGGCTTGGGCATGCGCGATCCTTCACCGCCGGACGAGCCGCGCTTCGTGCTTGCCGCGCGCGACATGGTGCAGTCGGGGCAGTGGCTGTTCCCGCATCGCGGCAGCGAGTTCTACGCCGAGAAGCCGCCGGTGTTCATGTGGATGCAGGCCGCCGCGTACGAAACGATCGGCAACTGGCGGGTCGCCTTCCTGCTGCCCTCGCTGCTGGCCGCTTTGTTGACCTTGTGGCTGACCTACGATCTGGCCGCCCGGCTGTGGAACCACAGGGTAGGGCGGTACGCCGCGCTGGCTTTGTTCGTTTGCCTGCAGTTCGGCTTGCAGGCCAAGCGCGGCCAGATCGATATGGTGTTGGTGGCGATGACCACCTTGTCGCTCTACGGGTTATTGCGCCATCTGTTGCGCGGGCCGCATTGGCCGCTGGCCTGGCTGGGTTTGTTCGCCGCCGGGCTGGGCACGGTGACCAAGGGGGTGGGTTTCCTTCCCGTGCTGGTGTTGTTGCCCTGGGCGGCGCTGTCATGGCGGGATCGCAACGCGTCGCGCACCGGGTCGCGTGCGGGCGATGGATGGCGTTGGCTGCTGGGCGCGTTGTGCTTCGTCGCAGGTGCGGGCGTATGGGTCGTGCCGATGCTGTGGGCGGTGTACAACAGTTCCGATCCCTCATTCCAGGCTTATGCCAACGAGATCCTGTTCAAGCAGACCGGCAAGCGCTACGCGGGGGCCTGGCACCATGTGCAACCGTTCTGGTACTACGCACAAGTCATCATGACTTTGTGGCTGCCGGGGGCATTGCTGTTGCCCTGGCTGGCGCCAGCCTGGTGGCGTCGGCTGCGCCGCGGCGATCGGCGTTTTTGGCTGCTGCTGGGATGGAGCGCGCTGGTCCTGCTGTTCTTCAGCGCCAGTCCCGGCAAGCGCGAAGTCTACGTTTTCCCCATGCTGCCGGCCCTGTGCGTGGCGGCCGCGCCTTTGATGCAGGGATTGATGCGGCGGGTCGGCGTGCAGCGGACCCTGTTGGGTTACTTGCTGGTTCTTTCCCTGGCGATGTGCGCCATGGCTTTGTCCGGGTTGCTGGGCATGAGCGAATGGGCGCATCGCCTGGCGGCACAACGCGATATCGACGAGGCTACGCTGCGGATGTTCCTGCTCTGGTTGCTGGCCTTCGGCGCGATTTCGATGGCCCTGATCCTATGGGCGCGATTGCGGCGTGTGGGCGTGGCGGCCGTACTGGTAACGGCGCTGTTGTGGGCGGTGTACGGCCTTGGCCTGGCGCCCACGCTGGATGCCGACAGTTCCGCGCGCAAGCTGATGCAGCGGGTGAGCCAGCGCATCGGCCCGCAAGCGCAACTGGGCATGGTGGCTTGGCGCGAGCAGAACGCGTTGCAGAGCGATCGGCCCACGGTCGATTTCGGCTTCAAGCACTCATGGCAGGACCAGTGGGCCGCGGCCGGGCCGTGGTTGCTGGAAGATCCGTCGCGACGCTGGGTGTTCGTGCTGGACAAGGCCTTGAGCCCCTGCGTGGACCGCACGCAAGCAGTCGATATCGGCCAATCCAATCGCAATCGCTGGTTGCTGGTACCGGGTAGCGCGTGGAAACCAGGCTGCACGACGCCCGCGTTCAAGGAGGAGGACGGCGACACTCCTTGAATCCCAGCTGACCGATCCGTGCTCTTAACGGCCAGCGAACTCCGCTCCGACCGCTCTCCGACAGGCCAACTCCAATCATGCGCTCCAATCGGTTCCATGCGCGCGCGGATGCAATCCCTGAATCCTTCACCCTTTCCACGATCACGGCTGGCGATTGGCGCCGGCGCACTGGGCGGCAATCCAGCACGCGAATGGACGAGCGCCGGATCGCGGTTCTACTTCAATCATCTGTGGGCTCCGTTGGCGGTTTTCGGCTGTCTGTCGCTGTTGCTGATCGTTCTGCACGGGGATCTCTGGCTCGCGGATCGCTTGTATGCGATGGAAGGTCACGCCTGGAGTTTGCAGACCGGGTACGTCACCCAGGATCTTTTGCATGCGGCAGGCCGCCAGGCCAGCAAGGATCTGTGGTTCACCTTGGCGCTGATGGTCGCGATATCGCTGCTGCTGCCGCAGTGGAGGCAATGGCGGCGGCCGCTGCTCTATCTGCTGCTTGCGACCGCGCTCTCCACGGCCGCCGTCGGTTTGTTGAAGCGCTGGACCAATATGGACTGCCCCTGGGATTTGCTGCGCTACGGGGGCGACAAGAATTACTACTCGCTGTTCATGCATCGTCCGTCGATATTGGGTCACGCGAAGTGCTTTCCCGCCGGCCACGCCAGCGCCGGCTACGCCTGGGTCGCGCTGTATTTTTTCTTCCTGAGCACGCATCCGCGCTGGCGCTGGTGGGGGCTTGGGTTCGCATTGGGCTTGGGCGCCATGTTCGGGGTCGCGCAACAGCTTCGCGGCGCGCACTTCCTTTCCCATGACGTCTGGGCGCTGATGATCTGCTGGCTTATCGCGCTGGCGCTCTACTTGCCGATGCTGGGGCAACGTCGCATCGCATTGCCGGCTCGGGCCGCGCGATGAGCATCGCCATCGCGACTCCGGAAGTGATCGCCGCCCGGGAGGACGATCGGCCGATGGTATGGTGGAAATTGCGTCCGGCCCTCGGAAGCGAAACGCTGATCCTGCTTTGCAGTGTGTTTTTTTCAGTGTTCAGCAACGGCTCGTTCTGGCATGGCGCGCTGGCCCATCCGCTGGAGCAGTGGCGGCTGGCGTTGTCGTTGTTCCTGCTGGTGACGGCGCTGCATGCGCTGCTGCTGGGTCTGGTAATCAATCGCTGGACGGCCAAGCCGCTGCTGAGCGTGCTGCTTCTGGTCACTGCGCTCGCCACCCATTACATGAGCGCTTACGGTGTGTATCTGGACGCCGACATGCTGCGCAACGTGCTGCATACCGACAACAAGGAATCCAGCGAGCTGCTCTCGCCGCAACTGCTGATTCCCCTCGCGCTGACCCTCATTCCCGTGGTGGCGCTGTGGCGCGTACGCCTGCTCAAGCGCAGCTGGCCGCGCGCGCTGGCCATCCGTTCCGCTTTTCTGGCGGCGATGGCTGCGATGGCCGCCGTCGGCGCCTTGCTATCCTTTCAGGACATCTCATCGCTGGTACGGAATCATCGTGAAGTGCGTTACCTGGTGACTCCGGCCAATTACATGGTCGCCTTGTTCAAGGTGTTGCACGCGTCGCCTCTCGGCCCCAAACGGGCGCTGCTACCCATCGGAACCGACGCCAGGCAGGCTGCGCGCGCCAGCGGCGGCAAACCACGATTACTGGTGCTGGTAGTCGGAGAAACCGCCCGAGCCCAGAATTGGGGATTGAACGGCTATGCGCGCCAGACCACGCCCGAGCTGGCCAAGGTCGACGGGCTCATCAATTTTTCGCAGGTCAGCGCCTGCGGAACCAGCACCGAAGTATCGCTGCCTTGCATGTTCTCTCCCTACGGCCGCCGCAACTACGACGAAAAGGAAATCCGCAGCCACCAGTCCTTACTGCACGTGCTGGACCATGCCGGTGTTGCCACCTTATGGCGCGACAATCAATCCGGTTGCAAAGGAGTCTGCGATGGGTTGCCGATCCAGCGCCTCACCGACGCCAGCGACGTGGACCTGTGCAATGGCAAGCGTTGCCTGGATGAGATCCTGATCAAGGATCTCGCTGCGCAGCTTTCGCCGTCCAAAGGCGACCAGGTGGTTGTGCTGCATCAGTTGGGAAACCATGGTCCCAGTTATTTTGAACGTTATCCATCGCGCTTCGCGCGCTTCACGCCTACCTGCGACAACTCCGAACTGGGCCAGTGCGAACGCCAGGGCATCGTCAACGCCTACGATAACGCGCTGCTGTACACCGATCATTTCCTCGCCCGGACCATAAGCCTGCTGGAGTCCCGGACCGATTACGACACGGCCCTGATCTACGTTTCCGATCATGGCGAGTCGCTTGGCGAAAAGGGCCTGTTTCTGCACGGCGTGCCTTATTCCATCGCCCCGGCGGAACAGATCCGGGTGCCGATGGCGATGTGGTTCTCGCCGGGACTGGTGAAGGACGCCAGACTGGACACCGCCTGTCTGCGACGCGAAGCGGCGGAACCGGCCAGCCACGACAATCTGTTTCCTTCGATTCTGGGACTGATGCAGGTGAGCACCCGCGAGTATCGGCCCGCTTACGATCTGTTCGCGAAGTGCCGCAGCCTTCAATAAAGAGGCGCGGCACGCTCCGCTAGTGGCGGCTTGTGTCCTGGCGTTTCCACCAACGAACGACCGTTTCCGTCAGCAGGCCCATCAGCATCGAGAGGAAGGCGCAGGCGGCCGCGATGGCCAATAGTGTGGCCAGTGCGAGGAACGGAGCAGGGTGCAGACCTCTGTAGCCATCCGCTGCCAGGGCTGCAAGACCGCACAAGGCAGCGGCAATGGCCGATCCCATGAAAATACGGAGAAGC
Source organism: uncultured Pseudoxanthomonas sp. (assembly GCA_965650035.1). GTDB lineage: Bacteria > Pseudomonadota > Gammaproteobacteria > Xanthomonadales > Xanthomonadaceae > Pseudoxanthomonas_A. The sequence goes on from CBFGMR010000004.1 coordinate 170,682, forward strand.
CGCGGGTAGGCGGTGGCCGGCATGCCGCCTTCGGTTTGGACGGCGTCTACGGTGGGGTCGTCGGTCAAGGCCGGACTGCCTGTTCGGTTGAATCGGTGGCAATAATTATTTTCGCCGATGCGTCGGAACACGGTCGTATCGATGTTCGTTCCGGGTTAAGGCCTTGTCTTCGTTCAGCCGCCGATCGGGTTAGAGCGGCTTCCACAGACGGTCGGCAGGAGAAGCGGTGGAGCCGGCCAATGCCTGGATAGGTGATCGTTCGGGCCTCGGTGTGTTCGGGCCCCGGCCAGGGTAGCGCAGCGTTCCGGCCACAAAAAACCCCGCAATTACGCGAGGTTAGACAACTCAATGCCGGATCCAACGATTTGTTCGATGGTGGTGGCTATGGGTGGACTCGAACCACCGACCCCAGCATTATGAGTGCTGTGCTCTAACCGGCTGAGCTACATAGCCGTGCATTGAACCGCGTATTTTTCCTGTCTGACCCTCGCCTGTCAATGAGAACCGCTTTGCTTGAGACATCCGCTTGGGCGTGGCACAGTCGGAGCCAGTAGATTTCAGGAGTCCGCATCGTGATCGATCCGGACGGCTACCGACCTAATGTCGGCATAGTGTTGATGGGCCCGGATGGGCGGGTGTTCTGGGCGCGCAGGGTGCGCCGGGACGGCTGGCAGTTCCCGCAGGGCGGCATGAACACCGATGAGACGCCGGTTGAGGCCATGTACCGCGAATTGCGCGAGGAAACCGGCCTGCTGCCAGAGCATGTCGAGATTCTGGGCGCCACCCCAGGCTGGCTGCGCTACCGGCTGCCGCACCGCGCCGTGCGCCACAACGAACGCCACGTCTGCATCGGCCAGAAGCAGGTCTGGTTCCTGCTGCGGCTGGTCGGCGACGAGTCGCACGTACGCCTGGACCTGACCGAAACCCCCGAATTCGACCATTGGCGCTGGGTGGACTTCTGGTACCCCATGGAGCACGTGGTGATGTTCAAGCGCGGGGTCTATGCCCGCGCCCTGCGCCATCTGGCCCCCTTCGCCCGCCTGGTGGCGGGGGTGCATGCGGTGCCGCAGATGCTGATCGACGTCTGGTTGCCTGAACTGGGCGGGCCGCGCCCTGTTTCCCGACCGCCAGCCAAACGTGGCGGCAGTGGCGGTCCCGGCAAGAATTGACAATCATTCTCATTCGCGATGGAATAGGCCACGCCCCCTCCGGGCCGCCAGGAATCCGCCGAACGTGTACGTCTGCATCTGCAATGGAGTCACCGACCGCCAGATCCGCGAAGCCGCTGCCAGCGGCGTGCGCAGCGTGGCCGAGCTGACCATGCGCACCGGTTGCGGCGCCACCTGCGGTACCTGCCTGGAAACGGCCGCCGACATCCTGGACGCTCACGCGCCCGAGCGCCGTAGCGCCTTTTCCGTGCCGATGCTGGGCGCGGGGATTTCCCAGGCTGCCTGATCCGCTGCGTTCCGTCGGCGGCTCATGCCGCGAGATGAGCACGATTCGCGTTTCGTCATCGCCTTGCGCGAGTCGCTAACCTGCCGGCCTTCCCCATTACCGGAGCAGGGCCATGAAGGGCGACGCCAAGGTCATCGAATTCCTCAACAAGGCGCTCTACAACGAGCTGACTGCGATCAACCAGTACTTCCTTCACGCCAAGATGCTGAAGAACTGGGGCCTGCACGAACTGGCCAAGCACGAATACGAAGAATCCATCGACGAAATGAAGCACGCGGACAAACTGTCCGAGCGCATCCTGTTCCTGGACGGCCTGCCCAACTTCCAGATGCTGGGCAAGCTGCGCATCGGCGAGAACCCGCGTGAATTGCTGGAATGCGACCTGGCCCTGGAATACGAGGCGCTGCCGTTGCTGCGCGAGGCCATCGCGCATTGCGAAACGGTCAGCGACTACGTCAGCCGCCAGCTGTTCGCCGATATCCTGGAATCGGAGGAAGAGCACATCGACTGGATCGAGACGCAACTGTCGGTCATCGACCGCATCGGCGAGCCGAACTATCTGCTGACCAAGCTCGAGGACTGAGCGGTCGCGTCGGAGTCGCGATTGAGCTGCGCGATGTAGCCTTGCAGGGCCATGCGCGCGCGCGCGTATTCGGCGATCACCAGCGCCACCGCCACTGCCGGGCGATCCAGTTTCTGCGCGCGCGCGCCCAGCTCCACGCGCTTGGCCGCAGTCGACAGCGCCATCGCGCCGACGTTGGCGCTGGAGGACTTGAGGGTGTGCGCGGCATCGCGCATCGCATCCAGATCGGGAACGGTTGATGCCGCTTCCAGCCGGGCGATCAGCCGCGGCGCGTCCTCCAGGAACAGGCCGATGATGCGCACGGTTTCATCGCCGGCGATTTCCTGTAGTTCGTCCAGCATGCTGTGATCGAGCACCGGGAATACCGAGGGCGCGGGAGGACGCGGCTGCGGCGCAGCTGGCGTTGCGGCCTGGGCGGCCGACGGAGGAGCCACCTCGCGCAGCCCGAAGCTGGCGCGGCCCGGCAACCAGCGCTGCAGGCAGTTTTCCAGTTGCTCGCGCGATACCGGTTTCGACAGATAGTCGTCCATGCCCGCATCCAGACAGCGTTGCCGGTCTCCCGCCATGGCATTGGCGGTCATGGCCACGATCGGCAGGCGCATCGTCGAACCCTGCAGCACTTCCCGGTCGCGCCATTCACGGGTGGCCGAATAACCGTCCAGCACCGGCATCTGGCAGTCCATCAGCACCAGGCTGTAAAGGCCCGTCGCCATTTTCTCCAGCGCGATCTGGCCGTTGATGGCGATGTCGCAGCTGTAACCCAAAACGGACAGAAGCTTTTCGCCGACGGCCAGATTGACGGGGTTGTCTTCCACCAGCAGCAGGCGCGTGACGATGGGCGACCCGCCGACCGGATCGTTGGCGCTGGGCGCCTCCGCGACGGACGGCGCCGAAGCCACCGGGCTCGCGGGCGCCGGTGTTTTTTCCGCCGAGAGCAGATCGTCGCGCTGCGGAATCTCGTCGAAACCCACGGTCGTCGCCTGCAGGGCCGGCGGTGCGAAAGAAAGGGCGGCATGCAGATCGGCGCCGTGCGACTGGCGCGGCAGCAAGATGCTGCCATCGCGCAGTTCGTCGGGAATTTCTTCGTCTCCGTACAGCCAGACCATGCGCACTTTGTCGGCGACGTTGTTGCGGGTGACGCCGCGATGCAGTGCACGCGCGCTGGCACGAATGGAGGAAAGATCGCCCAGGACGATGGAAAAGGCGCCGGGCGCCTGGACCGAGCGCAGGCGTTCCAACGCTTCCTGTGTGGTATCCACGCAGGTCAGCTGTATGCCCCAGCTGGGCAGCAGAATGGACAGGCGCTGGCGCAGGCGGGCCTCCGGGCTGACCAGCATGGCCCGGGTGAGTTCCAGGCTGGAATCCTGCGTGCGCATGTCGCCGATTACCTTGAGTAGCGGCACCTCGAACCAGAAGGTGGAGCCACGCCCCGGTTCGGAATGCACGCCGATGCGTCCGCCCATCAGGTCGATGATCCGCTTGCAGATCGCAAGGCCCAACCCGGTGCCGCCGTACAGGCGGGTGGTGGAGGCGTCGGCCTGGCTGAAGGAACTGAACAGCCGCGTCTGCGCCTCGGCGTCGATGCCGATGCCGGTGTCGCGTACTTCGAAACGCAGCAGGTGTTGGGCCGCGGTTTCGCCCAGTCTGCGCACATTGACCGTGACCGTGCCGCGTTCGGTGAATTTCACCGCATTGCCGATCAGGTTGCTGAGCACCTGGCGCATGCGTACCGGATCGCCGCGTACGGGAAGGCGCACCGCGGGGTCCAATTGCAGGTTGAGGCGGATGTTCTTGTTCTCGGCCGGGCGATGCATCAGCTGCAATACGCCGTCCAGCACTTCGCGCAGGTTGAAGCCGGTGATTTCCAGCTCCAGCTTGTTCGCTTCCAGCTTGGAGTAGTCGAGGATGTCGTCGACGATGCGAAGCAGCTGCTGCGAGGAGGCGCTGGCGGTGTTGAGCATGTCGCGCTGGTCGGGCGGCAGGGCTGCGCGCGAGAGCAGGTCCAGCATCGGCACGATGCCGTTGAGCGGCGTGCGGATCTCATGGCTCATGGTGGCCAGGAATTCACCCTTGGCCAGCACCGCCGATTCGGCCGCCTGCTTGGCCAGCAACAGCTGCTGCTCCAGGCGATCGTGGCGATGCAGGTCGCGCTGCAGGTTGTCGCGTTCGGACTCGGCCATCGCCGCGCGCGCTTCGGTGCCTTCGTAGTAGGCGGTCAGCCTGCGCATGCGCAAGGCGACGATCACGCAGACGACCCCGGCCACGCCGGCGCTCGCCAGGGCCACCCATGGCCAAGGTCCGGCGATGCCGAACCAGGCCAGCAGCAGCGAGGCCAGGGTCAGCAGGATCGCCGCCAGCACCAGCCAGGGCGCTATGGGCATGCGCCCGAACCGGCTCATTTCTAGAGGACCGCGTTGTGGAAATCGAAGCCCAGATCGCTGCCGACTGCCTGCACCAGGTTGCCCTGTATGAAGTCGACGCCGCCCATCCACATCGCGGCGGCGGCCTGGGGATCTTCGATCTGTTGTCCGATCACTTGCAGTCCCATCCGGTGGGCCAGATCGATCATCCCGCGCAACTGGTCGCGCAGGGCCGGGTCGTTGTGGGCAGTGGCGTAGCGGCTGGCTACGCGCAGGTAGCCGAGCGGCAGCTGGGTGAGCAGCGCTTCGGCTTCGCGGCCGGGTTCGAACTGACTCAGACAGAACTGCACGCCCGCGGTCATCAGCCGGTTGCAGAACTGCCGCAGCGTCACCGAATGGATCAGAGCATCGTCCAGGCGCAGGTCGATGATCAGCGAAGTGCCTTCGATGCCGCGCTCGGCGATGGTTTGCAACAGCCAGTCGGCGAAAGCCTCGCGCGCCAGCGAACGCGGCGATTGCGACACGAACAGCCGCAGCAGCCGGCCCTCGCTCTGCGATTGGGACAGCAGGTCCAGCACCCGCTCCATCACCTGCCGGTCCAACTCGACAATGCGACCGGCCATTTCCGCCGCTGGTACGGCCTGCGCCGCGGGCACCAGCGAGCCGTCGGCCTGACGCATGCGCAAAAACACCTGGTATTGCGCCAGATTGTTGCCGGCGACCGAGACGATGGGCTGGTAGGCCAGCTCCAGATCCGCGTCCAGCAGCGAGAGGCCGGATTCGTCACCGGCCTCGGGCGGCGCGTACGCGGCGACGCCCTCGGGCTGCTGGCGGGCCAGCAGCGCGGCGCGCTCGGTGGCTTCCAGTGCGCTGCCGGTATCGGAGAACGTGTGCGGCACTTCCGCGTAGCCCACTGCGCCCGCCAGGCGCAGGGTTTCGTCGGCGCGGACTGGAAAATCGTGCTGGCTCAGCTGTTCGCGCAACTTGCGCGCGAACGCCGCCATGCTTTCCGTGTCCAGATCCTTGGCCAGGGCCAGGAAACTGTTGTCGTTGAGCCTGGCAAGAGCGTGCGGCGCGGCGGCCAACGCCAACTCGCGTCCGGCGGCGGCCATCAGGTTTTCGAAGTTGGCGTACCCGTAACGCTCCCGCAGGCCCAGGGTGCCGCTGATTTCTATGAAGAACAGACCGCCTGGCGTTTTTTCCTCCAGCGCGTTGCCCAGTTGCAGCATCAGGTAGGCGCGGGTGGGCAAGCCCGTTTCGGGGTTCAGGGTCAGCTGCGGCACAGTGGCCAACGGCGTGCGCTGGCGCGCGCGCTGGATGCGGTTGGACACCGCTGCAATGAGATGGCGCGGACGGATGGGTTTGGTGAGGAAATCATCGGCGCCGCTTTCCAGAACTTCGTACTCGCGCTCCGGATCCGGATCGCCGGTCAGGAACACGATGGGCAGGTGCAACAGCTCCGGGCGCTGGCGGATCTGCATGGTCAGCGACATGCCGTCACGTCCCGGCATATGCAGGTCCATCAGCACCAGGTCGGGCTTGAAACGCTCGATCGCCTCGATCACCGCGTCCGGCGTCATCTCCACTTCGGCCTGCATGCCTGCGCCATGCAGCACGCTCTGGGCGAACAGCGCCTGTCCGCGATCGTCTTCCACGATCAGTATCCGGAAGGGGGCTTCGCCGGTTTCTTGTTTGTGCGTGTCTTTGGCGGCGGCGGGCATAGTGGCGATGTTCTCGTCGGCTGCGTCCGATTCAGGGACTGGAGCCTCTTTGGCGGCGAGGGTAGTCGCCGGCTCCTCGACAGGCGCGTCCTCGGTCCAGCGACGCCAGTAATGCGACGGTGGCTTTTCGGCGCGCAGTCGGGAGCGTAAAGGCTCGTCCTGCGGACGGGATGTGGGTTCAATAGCTGACATCAGGCTTCCCCAAGCATGAGGTCCATTATGCGACGAAGTTCACAAGATTGTGGGCGCCGTTCATGGCCGTGGTCCCGCCATCGGTCCGTCCATGGGCGGGGGGGCCTGCATGGAGCCCCGCATAAGGCTGCGCAGGCCCCGCGACAGTTTGCGCCAGACCCACCATACCGCCAATGCCAGGACCACACTGACCCCTACCACCAATATCAACGCCAACCAGGGGTGGGCAAAGGCCAGCGACAAGCCGCCGACCACCACGACATCCTCGGTCACCGAGGCGGTCCAGTTGCTGACGGGCTCGGGCGATGTATTGAGCAAGGCGCGCGAACCGCTTTTCAATAAATGGCTGGTCAGTGCGACGCCCGCACCGGCCGCCAGGGCGCCGGCGCCCAGCTGGCCGTCAGGCGATAGCGTGGCGGCGGCCAGGAAAGCGCCTGCCGGCACCCGTGCCAGGGTCTGCAACAGGTCCCAACCCGAGTCCACGCCCGGAATCTTGTCCGCGAAAAATTCGGTCAGCGCCAACGCGCCCGATGCGCCCAGCACCCACCACGATTGGGTGACTTGCAGCGCGGGTGGCAGATCCAGCCACCCCAGCGCGCCGGCCACGCCCAGTCCGAACACAGTCAGATACACGCGGATCCCGGCCATCCATGCCAACAGGATCCCAATTACGAAAAGATGCGCTTCGGACATGAGAATGATTCACCTAGACTGGGCCGCACCGGACGGTCACAGGGGGCCGTCCTACCGTTACCGAGTATAGGCCCGTTGCCCGGGCGCTACCTGAGCTGGATCGGGTGTCGCCGGAGGCGTGTCGGCCTTGGGTAGGAGAAATCCTTTCCCGGGCTTTCCCCCAGTATTGAATACCCCCCGGAAATCCCCCGATGCCCGCGACCCCTTCCCGCTACCAGATCGTGCAACGCCGGAACACGCGCCGCTGGCCGTGGGCCGTCGCGGTCGGGGCGATCTGGTTGCTGTCGCTGGGACTGATCTGGCAGTGGGCGGGCATTCGCGCCGCCCCCAGCCTGGCCGACGCGACGGCGCGCATGCGCAGTGCGGAGCGGCAGCTGGCCGACCAGCAGGCCCGGTTGAAGCAGTTGAGCCAGCGCGAAACCACCCTGGCCGTGTCGGACAAGATCAGCCGCGATGCCAACGGCGATCTGCAGGGCGCGCTGGCCGAACGCGACGAAGAAATTTCCGCCCTGCGCGCCGATGTGGCTTTCTATGAACGCCTGGTAGGCCCCACCCAGCAACGCAAGGGGTTGAACGTGTTTTCCTCGGAGTTCGCGCCGGGCGTCGGCAAGGCCTGGCATTACCAGATCGTGCTGACCCAGAACCTCAACCGCGGCGCGATCAGCCAGGGCCGGATGCGCTTCGTGCTTGAAGGCGTGCGCGCCGGCAGGCTGGCCACCGTGGACTGGGCCGAACTGAACCAGCGGCCTGGCATGCAGGGGCAGGGATTCTCGTTCCGCTATTTCCAGAGCCTGGAGGGCCAGGTGATGCTGCCCGGCGACTTCACCCCGCAACGCGTCCGCGTGTTGCTGGACGGGGAAGACGTGGCGGTGGAGCAGGCTTTCGACTGGAAGAGCGCCAATACCTGAGCGTCGCCTTCCTTACCTTCAATTGCACAACCCTTTTTCCCAGTCGCCAGCGGAGACCTCCATGTTCAAGAACAAGCCGATCCATCACGACGGCCATGCCATCGATACGCTGATCGGCCCGCAGGTCACGATCCATGGCGATCTGGTCTTCAGCGGCGGGCTGTACGTGGAAGGCCGCATCCACGGCAAGGTCATCGCCGAAGAAGGCGAACGCGCCGTGCTGACCCTGGCCGAACAAGGCCGGATCGAGGGCGAAGTGCAGGTGCCGGTGGTGATTCTCAACGGCCAGTTGCAGGGCGATGTGTATGCCGCCGAGCGTGTGGAGTTGGCGGCCAAGGCACGTGTGACGGGCAACGTGCATTACAAGATCGTGGAAATGCGCGCCGGTGCGACCCTGACCGGGCGATTGATCCATGTCGATGCGGAAACGGCCGCGGCGCCGGTCGCCACACTGGTGGCTTCCAGCGGCTGATTGCAGGGCGCCGGCCCGTCGTTCAGAGGTTCCTTAGCCCGCAAGGGCTATCCTGAGCCATGATCGATCCGCCCACCCCGGCCCAGGCAAAGCCGCAAATCCAACCGCTGTCGCCCCTGGCGCGCGGCACCCTTTACGCGACCGTCGCGCTGTTGCTGCTGGCGCTGTGCTTCGGCGGCTGGGGGCTTTGGCAGGTGTTCGGCGGCGCGAACGCAAACCAGCCCACGCCGGCGCAGCTGCAAGCCCAGCAACGCAAGATCGACCAATTGGAACAGCGCGCCGCCACCTTGGCCCGCTCCGACCAGATCAGCCGTGACGCCAATGGCGATCTGCAAAGCGCGCTGGCCGAGCGCGACGAGGAAATCGCCGGCCTGCGCGCCGACGTGGCCTTTTACGAGCGCTTCGTTGGCGCCACGGCCCAGCGCCGCGGCTTGGCCGTGCACGAGCTGAAATTGCAGCCCTCCAGCGACCTGACCTGGCATTTCGTCGCCACCCTGACCCAGAACCTCAACCGCGGCGCGGTCAATGCCGGACGCCTGCAGGTTTCGGTGGAAGGCACCCGTGCAGGCAAGCTGCAGCACTTGGCCTGGGCCGATCTGCGCCAGCAGCCCAATGCGACGGGCGTCGAATATTCATTCAAGTATTTCCAACAGGTCGAGGGCGATCTGATGCTGCCCGCCGATTTCAAGCCCACCCGCGTCGCCGTGCGCCTGGCCCCGCAGAACGGCAGCCCGGTCGAGCAGTCCTTCTCCTGGGCCGATTCGCTGGCCGTCGCCGCAGCCCCGCCCAGTCCCTGATGCGGCCGCTCTCTATGCGGGCATCGGACGCGCCTGCTTGAACCGGCGGCCCTCCGGCCCCATCCTGATCCCATGAACACGCTCGTTTCATTGCCAGGCGCCACGCCTGCGCCGGACTACCAGTCGCTGGACCGCCCGCTGAACTTCACGCACGCGGCTGCGGCCAAGGTGCGCGAGTTGATCAGCGAGGAAGGCAATCAGGCGCTGGCCTTGCGCGTGTACATCCAGGGTGGCGGTTGTTCGGGGTTCCAATACGGTTTCGAGTTCGACGAAAACCGTGCCGACGACGATGTGGCGGTGGATACCGACGAGGTGACCCTGCTGGTGGACCCGTTGAGCCTGCAATACCTGATGGGTTCGGAAGTGGACTACACCGAAAGCCTGCAGGGCGCGCAGTTCGTGATCCGCAACCCCAACGCCAAGACCACCTGCGGTTGCGGAAGCAGCTTCAGCATGTGAGTGCGTGCCTGTCGCCGCGTATCATGCCTGCGCCGTGACAGACACCCGCCCCAAATTCCCCGCCGAACTTTCCGGATTCGCCTTTGCCGGCGAACCGATCAACCGTGCCGATACCCTGCGCGACGATGCCGATGCGCTGGCGCGGTTGTGGCCGCAGGCGCGCGTGATCGTGCTGGACCCCGACGGCAGCGCCTTTGCCGATGAGGCGGGGCGGCTGCTGGTCGCGACCGGTGCGGCGCTGGGCGGCGGGCCGGGGACCGCAGTACTGCTTGGACTGCATGGCGATGAGGCTTGGTTTTCGTTGGAAGCGGAGGCGCTGCCGCTGACCGCCCCGCAACGCATCGATCTGCGCCGCGCCGCCGCCTCATGGCCGGCCGCCGAAGCCAGCGCCTTCGCCTTCGCGCGCGCCATGCAGCACTGGCGCAGCCGCACGCGCTATTGCGGCATTTGCGGCGGTGCCATCGAATTCCGCCGCGCCGGCTACGTGGCCCATTGCACGCAATGCGGCGCCGACCATTACCCACGGGTCGATCCTGCGGTGATAGTGGCGGTCAGCGATGGCGAGCGCTTGTTGCTCGGCCGCCAGGCCAATTGGCCCGCGCAACGGTATTCGGTAATCGCCGGTTTCGTGGAACCGGGCGAATCGCTGGAACAGACCGTGGTGCGCGAAGTATTCGAGGAAACCCGCGTGCGCGTGCGCAGCTGCCGTTATCTTGGCGCGCAGCCCTGGCCGTTTCCGGGCGCCTTGATGCTGGGCTTCATCGCCGACGCCGAGCCCGACGCGCCGCAGGTGGATGGTGAGCTGGAGGACGCGCGCTGGTTCACCGTGGAAGAGATCGCCGCGGCGCGCCAGCGCAAAGGCGAGGACGGCTCGGGAATGCTGCTGTCGCCGCGCATCTCCATCGCGCGTTCGCTTATCGAGCATTGGTATGAAGGCATCACCGTCAGCAAGCAGTAGGTTGGGGCTACGCCCCCGACACATGCTGATACCTCAGAGTGTACGTGCGTCGGGGACGTAGCCCCGACCTACGGGAGGCGCGCCGCGAGCGGCCACGACCCGCCATTCACGGCAAGCCAAGCTAGAATCGCCCACGGAGGGAAATCCATGTCGATCACTTTGGTTGCCGTCGTCATCGCATTGGTGCTGGGGCACGTTGCGCCAGCGCTGGTGACGGCCGCGCGTCATTACCATTGGTACGGCCACTGGCTGCGATGGCTGGATGCGCAAGCGGGCGAGGGCGAGAGCGGTTTCTGGCGCGGGCGCTATGGCATAGCGATGGCATTGCTGCCGCCGTTGTTGATCGTGGCCCTGCTGCAATGGACGCTGCGCGCCCCCCCGCTGCTGGTGGGTTTCCTGGGGCTGCTGTTCGGCATCGTCGCACTGGTCTACGCCTGGGGTCCGCGCGATCTGGACATCGACGTGGAAGCGATCATCGATGCGCACGATCCGCCCACACGGCGCGTGGCGATCGCGCGGCTGTGGCCGGACGGCGCGACACCGGCTGCCGATGGCCCGGCGCTGGTCGAAGCGGTGTTCCGCAGCGCCCTGCATCGCTGGTTCGGCGTGCTGTTCTGGTTTCTGTTGCTTGGGCCGGTGGGCGCCTTGCTGTACCGGCTGACCGCGTTTTCGGCCGAGGGCGAATTCGCGCGCACTTTGCCTGCCGAAACACGCGTAGGCGCGCAGGGTCTGTACGCCGTGCTGGACTGGCCGGTAGCTCAGTTGATGACGCTGTCGATGGCGCTGGTCGGCAACTTCGATGCGGTGTTCAATGCGTGGCGCGAAGCGCGCGGCAATCATTGGCAGCTGGACAACGCTTTCCTGGGCGCGGCCGCACGCGCCAGCGTCAAGAGCGAGTTGGCGGAAGAAGCCGAGGAATATGCCGAAGAAGGCATGGTGCAAGCCATGCGCGAGCTGCCCGAGCTGCGCGATGCAATGAGCCTGGTGTGGCGCATCCTGCTGTTGTGGATGGCGGTGCTGGCGTTGTTCGTGGTTGCTGGGTGGGTGAGCTGATTGGAATCCGCGTTGTAGGAGCGGGCCCTGCCCGCGACGTTCCCAGTCACGATGAAAAAAGCGTCGCGGGCAGGGCCCGCTCCTACAGAATCTTCAGCTGCCCGGTGCCAGCAGGGTAAAAGGAAACCACGGTAGATTCCGCGCAATCCAGTAGAAGGGCAGCAGCACCAGCCAGAATTTCGGTTCGGCCACCACTGCGATCAAGGGGCGCAGCCACGCCGGCTGCCAACCCAGCTTCCAAGCGCCCAGCAATGGCGAGATCGCCAGCATCGATATGGCCAGCGGATTCATCGAGAACGCGCGGACCACGTCGCCATGGGCCAGCGCGTGAAGCGCGCGGGTCATGCCGCAACCGATGCAATACCAGCCGGTGAAGGCATGGAACATGCATTCCGGGAAGGGACTGCCGGCCGCATTGGGATCGAAGTTGCGCAACAGCCAGAAACCGACAACGGCCGCCAGGGCGGCCGCTGCCAGTCCGGCTATCTGCAAAGGCTTCAGTGCGATCACTGCGCTGCTTGGATTTTTTCCATCATTTCCTGATATTGGGCCATGCCGTCGCCCATGGTCAGGTTGTAGCCCAGCCACAGCAGGCCGATGATTGCGCAAGCGGTGGTAACCCAGCACAGGATCTTGGCGTTGTTGGAGGCGCGCTTGGCACCTTCTATATCGCCGGCATTGAGCTTGCTGTTGACCTGTGCCGCGAAGACGATGGCGATGATGCCGGTTATCAAGCCGGGTATGCCGCAGCAGAGGCAAAGGCTGAAGACAGTCGAGATGATCGCCCACGCCAGATGGTTGGGGATGTTGCCCGGCGCGGCGGACGTGGGTGGTGGTACGTAGCTCATCTGGATTCTCCGTTCTGGATGGTTGCTGGGACAGGATGATGTCGGGGGACAGTCTAATTCACGCCGCTCACTCCGCCCAGTACTCCTAATCCGCCCAGCACTAGGATGAAGAGCAGGTAGAGCACCAGCGGGATCAGCATCAGTCCGGCCGAGAGCATGGCCCAGAACTTCGCCTTGTTCGAGGCTTCGCGCGCGCCGGCGATATCGCCCGCTGCACGCTTGCCGTCCACCTGTGAGGCATAGACGATCGATACGATACCCAAGGGCAGGCAGCAGAACAGGGTGCTCAAGATCGCCCAGACCAGATGATTGGGAATGTATTCCTGATAGCCGCCCGGAGGCGGAGGCACGTAACTCATTACAAGACTCCGGTGACGCCGGGAGTGTGGACAGCCCGGCTTTCGATTGATTCGTGTTTCCCCGCCGCCAGCGTAACCGAACGCGGCCTATCAGGTCATGGCTTATCAGGCCGCGGCTTGTCGGAAACGCGACCTGTCCAGACCATGGCCGCTACGCGTCGCCGCCACGCAGTTCGCGTACCCGGGCTTCCAGTTGGCCGGCGGTGGCGCCCTTGCCGTCGACGGTTTCGCCCGCAACCACTTCGATATGCGCACGGAAGCGGCGTGGCACCCGCATGCGGGCCAGGCGCCCGTCGCGGTGGCTCCACATGCTGGTCCACATGCCCTTGAGGGCCATCGGAACCACCGGCACCGGCCTTTTCTCCAGAACTTTTTCCAGGCCCGATTTGAACGGCGCTATTTCGCCGTCGCGGGTCAACGCGCCTTCCGGAAAAATCCCCACCAGCTGGCCGTCCGCCAGCGCCGCGTCGATCTCGTCGAAGGCACGCTGCATCAGCTCCGGATTTTCCCTGGCGCCGGCGATGGGAATTGCCTTGGCGGTGCGGAAAATCCAGCTCATCACCGGAATGTTGAATATCTTGTAGTACATGACGAAGCGTACCGGACGCGGCACGCTGGCCGACAGGATCAGCGCATCCATGTAGCTGACGTGGTTGCAGACCAGCAATGCCGCTCCTTCGTCGGGCACGTTCTTTTCGATGCCATGCAGCCGCAGCTTGTACAACCCGCGCACCAGCACCCAGCTGAGGAAGCGCATCAGGAATTCGGGCACGATGGTGAAGATGTAGATCGCCACTACCGCATTCGCAATGGCCAGGGCCAGGAATACTTGCGGGATGGTCAGCCCGGGCATCGGCAAGGTGTAGCCGAACGGGCTCAGCTGTTTCATCTGCAGCAGGATCGCCAGCACCGCCGCCAGCACGATGAATGCAGCGTTCTGGATGTTCATTCCCGCGATCACCCGCGACAATTCATCTCGCGGGGTGCGGCTCTGGATCAGCGCGAACAGCGGCACCACGAAGAAACCGGTGAACAGGCCGATGCCGACCAGGTCGATGA
>CBFGMR010000005.1:0-176064 GCA_965650035.1 uncultured Pseudoxanthomonas sp.
ACCTTAGACCCAAGACAGGACCCAATGGCCACTACTGCAATCGCCCAGCACCCATTCACCGCCGCGCGGGAGGCGGGACGCGAGCCCTTCAAGGTAAAGGACCTTTCGCTCGCGGAGTTCGGCCGCAACGAGATCCGGCTCGCCGAGTTCGAGATGCCCGGGCTGATGGCGCTCCGAAAGGAGTTCGCCGACAGGCAGCCGCTGGCAGGAGCCCGCATCATGGGTTCGCTGCACATGACGGTACAGACCGCCGTTCTCATCGAGACTCTGGTTAACCTTGGCGCGGATGTGCGCTGGGTCTCCTGCAACATTTTCTCGACGCAGGATCACGCCGCGGCGGCCGTGGTGGTGGGCCGCCAGGGCACCGTGGCCAATCCCCAGGGTGTTCCGGTGTTCGCCTGGAAAGGCGAGTCGCTGGAAGAGTATTGGGACTGCACGCTGGACGCGCTGACCTTCCCCGGCGGCAAGGGTCCTGAGCTGGTCGTCGACGACGGCGGCGACGTCACCCTGCTGATCCACAAGGGCTACGAGCTGGAAAACGGCTCCAAGTGGGTCGACGAACCCGCGTCCTCGCATGAGGAAGGCGTGATCAAGGCCCTGCTCAAGCGCGTGGCCAAGGAGCGTCCCGGCTTCTGGCACACCGTGGTCAAGGACTGGAAGGGCGTTTCGGAAGAAACCACCACCGGCGTGCACCGCCTGTACCAGATGGTGGAAGCCAAGTCGCTGCTGGTCCCGGCCATCAACGTCAACGATTCGGTCACCAAGTCCAAGTTCGACAACCTCTATGGCTGCCGCGAGTCGCTGGCCGACGGCCTGAAGCGCGCCATGGACGTGATGCTGGCCGGCAAGGTCGCCGTGGTCTGCGGTTACGGCGACGTCGGCAAGGGTTCTGCCCATTCGCTCCGCGCTTACGGCGCGCGCGTGGTGGTCACCGAGATCGACCCCATCAATGCCCTGCAGGCGTCGATGGAAGGCTTCGAGGTCAACACCGTGGAAAGCACCCTGGGCCGCGGCGACATCTACGTCACCACCACCGGCAACAAGGACGTGCTGACCATCGAGCATCTGAGCCACATGAAGGACCAGGCCATCGTCTGCAACATCGGCCACTTCGACAACGAGATCCAGGTCGACGCGCTCAATGAGTTCCCGAGCGTGGTCAAACTCAACATCAAGCCGCAGGTGGACAAGTACACCTTCCCCGACGGCCGCGCGATCTTCCTGCTGGCCGAAGGCCGCCTGGTCAACCTGGGCTGCGCCACCGGCCACCCGAGCTTCGTCATGTCCAACTCGTTCTCCAACCAGACCCTGGCGCAGATCGACCTGTGGGCGAACAAGGACAAGTACGAACCGACGGTCTACATCCTGCCCAAGAAGCTGGACGAGGAAGTCGCGCGCCTGCACCTGGAAAAGATCGGCGTGAAGCTGACCACGTTGACCACCGAACAGGCCGCGTACCTGGGCGTGAACGTGGACGGTCCGTACAAGCCGGAGCATTACCGCTACTGATTGACGCGTCGGTGCATATCGCGCCGACTTTCAGCTCGTCATTCCCGCGCAGGCGGGAACCCAGTGACTCTGCTTTTCGCACAATGCACAGTCCCTGGGTCCCCGCCTTTGCGGGGATGGCGATCCGTTTATACGAACGCGGACACGTCAATGCGCACACCCGTTTCCTTCGAGTTCTATCCGCCCAAGACCGACGAACAGCGCGCCCAGCTGGACCGCACCGCGGAAAAGCTCAAGGCGTATTCGCCCGAATACGTTTCCTGCACCTTCGGCGCCGGCGGCTCCACGCTCAGCTACACTTCGGAAACCGTCCGTCATCTCAACCAGACCCACGGTTTCGACGCCGCGCCGCATCTTTCCTGCGTGGGCGGCAGCCGCGAGGAAATCCGCGAACTGCTGCGCCTGTACCGCGCCCTGGGCTGCAAGCGCATCGTGGCGCTGCGCGGCGACCTGCCCTCGGGCATGGGCCATCCGGGCGATCTGCGTTACGCGTCGGAACTGATCCAGTTCATCCGCGCCGAGCATGGCTCCGCGTTCCACATCGAAGTGGGCGCCTATCCTGAAACCCACCCGCAGTCCGACGACGCACTGACCGATCTCAAGCATTTCAAGGCCAAGGTCGATGCCGGCGCCGATGGCGCCATCACCCAGTATTTCTACAACGCTGACGCCTATTTCCACTTCGTCGACGCGGTGCGCAAGCTGGGGGTGGAGATTCCGATCATCCCCGGCATCATGCCCATCTCCAACTACACCCAGCTCAAGCGTTTTTCCGAAGCTTGCGGCGCCGAGATCCCGCGCTGGATCGGCAAGCGCATGCAGGCCCTGGGCGACGATGCGGACAGCATCCGCGAATTCGGGGCCGACGTAGTGGCCGGCCTGTGCCAGCGCCTGATCGCAGGCGGCGCGCCGGCGCTGCATTTCTACACGCTCAACCTGGCCAAGCCCACGCAGTCGGTGTTGAGCCGGCTTGACTGAACCGACGCAGCACGGTCCTCCTTCCCTCGCCTGATGGCGACGGGTTAGGCTGCACGGCGATGCGTTCGCTCCTGCTCACGGTTCTGTTGTCCGCCGCCGCCCTGTATGGCGTGGCGGCGTCGGCGTTTGCGCAGGAAGTACAACGCTGCACCACGATGAGCGGCGAGACCGTCTATACCGACAAGCACTGCGAAGACGTCGGAGCTATGGACCGGTTGCCGCAGATAACCCCGGGAAGCACGAGCGGTACCGGCCTCTACCGCAGCGGTTGTTCGCGGACGCTGAGCGACCTGGTCTACCAGATCACCGCGGCGGTGGAGAACAAGGACGTCAATCGGCTGGCCAGCGTGTACCAGTGGACGGGCGTTTCCAACGTGGCAGCCAACAGCATTCTCGACAAGCTGCAGGCGGTCGTCGACCGTCCGCTGGTGGACATCGTGCCGGTGCGCCCTCAACCGCCGCCTATCGTCGACCCGAACGGCGTGGTGATAGACGACAACAGCGATGGCTACTACCCGCAGACGGCGGCGCGGCAGCACCCGATCGGGCTGCGCCTGGAACAGACCCTGAAGAACGGCAGCACGCCCTCGCGCACGGTGTTCGGCCTGCACCGCAGCTACAACTGTTTCTGGATCAGCCTGTAGGAGCGGGCCCTGCCCGCGACGCTTTTGACGCAATGCATGTACGCCCAAAAGCGTCGCGGGCAGGGCCCGCTCCTACAAAGGCGGCTGCAACTGGCAGAATAGGTGGGGTCAACAGGAGCCCCCGCATGAAATTCCCCGACAAAATCTGGCACAACGGCGTCATCAAGCCCTGGGCGGAAGCCACCACGCATGTGATGGCGCATGCCATCCATTACGGTTCCTCGGTGTTCGAAGGCATCCGTGCCTACGAGACGCCGAAAGGCACGGCGGTGTTCCGTCTCAACGACCACAACAAGCGGCTGTTCCAGTCGGCCAAGATCTACGACATCGTGATTCCCTACACGCTGGAGGAGATCAATGCGGCGTGCAAGGAGATCATCCGCGTCAATGGCCTGAGCAAGGCCTATCTGCGGCCCATCGTGTTTCGCGGCTACGGCGGCGTGGGCATCGCGGCGGACACGCCGATCGACATGGCCATCGCGGCGATGGAGTTCGGCCGTTACCTGGGCGAAGACGGCATGGAGAAAGGCATCGACGCCTGCGTGTCCAGCTGGCAGCGCTTCGCACCCAACACCCTACCCGCCGGCGCCAAGGCGGGCGGCAATTATCTGTCGGGCCAATTGGTCACGCGCGAGGCGCGTCGGCATGGTTATGGCGAAGGTATTGCTCTGGCTTCCACCGGGTTATTGAGCGAAGGCGCTGGCGAGAATCTGTTCCTCGTATTCGAAGGCGCGTTGCACACCACGCCTGCGAGCGCTTCTTTGCTTGCAGGCATCACCCGCAATTCGATCATCCGCCTTGCGCGCGACAACGGCATCGAGGTGATCGAACGCGATCTTCCGCGTGAGTATCTGTATCTGTGCGATGAGTTGCTGATGTGCGGTACCGCGGCCGAAATCACGCCGCTGCGTTCGGTCGACGGTAAACCTGTGGGCGATGGCAAGCCGGGGCCAGTCACCAAGAAGATCCAGGACCTGTTCTTCGGGTTGTTTGAAGGCCGGACCGAAGACAAGCACGGCTGGCTCGACTACCTCTGACGAAAGTCCCGCTTCGCTCTTGTAGAGCCGAGCTTGCTCGGCTGCTTTCGACTTCCCGCGAAGAACAGCCGAGCAAGCTCGGCTCTACAACGGCAGCTTAGTCGGCGGTGAACTTCAGCGTGGCGACGACGCCGCGCGTTTCGCCCGGCCGCACGCCTACTTGCCAGCCATAAAGCTCGCAAAGGCGGCTCACGATGGACAAGCCGATACCGCCACCCTGCGAGTGGCCTGCATGCGTTCCACGATATCCGCGTTCAAACAGACGCGCGGCGTCTTCAGGACTGAGCCCTGGGCCGGAGTCGACCACTTCTACACTGTCGGCCATCAACCGCACGACTACATCGCCTTCCAGCGTGTACTTCACCGCATTGCCGATCAAGTTACCCAGCGCCACCGAAACCGCTGATTCCGGTGCATCCACGGTCAACCCGCTTTCGCCTTCCATGCGCAGGACCAAGGGTTTTGCTCCCAACTGCGCGCGATGAGCGTCCAGCAATTGCTCGGCGACGCGCGCCACTAATGTGTTGCCTTGCCCGCGCTCGTTACGCGACAGTAGCAGTAGCGATCCGATCAAGTCGGTGCATTGTTGTTCCGCGCGCTGGATGCGAAACAGCCGTTGTTCGACTTTCTCGTCCAGACCCGGGCGGGCCAACAGCAATTCGGTTGCGCCGCGAATCACTGCGAGTGGCGTGCGAAGTTCATGGCTGACGTCGGCATTGAACTCACGATCACGTTGCACAACCTCAGTGAGACGAGAGGAGTAGTCATCCAACGCCTCTGCCAGTTGACCTACTTCATCCTCCGGAAAGTGCGGCGCGAGAGGTTGGGGATCGCTACTGCCGCGATAGGAACGTAATCGCGATGCCAGCTCCGATACGGGACTCATTACTCGTGACGCTGACCAGATGCCGATTACAAGACCGAGCAAGGTGAATAAAATCACGGCCAGGATCAGCCAGCGCATGAGCTGTTCGGCTGCATCCGCAGCATCTGTCACGTCGTAACGGATCAAACTGGTGAAGCGAGTCCCGTCTGGCATCGCGCCTTTTCTGATAGCCACCTTGTAAGCGCGCGAGCTTCCATCCGGAGCTTGCTGACGAATATCGTGAAGGCCATCTGGCAAATTGCGATAGAGCGGGTCGGTCCTGTACGCGTTCTTGTCGCTCCAGGTCTTTGCGTCGAACATCAGAAAAAACGGCGCCTGCGTCGGGTCGGCTTCAACCTGAGCGGCGAGGTTATCGACCTCGCGCTGCAAAGTCTTCTCGACCAACTGATTCTCCACGCGGCTGCGCAGATTCCATGTAGCAAATGCGAAAAGTGCGGTTAGGCCGAAGCCCAACCACACGAAAGACAGGATGATGCGGGTTCTAAGCCTGCGCCGAAAACGGTGGGGACGTCGCGCTGGTTTTTTCGACTCAGTTTCAGGCATCCGGCGCAGCTATCCGATAGCCGATGCCATGACGGGTCTGAATGAAAGGCGTATCGAACGGCTTGTCCACTACCGCGCGCAAACCGTGAATATGTACGCGCAGCGAATCCGAATCGGGCAGCTCCTCGCCCCAAACGCGGGTTTCCAATTCCTGCCGGGTCACCACAGCGGGCGAGGCTTCCATCAACGCCTGCAGGATTTTCAGCGCAGTCGGATTGAGCTGCAGCAGCTTGCCCTGGCGGCGCACTTCCAGCGTGTCCAGGTTGTATTCCAACTCGCCCACTTCCAGCACGCGCGTCTGCACGCCCTTGCCGCGGCGCGACAGCGCATTCAGACGGACCTCGACTTCCTGCAACGCGAACGGCTTGATCAGATAGTCGTCGGCGCCCGAATCGAAACCCGCCAGCTTGTTGTCCAGCGTATCGCGCGCGGTGAGCATGAGTATTGGTGTTTGCTTGCGCGCCTCGTTGCGCAGCTTGCGGCAGACTTCCAGGCCGTCCATGCCCGGAAGATTGAGATCCAGCACGATCGCATCGAAATCGTGCACGACCGCCAGGTGCAGGCCGGTAACACCGTCCGCAGCGAAATCGACCGTGTGGCCGCGATCCTCCAGGTAATCCCCCAGGTTCGCCGCGATGTCGCTGTTATCTTCGATTACGAGTATTCGCATGAACGGATCCTTCAATGCAGATAGTGTGGACCGCGGTCACCGAGTCAGGTTCCCACCGGCGCGGCCTGTAACTTAACAAATCGCGCTTAACAATTGGCCGCGGGTTGCCAACGACCTACGGGCTGTTCATCGCCCAGACCATGAATCTCACTGTAAAAAGGCCCAAGCGGGTGTCCACCCGCTTGGGCCAAAGAGTTACCCGATTACCGTAATCCTGTTTCCGGAGCCACTGACGATAGCTGGAGAGCACAGACTTGCGGTCGGCAGAAGCTACGCCGGAAGCGATTAAACCGCCGTTAAAAACGAAGTTAAAGTGGCGTGAAGAGTGTTGTTTTTTCAGATAACCATTTGATTTAAATGTAATTACTTTCTTGAGTCCATGATGTGATCGATGATGGCGCCAGCCACATCCTCGGTACACACCTGCTCGATCCCCTCCAACCCGGGCGTGGAGTTGACCTCCAGCACCAGCGGTCCCCGCTGCGCCCGGATCAGGTCCACACCGGCCACATTGAGCCCCAGACTGCGCGCCGCACGGACCGCGACGTCCTTTTCGGCCTGGCTTGCTTCGACCGGCTCGGCGGTGCCGCCGCGATGCAGATTGGACCGGAAATCGCCTTCCGGCGCCTGCCGCCGCATCGAAGCCACGACCCGGTCGCCCACCACGAAACAACGCAGGTCGGCGCCTTGGGCTTCCGCGATGAATTCCTGGACCACGAAATTGGCGTACAGCCCGCGAAGCGCCTCGATCACGCTACGGGAGGCGGAGGGTTTCTCGGTCAGCATCACCCCCGCTCCCTGGGTGCCTTCATTGAGTTTGATGACATGCGGCGGCGGACCCAGCATGGACAGCAGGTCCACGGTGTCGTCCGGGTTGTCGCCGAACACGGTGATCGGCATGCCGATGCCCTGGGCGGCCAGCAATTGGTGCGCGCGCAGCTTGTCGCGCGCGCGCAGGATCGCATCCGAAGGATTGGGCGTGTAACTGCCCATCATCTCGAGCTGGCGCAGCACTGCAGTGCCGTAACGCGTGATGGATGCGCCGATGCGCGGAATTACCGCGTCATAACCGGCGATCGGTTTGCCCTTGTAGTGCATGCTGAAACCATTGCTGGCGATGCGCATGTAGCAGCGAAGGGGATCGAGGACGCGCACGGTATGGCCGCGCGTACGCGCCGCTTCCACCAAGCGCCGCGTGGAATAAAGCTTGCTGTTGCGCGAGAGGATGGCGAGTTTCATCCGCGGCCTGCGTGGCGATCGGGAACACAGCATGCCATGCCGGCTGCACTTGCGTATGACGGTAGAACCAGTGGTTTATCGCGTCGACATGAGCGGTTGCGGGACAATCCGCAGCCCTCGGCCGGACCGTGCGCGTCAGGCGGAACGTGACCGGTCCAGCCACCGTTCACGCCTGGGCGCGGGCCAGACGCGATGCGGTCGGCGCATCGATCTTCCGGCCGGCTGCTGAGTTGGCCTGATCGGCCAACTCATGCTTGCTACAGCAAGTGCGTCACGGCGCCACGGTGCACGATAACGTAAAGGTCGCACTTCCGTTCACGGGCAAGGTCGGGATGGCGATTCCGGAAGCAGATTGCATCGCGGTGGCCAGGGCGGATCCTGTCGCTGCAGGACATGCCGCACCATTGGTTTCCGAACCGCAAGTCGCGGTGGTGCAGGTCAGCCCCGTTAGCGGAGTATCCCGTACGACAGCACCGTCTGCTGCGCCCGGACCCGGATTGGTGACGACGATGGTGTAGTCGACATTCGATCCGGCAGGCACCGTATCGTTGCTGCCGTCTGTGCTGCCGTTCGCCGGTGTGTTGGTCTTGGTGATCTGCAGGTTTGCGATGGCGCCATTAGTGAAGGTGCAGGTGATATTGGCGTTGGCCGCCATCGCCGCGGCGTCGAGAAGAACGGTGCGCGCAGTCAGGTCCGGCGTGGCCGTGCCGCCCGCGCCAAGTCCCGTGCACGCGATGCCTGTCAGGGCGAAACCGGCGGCCGCACTTTCGGTGAGAGTGACAGGCGTGCCCGCCGCCGACAGCGACTGTGCTGCACCGCTGACTGCCGTGTTCGGCGCCGTCGTGGTCAGATTCTGTGTGGCAAAGCCGTTGTTGCCGCTGAAGGAGAACGTGCCCACACCGCCCGTGGTGATTTTGGCGATGGTCACGGTCGGCACTATTTGCGGCAGGGCCAACCGGTAATCTTCGACCTCACCGTTGGTCGCCAAGCCGGTGGGGTTGGCCACGTCCGTTGCATTCGGAGCCAAGCGCAGACGCATGTAGCTTGTCGCTTGTATCGCATAATCGAGCGGGATGGTCCAGGTGAGCGAAACCGTGCCGCTGCCGCTCGGACAAGTCGCGGTGGCCGAACGCTCATCGGCATCGAAGCTGCCATTGCCGTCCAAATCGATCCAGCCCGCTACGGATGCCGGCCCGGTGCAGGTGATATTCGAGATGGTATAGCTGCTGCCGGACGGACCGCTGGGCGGCGGTACGGCGGCATAACCGGCCCCCAACGGGCCTGTGGTCTTGGGCAAGCCATCGACGTCGGAACCGCCGACCGACCCATCGGCATCGGGATCCGGCTCGATTGTCGGACCCAACCGCACGCCCGGCACTACCGCTGCCAGATTGGCTCGGTTGTTGTAATCCCCACCGGTGACCGCGACGCCGCCCGCCCAATTGGTGTTGAGCACATGCACAGCCGCACTGCCGTACGAGGCAGGAATGGCCTCGGAAAACTCGAGATCGATCACCGCACCCACGGCGACCGCGGAAACGCCGCCGCCCCGGGCGATGACCCTGGCCGACAAGGCACCGTCGATGAAACCGACCAGCGCCGGGCCCGCGCGCAGCGAAGGTGTAGCGTTGTTTTCGCAGCTGACCGCGGGGGCCGGGCCGGGCGGACCAGCGAAGCGGATTTCTTGCGGGGTTCCGCCTACGGTGACCGTGGAGCGGATGTTGGTATTGCCGCCGCGGCATTGGGCGATCTCATCGATTACCCGCAAAGTACCTCCGTTTGTAAGGCGCGCAGCGACGAACTCGGTGCCGCCGCTAGCCTCGGCATCGGCGAACACCAGGCCGCTTAGCGCGAAAGGCACTCCGCCCAGCGTGGCGCTGCACGCAAAGTCGAACTCGATCGTCCTACCACTTGGCGTTGCCAGGCCCACGCTCAGAGTATTGAGGTTGGCACCCTGCCCCGGCTGGTTGCCGCCGATGTTATACAGGTCGTCGAGGCCGTCGCCTTGCCAGCCGCCTGGGGTGTAGACGGCCAGGCTCGCAGCCCCCGTGCTGGTGGCATTGCTCAACGTGCAGGTAATGTCGAGCCGGTTGGCAGCAGATGCCGGCGTGCCGATATTGAAGCCACGCGTGATCGTTTTCCCGGCGAAAACATTTTCCCCGTTGTTGCCCCAGTCCACCCAGAAGATGCGCCCGCGATGCGCACCGCTGCCGCCCGTAGCGAACTGGGCCTGTGCAGGAGACACCACAGCCAGCAGCAACAGCGCGAAGAACGCCGCGCCGAGTGCGCTCTTTGAAGTCCAGGATTTCACTTGTGCTTGCATTGCATTTATCCCTTGGACGGCAGCCGGCATTATCGCCCGATGCCGATTCATGTCAGTACTGGCCGACCACATTGAGGAAGAAGCCCTTGTGGTCGTAATCGAAATCAGTGAGGTCGTCGCTGAAGTCGGTGAAGTTGTAGCCCACGCCCACGCGGAAGTTCTTGTTGATGTCGCGGTCCACACCGGCCAGGAAGCCGCTGCGGGTGCCGCCGTCTTTCACGTCCAGCCAGCGATACTCGGCCAGCGCATGCCACTGCGTGCGCAGCTCGTAACGGATCTGTCCGGAAGCGAAGGTGGTCGCCGAATCCGTCCATGCTCCGACGCCGCGTCCGAAACGCACCTCGCCTTCGCGCCGCGCCAGCTTGCCGGCAAATTCCCAGTGCGTGTCCAGCTTGTACACGCCTTCCAGCGAGAACACCTGCGAGCGCTGGTCGTAGTCGACGCCATTGATCTGGTCCAGCGTGGACAGGTCGTACAGGTACGTATAGCGGCCGAACACACCCCAACGCGTGCTGTCCCATGGGCGCCAGGCGAATCCGACGTTGCCTTCGATGAACTTGGCGCCGGCTTGCGGGTTCAGTTCGTCGTCGGTGTCCGAATAATTCAGGCGTGCGGCCATGCGCCAGCTTTCGTTGAACTTGTGGGTGAAACGGTTGGTGCTGACCCACTGCTCGCGCTGTTCGGCGCCGGTGTCCTTGCGCCATTCCAGCTTGCTGTTCCAGTCGGTATCGGGCGAAGTATGCCCACCGTTGATGCTGACTGCGCGCCGGTCGACCACGCCCTGCGCACCGGTCAGTTCGCCGGACTGCAGAGTGAAGCCGGTGGTCCAGCCCTGCGACGGATAGAAATCCATGCCGAAGGTGTGGGCCAGGCCGGACTCGGACGGGGTTTTCAGGAACTGGCTTTCGTTGAACAGGTTGACCTGGTTCGACAGACGCCAGCGCTGACCCAGCGTCCAGCCGTTCTGCCGGTTCGGGTTGAACAGCGAGTCGTAGGCGGTGGTGTCGGTCGAATAGGTGTAGCCGCCGTAAACCGTATGCTCCGGTGCCAGGCGGTATTCCGCATTGACCGTAGCCGCATCGCCGCGATCGCCGGTGCTGACTTCCGCACCGACCGACGACAGGTCTCCGAACAGATACTTGCCGCCCAGGGTGAAGGCATCGTTGTCCGCATACTGGCCGCCATCGTCGTCCAGCGTCACCTGGGCGGTGCCGTAGACATCCAGCGAACTGCCGAAACGATGGGTGTACTTCACCGCGCCAAGCGTGCCGGCCGCATCGCCGATCAGACGGTCTTCCTCGACCCGGCGTATTTCGCCACTGAGCGCACTGTGATCGCTGATGCGCCACTCGGCGGTGACCTGCGCCTGGGTCAACGTCTCTTCGCCGCGTTCGGCCTTGCTGAAGCGCGCATAGAGGCCAATATTGGGCGTGAACTGGCCCAATACTTCGGCGCCGACTTCGGTAATGTCCAAACCATTGTCGTAGCGGCTGATGGAATAGCCGGCACCGACATCGCGCCACCAGGCACCCGCGCTCCAGTCCTGCCCGGTCCAGCCCAGCTCCTTGAAGTTGGCGCGCGCTTCGACCGACTTGGCCTGGCCTTCGCGCGGCCCGACCGGATTGAGCTGGGTGAAGGTGAAACCGCCGTTGTCGGAGAAGAACACCGGTGCGCTGAACGATTCGGTCTGGGTGTACTCGGCCTTGACGTAGGTGCCTTTGCCCGCCTGCAACGTGATGTCGCCGCTGGCCAGGGTGTAGTCCTCGCCTGCGCGGTTTTCGTCCACGTAAGTGGCGCCCACGCCGAGGTGATCGCCGAACCAGTGCTTGGCGCGCACGCCGGCAGTAATGTCATCCGGATCGAAACCCGAGGGCACCCATTCGTAATCCACTACCAGGCGCTGCTCGAAACCATCCAGCGGCGTGTCGCGGGTCAGCGTGGGAATGTTGTCGCGGGTGATCTGCAACAGTGGGCGCGTCAGCAGCAGGCGGCCCTGCAGCTCGTCGATTTCGTAATCGGCGCCGCGGGTCATCGGGATGCGGTTTTCGACGCGGCCGGTGGTCAGATCGCGAATTTCCAGCACCACCACATCCGAACCCGGCAGCACGTCCTGATGCTTCAGGTAGTAAAGGCTACCGCCGGTGCCGATGAATTCGCTGTGGCCCGGGGCGGTCTGCGCCTCGGAACCGAACGCACGCACTTCGGTGCCCGGATCGCCCCAGGCATTGGTCGCGCGCGAACGCCAGTTGAGCGCGGCGCCGTATAGCGAACGCACGTACTGCGCGTATTCGGTGCCGGTGAAGCCGGTGTAGAAATTGCCCCACAACGCCTGGTTCTTGTCCCAATCCATGCGCAGGTAGAAACGGCCCATGGTGTCCACGTCGCGATAGGTCGTGGAGTCGTCGCCGTAGACCGGATAGTAGAGATCCGGATCGAGGCGGCGGAAAACATCCTGCGGATCGGCGTTGGTGAAACCGTCGAACAGGTGCTCCAGGTCGCGTTCGGTGGTGTCGGCCTGCGCCGTCAACAGGTACTTGCCCTTGAACTTGGCCTTGCCGTAGAACGCCAGGCGGCCATCGCTGATCACATCGTCGTCGTAGCGCGCGTCCACCAGCGACGGATCGGCCGAACCGCCGATCTTGTTCTGGGAAATGGTCACATCGGCCAGGCCGACGCCGAAGAAATAGCGCCCGGTGACATCCACGTTGAGCGTGTGGTGAGCGGTCGAATTCTGCGAAGTGGTCGCCGGCGCTCCATCCAGACGCGGCGCGCCGCCTTGTATCTCGATGTCGAACGCATGCTGTCCTACCGGCACCAGATACTCGGCCGTGAACTTGCGTTCCAGATCGACCGGATAGTCGTCGCCGTTGATCTTCAGCGCGTATCCCTGGGGCAGGTTGCGGCCCTGGATACGGATGCGCGAACCGTAGATCGGGATGTTCTGCTGGCGGAGCCCGTTCTGTGCGAACGCGTCGTCGATCAGGCTCTGTGTCTGGGCCTGGTCGATGCTCAGCGCGGTGCCCAGATACTTCTCGGTGGTGTCGCGCAGAGCCTGCCCGCCGCGCTCGGCTTCTTCCGGCGAAACCAGCTGCAACTTGCTGGGATAGGTTTCGTCGAAGTTGCCTTCGGCATCATAGGCGCGCAGCACGTAGACCAATTCGTCGCCGGCGCGGAAACGGTATTTCGCCGGCAGGGTTCCGTCCCATTCGGCCGATACGATATTGCCCACGTCCATCGGCAGGGTGACGAGGGGGTCGATCAGGTCGGCATCGCTGGCGCGATAGATCGTCAGCTCGTAGCGCTTCACGAACGTGGAGTAGTTGCTGCGGGTATAGAACTGCACCGGCTTGGTGATGGCGGTACCGTCGAACGGCACGATGCCCGGCGCGGAGATCGAGAGCTCGGGCTGACCGAGCGCGGGATCCTCGGTGGCCCAGATCGCGCCGCCATTGGCCAACTGGATGGAGAACTTGCCCTTGGCCACGGCCTTGCCGGGCTGCTCCAAAGCCACAGTCACGCGGCGATCGGGCTGCAGCGCTTCCGAGGTTGCGTTAGCGCCAGCGTCGACCACCGGCTTGCGCTCGCCGCGCGTGCGCAACCGGAACAGCAGACCGTCCTGCGAACTGCAACCGCTGTCGGTGCAATCCACTTGCGGGGATTCCACCGTGCCTTCGGTCTTGTCGGCGACGACCGGAGCCGCATTCTGCGCAACCGCCAGCGGCGTCATTCCCGCCAGCAAGCTGATCAGGGTGTAGTCGAGTAGTTTCATCTTCATCTTCATGATCCAGCCCCCTTACTTGCCGGTACCGGCAGGGGCTGCCGGGTCGTTACTGGACTCGACACGCACTTTGGCGCGCACCTCAGGACTCAACTTGGCCGCGACCGCTTCGTAGACCGCCTTGGCGCGGCGCATGCCCAGCGCCACGTTGTAGGCGTCGGAACCACGGGGATCGGCATGGCCGACGATCGCTATCGCTCCTCCTCCTTTCTCGTCGAGATAGGCGGCCACCTTGTCCAGGATCGGCAGGAACTGCGGTTTGACCGTCGATTGGTCGGTATCGAACAACACCGTGCCCAGCAACGGGCCGCCTTCGGCAATGCCCACGACCAGAGACGACGGATCGTCCAGTTCGGTGCGCACGCTGACCGTCAATGCCTTGGCGACGTCGGCGGGCACGTGGCTCACCAGTGCGTTCTTCACTGCGTTGGCGCGATCGAAGGCGAGGCTTTCGGTATCGCCGTTGGCGCTGATCAGTACTTCGCCGCCGCGGTACTCGGCCACCTTGGCGGCGATCTGTTCGATCACCGGCAGGTATTCGTCGCGCAGCTTGGCGCTACCCGGCGCGAAGACGACTTCGCCCAGTTCCAGCTCCACCGGCTGTTCGCCGCCCTGTATCTCTTCAACCGGTAGCTTGACGCCGAAGTCGAAACGCACCGGGAGCCCGGGAGTAATGCGGCGGACCAGCGGATTGTCGGTGGTGAACGCCGTACCGGCGGGCAGTGTCGATGGATCCACCTTGAGGATGAAGTTGCGGCCGCGGCCGCTGTCGCCACCGGCGATACCTTCCAGGTGATAGCGACCGAACTGGTCGGTCTCGATCAGCAGGCCTTCCACCGAAGCGATGCGCACGCCCGGAATGCCGCGCTCGTCGATGCCGAGGTTGCTGATCACGTAATCCACCACGTAACCGCCCTCGCCCTGCGAGATGCGGCGCTTCACTTTGGGTTCGGCCGCGTTGAGGCCCTTGGCCGCTTCTCCGCTCTTCTCCACCGTGGTGTTGCCGGCGGTGTCCATGCGTACGGTGACGCCCTGCGCGCTGGTCAGCACGAAGTCGTTGGTGAAGGTCGGCTGGGTCAGACGCTGACGTATCACAACCTGATGGTGTTCGACCGGATCGGCTATCGACTGGCGTGCGCTGATGGCGCCAACCTCGATGCCATGCAGCAACGGCGAACTGGCGTCGGCCTCCGGTTGCGCACCCGCGCCACGATCCACCGTGGTCGAGTTGGCCACGTAGGCACCGGGCGCAAAGCCGCCCTGCACTCGTACATCGCTCAAGGCCGCACTGTCCTGCCAGGTATCGCCATCGCGATCGTCGAACACGGTGCCGATCAACAGACTGTCGTCGACCAGCGCATCGGCCACCAGGGTGACCGCGGCGGTGCTGGTGTTGGAGATCGCCGAACCGGTCTGGGTGTAAGCCTGCGCCTGGTTGCGTTGCACGCCCGGACGTACGCCCGCGCCCACGCGCATCGCATACATGAGTGTCGCAGTCTGGCCGGGTTCGATATCCAGGCCTTCGAAACGCAACGGACTCTGGCCCACGGCGGTCGCCTGGTTGTCGCCGTCGGTCACGCTCAGCGAACCTTCCACGTAGCTGAAACCAAGCGGCGGCGTATCCACGATGCTGCCGTTGATCAGCCTGCCGTTACCCACGTTCTCCACGCTCAGGGTGTAGCGCACCAGATCGCCGATCTTCACTTCGCGCACGGCGACGGTCTTGAGGATGCGCAACTGGTAGTCGGACAACACCGGATGCTCGGTGCTGCAGGCCAGCGCGCAAGTCGGCGAATCGCCGCCGGTGGGCACCACGACATTGCCGACCGTGCCGGTCGCGTCGGTATCCACCAGAGTGGTGTAGGCGAAGGTGTAGGTACCGGGCAGCATGCCGGCAGGCAACGTGCACAGCAGACCGGTCGCACTGGCCGTGCAACCCGCGGGCAACGCGCCAGCAAGGGTCTGGTCGCCGCTGATCGTGTCGGTCAGCGTCACTGCATCGGTAGTGACCGAATTGGCCACGGTCACCGTCAGCGTATAAGCCAGCGTGTCGCCCGCCGACACCGAGGTGCCCGAGGCCGGGTTGGACGTCTTGGATACGGTGATCGCAGTCGCCACGACCTCATGGCTGGTGCTGCAGCTGACGCAGGTCGGACCGTCGCCGCCACTGGGCACCACTACGTTGCCGAGAGTGCCGGTGGCATCGGCGGCAACGCGCGTGGAATACGCGAAGCTGTAGCTTCCCGGCAACGCGCCGGCTGCCAGGGTGCACACCAGCCCGCTGCCGCTCGCCGCGCAACCCGCCGGCAACGCGCCGGCGAGAACCTGATCGCCGCTGATCGTGTCGGTCAGGGTGACCGCATCGGTGGTGATGGAGTTGGCCACGGTTACGGTCAGGGTGTAGGCCACGCTATCGCCCGGCGCCACTTCCGTACCCGACGCCGGGTTGGACGTCTTGGCTACGGTCACTACCGAGGCGGCAATCGGATGCTCGGTGCTGCAGTTGGTGCAGGTGGGATTGTCGGTACCGGTGGGCACCACGTTGTTGCCCAACCTGCCGGTCGCATCGGCATCCACCGTGGTGGTGTAGGTGAAGCTGTAATTGCCCGGCACCGTACCGGCAGCCAGGGTGCACACCAATCCGCCGGCACCGCTGGCGCAGTTCGCCGGAAGCGGGCCGGTGAGCGTCTGGTCGCCGCTCAACGTGTCGGTCAAAGTCAACGTGGACGTAGTGGCGGTGTTTGCCACGACCACCGCCAGTGTGTAGCTGATGGTGTCGCCCGGCTGCACGGTGTCGCCGCTGGGCGGATTGGAAGTCTTGGAGACAGTGACTGCCAGCAACGGAGTGCTGGTGGTGGACGCATTGCTGGGCACGGCCGGACCCGACGGTGGAGTGCCAGTGGCGGTCGCGGTGTTGTTGACCACACCGGCGGCCACTTCGGCCTGGGTGATGGTGTGGATGCCGGTGCAGGTCGCGATGGCACCGGGCAGCAGCGTGGTTGCGTCGCAGACCGCGGGCGCATCCAGCAACGCATCGTCGATCACGATGGCACTGAGCGTGACGTTGCCGGTATTGGTCGCCACGAAGGCGTAGCCGATCGTGCTGCCGGCGATGTTGCCCGAGGGCGCGCCGGCGGTCTTGAGCAGGCTCAGGGCCGGGTTGGCGGCGATCGGCGTGGTGGTGGTCGACGGCGGCGAAGTCACCGGCGGACCCACCGGCGGCGTGCCGGTAACCGTGGCGCTGTTGTTCACTGCACCGTTATTCACTTCGGCCTGGGTGATGGTGTGCGTACCGGTGCAGGTGGCGATGGCGTTCGGCAGCAACGTGGTCACGTCGCAGACCGCCGGCGCGTCCAGCAGCGCATCGTTGATCACGATGCCGGTGAGGGTGACGTTGCCGGTGTTGGTCGCCACGAAGGTGTAACCGACCGTGCTGCCGGCGGTATTGCCCGAGGGCGCACCTGCGGTCTTGGCGATGGTCAGCGCCGGGCTGGATGCAATCGGCGTCGTCGTAATCGACGGCGGCGAAGTCACCGGCGGACCCACCGGCGGCGTACCGGTAGCCGTGGCGCTGTTGTTCACCGCGCCGTTATTCACTTCGGCCTGGGTGATGGTATGCGTGCCGGTGCAGTTGGCGATGGCGCTCGGCAGCAACGTGGTTACGTCGCAAACCGCGGGCGCATCCAGCTGCGCATCGTTGATCACGATGCTGCTGAGCGTGACATTGCCGGTGTTGGTCACCACGAAGGTGTAGCCGATCGTGCTGCCGGCCGAGTTGCCCGACGGGATACCTGCCGTTTTGACGATGGTCAACGCGGGCGCCGCAGTGATCGGCGTCGTCGTAATCGACGGCGGCGAGGTCACCGGCGGACCCACCGGCGGCGTGCCGGTAGCCGTGGCGCTGTTGTTCACCGCGCCGTTATTCACTTCGGCCTGGGTGATGGTATGCATGCCGGTGCAGTTGGCGATGGCGTTCGGCAGCAACGTGGTCACGTCGCACACTGCCGGTGCGTCCAGCATTGCATCGGTCACGACGATGCCGGTCAAGGTCACGTTGCCGGTGTTGGTCACCACGAAGGTGTAGCCAAGCGTGTTGCCGGCCGAGTTGCCCGACGGGGTGCCTGCCGTCTTGACGATGGTCAGCGCAGGCGCCGTGGTGATAGGCGTGGTCGTGGTCGATGGCGGCGAGGTCACCGGCGGCCCCGAGGGCGGCGTACCGGTGGCCGTGGCGCTGTTGTTCACTGCGCCGGCATTCACTTCGGCTTGGACGACCGTATGGGTGCCGGTGCAGGTGGCGATGGCACCCGGCAGCAGCGTGGTTGCGTCGCAGACCGCCGGCGCATCCAGCTGCGCATCGTTGATCACGATGCCGCTGAGCGTGACATTGCCGGTATTGGTTACGACAAAGGTGTAGCCAAGCGTGCTGCCGGCCGAGTTGCCCGAGAGCGTGCCAGCAGTCTTGACGAGGGTCAGCGCAGGCGCCGTGGTGATCGTCGTCGTCGTCGTGGACGGCGGTGAAGTCACCGGCGGGCCCACCGGCGGCGTGCCGGTAGCCGTGGCGCTGTTGTTCACTGCGCCGTTATTCACCTCGGCCTGAGTGATGGTGTGCGTGCCGGTGCAGGTGGCGATGGCACCCGGCAGCAGCGTGGTCGCGTCGCACACGGCCGGCGCATCCAGCATCGCATCGTTCACGACGATGCCGGTCAAGGTCACGTTGCCGGTGTTGGTCACCAGGAAGCTGTAAGCGATCGTGTCGCCGGCATCGGTCAGTGTCGGGCTCGTGCCCTGCGCCATGGTCGCCGTACCTGCGGTCTTGGCGATGGTCAGGGTTGGAGTCGTGGTGATCGGTGTCGTGGTGGTCGACGGCGGCGAAGTCACTGGCGGACCCACGGGCGGCGTGCCGGTAACCGTGGCGCTGTTGTTCACCGTGCCCGCGTCCACTTCAGCCTGCGTGATCGTATGCGTGCCGGTGCAGGTCATGTCTGCGCCTACCGCCAGTGTCGTCGCCGGGCACGAGGCCGCAGCGTCGAGCTGCGTATCGTTCACCAGCACCGCCGTCAGCGGTGTGTTGCCGGTGTTGGCCACCAGAAAGCTGTAAGCGATCGTGTCGCCGGCATCGGTCAGCGTCGGGCTCGCGCCCAGCGCCGTGGTCGCTGTACCTGCGGTCTTGGCGATGGT
Source organism: uncultured Pseudoxanthomonas sp. (assembly GCA_965650035.1). GTDB lineage: Bacteria > Pseudomonadota > Gammaproteobacteria > Xanthomonadales > Xanthomonadaceae > Pseudoxanthomonas_A. Next base: position 18,786 of record CBFGMR010000005.1, read on the forward strand.
CAACGTCGAGGTCGTGGTGATCGGCGTCGTCGTGGTCGACGGCGGCGAGGTGACCGGTGGACCCGACGGCGGCGTGCCGGTGGCGGTCGCGCTGTTGTTCACTGCGCCGTTATTCACTTCGGCCTGGGTGATCGTATGCATGCCGGTGCAGGTCATGTTTGCACCCACCGCCAGCGTCGTCGCCGGGCACGTAGCCACAGCGTCGAGCTGTGCATCGTTCACCAGCACCGCCGTCAGCGGTGTGTTGCCGGTGTTGGTCACCAGGAAGCTGTAAGCGATCGTGTCGCCAGCATCGGTCAGCGTCGGGCTCACGCCCTGCGCCGTGGTGGGCGTGCCTGCGCTCTTGGCGATGGTCAGCGTCGAGGTTGTGGTGATCGGCGTCGTCGTGGTCGAGGGGGGCGAGGTCACCGGCGGACCCGACGGTGGGGTGCCTGTGGCGGTGGCGCTGTTGTTCACGGCACCGGCATTCACCTCGGCTTGCGTGATCGTATGCGTGCCGGTGCAGGTCATGTTCGCGCCCACCGCCAGCGTCGTCGCCGGACACGTGGCTGCAGCATCGAGCTGCGCGTCGTTCACCAGTACCGCCGTCAACGGCGTGTTGCCGGCGTTGGTCACCAGGAAACTGTAAGCGATCGTGTCGCCGGCATCGGTCAGCGTCGGGCTTGTGCCCAGCGCCGTGGTCGCCGTACCTGCGCTCTTGGCGATGGTCAGCGCAGGCAGTCCCACCGGAGTGGTTTCGTTGCAATCGTTGCCGACTGCTGCGCAGTTCACCCCATCCACGGCGACCGCGTTGACGATGGATGCCGTTGCGCCGGTCGGGAATGGCGTAACGACCTGCACCACGAAGTTCAGCGTGGCGCTGCCGCCCACCGGAATGTTCACCGCATTGGTGTTGGTGCAGTTGCTTGCGGCGCAGGTGAAGTTGTTGCCCGCGGCTACTACCGTGGTGTTGGCCGGCAGGGTTTCCACCGCATCGCCCGCGAACAGGGTCGCGGCGAGGCTGCCGCCGACATGCGTCACTTCGATCTGATAGGTGAGCGTGTCACCAGCGGCAACCGCCGCGCCCGCCACGTAGGCCGAACCGTTCACCTGGGCCAGGGTTTTTTCGACCTGCAGCTGCGCCGGCGTGGGGGCGGCTGGGAAAGAACACGAAGCAAGGTCGCGGGCCTGGTTGGCGAAGGTCGTCGTTACCGGCGACAGCGTGCCGGCGCCCAGATCGATGCGGTAATAACTGCTGGGCGCCGTATTGGTGGCGACATACAGCAGACCGTCGTTGCCGTAAGCCACGCCCGCCCATTGCAGGGTGCTGGGCGCGCCGTTGAGCAACGGACGCTGTTGCCGGGTGGCCGATACCGTGGTCGAACTGAAATCGAGCCTGTAAAGATCCACGCCAGCGGTCAGCCAGCCATTGCCCGCGTTGTCGAACGCAATATCGCCCGAACTGGCGTTGGTGGGCTGGAAATCGTAGGTCAGGGTGCCGTACGACGTCAGCGAGTAGTTGAAGGTGCCCGAAGGCGTGACACGCCAGACCGCGGGATTGGTTCCACTGCCGGCCACCAGATAGCCCACACCCGCTTGCGTCATGCCCGCACGCGGAAAATCGGGCGCGGTGATAGGACCTGCGGCGATGTACCAACCGCCATTGGCCGCGTCATAAGCGTACAGCGTGGCCTGAGTGCCGACATAGCTTACGAACAGAAGCCGGTTCCGTACCGGATCCACCATCATCGCGTTGAGGTTGGGAGCGACATTCAGGGTCAGCTCGGGCACCAGCACATCGGGCGCGCCGCTGCCGACCGTGTAGCGATAGAACTCGCCGCGGCCGGCGACCTGGGTGATGTTGAAAACCGAATCGACCGCGCAGAAGTTGACGCTGGCCACCAGCGTGGTGAGCGTGGCGTCCGGCGGGCTGGTCACTACGATTCCGCCGCTGGTCGAACCGGTAGCGGTCGCACTGTTGCTCACAGATCTGGTGGCAGCTTCCCCGGCGGTGATCGTATGCACGCCCGTGCAAGTGGTCGTGTTGCCGGGTGCGGCAGGAGTCAGCGTGGTGCTGCCGCAGGTAGCCGGCGCATCCAGCTGCGTATCGACCACCGCAATTCCATTCAACGTCACCGCGCCGGTGTTGGTGATCACGAAGGTGTAGGCGATGGTGCTGCCCGCGCTGCTGCCGGAAGGAGTGCCGGCGGTCTTGTCGATAGTCAGCGAGGCTGCGGGCACGCTGGGCGGATTCACGCACGTGGCGTTGTCGCTGGTGTCCGTCTCCTGCCCGGTGGGCAGCGACGCGTTGTTGTACAGACCGCTACCCGGCGTGGGCGTGGCGGCGCAAGTCGTGGGGGGGGAAGTATTGGTGTAGACGTAGGTGATGCTGACGTTGAAGGTGTGGGTGACACCCGCACCGATCGCTATGTTGGTTCCGGTCAGCTGGTTAGGACCATCGATCGTGGACGAGCCACCGGCGGGAGCGCCGGCACCGGAAGTAGTCCAGGCGATGCCTGTGATGTTGGTGTTGGCGGGAAAAATCGGGGTATCGGTCAATGCACCGTAAGCACCGGCCGCAGTGCCGGAATTGGTTACCGTGATCGTGTAGGAAACCGTGTAGACGCCCAGAGCGTCCGGCCCCGTCACTCCAATGGCGGACTTGGCGACGTTGATCAGCGGCTCGACGACATCGTCGGTATCGCTCGCGCTGCGCACGCAGGTCGGATTGGTCGCCGCATCGGCGCAGCTGACGCCGCTGGGCGGCGTGACCGTGGCCGTGTTGGTAACTGTCTGCGCCCAAGCCGGAGTAGCGCCAAGAAGCGCGCCAGCAAGCGTGAACACACACAAAGTGAACGAGCGCCGGAAACCAAGCGCATTGCAACGAGACGCGTCAGCCACGTGAATCCCCTAATCCATTGCGTTGCGATCACGAGCTGCCGGACACCGAAGCGCCGCCCACCCCGAGATCAACCCCCTACGGCTGCCCTGTTTTGCCCCCGATCGGCCAAGGCCCGGACTGGTGATGCGGGGCATCGCCTGTCGGCACGGCATGGGAGCTGCACAAGTCAGCGCTGGTGTTTATGGTAGTTGGGTCACAGTTTTGCTGTTAACCGACTCACAGATGAAAAGTGACGCGCCGCGTCATTAGTTGAGACGATTGAGCACATCCCTCGCCGCGGCAACAGTCCGGCGACCACCCATGAAAACGTTATCTGGCAAGGGTTTTGAGTAGTCAGCCCTGTAAATATTTCACACAAATATTGACTCGGCCTGCTATTTTGTTATTAGTTTCACAATAGACTATCGGCATATTTCGGCCGACAAACGGAGGGCGCAATTTGCCTCTGAAACGCATGTCAGCCGCCCGCGCCCGCAATGGGAGTATCGGCGTCAGTGGTGGAAGGCCGAGGCGACCCTGGTCCTGGCGAATAGGCTGGTGTCCCAGCGACGGCAATACCGGCCAGGACCTTCTGCTGACACCCAGATTGAATGAGCGGCCATACCGGTAGTGGTAGCCCTGCGGCCACAACGGGTTGCCGTTGATGCTGCAAACCTGCTCGTCGTCCAGGACAGGTACGCGGCGAGCCACGGGCTTCGCTTCGCCACCGCCGATCTGCCGCCGCGTTGCTGGATGATCCGGCTATGCCGATTGCAAACCGAACCGGATTTCATTTCTCAATCCCGGTTTGTCGCAATGCGCATGAATTTCTCCGCGGTCCATTCGAACCCATTGCGCAGATTGCGAACTCGCACGATGGCCGACCCTTGGCGACGTACTGCCGTCAGTCGAGCTGCGCGCTGCCCCATGCCGTCACCAGGGAACGCTCCTCGCTGTTGCCGCCTTCAGCGGTCAGCTCAAGGATATCCACACCCGATACTGCCACCTCGATAGCGACCGGCGCTGCGCCGCGCTTCAACGGTGTACTTTCGAACAGCAGCTTGCGGTCTCCATAGACGCGAAACACCACCTTGCCGCTGGCATCGACCGAACTGTCGTCGACGCCCGCCAGCGCCATGAAGCGGGTGAACTGGCGCTGCGCTAGGATCTCCAGCCTCGAGTTCGCCTGGATGCCGATGCCGTAAGCCTGCGGCTGTCCCGCCAGGGTGATGGTCCTGCCTTGCGGTGTGAGGTCGGCACGTGGACCACCGGAGGCCGCGGTCACGTCCGGATTGACCGTGCGGGTGCCGTCGACGGCGGCGTTGATGCGTCCGGTCATCTCGCTCAGGAAAACGCCTTTGCCCGCCAGTGGTTTACCGGTGAGTTTGAGCATGCGCGTTTCGCGCGGAGCGACAGACACCCGCAGGGCGTCCACCGCTGGCGCAAGATCGCCGTGCGCCCATAAATCGCGCACGCCGGCACGGCTCCCTGGCTTCAGTTTCAACTGCTGCCAGGTCACCAAGACTTCGGATTTTTTCGTGCCGCGGTTGAAAACGGCCACGGCCCGTTCTCCGCTTCCGGCCAGGGTTTTCACCAGCACCTGCACCTTGCCATCGTCATGCACGATCGTGCCCTGGTTGCCTGCCCGATCCTGATCGACCGCGATCACTTCCTGGTTGAGCAGGATTTCGAGAATCGGTTGCGGCGCCTTGTTCAGATCGAAGCCCATCAGCAGCGGCGCCGACAGGATCGACCACAGCGAGAAATGCGTCTTCGCCTCGGTCAGATGATTGCCGTCGAACTCGCCCAGGCCAATGGCCAGCATGTCCGGATCGTTCCAGCGTCCTGGGCCCGCGTACATTTCACGTTTGGCGGCGCTGTCGAAGTTGTGCAGCAGGCTTTCCCACGTCGGTTCGATGTCGGCGCTGGTACGCCACAGATTGCCGTGCATGCCGCCCCAGCGGCGCGAATCGGCCTCGCCCCATACACAGATGGCCAGTACCGCGTCGGCGCCCGGATCGAGTTCCTTCAACAGCCTACCGATCCGGGCATAGCGCGTTTCCACGCCGTCCAGGTCGGAGCTGTCGGGTTGCCCGCGGGTGAACTGCGGCTTGAATTCCTGGTACTGCCCGGCGACCACGGTTGCGTTGTCGCGCCCGTAGTCGGCAAGTCCGCAAGCGTCCACTTTCACGTAGTCGAAGCCCCACTCCTGGAAGTACAGGCGCAGGTCCTGGTATTCGTAGCCGTCGAGTCCGATCTCGCGTTCCAGCACTGTCCCTTCCGGCAGGTTGGGACTCTGCGGATCCCAGCGCTGCGAGCAACTGCTCTTGCCCGAATCGGTATAGATGCCCGCCTTGAAACCCATCGCGTGCAGTCGGTCGGTCAGCGGACGGAAGCTGGTCTGGCCGTCGGTGCCGATGGCGGCGCTGGGAAAGATCGAAGTGCGGATGATCATCCGTCCATCGTCGCCGCGTTTCAGCCACCAGCCATCGTCGAGGTTGATGTAGCGGTAGCCGGCGGCGGCCAGACCGGAGCGCTTGATCTTGTCGGCGTTGGCCATGATCTTGCCCTCGTCCACTTCGGTACGGAAGGCGTTCCAGGGATTCCATCCCATCGGCGGAGTAGCCGCGGCCTCACCGCCGTACACGGAGAACTTGCCGCTGGGTTCGAGTTCGGCGGTTTGCGCGTGGGCGGCGAACGACGCGGAGATCGCGGCGATCATGACTGCGGACTGCACCATTCGGAACATTTTCTGACCTCTGTAGGAATCCGGCAAAAAAATAAAGGCTCCCTTCGCAGGGAGCCTTCATCTTGCTGCGCCGGGCGGCCAACTTCGACTGCGGCCTAGAACCGGTAGCTGACCCCCAGGTTGACCGAACGGCCGTAGCGGTAATAACCCTGCGACAGCAGCGGATTGCCGTTGATGCTGTAGGTCTGTTCGTCGTCCAGCAGGTTCTGCCCTTCCAGACTGACGCTGAACCGGTCGTTGAACTTGTACGACACATGCGCAGTAAGCCAGGTGATGGCGTCGGCCTGTTCGTTGTAGCCGGCGCCCAGCACGTTGATGGCGGTGACGAAGCCGTCGGTATGGTCCGCATTGGCGCCCAGCGACCACTTGCCTTTTTCGTACATCAGGCCCAGCGAGTAAGTGGCCGGCGCAATGCCTTCCAGCGGCCGCTTCTCATCGCCCACCCAGCTGTTGGACCAGTTGCGGGTGTACTGCGCGCGCACGCCGAAGCCGTTGTCCCAGAAATGCTGCAGGCCGAATTCCAGTCCATGCACCTTGGCGTAGTCGCCGTTGATGGGGCGCATCACGTTGAACAGGGTCGGCCCGGTGGTGATCGGGACGCCGTTGGCGTCGACGATGGGCCCGACGCCGATGTCCTGGCCCGGCTCCCAGCTGGTGGTGATCTGATTCTCGATGCGCTTGTAGAACGCGGCGATGTTGATGATGGACTGCTCGGAGAAATACCACTCCAGCGAAACGTCGCCCTGCTTGGCGCTGTACGGTTTCAGATTGGCGTTGCCGCCGTAGATCTGGGTGAACTCGCCCCACGACACGCTGGCGGTGGTGTTGGTCGGCGCCAGCTTGTCCACCGGCGGGCGCGCCATGGTCTTGGCCGCGCCCACGCGCAGTTGCAGGTCGTCGGTGAAGCGCCAGATGAAGTTGGCCGACGGCAGTGCGAAGGTGTAGTCGGAGTCCTGCACGATCGGCGTGGGCTCTGCGTAGTCGGCGGTGTAGTTGAATGCGCCGTTCTCGGTGATGCTCAGGATCTCTGCGTCCCAGGCCTGCGCGTGGGTGCGGGTCTTGACCAGCCGCACGCCCACATCGCCGCTCCAACGGTCGCCCGAGAAATCCGCCTGCACGTAGAAGGCGTTGGTGTCTTCGCTGACGCGATAGCTTTCCAGCGGATTCCACGCCGGCGCGGCATTGGCGAAATCGTAGGCGCTGCCGTCGGGACGCAGGTGGCCGTTGTAAGCCTCCAACTGGGCCAAGTAGTTTGGCACGTCGAAACCCAGGAAGCTGCGCGGAAAGCTGCTGCCCACGCCGTCCATGAAGTGCGGGAAATGCAGCGTGCTGGAGATCACTCCGTTGCCCAGTTCGCCCACATTGATGGCGTTGTCGCCGGAATAATAATCGGCGCCGCCATTGAGGGTGTTGTTGATCAGGTCGCGCGACTTGCTGCGCTCGGTGCGGGTGACGCCGAAGTGCAGATCATCCAGGTTCCATTTGCCCACGAACAGCTTGCCGGCCACGCTGCCGCCGGTGATCTTGTCCTGGATGTTGTCGCCGCGCAGCTCCATGTAATGGGTGTTGAAATCCGAACCGCCGAACTCGCCGTTGGCCAGGCCGGTGATCAGGTCGCGGCCGTCGTCGAAGGTCACCGCCACGTTGGGCACCGCGTTCGGCCCCAGGGTGATGCGGGCGGTGTTGGGCTGGTTCATGCGCAACACCACGTAGGTGTCCTGGCCGCCGGAATAGCGTTTGGAAGTGGAGCGGTAGAAATCCCCGGTAAGGGTCAGATCGTCGGTGGCTTTCCACTCGCCGTTGACGCCGTACAGATCGGTGTCGACCACGCGGTGCTCGGTCTGGTTGAGCAATTCCGGATTGAGCCGCAGCTCGGGATCCGTGTTATCCATGGTAAAGCCGGTGACGATGCCGTTCTGCACTTCGATGTCGGACCAGCGCCCCGGCGCGAACAGCGGATAGTAGGATTGCTGGTAGGAAACCTGCGGCGAATCCAGGCGCGTCTTAAGACCATCGACCACGATGCGCACATTGTCGCTGGGGCGCCACTCGAGCTTGGCCGAGAATGCTTTGCGCTTCTTCTCTTCCAGGATGGAACCGACCCGGAACTGGCCCGGCGCGATCAGGCCCTCTTCGTCCGCATCCAGCTCGCCGTCGCCGTCCAGATCGATATTGCCGCCCCATGCATTGCCGAACCAGGAGGCATCGCTGGGGTCGGGATTGCGGGTCCAGCCGCCGTCGTTGCCGGCGATATCGGTGCGGTCCTTGCGTTTGGCGTAGACCACGCCCAGCAGCAGGCCGAAGGTGTTGTCGGCGAAGGTGTTGCTGTAGGCGGCGGAAAATTTCTGTCCATCCAGTTCCGACATCTGGTTGCGGTCGCCCTCCAGGCGCACGATCGCATGTTGGCCGGGGTCGTCGAAAGGACTGGCCGAACGCAGGTTGATCAGGCCGCCGACGCCGCCTTCGGTCAGCGCGGCCTGCGCGCCCTTGATCACGTCGGCGCCGCTGATGACATCGGCCGGCAACACGTCGTAGGCGAAATCGCGGCCGGCGCCGTCGGTGGCCAGGATGCGGCCGTTGAAAGTGGTGAGTGTGTACTCCGGGCCCAGACCACGCACGCTGACCTTCTGGCCTTCGCCGCCGGCGGTGCGGGAGATGGCCACGCCGGTGATATGGCTGAGCGAATCGGCCACGTTGTCGTCGGGGAATTTACCCAGTTCCAATGCGGTGATCGAATCCTGCACGGTGCCGGATTCGCGCTTGAGTTCGACCGATCGCGCCAGGCTGCCGCGTACGCCGGTGACGACCACGGTTTCCAGCGTGTCGACTTCTTCGGCGCTGGGCGCCGCGTTTTGCTGCGCATCGGTGGCGCTGGCCGCACTGTCCTGCGCCAGGCCTACCTGGGGCATCAGCAAGGCCAGCGCGATGCCACAAAAGAGCGTGTTCCGATGCGGTTGAATAAGCTTCACTGGGTTCTCCTCAGGTAGGGACGGCACGGCATACGCAACAAAACGAAACCGAGCCTAGCGCATATTTCGTTTCGCATCAATAGCGAAATGTAACGAAATGTCAGATAATTCTATGCACCCCAAGGAGCTCCCCATGATCGCCACCCGCGACACCAGCCAGAGACGTCTGCAGATCAGCGAGCTGGTGCGCCAGCATGGCAGCGTGCAGGTCGCCGCGCTGGCCCAGCGCTTCGGGGTGAGCATGCAAACCGTGCGCAAGGACCTGCGCTACCTGACCGAACGCGGAGTCATGGCCCGCGCCTATGGCGGAGCGATCGACAGCGGCGTGGTCGGCGGCGTGCCGGCCGAGCCGCCCTACGAAGCCAAGCGCACCGTCTTCCTGAACGAGAAGCGCCGCATCGGCCAGCGCGCCGCGGCCATGGTCAAGGCCGGCGACACCATTGCCATCGACTCGGGCACCACCGCCATCCAGCTGGCCGAAGCGATGCCCAACATCGAGGTGACCGTGGTCACCAACGATTTCGGTGTGCTGACCGCGCTGACCTCCAAGAGCAACATCAACATCGTCATGCTGGGCGGCGAACTGAGACGCAAGAACATGGCTTTCTATGGCGGCCTGACCGTGGAAGCGCTGGGCGCCTTGCACGTGGACATGCTGTTCCTGGGCGTGGACGGCTTCGACCTGGAGCGAGGCATCACCACCCACTACGAACCCGAAGCCATGCTCAACCGCAAGATGGTCGAGGCCGCGCGCATGGTGGTCGCCATTTCCGACAGTTCCAAGTTCGGCAAGATCTGCCTGCACCGGATCATCCCGGTCAGCGACCTCAACGTGCTGATCACCGATACCAATGCGCCGGAAGAGATCCGTCAGGCCAGCCATCAGCTCGGTTTCGAGCTGATGCTGGCCTAAAGCGAGGCGTCCTTATCCCTGGCTCGTGGTCGTAGGGCGTAGGAGCGACGTAAGTCGCGAAACCACGCAAGATTATTTCGCGACTTACGTCGCTCCTACGTACCCCTACATCGCTCCTATGGCGTTCCCGGCACGAATTCGCGCACCGAATTGGCGTAATAGATCTTGTCGATCACCGCGCGTGGCAGCGCCAGGCCCGGCACTTCCGCGTGCAGGACTTCCACCCGCTGGGTTTCGCCCGTGGCCAGGTAGCGCCAATCCGCGGTCCATACCGCGTGCGTTTCGCGCTTGAATTCCGCGGGATCCGCGTCCGGTCCGAAGGTCAGGTCGGTGCCATACAGAAGGCGGTCCTGGTAGCGGATGAAGAAGTTGCGCACCTTTTCGCGATCGCGCACCGACTGGTACTGCACCTGGCTCATGCGCGCGGCCAGGTCCACATTGGCGTTGGGGTAGCGATCCAGGAACGCGGCCAGCCGGTCCACGTCGTATTCCAGGCTGCCCATGTGCGCGCCGACGAAGCGCAGCTGCGGATGTGCGGCGACGAAGCGGTCGCGCGCGGCGATCTGGTCCTCGTAGCCGGGCTGGTCCGGATGCAGGTACATGTGATACTCGGGATGGTTGCGGAAGTACTCGCGGTCGTTGTCGGTGGTCATCTGCTCCAGCGGTAGCCAGCAATTGTGCGGCTCGCCCTGATGGCCAATCAGGGCCAAGCCCAGCGCGCCGATCTTGTCGGCCACCGGCGACAGGCCCGGTGTATCGAGCATGATCAGCTTGCCGTCGGCATCCTTCTCCACCATGCCGACGTTCTTCCAGATCTTGACCGCGCGGGCACCGAGTTTGGCGTCGCGGGCGAGACCTGCCTCCACTGCCTGCGTCCAGCCGGGCATGCCGAAACCGCGCATGGAAAAGGTGGTGGCCCAGTGGAAGCGTTGCGGATCCGCCTTGAGCAGCGCCAGCGCGGCGTCGCGCTGCAGGGCCACGCTGGGGAACGCCGGGTAATCGACATTGATCGACATCAGCTCGAAGCCGTCGGCGCGGGCCTGCTCGAGGAAGGCCGCGCTCTTCGAATTGGAATGCACATGCGCGTCGTACTTGCGCACTTTTGCGAAGTCGGCCATCGAATAGGCGTCGCCGGCAGCGGCCTGATCCGCCACAGCCGGTGCGGGGGCGGCCGCGGCAGCAGAGAAGGAGACGAGACAGGCAATCAGGAACCCGGCCAGGTTGCGCGGAAGTGCGGTCATTGCATCGCCTCAAGTAAGATAACGAAACTTATTACCACCATATCGCAACAAAACGCTTGCATCAACCCGAAGCCATGGCGGACAATCGCCGCACCTCGACCGGAAAGCCGCCATGCCCCCGATGGGACGACGCACCGTATTAAAGCTCGTGGCCGGCGGCGTGGCTGGCGGAGTCGCCTGGGCCACCCTGCCCTGGGCGCAGTCTGCGGCCGTCAGTGGCGGCAAACGCGCCGCGGCGACCGTGCAGGACCGGGCGCTGACGCTTTCCTTCGATACGCGCCTGCATACGGCGCTCGCATCGGGCGGCAAATCCCTCACGCCCTTCCAGCCCAGCGAGAGCCTGTTGCTGGCCGATGGTGCAGCGGAAGACTTCACGCTGACCGGTCAGCACGAACTTGCTCTGAACGACCCGCGCCACGGGGCTGGCCACCAGCTCATCGTCACTGGCCGATCTTCGCGCGGTATCGAGAAACAGGTCGCGGTGACTTTCTTCGACCGCCTGCCCGGCATGGCCGTGTTGCAGACCCGCTACCGCAACGACGGCGCCAGCAAGCTTGAGATCGCCGGCTGGCGCAACGGCGCCCATGAACTGGCCGAAGCACCGGGCGGTTTCTGGAGTTTTTCGGGCGCCACCCACACCGACCGCCGCGACTGGGTGCAGCCGCTCAAGGCCGGCTTCGATCAGCGCAACACCTTGTCCATGGATTCCTCCGACTACGGCGGCGGCACTCCGGTAGCCAACCTGTGGCGCCGCGATATAGGCCTGGCCGTGGGCCACGTCGAGCCCGTTGCGCGAATGCTGGACCTGCCGGTGCGCAAGACCGCGCACGGCGGCAGCATCGCGATCGAATCGACGCAGACCTCGGCGCTGGAACCGGGACAGACACTGGTCACCGAACGCACGCTGCTGGCCGTGCATACCGGCGATCATTTCGCGCCGCTGCAGCAGTACCGGCAGTTCATGCAGACCGAGGGTCTGCAGGGTCCCAAGCCGCCGGAGTCCGCGTTCGCGCCGATCTGGTGCGCATGGGGATACGAGCGCGACTTCAATGTCGAACAGATCCTGGCCACGCTGCCCAAGGCGCGCGAGCTGGGTTTCGAATGGGCGGTGCTGGACGACGGCTGGCAAACCAACGAGGGCGACTGGCGTATCGACAAGCGCAAGTTCCCGCGTGGCGAGGCGGACATGCGCGATTTCGTGAAGAAAATCCGCGCGCAGGGCATGCGCCCGCGCCTTTGGCTGGCGCCGCTGGCCGCCGATCCCGGCAGCGATGTGCTGCACGAGCATGCGGACATGCTGCTGCTGGACCAGAACGGCGCCTTCCAGACCGTCACCTGGTGGAATGCGCTCACCCAGTGTCCTGCGTACCAGCCGACCATCGATTTCTACGTGGCGCTGGTGAAGAAGATCATCGGCGACTGGGGCTTCGAAGGACTCAAGCTGGACGGCCAGCATTTGAATGCGGTGGCGCCCTGCTACAACCCGGCGCACAAGCACGCGCATCCCACCGATTCGGTCGAAGGCCTGGCCAAATTCTGGCAGGCGATCTACGACGCCGCTCACCAAGCCAACCCGGAAGCAGTGGTGGAGCTGTGCCCCTGCGGCACCGCATTCGCCTTCCATAACCTGCCTGCGACCGATCAGTATCCGTCTTCGGATCCGTTGTCTTCCTGGCAGGTGCGCAGCAAGGGCAAGTCGGTCAAGGCATTGATGGGCGACCGCAGCAGCTATGCGGGCGATCACGTGGAATTGTCGGACGGCCGCGACGATTTCGCTTCCAGCGTCGGCATCGGCGCGGTGATCTCTTCCAAGTTCACCTGGCCCAAGGACACCGACCATCCCACCGCGCCGCTGCCTCCTGGCGGCTATGTGCTGACCCCTGAGCGCGAAGCGCTGTGGCGCAAGTGGGTGGGGTTGTACAAGCAGCACATGCTGCCCAAGGGCGAGTACCTGGGCACGCTTTACGACATCGGTTTCGACAAACCCGAAGCGCATGCCATCGCCAAGGACGGAACGCTGTACTACACGTTCTATGCCGACGATTGGGACGGCGACGTGCAATTGCGCGGCCTGGGCGCGGGCCGCTACCGGGTGCGCGACCTGTTCAACGAACAGGATCTGGGCGAAGTGGAAGCGGACTCCAATAGCTTGAAGCTGGCGTTCAAGCGCTTCGCGATGCTGCAGGCCACGCCGTCAGGAAGCAACGCATGAGTGCAGCTTCGATAGACAACAAGGGACGCGCGCGCCGTCGTCCCTGGCTGGCCTTCGCGCTGGCCACGGTAGCGTTGTGGGGCGTGTGGGGCGCGCTGGCCGGACTGTCCGCCCAGCATGGATTTCCCGACACGCTGGTGTACTGCGTGTGGGCGTTGACCATGATTCCGCCAGCGCTGTACATCTTGTGGCGCAACGGCTGGAAACTGGAACGTTCGCCGCGCGCGATCGCGTACGGCATGACTATCGGCCTGCTGGGCGCGGGCGGGCAGATGTTGCTGTTCCACACGCTGACTATCGGGCCGGCGTACTTCGTGTTCCCGATCATCTCGCTGTCGCCGGTGGTGACCATTGCCCTGTCCTTCCTGTTGCTGCGCGAACGCACGGGCTGGCTGGGTACGCTGGGCATAGTGCTGGCGCTGGTGGCGCTGCCGCTGCTGGATCTGTCTTTCGGCCGCGGCGCGACCGAAGGCCTGGGCTGGTTCCTGCAATCGCTGCTGATCATGCTGGCCTGGGGCGTGCAGGCCTATTTCATGCGCCTGGCCAACCACACGGTCAGCGCGGAAAGCATCTTCTTCTACATGACCGTGGGCGCGCTGCTGCTGGCGCCGGTGGCGTGGGCGATGACCGACTTCACCCAGCCGATCAACCTGGGTCTGGACGGGCCATGGATGACCGCAGGAATACAGCTGCTCAACGCCGTCGGCGCGTTGACCCTGGTCTACGCCTTCCGCCATGGCAAGGCGATCGTGGTCGCGCCTTTGACCAATGCAGGCGCACCGCTGGTGACCGCCGTGCTCTCGCTGATCTTCGCCAGCGTGGTGCCGGGCCCATTGAAAATCGTCGGCCTGGTCCTGGCCCTCATCGCCTCCCTGCTGCTGGTGCTCGAACCCGAGCGCGACGCGGCCGCACCGCTTACCTGACCGGATCTCCCTCGCATGCACGTCCTGCTAGACCTCATCGCCCGCCACAAACAGGGACGCGCCCTCGGCGTGACTTCGCTGTGCTCGGCGCATCCCATCGTCATCGAGGCCAGCTTGTTCCACGCGCAGCGCACCGGTCAGGAATTTTTACTGTTCGAAGCCACCTGCAACCAGGTCAACCAGGACGGCGGCTACACCGGCATGAAGCCGGCGGATTTCGTGCGCTTCGTGCACGGCATCGCCGACCGCGTCGGTTTCGACCGCGCACGCATCGCGCTGGGCGGCGATCATCTGGGTCCCAATCCCTGGACCTCGCTGGATGCCGCTGCGGCCATGGACAAGGCCGAGACGATGGTCGCCGCGTATGTGGCGGCCGGCTTCCGCAAGATTCACCTGGATTGTTCGATGGCCTGCAGCGGCGACCCGGAACCGCTGCCGGAAGCGGAGATCGTGCGCCGCGCGGTGCGCCTGTGCCAGGCTGCGGAAACCGCGCATGCGCAGGCGGGCGGCGAAGCACCGGTATATGTGATCGGCACCGAGGTGCCCGTGCCAGGCGGCGCGACCGAATCGATAGAAGGCCTTGCCGTCACCACGCCGAAGGACGCGCTCACCACTATCGACGCACACCGTGAGGCATTCGCCGCCGCCGGGCTGGAGTCGGCATGGCAGCGCGTCATCGCTTCCGTAGTGCAGCCCGGTGTGGAATTCGATCATCACAGCGTGATCGATTATCAGCCCGACGCCGCACGCACGCTGAGCCAGGCGATAGAAGACGTGCCGAACATGGTCTTCGAAGCGCATTCCACCGACTACCAGACCCGCGACGCACTCGCGGCGCTGGTGCGCGACCATTTCGCCATCCTCAAAGTCGGCCCGGGGCTGACCTTCGCCTTGCGCGAAGCGTTGTGGGCATTGGATGCGATCGAACACGAATGGATCGATGCGCCGCAGCGGGCAAACCTGCGCCAGGTCGCCCTCGAACGCATGCGCGAGCAACCCGGTCATTGGCGCCGTTATTACCACAGCCAGGACGATGCGCTATCCATCGACCTGCAATACAGCCTGAGCGACCGCATCCGCTATTACTGGCCCGACCCGGTCATCGAACAGGCGCGCCAGCGACTGTTCGCCAACCTGCAGGCCAATCCGCCGCCGATCTCGCTGATCAGCCAGTTCCTTCCCCACGCACTGCACGCGCTACGTACCGGGACCGCCAGCAACGACCCGCTGTCCCTGGCCATGGCGCATATCGGTGCCGTACTCGACGACTATTACCATGCATGCCATGACCAACAAGACCACTGAACATCTGGGCGTACCGGAAGCGGACCTGCTCGCCTCGGGTGCAATCTGGACCGCGCGCGAGATCGAACAGCAGCCGCGCATGCTGCAGCAGACGCATGAGCTGCTCTCGGCCATGCGCGAGCGCATCCAATCCTTCGTCGCGCCCATCGCCGGCAACCCCGGCGCCCGCATCATCCTCACCGGTGCCGGCACTTCGTCCTACATCGGCCAATGCCTGGCGCCGCTACTGGACCGTCAACTGGCCGCACGCGTGGATGCGGTGCCCACCACCGATCTGGTCAGCGCTCCCTATCTCTATCTCGATCCCGCGCAGCCCTTGCTGCTGGTGTCGTTCGGCCGCTCGGGCAACAGCCCAGAAAGCCTGGCGGCGGTGGCACTGGCCGAGTCGCTGGTCCGCGACGTGCGCCATCTGGTGGTGACCTGCAATGCCGAAGGCGCACTCAACACTGTCCCGGCGCGTGAGTCGATGACTCTGCTGCTGCCGGAAGAAACCCACGACACCAGTTTCGCCATGACCTCCAGTTTCAGCTGCATGCTGTACGCCACGCTGATCGCCTTCAGCGATGCGCAGGCGCTCGACGACCGGATCGGGCCGATCGCGCTGGCGACCGAGGGCGTGATCAGCGAGTCGCGACTGTCGCTGCAGGAGCTTGCTTTGCACGGTTTCGACCGTGTGGTCTATCTGGGTAGCGGCCTGTTCCAGGGCCTGGCCCGCGAAGCGGCGCTGAAACTCGGCGAACTTACCAATGGCGCGGTCGCCACCTGCTTCGATTCGCCGCTGGGCTTCCGGCACGGACCCAAGACCTTCATCACCGACAGGACCCTGGTGATGGTGTTCGTTTCCAATGACCCACTCACGCGTCAGTACGACCACGACCTGCTCGACGAATTGCGCCAGGACGGCTGCGCGGCACGCATCATCGAAGTCGCCGCGCAGCGACGCGAGCCGCAGGCGCCGGACACGCTGCTGGTTCCCGGCATGTCCACGGCGAGCGATATCGATCTGCTGTGGCCGTATGTGGCCGTCGCGCAGATCTACGCCTTCAACGCCTCGCGCGCACTGGGTTTATCGCCCGATAGTCCCAACAAGCAGGGCACGGTGAATCGTGTCGTGCAGGGCGTCAGGATCCATTCGATCACGCCATGAGCGCACCCGATTGCTTCCTTGGCGTGGACGGCGGCGGCACCAAGACGCGCTTCGCATTGATCGATGGCGATGGCCGCCTGCTTGCAGAGGCGCAGCACGGGACGACCTATCACCCGCAGGTGGGACTGGACGGCGTTCGCGAAATTCTCCGCGCCGGCATCGAGCAGGTACTGTTGGAGGCGGGCGTGCAAATCAGCGTCATCCGCCATGCGTTCTTCGGCTTGCCTGCCTACGGCGAAGACAGCGAAGCGACGGCGAAGCTGCAGGCCATTCCGCGCGAGCTGCTGGGCCACGACCGTTACGCCTGCGACAACGACATGGTCTGCGGCTGGGCGGGATCGCTGGCCTGTGCGGACGGCATCAACATCGTCGCCGGCACCGGTTCCATCGGCTATGGGCAGCGCCAGGGTCACGCCGCGCGTTCGGGTGGATGGGGCGAAGCGTTTTCGGACGAGGGCTCGGCGTACTGGATCGCCGCGCAGGGCCTCAACGTCTATTCGCGCATGAGCGACGGCCGTCTGCCGAAGGGGCCGTTGCATGCGGTGTTCAACCAGGAACTCGGCCTGGGCAACGATCTGGATATCTGCGCCCGCGTGTATGGCGAGCAAGCCCTGAGCCGCGGCGACTTCGCCAAGCTTTCCTTGCTGGTGGCCAAGGCGGCACGTCTGGGCGATGCGAACGCGGCGAACATCTACACGCAGGCCGGAGACGAGCTGGCCCAGATCGCCGATTCCCTGCGCCGGGCGCTGGACTTTAGTGCCGGCGAAACTGTTCCGCTTTCCTATTCGGGCGGCGCGTTCAGCGCCGGCGAACTGCTGCTGGCCCCGTTCAAGGAAGCGCTGCATCGTGCCTGCCCGGCATTCGAACTGCGGTCCCCGATACACGAACCGCACTATGGCGCGGCGCTGTACGCGGCTAAGCTGTCCCGGCGCTCGATCCTCTCCCGGCAAGGCGGCTAGAAAGATCCGAGAAAAACCCCTGCCCGTGGGCAGGGGTGCTGGATCACGGGTGGAAATCCGCTCCAACCGGTGCAGGTTTTTCTGAGCGCGGCACTCAGCACCTAATCCGCGGACGGGCGGCTATCAGTTGGTCCCGTGCAGACCGCGCCGTCAGAACCCACACGGGCAATGTAGGGCGGGCACTGCCCGCCATCGTTCCATTACGCAAGGCACCCATGTATTTGCGGTTGCCAGCGCACAGGCATTGCGCCCCTTTCCTACTTCCACCGCCACGTGAAAATCCAGCGCATCGCTTTGAGGCTGTCCTCACTCAATCCAGGGTGCCTTCTCTTCATTTCATGACCGACCCATTCGACGGCAGCCGCTAGAGAATGCCTTGACCAATCGGGCTTCAACGCAGCGAGTTCACTCAGTATCAGGCGCACTCTCTTTTCAAGCGCAGGCGCCCGTTCGCTGCCGAACTCCATTGCGATCCGTGCCGCGTCCTCTTTGGGATAGGGCTCAATGCCATACCCCAAAAACTTGACGATCCCCAGGCTGACGTCGTCCATGGACATGAGGTCAATCTTTTGAACACGACGCGGTGCCGCACCAGACCAGGATTTCGGCGTTGAACTCAAGGGCGCTGCCCCTCGGATTCATTGTCCCGGATATGGCGATAGATCTCCTCGCGGTGCACGGGCACCTCCCGCGGGGCCGCGATGCCGATCCGCACCTGGCTTCCAACCGTGTTCAAGACCGTCACGGTAACGGTGTCGCCGATCATGATTGCGTCACCGACGCGCCGAGTCAGGATCAACATGGATTTTTCAACCGACAATAAGAATGGAATGGCATTGCGGGTCCAAATGCGAGTACGTATGGGTCGGCTACCTTCTTCGCTGGATCGAATCGTTGGCCGATATGCTTCCAGCACCTGCCGCGGCAGGATCTATTCCTGCGGCGGCACGCCCAGATAGCTGCCTGCCGCGGCTACCGTCGACCAGACGTCGGATTCGAGTTTGAACGAGCGGTCGAACAGCGCTTCCGCGGCGGCGCGGTCGTCACGCATCAGGTAATAGGAGCCGACTTCGGCCATGCCCTTGCTATCGTCCGGTTCTTCACGCAAGGCGCGTTCGAACAGCGCCTTGGCCTGTTCCCAGTCGCCGGCTTCGCGGTAGACCCGGGCGATGCGGAACAGATCGCCCGCCTCGGGTTTGTGCGCGAGCACGTCGTCGAAGATCGCCTGCCCCTCGGGCTTGGAACCGCTGAGGTAATAGATACGACCGATCGCGATCCGCTCCCAACTGCCGCCATCGGCCTGGATCTTGGCCGTTTCCAGCAGGGTGCGAGCGGCCTCCTGCTTGTCCTTGCCGTGATACTGCGACGGTGCGGTTTTCTGGGCTGCGAAGCAGACCGTGATGCTGGAGACGAACAGGATGCCAATAGCTGTAATGGAACTGAATTTCATTTATTCCTCCTTGATGGTGAACGAGACGGAGTCGTCGCGGCTCGAATAGCACTAATGAATCGTCATTCCCGCGAAGGCGGGAATACAGAAAAATTGCTCCTGCTCCTAGTCCGTTTCTCCATTCTTTTGGCCCCTTTCCTTGTGGCCTGCGCCGTCCAAGCCCGCCTCTTTATACTTTCGCAGCGCCAAGTGCAGGATCGGAGCGGATAACAACAAGTGAATCGGATCCCGCCGCAACGATGGCTCTTGAAACTCCATCAGTCCCAACTCGCGCCACCCGTTACGCGCGACGTCCGACGGTGGATTCCCATGGCTAAGCCACAGACGGAGGATTCCCTGATCGTGAGGAAAAACTGTTTGTTGGCCCGCTCGAGGAGCGCCTGGCCCTCAGCAGTGAACACCCCAACAATGGTCGTTCGCAACGTCGCATCTTATCGACGCACCCAACTTCCGTTCACACGAAAATACGAACCTTGCGTTCGTGTTTTGCGAACGACCCAATATCTCGCAAGACCGCCCTGTATCTATATTCTGATTGCGCCCGAAATGAATCGGGCACCTTTCATAAAAAAAATTACAAACAAAATAGGATGATTAATGTGAGTATTGCCACAACAACAGAACCCCGTAGCGGTCTTCGCACGCTGACGCCGGCTGAGCTGGCGGCCGTCGATGGCAGCGTTGCCACTTGGCCTTTCATCCGTCAGTGGTGGATCGCCATGGGCATGGACCCCGATGAAGTCGCATTGCGCGATTTCGCTGCCGAGTGCGGTTACGACCTTACGGAAGTGCACTGACGCTCGAGGTCCCTGGGCCCATAGCAAGTTTGAAGAAGCCGGAGATAACTCCGGCTTTTCCTGGAATCTTTGAAGAAAGGAGACAGAGTTATTGTCTGCAGTGTCTCTTTTGAAGTTATAGCGGATCATTTTCGAATGATCCAAAAAACAAATCTGCCACGTTTTCTTCTTGCGGGATTCTCGGACCGCGTTTGGGTGGAAACCTACTCGCAACTCACAAAAAAGATCAGGCCAGCGAACTGGCCTGATCCTGGATAGCATAGCTGGGGAATTATTGCTCCTTCTGGCCGGGCACCGGCGTGACAGGGCCCACCGTCCCCCAAAGGTCCCCGCATCCGTAAATGCAACCCGGACTTCCCGGATTGGTGTAGAACAACGTAGAGCCACAAACAAAAACAAAAACGCCACCACTCCCCATCCAGTTGCTGTAATAGTATCCCTCAGCAATCCATTGGCCAGAAAGCTTCACGTAGGTATACAACGCGCATTTGCTCCCGTTGCAAAGAATCATCTGATTGGGATTTCCACTGGAGTCCACCCAAGAATCTACGCTTTGATTTACGACCGTCAGCACGAAAGTGTAGGTGTCTCCGCTGGCAAGTCCTGCTCCAACCTGACAACTGGTTCCGCAATAAAATCGGCCCACATATTTTGCGAAAGCCACACCCGAAATAAGCAACGCAACAACTAGCAACACCTTGGCTTGAAGCTTCATACGACACATCTCCCTCTGGTTGAACTACTTCCTGTTTACGAGTGTCTGCGCCAGCTGCTGCGCGTAAATGACCTGTTCCGCAGTGAGGCCATTTGAATAGCGATTAAGCCATTCTTTTGAAAACCGGGACTGTGTGACCTGACTATTGGCGTAGGCATAAGCGTATGCCTTTACCTTATCTCGATCACTAAAAAGGCCATTCTTGTAGTTCTCTGCCAGGCGCGCATACGCGTCGGGATGGCCTCGATCCGCAGCCATGGTCAGAAATCTGAGGCTATCTCGCTTGTATTGCGCAATCAACGCGGGGTCCAGTGCATTCTTTTCTTCGTTGAAAGCAGAAGCTGCAATTGCAGAAAAATCCAGCTGGGCCTGCAGATTCCCCCGCTCGGCGGCGAACTTGGCCAAATCGTAGGCGGAATACTTGCTATCGAGCGCGGCGCAATCCAGACCAGCAATGCGCGAGTCCGCGAGTTGCTTAGCCTCAGTTTTGCTCAGATCCTCTGGAATATTCAGATCAGCGTTCGCCGCATGCATGCAGCGAAGGATGGAGTAAGCGTCGGCGTAGGCCTTCTCGGGCGCCATTGTCGACGGCACCTCGGCTCCGCTGCGGCTTGCAGAAACCGCGCCACCATGTGGCTGCATCTCACTGGCGTCGGGTGCAGTCTGACCCGCTGTTTGCCCCTCACCCGGAGCCTGATCAGGCAGCGGCGATTCCGTAGCGGTTCGATCAAGAAGAAAGTAAGCCGCGCCGGCCACCAAAAGTATCCCGGTGCCCAAGACTATCCACTTCCTTTGTGTCATTTACCTGACCCTCCATCCTTAGAGCGGAACTGACTATTCAAGATTATCCCCACTGAGCTGCGCGTCTGTCATCTCAGATCCCGGAGCTTGAACTAAACATCTGAACATATCAATACGCAGTTCAGATCGCACTTCCGCGTGGAACGGCGTGGAGGGAAGCGAAGCGCGGCGGGTTTTAGCACCACGCCGTTCCCTTGCTCATCGAACTTTCCCTGCTCGCGTAGCTGCTCGCTGTAGGCTCTTTGATAAGTCCGGGCTACCACCTTGGCACCGTAAATAATTCACATCCCGCCCGCTCCCTCGAGCGTCGCGCCCGTCTGGTTTTTATTCGCTGGCGCGATACAGTTTGGGAATCCGTGCGGCTGCAATGGCATTGCGTAGCAAGACCCCGGACAAAGAAAGCAAAAGCAGAATAATGGGGAAAGATTTATTTTTCATCCGATTGCCAACCAGGGTCAGAAAATAAATCTGCCCCCTTTTTCTGCATGCCCCAGTTACAACGTTCCTGGCACCATGACTCACAGGCTAAGGCGCAACAACCTCCCCGTCGGTCGAGGGAGCAAACACCAGGTCCTGGTAGTCGTAGCTGAAATCGGCAAGCGGTGAAACCGGCTTCATGGTCATCCGTGCGACCTTGCCTTCGGCGTCCAGCGCGAAGGTGACGTAAGCAGGTTCGATCGAACTATCGTCCCATTCGGAGCGGAAAGTGTCGTACTGCCAATGGCTGAGCGTTCCCGCCATATTCGGAGTCTGTTGGAAGTCGATGCGCAACTTGCCCGAGCGCTCCGTGATTTCAATGGGCCCATACCAGGCATCGGCATAGCGACCCGCGTAGCCCGATGCTGGTAAAGAAGAACGCGATGCCTTGCGGGCGCTCTTTCCGCTGGCCTGCAGCGCCGCCAGACCGCCATCGAGACGCTGCTTGTACCAGGTATCGAAGGCCGCCACCCAATCGCGCGGCTCGAAGCCCAGGTAATGGTCCAGAAGCTCGTAGCCCAACCCGCGCATCACGCCTACATCTTCGGAATTTATCTGAAGCGAAATGCCCAGGTTCCGCTCGGGCACCAGCACGATGAAAGTCAGAACTCCGAAAACGGCGCCACCGTGCTGCACTACTTTGACGCCGCGGTAATCCTGCACGTTCCAGCCCAGCGCATAGCTGGAGAACTGCGGCGTGATGTCGCTGATCGGCGCCGGATAGGTATTGATCGGCACCGGTACCTGCGGTGTCCACATCGCCTGTGCGGAAGCTTCGCTATAAAGGCGCTTGCCGTCGCTGTCGGGCAATGCGCCATGCGCCAGCTGTATCTGAAGCCAGTGGGCCAGATCGTTGGCGCTGGATGACAGGCCGCCCGCCGGCGCCCCTACCTGCCCCAACCCTTCGCGCTCGGGCAGCACCTGCTGTGGACCCAACCCGCGCACGCGCGGATCGAGCCGCGCGTGCGGCTGCGCCCGGTTCGGATTGGCGAAGCGGTCCTTCTCATCGCTGACCGAGCTGTCCATGCCAGCCGGCTTGAACACGCGCTCGCGCATGAAGCTTTCCCAATCCTGTCCGCTGGTTGCGGCGATCACTTCACCGGCGACGATGTACAGGATGTTGTCGTACGCATAGTTGCTGCGGAAGCTGGTGGCCGGTTTCAGATTGCGCAGCGCGCGAACGATGTCGGTGCGGCTGCGCGAGCTGCGTGGAATGAAAAGCAGGTCGCCCGCCCCGAGTCCCAGACCGCTGCGATGGACCAGCAGGTCGCGAACAGTTATCTCGCGCGTCACCCAAGGGTCGTACATGCGGAAGTCGGGCAAGTGATCTATGACTTTGTCGTCCCAGTGCAGCTTGCCTTCGTCCACCAGGATCGCCAGCGCTGCGGCAGTGAAGGCCTTGCCGGTGGAGCCGGTGGGGAAGAGAGTGTCGGCATCGACGGCTTCGGTTCCACCCAATCTGCGTACGCCATAACCCTTGGCATGCACGATCTTGCCCTGCTCGACGATAGCGATCGCCATGCCGGGCACGTCGTGATCGCGGATTACCTTGTCTACGTGCGCGTCGAAGTCCGGTGGCGGTGCGGCCGATGCGGCCGCGGCCATCGAAAGGCCGGTCGCGATGACCAGGACCCGCAACCATTTCGTAGTGAAGACCATCATGAACTCCCGGATGCGTTTGCTAGCGGAAATCAGGGTCGATGCGCTGCGGGCGCCGCCATAGCAGCCAGACGCCCCAAGTCATCAACGGCAGCACGTACACCGCCAGAAACAGCCAGGTCAGCGTGCCGTAACCCTTGGCGATCAGGTCGACCAGACCGACCGCGCTGGCGGCGTACACGGCGAGCAGCATCGCGCCGACTGCGATCGCCGGACGCAAAGCCTGCGGCATCGGCTTCTGCCGCTCTTCGAAAGCTTTGGCCACCCGTTCGTTGATCGCATGCAGCAGCGCCACGCCGGTATCCACCAGAGTCAGCAGCACCGCAATCTGGAATGCCCATTCGAACCACGGCGCACGCAGCTTGCCCAACAGGAAGGCCGAAGGCAGTGCTTCGGCGCCGATCTCGCTGTAGTAGCCCATCATGGCGATGTAGAACACCACGCCCGGCAGCATGCCCAGCGGCCCGGCGAGCGCGCCGGCGGCAAGCGCCTCGCGGCGGTTGCCCAGATGGCGGATGCAGAACAGAACCGCGGGAATGGTGGCGACGTTGTAGCCGGCATAGGTGACCCCGGCGGTGAACCAGCCTTCGGCGACGGGAACCGCCGCGAAGTTGGCTTCGATGCGGTCTCCGAATGCGATCACGCTCCAGACCAGGAATACGAAGTAGACCAGGTAGAGGTAGCCCACCGACACGGCGAGGAACTTCTCGATCACGGCGCTGCTGTAGACCAGCATCAGTCCGGTGGCGGCGATCATGCCCAGCGAACCGGCCAGCTTCGGCAGGCCGAACAAGCTGTGCGCGATCTCGCCAGCCGCCGCGCCCATCACCGCCAGGATGATGATCATCAGCGCGAAGTAGCCGATTTCGAACAGAAACCAGCCGCGACCGAGCAGCACCTTGAAGAACGAACGATAGTCGTAGGCCCGCGCGACCCGGGCCAGTTCGAAACTGACCATCAGCACCAGGCTCCACACCAGCATGCTCACCGCCATGCCCAGCAAGCCACCCCACGGACCCGCCGGCAGAAAGAATTCGACCAGTTCGCGTCCTGTGGCATAGCCGCCCGCGATCACTGCCGCCTGGAAGACGAATCCCGGCAGCAGATAGCGTTGGAACCACGTGGAGGCCGCAGTCATGGCGTGGAAGCTCGCGCGGCGACATGGCGCGGGGCGATGTAGACGTAGTGGTCTGCGAGCTTCATGTCAGGCAATCCTCCACCAGTTGGTCGAACGCCGCTCCACCGCGTATCGGATCGGCGACAGTGCAGCCCAGACGCTTGCTCTCGGCCGCGCACAGACTATGCGCCGCAGCCTCGTCCATGTGCGAGGTGTTGAGACTTACGCCCGCGCAGCGGATGGCCGGTTGGGTGCGTCGCCCGAGCTGCAGCGCCAGCGCGATGGTCTCCTCGATGCTGGGCAACGCAAACTCGGCGTGGCCCAGCACGCGCTCGCGTCCGGGCTGGTGGCAGACCACCACGACGTGAGGCTGGCTGCCGTGCAACAGTGCCAGCGAGACGCCCGCATAGGCCGGATGAAACAGCGAGCCCTGCCCTTCGATCACGTCCCAATGATCGTCGTCGGCATCGGGCGAAAGCATTTCCGCAGCTCCAGCGGCAAAGTCGGAGACCACCGCATCCATCGGAATGCCACCGCCGGCGATCAGGATGCCGGTTTGCCCGCTGGCGCGGAAATCCGCATCGACGCCGCGTTGCACGAACGCCTTCGCGAGCGCCAGAGCGGTGTATTTTTTTCCCAGTGCGCAGTCGGTGCCTACCGTCAACAGCCTTTTCCCGCTGCGGGGCCGCCCGGTTGCGATTCGAATCCCCGACGGCGGCTGGCGCACATCGATGAGCCTGCGCCCCAGCAGCGAGGCTGCATCGCGCAGACGCTCTATTTCTCCCATCCGTACATGCATGCCGCTGATGATGTCCAAA
This sequence comes from uncultured Pseudoxanthomonas sp., assembly GCA_965650035.1. GTDB lineage: Bacteria > Pseudomonadota > Gammaproteobacteria > Xanthomonadales > Xanthomonadaceae > Pseudoxanthomonas_A. Next base: position 43,898 of record CBFGMR010000005.1, read on the forward strand.
CCGGCTTCCATCGCCTGCAGTAAGGGCCCCACCCAGGTATCTGGAATGACGCCGCCGGCGTTGGCCACGCCGATGACCATCGAGCGTGCGCCCTGCGCCGAGGCTTCGGCGGGCGTCATCGAAGGCAGCCCCGTGCTCACCGTAGCTGCATCGCAGCGGAACTCTCCAATGCAGCGCTCCGGCGCCCAGTCGCGCAGCCCGAAAGCGGTCTTCGCGTAGCCCGGTTCGGTGACGTCGCCCAGGAACAACAAGTGCGGGCCCGGCAATGCCGTCAATGCCTGTGGAGTTGGCAAGCGGGTCTGTAGCATGCTGCGTTCTTTCACCTGGCGTGTAGAGGGGCATCCGCCGCCCTTGCGCGGCGGCGGATGCGAAGGAGATTGCGCTACGACATGCGCTGCCGCAGTCAGAACCGGAAGTCGAACTCGATGCCGAAGGTGCGCGGCCGGATCGGCACGCCCGCTACTTGCACGTGAGCGCCCGTCACCGCGCTATCGACAGGCGAGAGTGAGGACCACGCTTTTTCGTTGGTCAGGTTGTTGACGTACACGCGTACTTCCCAACTGCCCTTGCCGATCCCTGCGTACAGATCCAGTGCGCGGTAGCTGTCCAGTTCCACCGGCATGGTTATCTCGTCCGGGACCAGTACGGTCGATGGGTCTCCGAGGGCAGTGATGCGCTGGCGCTCGGTCGTATCGTTGAGCTGCGAGCCCACACCGCGCAATGCGGCGCCGACTTGGCCGTTCCACCCACCACTGGTCGTGAAGGCATATTCGGTATTCAACGCCCACGACAGCTTGGGCACGTACGGCATCCGATCGCCGGCCAGGCCGGTATTGAGGATGACATCGATGCCTTGATCCGGAATCGAAATCACCGTCGGGTCGAAGTCGTTCTTGATGCGGGCCTTGGTGTAGGCGACGTTGAGGCCGACGGTCCACTGGTCGGTGGCGCGGAACTGGGCCGACAGTTCGGCACCTTCGCTGGTCGCCTCGCCGCCATTGACCAAGCCGCCGATACCGTTGAAAGAGGAGGCTACCTGGATGTCGTCCCAGTCGATGCGGAACGCGGCCAGATCCAGCTGCCCGCGTTGGTCGGCGAACTGCGACTTGAGCCCGATCTCGTAGCTGTCCAGCTTGGAGGAGTCCACCGTGGGAGGTACGCCGGGAACCGCCACGTTCGGCCCGCCGGGTTGGTAGCCGGTCGCGACGCGTGCGTACAGCATGGTGTCCTTGCTGAGCTTGAACTGCGGACTCAGGCTCCAGGTGAAGACGTCCTCGCTGGATTCGCCGGGCGTGTTGCCCAGCGCCACCAGGAAACCTTCGGTTACGTTCTGGCTGAATCGCTGGTCGTTGCGCGCCTGGCGCAGGCCCGCATCGATCTTGAAGCGCTCGCCGAGGCGCCACGAGCCATTGGCGAACACCGCAAATTCCTTGTAGGTGCTGGGCAGGGCGAGAAAAGTCAGGGTTGAAAACATTTCGTCGTAGGGCGCCGGCAACGGCGAACCGTCGAGTTGTTCCAGCCATGCGAACTGCGTCTGCAACGCATCTTCCTTGGTGTAGTAAACGCCCACCAGCCACTCGAAGGGCCCGCCGCTCTTCGAGCTGAGGCGGAATTCCTGGGTGAGCTTGTCCAGGTCGAAGTCGTACCGCACGAAGGAGCTGCCCGGCTCCGGAAGACCGAGCGACACGTTCGCCAATTCTCCGAACTGAATGGTCGAATCCAGCTGGGTCATCGTCTTGGTCTGCGACCAGCCAGTGGCCGATACCAGGTCCGCCCATCCCAAATCCCAATCCAGGCTGAGAGAGGTGAGCGTCAGCTCCTTGGAAAACGGCTGAGGCTGCCAGGTCCGGTCCACGTAATCGCCGAATAGCGGCTCCAGCGTGTCGGGATCCAGCGCGGTGCCGGCGCGGTCGTCTGCAGTGATGCGCTGATGCAATGCAGACAGGTTCAGATCGAATGCGTCGCCATCCCAGAACAACGCCGCGCGCGCGCCGACCTGCTCGCTGTCGTTGATGTCTTCGCGGCCATCGGTGAGGTTGTCGGTGTAACCCGGCAACCCGTTGCGCGCGAAGCTCAACCGAAGCCCCAGGCGATCTTCCTTCAACGGAACGCTAGCGCCGAAGCGCGCGTTCCATCCATCGCCGCCGTCGGCGACCGATCGCAGACCGAAGCCGAGGCGGAATTCGTCTCCGCTCACTTCGGGCGCGCGCGTCACGTATTTGAGCAGCCCGCCGATCGCGCCGGCTCCGTACAACGTGCCTTGGGGCCCGCGCAGCACTTCCACGCGGCTGATGTCGTAGGGCAATACGTCCAGCATCAAGCTGTTGGCGCCTTGATAAATGCCGCTGGATCCCACCGGCACCTCGTCGATATAAGTCGCTACGGTGGCGCTGGAAGACATCGCTGAAATGCCGCGCAGCGACACTGAGGTTTGTCCCGGGCTGCCGTTGTCCTGTACCTGCAAGCCGGGTATCAGGGCGGCGTAATCGGCCAGCGAACTGGCGCCGATGTTCTCCAGTTGACGCTCGTTGATGACGCTGATGGAAGCGGCGACGTCGCGAATGTTTTCGACACGCTTGTTGGCGGTGACCACCACCCGGTCGAGCGTTGCCGCGCGTTCGGCGGAAGTGGCGGCCGGCGGTGGATCGGCTTCCGCATTCTCCTGCGCCAGGACGGGGGCCGCTGCCACCCAGGCCAGGGTGCTGGCAATGGCGAGGGACAAGGGTGAGCGGTACCACGGACGCATGGACTGGAACGCGTTCATCTCTGAATCTCCCGGGACGGCGAATGGGTGGTACGGATGATCGGCCCGGGCTGTGTGCGCCAATGGCGGCACGCGCCGGTATCCTGATTAGGGATAATGATCCTAATCAGAGAATTGTCAATATATTTGGAAAATATCGCGCTCGGGCTTATCCGGCCGCAACGGCGCCCGGATCAGTCGGCTTTGGACGCCTGCCATCCCGGCCCGCGCACCACCCGCCCGGGCTTGGCGCCGGTGTGTTCGCCGTCGCGCAGCACCTGCACGCCATTGATGAAGACATCGCTGACGCCGGTGGCGTACTGCTGCGGCGACTTGTAAGTGGCGTGGTCGGCGATGGTGGCCGGGTCGAACACCACCACATCGGCAAAGCAGCCGGGATTGAGGCAACCGCGGTCGCGCAGTTTCCAGTTCGTCGCCGGTAGGCCGGTCAAACGGTGGATGCCCTCTTCCAGCGGCATCAACTTGCGGTCTCGCACGTAGTGGCCCAGGAATTTGGCGAAGTTTCCGTAGGCGCGCGGATGCGTGCTGGATTTGAGGAAGACGCCTTCGGGCGCAGAGGATTCGGCGTCCGAACCCAGGCTGGTCCACGGCTGCTTCAACCCCAACTCGACGTTTTCCTCGCTCATCAGGAAATACGCGGCGCCTACGCGCGAATCGTCCTCGACGACCAGGTCGATCAGGGTTTCCTCTCCGGACTTGCCGCGTGCTTTGGCCACTTCCGCCAGAGATTTTCCGAGCAACGGCTTCAACTTTTCGTTCTTGAACTCGATCAACAGCACGCGATCATCCGATCCTGCGAGCAGGCGGATGTTTTCCCAGCTCACGTTGGGATCTTTCATCTCGGCGATCACACGCTTGCGGATGGCCGGATCCTTGAGCCGGGCGACCATGGCTTCGTGGCCACCTGCCTGCACCCACGGTGGCAGCCCGGCAGTGAGTCCCGTGGCGCCGGCGGTGTAGGCATACATATCCGCACTGATCTTTACCCCCTGGTCTCTGGCGGCTTGGATTTTTGCGATCGCCTGGGCCATCTTGGGCCAGTTCTTTTCCCCTGCCGCTTTCAGGTGATACGCCTCGGCCTGTTGCCCGGTGGCCCGGCCGATGGCGATGGTTTCGTCCACCGCTTCGAGGAAGCGATCGGCCTCACTGCGCATATGCGCGATATAGCCGCCGCCGGATTCCGACGCGGCCTGTGCAAGGGCGATCAGTTCGTTGCTGTCGGCGAACGCGGCTGGCGGATAGATCAGGGATCCGCCTACGCCCAACGCGCCTTCGGCCATCGCCTGCCGCACCAGATCCTGCATGCGCGCCAATTGCGCCGCGCTGGGCTTGACGTCGTCTTCGCCCAACTCGTGAATGCGCACTGTTGTGGCGCCAACGAACGAAGCGACATTCGGGGTAATGCCGCGCTTTTCCAGGTATTCCAGGTACTCGCCCAGCGTGGTCCATTCGATCGGGTAGCGGATGTCGCCCTGCTGCTTCAGTGCATCGGCTTTCATCTTTTCGTTGTAAGGTCCCATCGACCAACCTTCACCGAACACTTCCAGGGTCACGCCCTGCTTGGTATCGCTCACTCCGCGCCCATCGGCGATCAGCGATTCGGGGGCCCAGCTCAGCATATTGATGAAGCCCGGTGCGACGGCATGGCCGCGCGCATCCACGGTACGAGTGGCGACGGCACTGCTGCCGGCCGGCAGCAGTGCGGCAACGCGATCCCCGCGCACGGCCACATCGACCCGTTGCGCTGCAGAGCCGCTGCCGTCATAGACCACGCCGTTGCGGATCAGCAGGTCGTAGGTCTCACTTGTGGTCCTGGGACCCGGCACGGAAGAACAGCCGGCGAGTGCCAACGCCAGCAGGGAAATACTCAGTCGATACATCGGTATGCTCCTTATGGATATCGCAACGGCGGCAGGCATCACGGCAAGACGCCGCGATCGACAAGCCTCAACTACGGACTTCCTCAAGCTTCCCGCCCTCATTAGCGGACGCGTTTGTTTCGACACGCAGATTACGGCGGGCCGATTCCACATCACGGATGGGGCGATCCAGCATCCACAGAACGCACGCGGCCAACAATGCCAGCCCCGACAGCAATACGAAGAATCCGGCGTGACTGGTCCGCGACCACAATGCGCCCACCGCACCGGCCAGCAGACTGCCGCTGAAGATCGCCAGGAACCATGCCGCGACCGTAGTCGCTCCCAGACGCGGCGGCGCCAGCCGTGCGAAAAGACCCAGGCCGGTCGGCAGGATATACAGCTCGCCCAGGGTGAGGATGACGAAGAACACCAGCAACCAGGGCCAGCCGACACGCGCGCCACCGGAGAAACCATCCAGCATCGCCAGCAGCAGATACGCGAGTGCGACGATGACCGCACCGATGGCCATCTTGCGTGCCGGCGATGTCTCGCGGCCGGCATCGGCGCGACGGCGCCAGTGCAACAGCAGCAGCGGCGTCATGCTGATCACCAGCAAGGGATTCAAGGACTGGAACCAGGTCATCGGAATCACCACGCCGCCCCATGTCCGGTCCACGCCCATGTCGGTCCACAGCGGCAAAGTATTGCCGATCTGTTCGTAAGCGCCGCGGAAGATCGTCGCCGCAAGTCCGACACCCAACAGCAGCAGCCAGATCCGGCTCTGGTTGCTTGCGCGTTCGCCCGCCGCTGTGGACGCACGCACAGTGCGTGTACGGTTTTCCGGCGGAAGATAATCGCGACCGAGCACATAGATGATCAAACCGACGAACATGCCGATGCCGGCCGCGCCGAAACCGTAATGCCAGCCATAGACTTCGCCGAGCGTCCCGCAAATCAATGGCGCCATGAAACCCCCGATGTTCAGACCCACGTAGTACACGTTATAGGCCCGCCCCCGGCGCGGATCGTCGGCGCGGTACAGGTCATTGATCTGGCTGGGAAGGCTGGGCAGGAACAGGCCGTTGCCGAGCGCGATGGTTGCCAGCGCAAGGTAGAACATGGGTTCGAACGCCATCATGAAATGGCCCAGCGCCATCACGCTGCCGCCGATGATCACCGCATTGCGCTTGCCCAGCCAGCGGTCGGCAATGGCGCCGCCCAGGATCGGCGTGAAGTAGGCCATCGCCGTGTACGTGCCGTAGATGAAGGAGGATTTTTCCTGCGCGAACAGCAACTCCTTGGTCATGTAGTAGACCAGCAGCGTGCGCATGCCGTAGTAGGAGAACAGCTCCCACATGTTGGTCAGGAACAGTATCGTGAGGCCGCGCGGCTGGCCGAACCAGGTCTTGTCGGCCATTGCGCTCATGCGAGAGCCTTCGGGCCCCAGACTTCGTCGCCGCAGCTGATGTAGCCGTCTTCGTAGCGGACCGAAGGCGTGCGGTCGGTCTTCAGGAATATCGGCCCATCCAGGTCGACGACATCGCAGAACTGGCCCAGCACGAACGCCGGTGCAGCCGCCAGGCTGGTGCCGCACATGTTGCCGACCATGACTTTTTTCCCGAGTTCGCGCGCGCGCCGGGCCATCAGCAGGCCCTCGGTGAGACCACCGCATTTGTCGAGCTTTATGTTGATGACATCGAACCGGTGGTGGCGCGCTTCGAGCTCGGCCAGATCCAGGATGCTCTCGTCCGCTGCGAACGGCAGTACGCGTTCGATCCCGTCGAGGATGTGTTCCCGTCCGCGCACGCACGGTTGTTCCAGCAGCGATATTCTTGCCTCGATCAACGCCGGCAACAGCGACGGCAGGGTCGCCGCGTTGTAGCCCTGATTGGCGTCGACGCCGATCCAGGGTTGCGGGCAACGCGCGCGCACCGCACGCACCCGTGCGCTGTCCAGCTCCGGATCGCCGGTCAGTTTCAGTTTCAATGCGCGTGCCTGCGAATACGCCGCCGCTCTATCCGCCATTACCGCGGGCTCGTCGGCGCCCACGGTGAAAGTCGTCAGCAGCTTGCTGGTCTTTCCCAGCCCCGCCAGCTTCCAGACCGGAACGCCGCTGCGTTGCGATTCCAGTTCCCACAACGCGCAGTCGAGTGCGTTGCGCGCGCCCCCGGCAGGCAACAGCGTGCGCAAGGACTCCCGATCGAGCCCCGCTTCTATGCGCGGCCGTAGAGCTTCGAGCGTGGCGATCATCTTCTCGGGATGATCGTCGTTGTAGTACACGCCCGCCGCTTCGCCACGCCCGACATGTGGGCCGTCGCGCAGCGTCACCACCGTGGCCGGCATCGCTTCGAACACATGCCCGGCGATACGGAACGGGGCCGACATCGGCAGCGGTTCGTTGTGCAATTCCAGTTCGACGGACACGGCAGCGGCCACGCACACCTCAACAGGCTGGGAATCAAGGAAACGGCCGGCGAAAAGCCGCCGGCCGTTCTCGGTCAGTAGTACGCGCCGTAACCCATCAGATGGTTGGCGAAGCCGATCCAGAGCAGGAACAGGCACGACAGCGCCAGCAGCAAGGCCCACAGCTTGGCCAGCCAGCGACGGCGTCCACGCAACACGTGCCACGCGTTCCATACGGCGATCGCCGCGCCGACAGGCAGTACTACCGTTGCCAACAGGCGCAGCAAGTTGATCCACAAGTCGGAACCGGCCCCGGTCATCTCCAGATCGCCGAGCATCGCAACCACGAAGCCCAGGGCTCCGCCGACCGACAGCAACACGCCCAGCGCAGCGAGCCTGACCAGGCGGTGCGCGCGCGCGTCGGTTCCAGACAACGCATACGCAGCGCCATAGTGGCGGCGAACCAGCGCCGACACGGGCCACGCGAGCACGGTCAACAGCAACACCGCCAGACTGGCAACCAGCAGCGGTAGCGATAGCGCGCGCCAGGTGGAGAGCCGTTCGAACACCATGATCGGCGCATAGGGCTCCATGCTGAAACGGGTGACCTTGCCATCGACCACGTCGGCAGCCAGCCGGTCGCTGCCGGCTACGTCCTGCCACAGGTAAGGCGATATCTCGCGCCACTTCTTCGGTACGCCATTGGCGCCCATCGCCAGCGGCACGCTGATGGTACCGTCCTCGTTCGCCACCACTTTGACCTGGCCCAGCATGTTCACCAGCGATAGCAGGTTGCTCTGCGGACGCCGGCTGCTGTCGTAATGGCCCACCATCTGCTGCGTGTGCAGCTTGGCCTGTGCTGCGTCCATCGCCGGCGCGCGCACTTTCGGCCCGGGCAGGTAGCGATCGGCGAAGCCGCGAACCAAGGCGCCGCGGATCACGCCGGTAGCCCCGTCGCGGCCACTGCTGTTCATGGAAACGAAGATGCCGATACCGTCGTCCAGGAACAGTTCCAGGTCGCTGTGGAAATACATCGTGTCGCCGCCATGGGCGATCGCGCGATGGCCGTTGACGGTGGTTTCGTAGAAGCCGAGCATCATCCGGTTCAACGGACCGACCGAAGCCTGGCCCGTGGTATGCATCTTCTGCGCGGTTGCAGCGCTGAGGATGCGCGCGTCGCCGTAAGCGCCGTCCTGCAGGTGCGCCAGCATGAAGCGGCCCATGTCCGCACCCGTGGAGGCAAGACTGCCCGCCGGCGCCAGGCTGATGAACTCGTAGTCCTTGGCCTTGCCGTCGGAGGCTTTCGTATATCCCTTCGACATCTTGGCAAGCAATGCGGGCGGCAACGGCTGGCTGAAGCTGGAATGGGCCATTCCCAACGGCTGGAAGATGTGGCGCTGGATGTATACGTCGAACGGTTCGCCTGACACGCGCTGGACGATGTAGCCGGCCAACGCCGTGGCGTAATTGGAATAGGCGGGCGTTGCGCCCGGCGCATGGATGCGTTCGGGCACCCAGCGTTTCAGCGCCTCTCCCAGGGGCACGATCTCCTCTTTGCGCGAAGTGATCAGGCCGCGGATCTGCTCTTCCAGTCCGGTGGTATGGGTCATCACCTGGCGCAGCGTCATCGGTTTGCCGTCGGGCGACGGGATCTTGAAATCGAGGTATTTGTTGAGGTCTGCGTCCAGGTCCAGCTTGCCCTGCTCGACCAGTTGCATGACCGCGGTCCAGGTGAAGAGCTTGGACACCGAACCGGGTCGGAAAAGCGTGCTCGCCGGATCGACCGGAGTGCGCTTTTCGATATCCGAGTAGCCATAGCCCTTCTGCAACAGCACCTGGCCGTCTTTGACCACCACCACCACCGCGCCGGCGATATCGCCGTTATCCAGTGCGTAGGGCAGGTAGCCGTCCAACCAGGCTTCGGCATCGGCGCGTGTGAGCTCGGGCGCGACACCGGGAGAGGGAGTTTTGGGAAGCTGGGAAGCGGAGGGATCCGCCGGCACCGTGGTAGGCGGAACAGCAACCGGGGGCAAAGAGGCCTCTTGCGCCGTCAGTGTCGAGATCAAGCCCATGGCCAACAGGCAGCCGCACAACGTGAACGGAATTACGCGCATCGCATAGTCTCCGGAGGTGGATAGGCACGCCTTGGTACTACTTGGGCGGATCGATTTTATCCTGATTCGGCAATAATGATCCTAATCAGAGAATTGTCAACCTGCCGAAAGTACTCCCTTCCCGCCTTGTATGGCCATTTGCCGCCGCCATTTCCCTAGAACGCCTGCTGAGGCGATGATGATCCTGCTCAGGACATTTCTACAATTGGGCGTACTCACTCGGGAGACCAGGCAAGGATGACTTCGCAACACCCCACCATCGGCGGACTGCTGCGCTCGCTCCGCGCCCGCAAGGGCTGGACGCTCAAGCAGATGAGCCAGCATTCCGGCATTCCGCTTTCCACCCTTTCCAAGGTGGAACACGACCGCCTGACGCTCACTTACGACAAGTTGCTGCAGCTCAGCCAGCGTTTGAACCTGCGCATGTCCGAGCTGTTCGCCGAACAGGACGATGTGCCCGAGCCGGCAGTGACCGCCCGCCGCAGCATCGGTCGTATCGAAGACGCGATCCGCGTCAATACGCCCAACTACGACTATTACTACCTATGCCCGGAACTGCGCCGCAAACGCATGATCCCGGTACTGACCCGCGTGCGCGCCAAGACCATCGAGGAATTCGGCGAACTCGTGCACCACTCCGGCGAGGAGTACATCCACGTCCTCGAAGGACGCATGGAAGTGCATACCGAGTTCTACGACCCCATCGTCCTGGAAGCCGGCCAATCGGTGTACATCGATTCCAACATGGGCCACGCCTACATCGCGGCCGAAGGTTGCGATGAGGTGCTATTGCTGGGCGTGTGCTCGAGCTCGGACGAGCAGCTGATGGAATCGTTGATGACGCTGCATGGGGAAGAGACGATTGCCCAGCGTGCTCAAGGAGAATCGGTGGCCACGCGGACAGCGGTCAAAGGCAAGAAAGCTTTGCGTTGAAGCGGGCTGGGCAAATTATGACCGGATTCGAGTACTGGAGCGGTGAAGGGGATCGAACCAACCCGCTCCACTCCGCCAGATCAAGAAAAAGAGGCCGAAACGGCCTCCGACCGCGATACCTAAAACGATAACTAGCCTTCCTAACAGGCCTCACGTCTGTAGCTGCAGGATTGCTTGCGAGCGGCGCGTCAGACAAACCGCTGATCCAAATGGCCAAGAGTTCTAAGGCCATGCCAACCCCGGATACAGTCGACGCGCCGCCGCGATATCGCCTCCGCTCAGCCCGTTGCGTTGCCCGATGTCTCCGCCACCCTTGACGGTGATGGTGGGCTTTCCATTGCTGGTAAAGGCATGAGACGGATAGTGCATGATAGAACCAAAATCGTAGGTGCCCGCATCCGCCGCATTGTCGCGCAGCTGATTGAACTGACGCGCATCTTCCGGATCGAAGTTCTCAGGGTGAACAGTGATGTACTGATCGCGGTCTTTCCGACTGTGTTCGTGCCAAAGACCCAAGGCATGCCCAATTTCGTGTATTGCGCTGCCCACGGTGGTATCGGCCCTAAGCCATAAGCCCTGTATTCCCCCGACCCGACCCACATGAGACTCGGTGCGTCCTCCGGGTTCAAAAGAAAGGCAGTCGGTTTCACCCTGATATCTATTGAAACGAATGGGCGTGTGGCTCATCCAATGGGTAATGGCAGGCTCCACCACATCTTTCAGGCTACGGTTGCACGCGTAAGGAACAACCCCATTTGGCCAAAGGCATGATTTTTCGACGACCACATTGCCAAACACCGCTCGTGCAAAATGCATCGTCCTGGCTAGTACGGGCACTGGACGCACCAGTATGTCGCCCTCGAAAAGGACATCCTCGGCAAAGCGCATGCATTCCAACCGCTTGATGGTGAAGTTCTGATCGGAGTGGAATATGCGTACACTAGCGCTGGTTGGCAGGCCGGCACTCGCGCGAAACAAATCGGCACCCAGATCCAAATCCATGGCTAGGCTCCCGGTTTACTCATCGGGACAAACGAAGCCGCCAGCATCAAGAATCGCTTGGCATTTCCTGAGTTTATTTAGTTTCTGCTGCGCCTCAAGCTCTTCAATCTGTGCCTTCTGGGACCGCAGGTCTTCCCCGTCACGCGCGGTCTTGAACGCGGTGGCAGCATCGACCACGGATTGCGCGCCGCCAGTGATTTCCTCACCTCGAGCTCCTGAGCTCCAAGAAAACGAGTTTCGCGTGCCAAATTCGTCCAGCGTCATCGCAACGGTCTTGGAGCCGCCAAAACCGACGGTGAGCGGCAAATAGGAAACCTTTCCCCATTGCGCCATAGGAAACGCCAGCTGTGCCATTCTTGAGTCAATCTTCGCGTCCAGGTCCGTCCCAAGCGCCACCACAGTCATCACCGCCTGTGCTGGCTCCCGGAAAACCAGCGTAGTACGGCATTGGGTGCCATCTAGCAGGCAATCGATCGGCGCCGGCGGCGGTTTTTTCAGCGCGGTTTTCGTCACATCTGCCTGTTGCTCGGTAGTTTCTGGCGTTGGCGATGTCTGTGGCGATGGTTTTAAGTCAATGGCTAGGTCCGTGCTACACAACAGGTCCGAATCTCCCACTCTGGCAACGCACCAACCGATTCGGAAATTTCCGCGCAGTAGCTCGGCCTCGTTTTCCTGATATTGCAGCCATTTCTTGAGCTCGCTTGCTTTCCAAGCTATCTTCCCACCCTTAGTGCCCTCTACAAATTCAATGCTGCGAGTAAGCTTGATCGTAAGCTGATCGCTTTGGAGGCGCCCCATTTCCGCAGCCAGAATGTCAATTTTCTTCTGAATCGCCTCGTGATCGGCATTGTTATCTTCAAGCTTCTTCTTTAGCTCCTCCACATCAAGCTTGAGTGCAGTAAAAGCTTTCCAAGCATCTGTAGTGACTTGGTTACAATTCTCTGGGGGATCTTTGTCGCCCGCATCGGCTGCCAGCACGGTGGCTGCTAACTTGATAACGTTGGCGATAATCGCGCCTGTTCGGTCCGTCACTGAACTATTGATTGATTTGATTGCCCCGTTGGGATAAAGATCGATCTTTATCTCTTTCTTTTTGGTAAAAGAGACCAAGTCCGAACCAGAAATTGTAAATCGATGTTCGGAGTAGGGCGTGGGCTGGACAACAGGTGTTATGGTAACTGTTCCCTTTGCCACAGGCGCTGATTTACAGCTGATTATCGTGGCGTCCAGCGTCACTTGCGCTGCCGTAACCGGCAGTTGATAAGTGATCGAAGAGGCTTCGTTTAGAACTGCTTTTGAAGCGGGTTTCGTGGCACAACCTAATGCCGCGCACGCGGAAAGCATTGCCAAGATGGCAGTCTTACGATTCATAACTAGTGCCCCTAAGTGTTGAAACTCGAAGTTCAACCATCCCTGCTAACAGGTCCATCAGAGCAATACATTTGAATCAGGCTCAGCATCTAGTGCTTTACCGCCGTCTCCCCACTCGACATGCCGGACTATTGTCAGCGCGATTTTATTAGCTCACAACTGTAAATATTTCACATGCCACAGGCGATACATTTCTGAGGTAGGGTTTAATGGTCAACGGCAGTATTGAAGGTCTCAATCACTCGCAAGGGGGCATGTGTGGAGACCGTGCGTATTGCAGGCGATGATCAAAGAGCAGATCGATCAAGCTTAGCCGCCGAACTGGACCAGCTTGTAGCCAAGTTTGAAGGTAAAACGCTAGCGCTTCCTCCTAGCGAGGCAGCACTTCGCCAATGGGCTCACAAGGCGCTAAGTGACGTAGCCCAGGTAGAGCGCAGCGAAACCCGGGGCGCCGACGTGGGAACAACCACTGTTTCAGAGATGTCTACCGGAGTGGGCCGGTCAGACAGGGCGCTTGCACATCAGATCTAAAAGCTACGATGCTACGACGCACGACTGAGAAAAAAATCTGGAGCGGGTGAAGGGAATCGAACCCTCGTCAGTAGCTTGGGAAGCTACAGCTCTACCATTGAGCTACACCCGCAAGACCGCGAGTTTATGCTCCGGCGCCTCGCCCATGCAAACGGGCGCCCGATCAGGGCGCCCGTAGCATCGAGAACGTCGGATTAAGACTCAGAAGCTGCCGCTGAGGGTTGCGAAAGCGCCCGCATTGGTGCCGCCCTTCTGTCCGACCGTGGTGGTCAAACCGATATCGGCGGCCAGGCCGAATACCGTGCTGCGCGCGCCCAGAGTCAGGCTGCCATAGTCGCGATCCATCTTGATGCCCGGCACCGCATAAGGCGCCAGACCCGGCATGGACTGCAGCGAAGCGAAGGCCTGTTCGTCGGGCGATTCGAATTCGCGGTCGTAGGTGAGGCGCGCGTACGGCCGCACGTTCTCGTTGATGGCGTAGCTGACCTGCCAACCCGCGCTGCCGATCAGCGAATCGAAATCCTGGTCGGGGTAAGCCAGTGCGGTGGAGCTGGGATCGCTTTCCGCGTAGCCATCGCGCTCGATGCGCTGCGCCAGCACGCTCAACACCGGGCCGTGACGGAAAGCGTCCTCACCGAATTCATAACCGGCATGCACGCCCAGGCTCAGATTGGTGCCGTCCGGCGAACCGCTGTGCGTGCGCGTAGCCGGGCCGAGTTGCACGGTGCGATCCACATCGTAGGAAATCCAGGTATAGCTGACCTGCGCGTTGACCCAGGCCTGGTCGCCATACCAGCCGACGAAGCCGCCCAGGGTGGCGTCGGATTCGTCGAAGCTGCCGGCGCGGCTGCCGAAGTCGAAATCGCTGCGACCGTAACCGCCGAAAGCGCCGTACACCATGGAACCGCGCGACCAGTCCACGCCGAACAGGCCGGCCGGGCCGATGCCGTCGTACAGATGTCCGTGGTCGTAACGCAGCGAATCGCCGCGCAGGTCGCCCCACCAACTTACGCCGTCGGCTTCGGGCTTGCCGTTGACGTGCTGGCCAACGCGATCGGCGCGCGCGCGTCCGATAACCGAAGCGGTGTAAGGCAGCAACGCGATCTGCCGCGGACCTTCGAGCACGGACACCGCATAGTCGGCGAGGATTTCATGCGCCCGCGAAGAAGGATGCACGCCATCGGCAAACGCATAGGTAGTGGCCGCATCGCCGGTCGCGTAGTTGGCCGGGCTGCAGGTCAGCGAAGACGCGGTGATCTGCGGATTGCACGCGGTACCGGTGACGTTGCTGATGCCGTAGGGAGCCGGGTTGGCGACGATTTCCTGCAACAGATGGAAGGTATCCAGCGGGATCACATTCAACCCCGCAGCGCTCAGTCCTGCGAACAAAGCATTGTTGTAGGTGGTCGACAGCTGGGTGCCGGCGGCCTGCTGGGCCGCGCCGCCCGCGCGGAACTGCGGAGTCACGCCCAGGTCCGGGATGGTCGGCACCAGCACGTAGCGGGCGCCCGCGGTCTGCAACGATCCCACCACGCCGATCTGCGCCGTTACCGCCGCGGTGATGGTGGCCTGCGCAGGTGCACCCCCAGCGACGGCGAACAAGTCGTTGGCTCCGCCCCACACGGTGTAGAGGGCGTTGGGATCGGCCCGGCCGCCCGTGCTCGCCAGGTAGTTGGCGGTCTGGGTGGCGAGCGAAGGAATGGGGCCGAGCGCGCCAGCGGTGTTGGTGCCGGTACGGGCGCCGCCGACGGCATAGTTGGTGCCGCCCTGGTTGTCGCTGACCGCACTGGTTCCATAGAAGTCAGCCACGTACTCGGACCAGACCAGGCCCGGATTGGTGGTGAAGCGGCCTATCAACGCCCCGTTGGGCCCCACTACCTGGATCAACGCCGGGCGGAAATGGCCCGAATCGGTGAGGCTGTCGCCGATGAACACCGTCTGCGAATAAGGATGGTTCTGGGCGAACGCCGGCAAGGCGGCGACAGCCAATGCCAGTGCAAGGGCGGAACGGACGGGGCGGGCGAAGGACTGCATCTAGTTTCTCCAGGAGGCCAAATTCATCAGCGGTCCCAAGGGGCCGCGGCGGAACGTACGGGGGCGTACAGGCGCGCATGGTTTCACTTCGCTCGCCGGCGCTCACGCTGCGTTGCGTCATAGACCGGGCGATGCGGCAAAATGCGCGCATGGAAATCCAATTGAATGGCCAGCGCAGAGTCGTCGAGGCAGGCAGCAGCCTGTCGGACCTGTTGCGCACCGAAGGTCTGGCCGAACGCCGGGTGGCCGTCGAAGTGAACGGCGAGATCGTGCCCCGCGGGCTGCACCCTACGCAGCGTCTACAGGCGGGAGACCGGATCGAGATCGTGCATGCACTGGGAGGCGGATAGGTTCCGATCGCCCAGCCGCGCCGTCGCGTCGGCACGCGCACGGCCGACGACAATCCGCCCGGCGCCCGCGACATCGGCGATAATCTTCCGATGAATTCCCCAAGCCTTCACGATCCGCTCGTCATCGCGGGCAAGACCTACCGTTCGCGCCTGCTCACCGGCACCGGCAAATTCAAGGATTTCGACGAAACCCGCCGCGCCACCGAAGCCGCGGGCGCCGAGATCGTCACCGTGGCCATCCGCCGCACCAACCTGGGCCAGTCGCCCAACGAGCCCAACCTGCTCGACGTGCTGCCACCGCACCGCTACACCCTGCTGCCCAACACCGCCGGCTGCTACACCGCCGAAGACGCCTTGCGCACCTGCCGGTTGGCGCGCGAGCTGCTGGATGGCCATACCCTGGTCAAACTGGAAGTGCTGGGCGACCAGCGCACTCTGTTTCCGGACGTGATCGGCACGCTGAAGGCGGCCGAGCAACTGGTGGCCGATGGATTCCAGGTGATGGTCTACACCAGCGACGATCCGATCCTGGCCAAGCGCCTGGAGGAAATAGGCTGCGTGGCGGTGATGCCGCTGGCCGCGCCGATCGGTTCAGGCCTGGGCATCCAGAACAAGTACAACCTGCTGGAGATCATCGAGAACGCGAAGGTGCCGGTGCTGGTCGATGCGGGCGTGGGTACCGCTTCGGATGCGGCGATCGCGATGGAGCTGGGCTGCGACGGCGTGCTTATGAACACCGCCATCGCTGGCGCCCGGGACCCGATCCTGATGGCCGGCGCGATGAAAAAGGCGGTCGAAGCCGGACGCGAAGCGTTTCTGGCCGGGCGCATTCCGCGCAAGCGATATGCCAGCGCCTCTTCACCGGTCGACGGGCTGATCGGCTGAGATGACCGGCACCGCGCCCAACCCTCCCAAACCCTATACGGTCACCACCGGACACCGCGCCGTACGCAGCTTTGTGCTGCGCCAGGGCCGGTTCACGCCGGCGCAGCAACGCGCGTTCGATGAACTGTGGCCGCGCTTCGGGTTGGATTACACGGGCATTCCACGCGATTTCGATCAGGTTTTCGGCCGTCAGGCGCCACGCGTACTGGAGATCGGTTTCGGCAACGGCGATGCGCTGCGCTTTGCCGCTGCGCAGGATCCGCAACGCGACTACATCGGCATCGAAGTACACGCGCCCGGTGTCGGCCGCCTGCTCAATGCGCTGGACACGGACGCGGCGACCCATGTGCGCCTGTACCACCACGATGCGGTGGAAGTGCTGCGCAACGAAATCGCGGAAGCTTCGCTGGACGAAGTGCGCATCTATTTCCCCGACCCCTGGCACAAGAAGCGCCACAACAAGCGCCGCCTGATCCAGCCCGAATTCGCCGCGCTGCTCGTTTCGCGTTTGCGCGTGGGCGGCCGCTTGCATGCGGCCACCGACTGGCAGGACTATGCCGAACAGATGTGGGACGTGCTGGACGCCACCGCCGGGCTGGAAAACCGCGCCGGCCCGCGCGGTCATGTGCCGCGGCCGGACTGGCGTCCGCAGACCCATTTCGAGACCCGCGGCCAGAAGCTCGGTCATGGGGTGTGGGATCTTGTGTACGACCGCCGCTGACATGACCGCTGACGAGAAACAAGGCGCGTAATGGACACCGCCCTGACGCTGACCAACGACATGAAGCTCGTGCTTGGGCTGGTCGGCTTCACCATGGCGATGTTCCTGTTCGAACGCATCCGCGCCGATGTGGTCGCCCTGATCGTGCTGGTCATCCTGGGCCTGACTGGGCTGGTGGCGCCGGAGGAATTGTTCGGCGGCTTCTCCGGCAACGCGGTGATGAGCATCATCGCCACCACCATTCTGGGTGCGGGGCTGGACCGTACCGGCGCGCTCAACCGGCTCGCGTCCTGGCTGTTGCGGCGCGGCCACGGCATCGAGCAGCGGTTGCTGCTGATGACCACCGGCATCGCCGGCCTCAATTCTTCCTTCATGCAGAACCCCTCGGTGATGGCGCTGTACCTGCCGGTCGCCTCGCGCCTGGCCTCGCGCAGCGGGTTGTCCCTGCAACGCCTGCTGTTGCCGATCGCGGCGGCCATCGTGATGGGCGGCGCGCTGACCATGGTCGGCAACTCGCCGCTGATCCTGTTGAACGATCTGCTGATATCGGCCAACAACAATCTGCCCTCGGGCATGGCCACGCTGGAGCCGTTGCGCATGTTCGCGCCGTTGCCGGTCGGCGTGGCCTTGATCGTCGCTTCGCTGCTGTACTTCCGTTTCTACGGAGACAAGAAGCTGCGCGAGGAAACCGAAACCAACGTCGCCCCGGCGCGTACGGAAAGCTATTTCGCCAGTGCCTACGGCATCGAGGGCGATGTGTTCGAAATGACCGTCACCGCCGAAAGCCCGCTGGTGGGCATGTCGCTGGGCGAAGCCGAGGCGCTCCACGATGCGCCGCTCATGCTGGCCTTGCAGACCGGCAGCGACACCCGTCTGGCGCCGCCGGCCGACATGCGGATCTGGGTAGGCAGCGTGCTGGGCGTCATGGGTGCACGCCAGGCGGTGCACGATTTCGCGCAGAACCACTTCCTGCGCCTGTCCTCGCGGTTGCGCCACTTCGGCGACCTGTTCAATCCCAGCCGCGCCGGCATTTCCGAAGCGGTGATCCCGCCCACCTCCCGCTACATCGGCAAGACCGCCGCCGACCTGCGCCTGCGCAAGCAATCGGGCATCAGCCTGTTGGCCATCAATCGCGACAAGAAGGTCATGCTGGAGGATGTGCGCAAGGTCACCCTGCGTGCTGGCGACCTGCTGGTCTTCCACAGCATCTGGCAGGACCTGGCGGTGGCCGCGGAAAGCCGCGACTTCGTGGTGGTGACCGATTACCCCAAGGGCGAGCAACGCCCGCACAAGTTCAAGATCGCGATGACTATCTTCGCCATCACCATCCTCATCGCGTTGACGTCGAAACTTCCGGTTTCCCTGACTCTGATGACCGGCGTGGCCGGCATGCTGGTGACCGGCGTGCTGCGCATGGACGAAGCCTACGCTTCGATCAACTGGAAGACCGTGTTCCTGATGGCCGGGCTGATTCCGCTGGGCTGGGCCATGGACAGCAGCGGCGCGGCGGCGTGGGTGGCGGGACATACGGTGGAAAGGCTTCCCGAAGGCATTCCGGTCTGGCTGCTGGAAATCGCTATCGCGCTGCTGACCACCGCGTTCTCGCTGGTGATCAGCCATGTCGGCGCCACCATCGTGATGGTGCCGCTGGCGATCAACCTGGCGCTGGCGGCGGGCGGCAATCCCACTGCGTTCGCGCTGATCGTCGCGCTGTCGGCTTCCAACAATCTGATGACGGCCTCCAATCCGGTGATCTCGATGATCACCGGACCGGCCAATTACACCAGCCGGCAGCTGTGGCGCGTCGGCGGCCCGCTGTCGCTGATCTACACCTGCGTGGTGGTGCTGGTGATCAATCTGATGTTCTGGTGGGCCGCACGTGGAGGCTGATCGAGCATGCCCTTGAGTTTGAAGCCGGTGGACGGATCGTTCGCGGTGTGCCGGCTGCCGGCCGGTTCGGCGCTGCCGGAATGGTTCCGTCCGGGACCGTTCGCTACGGTTTCATGGACCGACGACGAGCTCTCGATCCTCTGCGGCGAATCGCAGGTGCCGGAAGGCGTGCAGTGCGAGCGCGGCTGGCGTTGCCTGATGCTGCAGGGACCGTTCGCCTTCGAGCAGACTGGCATCCTGTTGCAAGTGCTGCAGCCGCTGGCCGAAGCGAAGATCGGCATCTTCGCGCTGTCGACTTTCGATACCGATTACGTGCTGGTCAAGGACCACGCTTTCGAAGCGACGCTGCAGGCACTGCGCGACAGTGGTCTGTCTATAGCTGCTTGAGAGCCGCTTTTGTAGAGCCGAGCTTGCTCGGCTGCTTTTCCCGCAGCGCGAAGAGCAGCCGAGCAAGCTCGGCTCTACACAGGCGGCGGTGCGCTTAACACCACCTCACCGTCGCACACTTCCACGGCAACGCTACGCAGCGAATCGCCACGGCAGGGGCCGGCGATGCAGTCGCCCCGCTCAAGCTCGAAGGAAGCGCCGTGCGCTGCGCAGACCAGATGCCCTTCCTTGCTTTTCAAGAACTTACCGGGCGCCCAATCCAGCCGCCGCCCCGCGTGCGGGCAGACGTTCAGCCATGCGCGCGCGTTTGCACCAATGCGATGCACGATCAACGACTCGGCGTCGCCGTCGACCAGCGCTTCGACCTCGGCGAAACCGCCGTCCTCGATTGAATCCAGTGCGATCAGAGGCATGGGTTTAACGAAGTTCTCACACTGTCATGTTTCGGTCATCCGATACTGCGCCACCGGCTTCCGCCGCATTCTGTCACGACTCACGCCGATGTTCGCCAAACGTTTCCGCTTCGACAGCTCCCGCCTGCGTTACGCCTTCTCACCGCGCAAGCCGCGCCATCCTTTGCTGCGTGTGGCGTTCGGCATCGTCGGCCTGGCTCTGCTTTGCCTGCTGATCTTCTTCAGCGTGTTCGTGGGCGCAGCGATGATTGTGGCGGGCGTGGCCTGGAAACTGCTGAGCCAGCGTGGCAAGCCCATTGCAACGCGCGACGCCAAGGTGGTGGAAGGCGAATTCCGCGTGGTCCGCAAACCGGTGCTGCCGCTGTCGCATTGAGTCACCGCTTCCTGCCGCGATCGGTGTACTCGGCCTGACGCGCTCCGCTTAAACTGTTGCGTCCGGAATCCTTGGCGCGAACTTTCATGACCGATCTCATCCCCACGCCCGCGCAGGCGCGCGTTCCCGTCCGCGGCGGCGGCACCTTTCCCGTGCGCCGCATCTACTGCGTGGGGCGCAATTTCGCCGATCACGCCCGGGAAATGGGCGCGGTGGCGCCGGCTTCCAAAGCCGAGCGCGGCCAGCCGGTGTTTTTCCTCAAGCCCGCCGATGCCGTGGTTACCGGCGGCGCCGATGTGCCTTATCCGTCCGGCACCCAGGATCTGCACCACGAAGTGGAACTGGTGGTGGCGCTGGGCAAGGATGCGCCCGCAGGTGTGCTGGCCCCGGAAGACGCCGATGCGCTGGTCTTCGCCTACGGCGTGGGCCTGGACCTGACCCGTCGCGACCTGCAGGGCGCGGCCAAGGCCAAGGGCCTGCCCTGGGATATCGGCAAGGGCTTCGATCATTCGGCGCCGATCAGCGACCTGGTGCCGGCCGGCGAAGTCGCCGCCCTGGAAACCCGCAGCCTGACCCTCAGAATCAATGGCCAAACGCGCCAGCACGGCGCTTTGACCGACCTGATCTGGGACGTGCCCGACATCCTGCACGAGCTGTCGAAATTGTTCGCGCTGAAGGCGGGCGACCTGGTGTTCATGGGCACGCCGGCCGGGGTCGGTCCGATGGTGGCCGGCGACGCATTCGAGGCCACGCTGGAAGGCGTCGCCGAACTTCGCGGACGCATCATCGCTGCCTGACAGGAGCCGCGTTATAGTCCGCCGGCACGGGCGTATCGGCGCCCGACAGAGGAGGACACCTGCATGGGCATGATCAGCGAGTTCAAGGAATTCATTTCGCGCGGGAATGTCGTAGACCTTGCGACGGCCGTCGTGATCGGCGCGGCGTTCGGCAAGATCGTCACCGCGATGGTCGATGGCATCGTCATGCCGGTAGTCGGCTTCCTGACCGGCGGCGTCAGCGTCAGCGACTGGAAATACGTACTCAGCCCGGCGACCGTGGACGCAGCGGGAAAAGAGGTGGCCGAAGTCGCGATCCGGTACGGGGCCTTCATCCAGACGATGATCGATTTCCTGCTGATCGCGCTGGTGATCTTCCTGATCCTGAAGGCCTACAACCGCGTCCGCAAACCGGTGGAAGCGTCTGCCGCGACGCCCGAAGACGTGTTGTTGTTGCGCGAAATACGCGATTCGCTGAAGAAGTAAATGCTTTCCTTCTCCCATCGGGAGAAGGTGCCCGGAGGGCGGATGAGGGCATGGATTGTCAGTTTGTATTGAAAGTTCGTTAGCAAGTACTTCCCATTCCCTCATCCGGCGCTTCGCGCCACCCCGTATCAAGTACGGGGCAGGCTCTTCTCCCGATGGGAGAAGGATTCTAAAGCCGAGGGCTGCTAAGCTCGCGGCTTCCCTGGTTTTCCGGAACACGACATGCGCTTGGTGCCTCTGCTGCTCGCCCTATCCATTTCCGCCAGCCTGATTTCAGCAAGCTCGTTCGCCGCAGAACGCGAAACCCGCATTCCCGAATCCGCACTGACCACGGCGGCGACATTGCGCGAGCAGGCGCTGGCAGACAACACCGGCTGGAACACGGTCGAATCCTTGACCACCGAAGTGGGCCCGCGCCTGGCCGGCAGCGAAGCCGATGCGCGTGCGGTGGCCTGGGCGCAGGCGAAGTTCAAGGCATTGGGTTTCGACAAGGTCTGGACCGAAGCGGTGACCTTTCCCAAATGGGAACGCCGCAGCGAAAGCGCTGTGGTTCTCGGCGCACACACGCAGCCGCTCACGGTCACCGCGCTGGGCGGCAGCCCGGGCGGGAAACTGCAGGCCGAGGTAGTGCGCTTCGCCGATCTCGCCGCGCTGGAAGCCGCACCCGAAGGATCGTTGGCCGGCAAGATCGCCTTCGTCGACTACCAGATGCAATCCGCGCGCGATGGCAGCGACTACCGCAATGGCGGGGCGATCCGTTCCAAGGGCCCTTCTGCGGCGATCCGCAAGGGCGCGATAGGCTTTCTGATGCGCTCTGCCGGCACCGACCACCACCGCGTCGCCCACACCGGCATCACCCGTTTCGATGACGGGCTGACTCCCGTGCCGTCAGCGGCGCTTGCCACTCCCGATGCCAACCAGCTGGCCCGGCTGTTGGCCATGGGTCCGGTGCGCGTGTCCGTTGCGCTGGATTGCGGTTGGAACGGCGAAGCCACCTCCTACAACGTCATCGGCGAGATCACCGGGCGCGGCAAGCCGCAGGAAGTGGTGTTGATCGGCGGACACCTGGATTCGTGGGACCTGGGCACCGGCGCCATCGACGACGGCGCGGGCGTGGCCATCACCATGGCGGCCGGGCACTTGATCGGGCAGCTGAAGCAAGCGCCCAAGCGCACCATCCGCGTGGTCGCCTTCGCCAACGAAGAACAAGGGCTCTACGGCGGCAAGGCCTATGCGGCCAAGCACGCCGCCGATGCTGG
The DNA here is from genome assembly GCA_965650035.1 of uncultured Pseudoxanthomonas sp. Lineage (GTDB taxonomy): Bacteria > Pseudomonadota > Gammaproteobacteria > Xanthomonadales > Xanthomonadaceae > Pseudoxanthomonas_A. The sequence continues at coordinate 66,452 of CBFGMR010000005.1, forward strand.
CAAGCATCAGCTGGGAGCGGAGAGCGACTTCGGCGCCGGACGCATCTACGCCTTCAATACCGGCGCGCCGGAACGCGCCAAGGCGGCAACGCGTCAGATCGCCGAAGCGCTGGCGCCGCTGGGCATCGAGTACGCGCCGGACAAGGGCAGCGCGGGCCCGGACATCGGCCCCATCGCGGAAAAGGGCGCCACCTGGGCCTGGCTGGCGCAGGACGGCAGCGACTATTTCGATCTGCACCACAATGCGGACGACACGCTGGACAAGATCGACCCGAAGGCTTTGGCGCAGAACGTTGCGGCCTATGCGGTGTTCGCTTATCTGGCTGCGGAGGCGGATGGTGATTTTGGGAGTGTGGTTAAGGCGACGGCGCCTGCGCCTGCGGCTGCCAAGTAAATGGTCTAGAGCTGAGGCTGGCCCGCAATCATTCGGATCGTCATCCCAGCGAAAGCTGGGATCCATCTTGATCTTGCTTTGGCTCTTTGAAAGTCAAAAAGCAAAGTCAAAATGGATCCCAGCTTTCGCCGGGATGACGACGAACTTTTTTTGGTTTCTGCAGATTTTCGTTGCAGTGTGCTTCGGACGTTAAAGCAGCCGAGCAAGCTCGGCTCTACGGCGTCAATGGCGCCATTGGGCCAGGAACACCGCAGTGGCGGCGGCGACGTTGAGGCTTTCCACCGCGCCGGTACCGGGGATCGACAACTGCAGGTCGCAGGCTTTCGCCAGCGACTCATCCATGCCCTCGCCTTCGGCGCCCATTACGTAGATCAATCGCTGCGGCAGTTTCCTGGCGAAAAGATCCTCCCCGCCGCGCACCACGGTAGCGGCCAGTTGGAAACCGGCGGCACGTAATTGCGCGAGGGCCCCACCGCGCTCGCCCATGCGCACCAGCGGCACCTGCTCGGCCCCACCTTCGGCCACGCGCGCCGCCGCACCCGACACCGCCAGCGTCGAATCCTGCGACTGCAGAATCGCACTCACACCGAAATGCGCGGCCGAGCGCAGGATCGCGCCGAAGTTGTGCGGGTTGCCCACGCCGTCCAGCCATAGCGCCAGCACCGGTCCCGGCGGCAACGATTGCAGCCAGGTAGACAGCGCCAGCGGTTCGACGCGCAATACATCGGCCACCACGCCTTCGTGGTGGGAGCTGGCGGCCAGCTTGCCCAGGTCCGCTTCCTCCACCACGCGATAGCCGATCCGGTTCTTCACGCACCAGGCCAGCAGCGGCTGCAACTGGGGAATGCGCGCTTCGGAAAGGTAAAGCTTGCGGATGGCTTCTGGCCGCTGCGCAAAGACCGCTTGCACGGCATTGAGTCCGTAGTAGCGCAATTCCTGCTTGTTGCCGCCTTCGGGCCGGAGCGCGGGACGCGGTTCGCGCGGGGGCGCCGCCTGCTGGCGCCTGCCGGTATTCTCGCTTTTGCGCGCATCGTCGGTGCGGATGGCGGCCTTGTCCCAGGGGGAAGGCGGTTTATTGGGGGTCATCGTCCAGGTTCCTGCGCACTTTGGCGAACACGCGCAGATCATGCAGCACTCCGCGCTTGAATACAGCCGCGCGTTGCACGCCTTCCTCCAGAAAGCCATTCCTGCGCAGCACCTGCGCCGAACCGATGTTGAACGCCAGCACCGTCGCGTACAGCCGGTACAGCTGCAATTCCCGCATCGCCCAGGGCGCGAACACCGACACCACACGGGTCATGGTGCCCTTGCCCCAGTGCTCGCGGCCCAGCCAATAGCCGAATTCCGCGCTGTGGATGCGTTCACCCTTGCCGGGATGGGCGCCGATGCCGCCGCAGGCTTCGCCGTCTATCTCGATGGCGAAGACCGGATCGTCCAGATCGATCACGCGTCCGGACAGGAACGCCTCGCCGTTCTCGCGTGTGTACGGCGAAGGAAAGCGGTCGCTGACGCCGCGCGACACCTGCGGGTCGTCGGCATGCCGCAGCAGGCTGTCCAGATCGGATTCGCGCCAGGGCCGCAGTACGAAGCCCTCGCCCGTCAACATCGCCTCAGCCATGCCCGCCGACCGATGGCGTTTCGCCTTCCAGTTTCTCCAATTCGTGCGCCACGGATTCGGGCGACTTGGTAAACGGTGCCAGCAGCGTGTAGGCCGCCGGCACCACCAGCAGCGACAGCACGGTGGAAAACGCAACGCCGAACACCACCACCACACCAATGGTCGCGCGGCTGGCCGAACCTGGTCCACCCGCCAGAATCAGCGGCACCGCGCCCATGATGGTGGCAATGGAGGTCATCAGGATGGGGCGAAGGCGTACCGAACACGATTCGATGATCGCCTGGTGCACGCTACGGCCTTCGTCGCGCAGCTGGTTGGCGAATTCCACGATCAGGATGCCGTTCTTGGCCGCCAATCCGACCAGCATGACGATGCCGATCTGACTGAAGAGGTTCATGGTGCCGCCGGTGATCCACAAGCCCAGCAGCGCGCCCAGCACGCCCAGCGGTACGGTCAGCATGATGCCCAGCGGATGGATGAAACTTTCGAACTGCGCGGCCAGCGCCAGGTAGACGATCAGCAGCGCCAGCGCGAAGGTGAACAACACTGCGCCGCCGGCCTCCTGGAATTCCCGCGACTCGCCCTTCCAGTCGATCTGCGCATGTTCGGGAAGCTCTTCGGCCACTACCTGCTGGGTCCAAGCGATGGCTTCGCCCAGCGGGTAGCCGGGTGCCAGGCCTGCGGAAATGGTGATCGCACGCAGACGGTTGAAGCGGTTGAGCGAACCCGGTTCGGCCAGTTCGCTCAAGGTCACCAGGTTGGACAGCGGCACCAGCTCGCCGGTGCTGGAACGCACCTGGATGGCCTGCAGATCGGTGGGACTGGCGCGGCCGGCGCGGTCGGCCTGCACCAGCACGTCGTATTCCTCGCCGCTGTCGACGAAGGTGGTGACCTGGCGTGAACCCATCATGGTTTCCAGCGCGCGGCCGATCTCCGACACCGACACGCCCAGGTCTGCGGCGCGCGCGCGGTCGATGTTCACCCGCATTTGCGGGCGCGTTTCCTTGTAGTCGGAATCCGGGCCGACGAAACCCGGGTTGTCCTGCATCTTCTGCAACAACAAGTCGCGCCATTGCGCGATCTCCGCGTAATCCGGCCCGCCCAGCACCAGATTGAAAGGTTGGCCGCGCGACCGCACCAGGCCGCCACTGACCTGGGTGCGCGCACGCGAGCCGGTTAGCACGGACAATTTCTTCTGCACGTCGGCGGCGACATCGGCGGTGCTTTCGCTGCGCTTGTCCCAGTCCTGCAGGAAGATGGTGGCGCGGCCGGTGTGCATTTCCTCGCTGGCGCCGAAGCTTCCCGGTACGCGCGGGTTGGCGCGCTGGATCGGCTGGTCGCCGCCGATCATCGGCGCCAGGATCTTCTCCACCTGCTGCATCTGCCCGACCGTGTAGTCGAAACCGGCACCTTCCGGCCCGTCGATCATCACCTGGAACGAGCCGCGGTCTTCGGCCGGCGCCAGTTCGGAAGGAATGAAGCGGAACAGCACCACGGCACAGACCATCGCCACGACCATCAGGCCACCGAACATCCAGCTGCGATGCACGGTCTTTTCCAGCACGTGACCATAGCCGCGGCTGAGCTTGTCGAACTGGCGGTTGACCCAGCCATGTACGCGGTTCGGCTTCTCTTTGGCGTGCGGCTTGAGCAGCTTGGACGACATCATCGGCGTCAGCGACAAGGCGACGAAAGCGGAGATGGCCACCGCTGCCGCCAGCGCCACCGACAGCTCGCGGAACAAGCGACCGGTGTTGCCTTCCAAAAATCCTACCGGCAGGAACACCGCGATCAGCACCGCGGTAGTCGCGAGCACCGCGAAAGCGACCTGCGCAGTGCCGCGCTTGGCCGCCACCAGCGGCGGTTCGCCCAGGTCCACGCGGCGCTGGATGTTCTCCACCACCACGATGGCGTCGTCCACCACCAGACCGATACAGAGCACCAGTGCGAGCAAGGTCAGCAAGTTGATCGAGAAACCGAACGCATACAGCGCTATGAATGCCGCGATCAGGCACACCGGCACCGTGACCGCCGGAATCAACGCCGCACGCACGCTGCCCAGGAACAGCCAGATCACCAGCAGCACCAGCACGATGCCTTCCAGCAGGGTTTCATAGACGCGGTCCACCGCCGCATCGATGAAGGTGGTGGTGTCGAAGGCGACGAAGATCTGCGTGCCCTTGGGCAGGGAGGAACGGATCTTGTCGGCCTCTTCGCGCACCGCGTGGGCCACGTCCAGGCTGTTGGCGGTGGACGTCTTGACCACGCCGAGCCCGACATTGGGCACGCCGTTACTTCGGAAATAGGCGCGCCGTTCCTCCGAACCCAGCTCCACCTTGGCCACGTCGCCCAGCCGCACCACGTAGCCGTCGGCGCCCTTGCCGAGCGGGATCTGGGCGAAATCCTCGGGCTTCTGGTAGTTGCGCGTGACCCGCAGGGTGAAGTCGCGGTCGGCCGATTCTATGCGGCCGGCCGGCGGTTCCACATTTTCTCGCGACAGCGCGTCTTCCACGTCGCCGACCGCCAAGCCGCGTGCGGCCAGCTGATCGCGGTCCAGCCAGATGCGCATGGCGTAGCGCTGCTGGCCGCCGATGCGCACCTGCGCCACGCCGTCGATGCTGGAAAGCCGGTCGGTGATGTAGCGCTCGGCGTAATCGCTCAGCTGCAGCGTGTCCATCGTGCTGGAGCTCATGTTGAGCCAGATGATGGGGTCGGCGTCGCTTTCGACCTTGGCGATCTCCGGCTGCTCGGCTTCCTCGGGCATGCGGGAGATCACCCGGCTGACCGCGTCGCGCACGTCGTTGGCGGCGGCCTCGATGTCGCGCGAAAGATTGAACTCGATGCTGATGTTGGAACGGCCATTGGCGCTGCGCGATTCGATGGTGTTGACGCCTTCGATGCCCGACAGCGCGTCTTCCAGCACCTGGGTGATGCGGGTTTCCACTACCGAGGCCGATGCGCCCCGATAGTCCACCGACACCGACACGATGGGCGGATCGATCGCCGGCAGTTCGCGCAGCGTCAGGCGGGTGAACGACATCACGCCCAGCACGATCAGCAACAGGCTCATCACCACGGCGAACACCGGGCGCTTGATCGAAAGATCGGAAAGCTTCATCCGGGTCAGCCTTGTGCGCGGGCCGGCGTTTTTGCCGCAGGCGCAGCGTCGGCCTTGCCCTCGACTATCTTGCTGCCGGGCCGCAGCTTGCCGGTTCCATCGATCACGATGCGGTCGCCCGCCTCAAGCCCCGACACCACTTCGGCCTTGCCCGAACTACGCGTACCCACCTCGACCCTGGGTTGCTCGACGCTGCCGTCGGCCTTAACGCGGAAAACGAAAGTGTCGCGGCCCACCTGCACCAGGGCGATTTCCGGCAGCACCAGCGCCTGGCGCTCCGGCCGCGACAACTGCACCTGCATCAACATGCCCGGACGCAGCACCCGGTCGGGATTGGGGAAGTCGCCGCGCACGGTGACCGCGCGGGTGGCGGTATCGATGCGCGCATCGATGGTGCTCACCGTCCCTTCGAAATCGCGGTCCGGATAGGAATTGCTGCGCGCGCGGATCGACTGGCCGATCGCCAAGGTCGCCAGCTGCGCTTCGGGGACCGGGAAATCCACGTAGACACGCGAAATGTCGTCGAGAGTGGCGATCACCGTGGTCGGAGTGATCAGGGCGCCGGGGCTGACCTGGCGGATGCCGAGCACGCCGGAAAACGGTGCGCGCACGCTGCGGTCGCCGATATCCGAACGCATCTGCTGCACGCGGGCCAGCGCGGCGTCGCGGATGGATTTCTGCGTATCCAGCGAAGCGCGCGCCACCAGCTGCTGATTGGCCAACGAAACCTGGCGCTTGTACAACTGGTCGGCTTCGGCAAAGGTCGCCTGTGCAGCGACCAGCGCGGCTTGCTGCGAATCGCCGCGCAAAGTGATGAGCGGCGCACCTGCTTTCACTTCCTGGCCGCTTTCGAAATGCACCGCCTGCACCGCTTCGCTGACCTTGGAAGTGAGCGTGACCGATTCGCGCGCCTTGGCTGTCCCGATGGCCTGCAGGGTGTCGCTCCAGGCCGACGGCTGCACCACCAGCGTGGTGACCGGGATGGGCTGGGAAGCTGCCGCGTCGCCGCGCGAAGCGGCTTTGTCCTTGCCGCAGGCAGCGAGCAGCGAGACCATCATGGCCAGCAGCACAACGCGCGCGCCCGGTCGGATCGGCATGTCTTTTCCGTAATCGTGGTTATTTCCGGAGTTTACCGGTCCACGGTTAACGCTTGGGGCAATAAACCGTTGACCGGGGCATGACTAAAGACCCTTGTGGCCAAGCGCGGCGCGGATAGCGTCAGCGCAGGCCCAGTTTCTCCAGCACCTGCGCCGCGAGTCTTTCCGGAGTGTCGCTGCCCGCATCCAGGCGCAGCTCGGCATGCTCGGGGACTTCGTAGGGAGAGTCGATACCGGTGAAGTTGGGAATCTGCCCCGCGCGCGCCTTGCGGTACAGACCCTTCACGTCACGTTCCTCGGCCAGCGCCAGCGGCACATCGACGTAGATCTCCATGAACTCGCCGTCCTCGAATCGTGCGCGTGCCATCTGGCGTTCGGCGCGGAACGGCGAGATGAAGCTGACCAGCACGATCAGGCCGGCGTCGGTCATGAGCTTGGCGACTTCGGCTACCCGCCGGATGTTCTCGACACGATCTTCGTCGGTGAAGCCGAGATCGCGATTCAGGCCATGGCGCACGTTGTCGCCGTCCAGCAGGAAGGTGTGATAACCCAAGGCATGCAGCCGCTTGTCCACCAGGTTGGCGATGGTGGACTTGCCCGCGCCGGACAGACCGGTGAACCACAGCACGCGCGGCGATTGTCCCTTGATCCGCGCGCGCGCGGCCTTGTCCACATCCAGGTGCTGCCAGTGCACGTTGCCGGCGCGGCGCAGAGCGAAATCCAGCGTGCCGGCGGCCACGGTGTTGTTGCTATGGCGATCGATCAGGATGAAGCCGCCCAGCGTGCGGTTTTCGGCGTACGGCGCGAAGGCGATCGGTTCGTCCAGACTCAGGTTGACGTAGGCGACTTCGTTCAACTCCAGGCGCTTGGCTGCCAGGTGTTCCTGAGTGTTGACGTCGATACGGTGCTTGATCTCGCTGACCGTCGCCGCGACGGTGCGTGCGCCGATCTTCAACCAGTACGGACGGCCCGGCAGCAAGGCGGCATCGTCCATCCACAACAGGTGCGCGGCGAACTGGTCGGCGACTTGCGGCGGATCGCCGGCTGCGGCGATCACGTCCCCGCGGCTGATGTCGATCTCGTCGGCCAGCGTCAATGTCACCGCCTGCCCGGCGCGCGCGCTTGCGGTTTCGCGGTCGCTCACGAAAATCTTCGCCACCCGCGAACGGCGGCCCGAAGGCAGCGCCACTACTTCATCGCCGCTGTTGACGACGCCCGCGGCGACGGTGCCGGCGAAGCCGCGGAAGTTCTGGTTCGGGCGGCTGACGAACTGCACCGGCAGGCGCAGGCCTCCGCGCGCATCAAGGGCAGGGATTTCGATGGTTTCCAGATGCTCGAGCAGGCTCGGTCCCTGGTACCACGGCATCGCGTCGGAATGCGTGGACAGGTTGTCGCCGTTCAAGGCCGACAGCGGGATGGAAGCGATCCGCTCGATACCCAATTGCTCCGCCAGACTCCGGTAGTCGGCGACGATTTCGTCGAACACGGCCTGGTCGTAATCCACCAGGTCCATTTTGTTGACGGCCAGCACCACGTGGCGGATGCCCAATAGCGAGACGATGTAGCTGTGGCGCCGGGTCTGGGTCAGCACGCCCTTGCGCGCGTCCACCAGCACCACCGCCAGATCGGCGGTGGAGGCGCCGGTGGCCATGTTGCGGGTGTACTGCTCGTGGCCGGGGCAATCGGCGACGATGAACTTGCGGCGCTCGGTATCGAAATAGCGGTAGGCCACATCGATGGTGATGCCCTGTTCGCGTTCGGCGGCCAGGCCATCGAGCAGCAGTGCGTAGTCGATGTTCTCGCCCTGGGTTCCATGGCGCTTGCTGTCGGCGCTGAGCGCAGCCAGCTGATCGTCGAACAGGCGCTTGCTGTCATAGAGCAGACGTCCGATCAATGTGCTCTTGCCGTCATCCACGCTGCCGCAGGTGATGAAACGCAGCAGCGGCTTTTCTTCGTGCTGTTTGAGGTAGGAGGCAATATTAGACATGCGGCCATTCCTGTAGGAGCGGGCCCTGCCCGCGACGCTTTCGCGTCATGTCATCAAGAGCGTCGCGGGCAGGGCCCGCTCCTACAAAAGCGAGCATCATCAGAAATACCCCTCCAGCTTTTTCTTCTCCATCGATGCGGTAGGGTCCTGGTCGATGACGCGGCCCTGCCGTTCGGAGCTGGTGGTCACCAGCATCTCGGCGATGATCGCCTCCAGCGTATCGGCCTCGGACTCGATCGCCCCGGTCAGCGGGTAGCAACCCAGCGTACGGAAACGTACTTTCTTCAGTTGCGGGGTTTCGCCGTCGCGCAGCGGCAGACGTTCGTCGTCCACCAGGATCAGCGCACCGTCGCGTTCCACCACCGGACGCTCGGCGGCGAAATAGAGCGGCACCACCGGAATGCTTTCGCGATAGATGTACAGCCAGATATCCAGCTCGGTCCAGTTGGACAGCGGGAACGCGCGCACGCTCTCGCCCTTGTCGATGCGCGCGTTGTAGACATCCCACAACTCCGGACGCTGCCGCTTGGGGTCCCAGCGGTGCTTGTCGTTGCGGAAGGAGAACACGCGCTCCTTGGCCCGCGATTTTTCCTCGTCGCGGCGCGCACCACCGATGGCCGCGTCGAAACCGTACTGGTCCAGCGCTTGCTTCAGGCCCTGGGTCTTCATCACGTCGGTATGCACCGTGGCGCCGTGGCTGATGGGGCCCATGTCCTGGGCGATGCCGTCGGGGTTGATGTGCACGCGCAATTCGGTGCCGGTCTCGGCCACGCGGCGGTCGCGGAAAGCGATCATCTCGCGGAACTTCCAGCGCGTGTCCACGTGCAGCAGCGGGATCGGCGGCGGCGCGGGGGCGAAGGCCTTCAACAACAGGTGCAGCAGCACCGAGCTGTCCTTGCCCACCGAGTACAGCAGCACCGGGTTGCGGAATTCGGCTGCGACTTCCCTGAGGATATGGATGCTCTCCGCTTCCAGGCGGTCGAGGTGGGACAGGGAAGGAACGGAACTCATCAAGGATTTCGCGGACGCAAGGGAGGCGGGAACCGGTACGGCAGATTATCAGCTGGCCCCGAAAGGCCGGCAGGTTCCCCGGCAGGCTGGCGAGTATTCAGCCTTTGGGACCTGGTCCAGAAATAAGCGCAGGGCATAACCCCATAACCAGATGTCGTTTCTGAATGGGTTAACGCTTCTCTAGCATCGGTCATCCTAACCGCACTCTCCGCGAGTCAAAGCATGACCGCTGCACCGCCCGCGTTGGCCCCCAGTCCTTTGCCCGAGGAGCGCAAAGCGTTGCTGGCGCGCGTGGTGGAAGGGCTCGACGGCCCCAGCCTGTGGTGGTTGTCCGGCTATGCCGCAGGCTTGGCCCAAGGCAATCCGGCGCCGCATTTGGCCGTGCTTCCTGGCGGCGCAGCGCAGGCCAGCCAGCGCCTGACCATCGTCTACGGCAGCCAGACCGGCAACGCCCGCCGCGTGGCCGAAGCCCTGGCAGGCGAAGCCGAAGCCGCCGGCCTCAACGTGCGCCTGCTGCGCGCCGACGCCTACCCGCAGCGCGAACTGGCCAACGAACGCCTGCTCTACGTGGTCATCAGCACCCAGGGCGAAGGCGACCCGCCGGACGACGCCATCGGCCTGGTGGAATTCATCGCCGGCAAGCGCGCGCCGAAATTGCCCGAACTGAAATACGCCGTGCTCGGCCTGGGCGATTCCAGTTACGCCGATTTCTGCGGCATCGGCCGCCGTCTGGACGCGCGCCTGGCCGAACTGGGCGCCAGCCGCCTGTTCCCCGCTGGCGAAGCCGACCTGGACATAGACACTATCGCCCTGCCCTGGCGCGAACAGGCTATGGGCCACGCCAAGACCTTGCTGAAGACCACGACCGCGCCTTCGGCCACCATTACTCCGCTGCGTCCGGCGCCCAGCGCACCTGCCTGGACCCACGACAAGCCCTTCGCCGCAGAGCTGCTGCTCAACCAGCGCATCAGCGGGCGCGACTTCAAGGGCGTGCGCTATCTGCAGCATGGCGGTGTCGGCAAGGACGTGCGTCATATCGAACTGTCGCTGCAAGGCTCGGGCCTGCACTACGAACCCGGCGATGCGCTGGGCGTCCGTCACCGCAATCCGTCGCTGCTGGTGGATGGCGTGCTGCAGGCCCTGGAGCTGGAGGGCGATGCGCCCGTGCAGGACAAGGAAGAATCGCTGCCGCTGCGCGAATGGTTGGCGGCGCGCCGTGAACTGACCAAGCTCAGCCGTCCGTTCCTGGCCAGCCACGCCGCGCAGTCGCGTTCGGAAGAACTCAACGACCTGCTCGCCCCCGCGCGCAACGCCGACTTCGCCGCCCTGCTCAACACCCATCAGCTGGCCGATGTGCTGCGCCGCTGGCCCGCGCATTGGGAGCCGCAGGAACTGATCGCCGCGTTGCGTCCGCTGACCCCGCGCCTGTATTCCATCGCTTCCAGCCGCAAGCGCGTGGGCGAGGAAGTGCACCTCACCGTCGACGTGCTGGATTACCAGGCCTTCGGCCACGCGCATGTCGGTGCGGCGAGCGGTTTCCTCTCATCGTTGGGCGAAGGCGATCACGCGCCGGTCTATATCGAGGCCAACGAGCGTTTCCGCGTTCCCGTCGACGCCAGCCGCGACCTCATCATGGTCGGGCCCGGCACCGGCGTGGCGCCGTTCCGCGGTTTCGTACAGGAACGGGCGGAAACCGGAGCCAGCGGCCGCAACTGGCTGCTGTTCGGCGCGCGCCATTTCAATACTGATTTCCTCTACCAGACCGAGTGGCAGGACGCGTTGCGCACCGGCGAACTGCATCGATTGGACGTGGCGTTCTCCCGCGACCAGGCCGAAAAAATCTACGTGCAGCAGCGACTGCGCGAACGCGGCCGCGAAGTCTACGACTGGCTGCAGAACGGCGCGCACTTCTACGTCTGCGGCGCCATTGCCATGGGCAAGGATGTGCATGCGGCACTGCTGCAGATCGTTTCCGCACAGGCGGGCGTCGATGCCGACGGCGCTGCCGAATACCTCACCAAACTTCAAGCGGAGGGCCGCTACAGCCGCGATGTCTATTGATCCGTAGGAGCGCCCCATGGGCGCGAGCTTTTTCCCTGGCACCGATCAAGAGCTCGCGCCCATGGGGCGCTCCTACGACAGCATCGGCTACACGCACACCATGACCACCCACTCCGTCGAAGACATCAAATCCGAAAGCAAACGCCTGCGCGGCGCCTTGCTGGATAGCCTTGCCGATCCGCTGACCGGTGCGCTGCGCGAGGACGACACCACCGTCATCAAATACCACGGCAGCTACCAGCAGGACGACCGCGACCTGCGCGACGAGCGCCGCCGGCAGAAGCTCGAACCTGCCTATCAGTTCATGATCCGCACGCGCACGCCGGGCGGCGTGGTCACGCCGCAGCAATGGCTGAAGCTGGACGCCATCGCCACGCGCTACTCCAACCATTCGCTGCGCATCACCACCCGCCAGGCCTTCCAGTTCCACGGCGTGATCAAGCGCGAACTGAAAGCGACCATGCAGGCGATCAACGCGACGCTGATCGATACGCTGGCCGCCTGCGGCGACGTCAACCGCAACGTGATGGTCGCGGCCAATCCGCTGGAGTCCAGCGCGCATGCCGAAGTGCAGGACTGGGCGGCGAAACTGTCGAAGCACTTCCTGCCCAACTCCCGCGCCTATTACGAGATCTGGCTGGACGAAGAGCTGGTAGCCGGCAGCGGCGAGGAAGAAGAGCCGATCTACGGCAGCACCTATCTGCCACGCAAGTTCAAGGTCGCCTTCGCGGTCCCGCCGGTCAACGACGTGGACGTGTTCGCTAACGATCTGGGCTTTATCGCGGTGATCGAGGATGGAGCGCTGGCAGGCTTCAACGTCAGCATCGGCGGCGGCATGGGCGCCACCCATGGCGATGCGGAAACCTATCCGCGCGTGGCCAACGTGGTCGGTTTCGTCACTCCGGACCAGGTGATCGCGATAGCCACTGCCGTGGTCACCACCCAGCGCGACCGGGGCAACCGGGTAGTGCGCAAGCGCGCGCGCTTCAAGTACACCATCGACGACCACGGGCTGGACGCCATCGTCGCCGAGATCGAAAGCCGTGCCGGATTCGCGCTGGCCCCGGCGCGCGCTTTCCGTTTCGATCACAGCGGCGACCGCTACGGCTGGGTGCAGGGCGAAGACAGCCGCTGGCACCTTACGCTGAATCTTTCCGCTGGCCGCATCGCCGACCGCCCCGGCGCGCCGCATCTGACCGGCCTGCGCGAGATCGCCAACGTGCATCGTGGCGAGTTCCGGATGACGCCCAACCAGAACCTGGTCATCGCCGGCGTGCCCGACAGCGAGCGCAAACGCGTCGATGCGCTGGTGCATTCCCACGCACTGGATGCGGGCCTGCGTAACGGCACGGCGCTCGCCCGCGCCGCGCTGGCCTGCGTGGCCCTGCCCACCTGCGGACTGGCGATGGCCGAAGCCGAGCGCTACCTGCCCGACTTCACCGGAAAGCTTGAGCCATTGCTGGACAAACACGGCCTGCGCGACGCGCCGATCCTGCTGCGCATCTCCGGTTGCCCGAACGGTTGCTCACGCCCGTACCTGGGCGAGATCGCGCTGGTAGGCAAAGCGCCCGGCCGCTACAACCTGATGCTGGGCGCCGACCACCGCGGCCAGCGCCTCAACACGCTGTACCGCGAAAACATCGCGGAAGGCGAAATTCTGGATGCTCTGGATCCGTTGTTCGCGCGCTATGCCGGCGAACGCGAAACGGACGAAGGCTTCGGCGATTTCCTGCACCGCAGCGGCGTGGTCGCCCTGCCCCCCTACCCCACACACCGACAGATTCCGCTGGAGTTGCACGCATGAGTGCCCTGAACATCGACATCGCCGCCAACGAACCCGAGTCGTTGGAAGAACTCAACGCATCGCTGGAAGCGCGCACCGCCGAACAACGCGTGGAATGGGCGTTGGAAAACGGGCCGGCCAACGCGGCTCTGTCTTCGAGCTTCGGCGCGCAGGCTTCGGTGATGCTGCACATGCTCAGCCAGCAGAAGCCCGATATTCCGGTGATCCTGATCGATACCGGCTACCTGTTCCCCGAGACCTACCGTTTCGCCGACGAATTGCAGGAACGCCTGAAGCTCAACCTGCAAGTGTTCCGCCCGCTGGTCAGCCGCGCCTGGATGGAAGCGCGCCATGGCCGCCTGTGGGAACAGGGCGTGGTCGGCATCGACCAGTACAACGGCCTGCGCAAGGTGGAGCCGATGAAGCGCGCATTGAAGGAACTGGACGTGGGCACCTGGTTCACCGGCCTGCGCCGCAGCCAATCCAGCAGCCGCAGCCAGACCCCCGTGCTGCAGCAACGCGAGGGGCGCCTGAAAGTGAATCCCATCGTCGACTGGACCGACCGCGACATCTGGGTCTACATGAAGAAACACGAGCTGCCCTACCATCCGCTGTGGGACGAAGGCTACGTGTCGATCGGCGATTTCCACACCACTTCGCGCTGGGAGCCGGGAATGAGCGCGGAAGACACGCGCTATTTCGGTTTGAAGCGCGAGTGCGGGATTCACGTAGAGGTGTAGGTCGGGGCCACGCCCCCGACGCACGGATCAACTGATTCCTAAAGATCGCCCCGAGCCCACCTCTCCCCTTGTGGGAGAGGTCGACGCGCTTCGCGCGGCGGGAGAGGGGTGAGCGGAGTCGCATAACTTCACTGATTGTCCACCTTCCACATCCTTGAAGCCGGCTGCTGCAGCGTTCTCGACACCCGATCGACTTCTATTCCGCTCCATCACTCATCCGCCCTACGGGCACTCCGCATCAAGTACAGAGCAGAAGGGAGCATCGAAGCTCACGATATCCAAGTAGGTCGGGGCTACGCCCCCGACGACGGATCAACTGATTCCTAATGCTCGCGCCGAAGCCCACCTCTCCCCTTGTGGGAGAGGTCGACGCGCTTCGCGCGGCGGGAGAGGGGTGAGCGGAGTCGCATGATTTACGCCGATTGACACTTTCCACATTCTTGAAGCCAGATGTTGCAACATTTTGGCGCCTGATAGGCCCCTACTCCACTCTACCCCTCATCCGCCCTACGGGCACCCCGTATCAAGTACGGGGCAGGCTCTTCTCCCACAAGGGGAGAAGGGGATAAATCCACCACCTCTCTCTTTGGTATCCGACCTACCTGCACCTTCACGATACGTAGGCGACAATAGCGGCACTGTCCGCCGGATCCACTTTGCCTTCGTGAGAAAGGAACGTCTCCTCCCCCTCATCGTCGCGACCGCATTGTTCATCGAGAACATGGATTCCACCGCGATCACGACCTCATTGCCGATGATCGCGGAAGACTTGGGCGTGGAGCCGGTGGCTCTGAAGCTGGCCCTCACCACTTACATGCTGGCGCTGGCGGTGTTCATTCCCATCAGCGGCTGGGTGGCCGACCGCTTCGGCGCCAAACCCACTTTCATGGCGGCCATCGGCGTGTTTCTGTTGGGTTCGGTCGGCTGCGCCGCCTCCGATTCGCTGGGTGCGCTGGTGGCCGCGCGATTCCTGCAAGGCATGGGCGGGGCGATGATGGTGCCGGTGGGGCGTCTGGTGCTGTTGCGCACCGTGCCCAAGGCGCAGCTCGTGCAGGCGCTCAGCTGGCTGACCATTCCCGCCCTGCTGGGGCCGATGCTGGGGCCGCCGCTTGGCGGTCTGATCACCACTTACAGCAATTGGCGCCTGATCTTCCTGATCAACCTGCCGATGGGTTTGCTGGGCATCTACCTGGCTTGGCGGCATATCCCGATGCTGCGCGGCGGCGCGCGTCCGCTGGACTGGCGCGGATTCGCACTGTCGGCCACCGGCCTGGCATTGACCATATTCGGGTTCGCCAGCATGGGCCGGCACTTGGTCAGCACGCCGGTCGCCGCCGCCTGCCTGTTTACCGGTGTGGGATTGCTTGGGGTCTACGTGATGCATTCGCGACGTCACCCGCATCCGCTGATCGACCTGGGACTGATGAAGTTGCCGACCTTCCGTATCGGCGTGCTGGGCGGTTCGCTGTTCCGCATCGGTATCGGCGCTACGCCCTTCCTGCTGCCGCTGATGCTGCAGCTGGGCTTCGGCCTCAATCCGCTGCAGTCGGGATTGATCACCTTCACCTCGGCGGCCGGCGCGATGTTCATGAAGACGCTGGCCGGGCGCATCCTGCATCGCTGGGGGTTCCGCAAGGTGATGATCACCAACGCGATGATCGCTTCATTATTGCTTTGCTGTTTCGGCCTGTTCCGTGCGGAAACGCCTTACCCGCTGATCATCGGCGTGCTGCTGGTCAGCGGCTGCTTCCGCTCGCTGCAGTTCACCAGCCTCAACGCCATCGTCTATGCCGAGGTGGAACCGGCGCGCATGGCCCAGGCCAGTGGTCTTGCGGCAGTGGCCCAACAGGTGTCGCTGGCCATGGGCATCACCATCGGCGGTTATGCGCTGAGCATGACCAGCGTTGCCACCGGCGAACCGATGACGGCGGTGATCAATTTCAGCTTCGCCTTCCTCACCGTGGGACTGATCTCGGCCAGCTCGGTCTGGATGATGCTGCGGCTGGCGCCCGATGCCGGCGCGGAAATGTCGGGCAAGGCCGAACCCGGCAAGGAAGTGACCGAGCCCAAGCCGGAGCAGCGGCCCGGCAATTGAGTTGCGTGCCTGGGATTGACCGTCGGAAGGTTAGGCCCAACAATGTGACTACAATTGTAGTCAAACTGGATTACCATGAAAAAACGTTTCGTCCTCCTGTTTTTCCTTTTGACTGCGTGGACGACCGGCAAGGCAGCCGAACCCACGGGCCAATGGCTGGTCACCACCGATTTGTGGGGCAATGCTACCTACCAATTGCTGGAGCTTCCCGATGGCGAAGGTCCGTTGACCGGTGTCTTCGATGGCGATCCGTTGAAAGGAAGCCGCCGGGGCCAGGCCCTGGAGTTCGTGGTAACCGGTAGCGACGCCGCCGTTTACCGCTTCAGCGGGACCCAAACGCAAGAGCGGATCTCCGGCATCGCCGACTACCCCGACACCAACAACAAGGATCAGCGGGCGACGCACGCCTTTACCGCAAGACGCCTTCCGCAGCGGGCGAACAGCGCGCCGCAACGGCACGAGTTCGTTCCCACCAGTTACTCGAACGAGTTCTCTCCCCATCGTGAGCCGGTACTGACCATTTGGCCGGGAGATACCGTGCATACCACCACCCTGGATTCCGGCGGCGTGGACCAACATGGCAAGACCCAGGCGCTTTTCGGCAATCCGCAGACGGGCCCGTTCTATGTGATGGGTGCCGGTCCAGGCGACGTGCTGGCTATCCGCATCAAACGGCTGCGCTTGAATCGCGACTATGCCGATAGCCTGGACAGCGTGGTCGGCCGTGCGCTTTCGCCCGCGCTTGCCGCAAAGGCGACGGAGCTGGGCAAACCAGTGCGCTGGAAACTGGACCTCGAACACGGAGTAGCGCGCCCGGAATTCCCCTCGCCGCAGCTGCGGGATTTGTCGGTGCCGCTGCGTCCGATGCTGGGTGGTTTGGCGGTAGCGCCGGGATTCGGTTCTGCACCGATTTCGACCGGAGACACCGGACGATTCGGCGGCAACATGGATTTCAACGAGGTCCGCGAAGGCGCTACGGTCTACTTGCCGGTATCGCAACCTGGCGCGTTGCTGTATCTGGGCGATGCGCACGCATTGCAGGGCGATGGAGAGACATCGCAGTACGGGCTGGAAACGTCGATGGACGTGGAATTCAGCGTGGAGGTGCTGCGCAGCAAAAGCATCGCCGCGCCGCGCGTGGAATCGGATACGCAGATCATGGTGCTGGGCCAGGCCGGTTCGCTGGACGATGCGCTGCGCGCCGCGACTTCGGGCATGGTGCAATGGCTGCAGCAGGATTACGGCCTCACCGTTTCCGAATGCGCGCAGGTGATGGGCAGCTCGGTGCATTACGTGGTGGCCAACCTGGCCGGGCGAAGCGTTGGTCTGGCGGCCAAGCTGGACAAATCCGTGCTGCGGACGCTTACGCCGAAGTCTCCGTAACCGGGAGGGTGTCGGAAGTTGCCGAAAGGCGGGTTAAAACCCGCCCTACGCCGTTTTTTCGCAACCTTCCGGTTTGAATATCCGTTCGGTCGATGCGGGATATTTCGCCAACAGGTGCGCCGCCCGTGTCGGCCGCGCGGTGAAATCGCCGCCGCAGTTCGGACACTTTCCGTGCAGCACCGAATCGACGCACGACGCGCAGAACGTGCATTCGAAGGAACAGATCCTGGCCTCGGTGGAATCGGGAGGCAGATCCGCATTGCAGCATTCGCAGTTGGGGCGTAGTTGAAGCATGGCTATTCTCCGCAAGGTCATGTCGGTCGGGGCGAACCCCGATCCGTCCGCTGGAACAGCACGAACCACCGGCGAACTGGAATCTACCCTGCGATGCCTCCAAACACGAGCGGGAGCATTAATGCTTCATGCCAAAAAAGTGAAGCCCCATGCGAGCGGGGCTTCGGTGGTACTCATGCGGGAACTCGCAAACTCACTCAAAAATATTTCCTTATTTCACTTTTCATGACGACAATGAGCATTCAGAAACAACAATCTGGCAACGCTTGGCTTTGCTCGAACAAGCCGCTAAAGCTTTCTGTTCCGCCTCATTTGGGGTCAAGCCATTACGTGTAATGAAACTACCGACACGCCATGCTGCAGCGACACACTGGTTACTGTAAGTGGAAACGATCTTACAACCCTGTTCTCCGCAATTTCGTAATGCGAAATTCTCGCTTGCCTTCTTGCTTGCTTGTTTGCTTGCTGTACCCACTGCACCCGAAGCGCTTGCTGCCACCGCCCCCCAGCTATCCGGCAGTTGTCTATAAACCACCGCACCGCCACCAGAATTATTGCCTCTCCGATCCCATTGGCTACCTGTCATAGGAATAGAGCCCGCAGGATGATTTGGATATGAGCCATCAAAATAAACACAGTTACCAGATCCATCATTTTGCCCACTGCCGGGGCAGTCATACGCCCACGCTGCAGAACCCCACATCAATGTGATGGCGGCCAATCCAACTTTAAGCAAACCTTTCAAACCAACCTCCTTTCGTGGGGTGCTGCGCTTTGTGCACCGATGACTGCCGGACCAACGGCTGCGACAGCCTTCTTTATTCTGGCAACGAGCATTCTGAAATTACAATTTGACAATTTCGGGCATGAGAGGAACACGAAGCAAGTGCTTTTTGCTCAGCCGTCCTAGGACTTACCGAATATCCCCCTACCCTATAGCCTTTACCATTGCTTTGTATTCCAAAGCTATATGCCGCACATTGATTAGCATAAGTCGAAACAATTTTGCACCCATTTTCGCCGCAATCATTTAATGCTGCTTGTTCGCTTTCCTTCTTGCTTGCTTGCTTGTATAACCGAAAGTACCCGTTACATCATTCCACGCCACCGCCCCATAACTGCTCCGAAGCGCAGGCTGCGAATTGCCACCAGAATTATTGCCTTTCGAGCCGGCATTCGATGTTCCATAGTCCTCTGAGTGAGAGCCATAAGAGTGCGGACCATACGCACTGTTTTGGCAAATGCCCTGAGCATCCACATAACCGCCGCCCGCGCAGCTTTGCGCCCACGCAGCAGAACCCCACAACAATGGGATGGCGGCCAATCCAACTTTAAGCAAACCTTTCAAACCAACCTCCTTTTATGGGTGCCGACTGCCTTGGCGTACTTGCTGAAAAGCGGCAAGTACAATCGGCGCCAGCCAGCTCACGAATCGCGTACGCCGAGAAAACCCTATGGTTTTACTTAGTTGAACCAATAATGCTCGCGCTTACAATCTCAAAAAATTGCAATTGCGCCCGTTCCCACTAATAAGAGACCGCGCACATTAAAAATTAAGCGACCGCTCAGCTGGTGATCGTCTGCGTCAACGATTCCCGGGTCGGCGGCACTCGCCAGTCCGCTGCCTGGTTGGACCAGTGGCATGCCTTGCCGATACCGGTTAGTGTGCGAAAGCGGCGTGGGGACGTCAGCAAAATTCCAGGGGAAACCGATCCATGACGCGCATCGCAACCGTTGTTCTCTGTTCGCTCGCATGGCTGATGCCAGCGCATGCCTTTGCGCAAGCCGCGCAGGCAAGAACCGCCTTTACCTTCTGCACCGTCGCCGATATGTCGGGGGGCGGCATGGGCACAGCCAAGATATGGGCCTCGCCGACGCTCGAGTTCAGCTATCGGGCCGATGATGCGGGCGGCATGTCGCGCACGACGGAACTGGCGACAGAGTTCCATACGTTCGTCGGCGGTATGGGCGGTTCTGGCGACAAGAGTTGCTTTCCCGCCACCGAAAGCCGTGCCGAACTGGAAGCGATCAGGTCCCAGCAACGCAAGGACTGGACCAAGCGGATCATGCTCTGGGCCTCGAAATGGCAGGAAGTCGCGTGGACGCCCAAGCCCTGGAATCCGAATGCGGTGGTGGCGAAAGCCACCTTCTCCAATAAATATTTCTATTGCTATGTCACCGATGTCGAGCCGGACGTACGCAAGACGGTAGCCAGCCTGGTCTTCGAGAAACCGGTGCGCGGCGATGATCCCATGGCCGTCTACAACCAGACAGACGCCTACACTGACGAATTCAAACGCACTGCCCTGCCCGGCCATGGCGTGTCGGATCAGGGAACGATGTGCGTGTTCAAGGACACGCTGGCCGAAGCGGAAAAGAGCCGCAAGGAATATCGCAGGCTGTTCAGCGGCTTCAATCTGCGCTTTGTGGATCTGGCGTGGATTCCTTCCGGGACGGGATCACCGCAGCCCGCGACGCCGATCGTTGCCGCGACAGCGGTGGCGGCGGACACAACGCCTGCAGCTCAAGGCAGGCTTGGTGTGGCGATAGACACGGTCACCGACACGTTGGCGCTGGCACTGGGCCTGCAACCCGCACGGGGAGCGATGGTGGTGCAGGTGATCCCAGGTAGCGCAGCGGAAAAATCAGGCTTGAAGCCCTTGGATGTGGTGCTGGAGGTCGCAGGTCAATCGGTGGAGAAGGCGGCCGATTTGCCCGTTATCGTCGCGCGCCTGCGTCCCGGCTTCAAAGCCCCGCTGCAGGTGTGGCGCGAGCGCAAGATGCTGGAGTTGTCGGTGGAAATCGGATCGGCGGTCGCCACATCCGTTCCGTTGGCGGCACCGGCTGCGCAATCCGCTTCGACCGCCGCCGCAAAGCCGGCGGCATCCGTCGAACCCATGCACTGCTTCGCGGCGGTCAACACGAGGCGCCAGGCCTGGTATTCGCCGATCTGGGCCGAAACCCGTCCCGACGACATGAACACGCTGATCGCTGCGGCGCGCGACCAATTCCTGGCGCATGTACGCAGCATTGCGCCGGACCTGCCGGCCGATGCCGTCACCGACAGCAGTTGCCTTCCAATCAATAGCCGCAGCCACGGCTATGGTTGCTCGACCACGGCAGGCAAGAATCTGTACGCACGCGTCAGCTGCATCGCCGATGGCAACCTGTTGGGTATGGCATGGGTTGGCGAACGCAAGGCATGGCCGAAGTTGCAGGACGTGGAGTGGAAGCCGTCGCCTTGAAGAACGCCAGACGGATCACGCAGCTCAGCTGGTAATCGTCTGCGTCAACGATTCCCACGTCGGCGGCACCGGCCAGTCTGCTACTTGATTGCCGTCCAGCACAGAGCATTCAGCGGAAAAATGATGCGCAGAACGTGCATTCGAAGGAACAGCTCCGCGCCGCGGTGGAATCGGGAGGCAGATCCGCATTGCAGCATTCGCAATTGGGACGTGGGGTTGAAGCATGGCTATCCTACAGCGCCGTATCGCTCAAGCCGAGAATCTGTGCCCGCATCCGGATTAATCTTCTCCGATGCCAAAGCCAGGCACAGAGCCAAGAGCATTTGCGAAGAGCCGCAAATACGGCTCTTCGCTCCGCCAAGAAACAATCAGCGATTAGGCTTCCTTCACCTCTCCTACCGTGACCGTTCCTCCACAGCCATAGAGACACGATCCACCCGAGCCATAAACACGGCCGCCTGACCAATAATACGAACCTGAGCCACCACCACTGGATCCAGAAGGACTGCTTCCCGATCTAGGAGCCGTTTCCTTCATCAGCTTGTCGCATGGCTTATCCTCGGTAACGATGGTTGCAGAGTTAGCGATCTTGTACGACACCGGGCCCAGATAGTTATTCGACTTCCACTCAGCCTCGCCGAGCACTTCGATAGCTTTTTCATCTAGGTTCTTCAATGCCGCTGCCCGGGCTGGATTGTTATACCCCTGGGCACCAGCTACAGCGATATCCCATGCGGATACATCAATAATGCCA
The DNA here is from genome assembly GCA_965650035.1 of uncultured Pseudoxanthomonas sp. GTDB lineage: Bacteria > Pseudomonadota > Gammaproteobacteria > Xanthomonadales > Xanthomonadaceae > Pseudoxanthomonas_A. The sequence continues at coordinate 88,032 of CBFGMR010000005.1, forward strand.
AGGTGAGGCATTGCTTTCATCGCACATGCGATAGCAAGTCCGCTGATCACCAAAGATCCGCCAGCCAGTACGATTCTGGATTTTTTATTCACAACCACTCCTTAGTTGGTATACATGCCCTTAGTGCTTTACCCGCCGATTGGGCGTGGATCAACGGGTGACGAGCTTGGCCCACGAATCTTTCGCTGAAGCTCGTACAGGCTGTTATAGATATCCATCGCCTCCTGATCTCCCTGCATGCGTTCGGAATTTGTTAGAGGAACGTCGAACATCAGATCGCGAGCAGCCGCAACCCTAAGATTTCCGCGCATTTCCGAAACTCGGCTAACGGCATAGGCTGTTTGCCGGTCGCCTCCTCTGGTGCTGGCCAGATAAGAAGCCAGCATATCGAGTGCGAAGCCTGACCCTTTTGCACCTTCCGTCAATAGATCAGTTACCGCAGCGTCATCACCGGCCATCAAACGCCGATGATCAAGTATCGTCTTCGCGCCCCTATCGCCCTGCTCTGCAGCTTCTCGTAGCTGCAGGTCAGAGGCCTGCGTGTAGGCAGCCCATTGCTTCGCATTTGGGTACCCGTTCCTATCAAGCCATGACTGCTCAGCTTTGCTTGTAGCCATGAATGGATCGTCATCCAGCGGCAAGCCGTCGCGACTCTGAGGCAGATCAGGGAATGGATGATGTCCGCTTGGCCGCACAGATTCTGGCTTGGCTTGAGCCTTAGCCTGCTCAATGCGCTTTGCAAGATCATCCGTTCTTTGCGCAACGTGGCCGGGGTCCTGCTGCGTTAAAGCAGACTCGGAGGGTTGGAGCCATAGCCACACCGAATATCCCACCGGCAACAATAAGGTGGCAAACACGAATGGCGCTAGCGCGCCTGCAGGACGTGTTCGCCGTGCGAACCACATGACCAATGCGAACGCACCAATCACTGTAAACGTAATGCCAATCCATAGCCAAGGCACGAATTGGCGGCAGATATCGGAATTCTGAGTGGCGCACTGAAGCGCTACCTGCTGAATAAGCGCGTTGGTGTGGAATAGGGCCAAGATAGCGAACGAAATCGCCAATCCAGCCGTACATGCCAGAAGAACGCTGGTTCGTTTTGCAATTTCCATTGCTGTTTCCTCCTACCAACGTGAATGAGCCGCGTCACTTCATTAACAATCCCAGTTGAACCGATAATGATTGCCTCTGCAAGCCAAAATCTGCGCCCCTCATTTCTATAATCGCGCCTCGCACCCATCAATGAGAGATCACTTGCATTAAAGATCAGGGATCAATCAGCTGGTAATCGTCTGCGTCAACGATTCCCACGTCGGCGGCACCGGCCAGTCCGCCGCCTGATTGCCATCCAGCACGCGACGCAGATCGCGCCGATCGACTTGCGGCGCCAGCACGTGCACCAGTTCCAGCGCGTAGTCGCGCAGCACGCGCTCGCGCGGCAGCACCGCCCAGGCGATGCATTCGTTGATGGCCGACGGCGCGGCCCAGGCGCGCAAATCGGTATCGGCGGAAGTCACCGCCATTTCCGCCAGCAGGCCCACGCCCATGCCGGCGCGCACGTAAGTCTTGATGAGGTCGGCATCCAGCGCAGTCAGCGCGATGCTGGGTTGCAGGCCGACGCTGGCGAAAGCGCGTTGCAGCGACGACTCCGGCCGCGTCGAGGATTCGTAGCTGATCAGCGGCTGGGTGGCCAGGTCGGCCATGCTGGGAACGGCATCGCCCTTATCCAGCGCATGGCCGCGCGGCACCAGCACCAGCCGCCGCCAACGGTACAACGGCACGGCGATGCCGGCCTGCGGCTCATCGCCGGCGGTGCTGATGATGGCGATGTCCGCATCGCCTTCGCTCAGCAGATCCAGCGCGGCGCTTTCGCCGGCCTGCTGCAGGTGCACGCTGACCTGCGGGTAGGCGCGCTTGATCAGGCCGATGGCCGGCGGCAGCACGAAGCGCGCCTGGGTGTGGGTGGTGGCCAGGATCAGCTGGCCCTGGCTTTCGCGGCGCTGGTTGGCCGAATAGGTGCGGATGTTGTTGGCTTCGGCCAGTACCGCGCGTGCGCGCAGGATGACTTCGCCGCCGGCCGGCGTGACCGCTTCCAGGCTGCGGCCCTTGCGCACGAACAACAGAAAGCCCAACTCGTCCTCCAGCTGCTTGAGCTGCTTGGACAGGCCTGGCTGGGTGGCGTGCACACGCGCGGCGGCCAGGGTGATGTTGAGGTCGGCGTCGGCGATGGCCACCAGGTAGCGGAGTTGGGTCAACGTCATCGGCGGTCTCGAAGCCTGGCGGCTCCCGGGGCAAAAGGGCGGAAGAGTGAATGTAGAGGATTTCCAGCCCACATCTTATAACCGCCCGTCATATGCAGCGGGCGGCAAGTCATTTCCTGCTGCATATAACCGGGGGTTAGGGTCATCAGCCATCCTTGATGCCGCTGCCGTGACCGCTTCCCTGTTCCCCCTGTTCGCCGACCTGCGCAACCGGACCGTCCTGGTAGTAGGCGGGGGCGCGGTGGCCGAACGTAAAGTGGAAGCGTTGCTGCAGGCCGGCGCCTTGCCGCAGATGGGTTCGCTGGAGTTGAATCAGGGACTCCGCCACTTGCTAGAGGCCGGCCGCATCCGCTGGCTTGCCGGTGCGTTCCGCGAGGAATGGCTGGACGAGGCCTGGCTGGTGATCGCTGCAACCGACGACAGCGCGGTCAACCGGAAGGTCTACGACGCAGCCACTGCGCGCCGGATCCTGGCCAATGTGGTCGATGATGCGGAACTGTGCAGCTTCCATTCGCCCGCCGTGGTGCAGCGCGGTCTGCTGCAGGTGGCGATCTCCAGCGGCGGCGGCGCGCCGATGCTGGTGCGGCATGTCCGTCGCCAGCTTGAAACCCTGCTGGACGATTCACTGGGCACGCTGGCCGAATTGCTGACCCGCCAACGCGAGGCCATCCGCGCGCGCTTTCCCGATATGGGCCTGCGCCGACGTTTCTTCGACCGGCTGCTGACCGGTCCGTTGCCGCGGTTGCTGCGACAGCGGTTGGACGCCACCCAGGCCGACGCTTATCTGCGCGAGTTGCTGGAAAAAGAAAAGCCGGAGCAACCGGTCGGCTCGGTGGTGCTGGTCGGCGCAGGCCCCGGCGATCCCGGTCTGGTCACGCTGAACGCCCTGCGCGCGATGAACGAGGCTGATGTGATCCTGCACGACCGTCTGGTCAGCGCCGAAGTGCTGCGTCTGGCCCGCCGCGACGCCGTCCGCATCGAAGTGGGCAAGTCCGCCGGCGGCCACAGCATGAGCCAGGACCAGATCCACGCGCTGATGCTGGAGCATGCACAACAAGGCAAGCGCGTGGTGCGGCTGAAGGGAGGCGACCCGTTCGTGTTCGGCCGGGGCGGCGAGGAACTCGAATTCCTGCGCGCCCACGACGTTCCCTTCGAAGTGATCCCCGGCATCACCGCCGCCGTTGCCTGCGCGGCCTACGCAGGTATTCCGCTGACCCATCGCGACCACGCGCAATCGCTGCGCCTGGTCACCGCGCATTGCAAGGATTCGTCGGACACCCTGGACTGGAGCACGCTGGTCCGGGAAAAGCAGACCCTGGCGGTCTATATGGGCGTGGCGGGGCTGGAAAAGGTGCGCGAACGGCTGCTGTTGGCCGGTGCCGCCCCTCACCTGCCGTTTGCCTTGGTTGAGAACGGTTCGCGGCCGCAGCAACGGGTGGTCACCGGCACCCTGGCGTCGCTTCCGGAAAGCGCACGCCATCATCGCGTGCAATCGCCCGCGCTGCTGATCCTGGGCGAAGTGGCCGCACTCGCGGACTCGCTGCACTGGTTCGGTGCCGCGCCCGTGGGCACGCCAGGACCGCTCGCGAATTCGCAACATTCCGACAACCTGGGCGCGCCTACACTCCCGCAGGCCGCCTGACGCTTTCTTACGGAGAACCCCATGGCAATCTACGACAGTATCCTCGACACCATCGGCCGCACCCCGGTGGTCAAGCTGCACCATGTAGCGCCCAAGCACGTCACCCTCTATGCGAAGGTGGAGTCGTTCAACCCCGGCGGCTCGGTCAAGGATCGCTTGGCGCTGGCCATCGTGCTGGACGCCGAAGCCAAGGGCCTGCTCAAGCCCGGCGACACCATTGTGGAAGCGACTTCCGGCAACACCGGCGTGGCGCTGGCGATGGTCGCCGCGGCGCGCGGCTACAAGTTCGTGGCGACGATGGCGGAAACCTTCTCCATCGAACGCCGCAAGCTGATGCGCGCCTACGGCGCCAAAGTGATCCTGACCCCCGCCGCCGAACGCGGCAGCGGCATGGTGCGGCGCGCGGAAGAACTCGCCGCCAAGCACGGCTGGTTCCTGGCGCGGCAGTTCGCCAACCCCGCCAATCCCGCCTATCACCGCCAGACCACGGCGGCCGAAATCCTGCGCGATTTCGCCGGCTTGCGGCTGGACCATTTCGTCACCGGCTGGGGCACCGGCGGCACGCTGACCGGCGTGGGCGAAGTGCTGAAAGTCGCGCGCCCTGAAGTGAAGATCACTGCCGCCGAACCCGCCGTCGCCTCGCTGCTGCGCGGCAACGAATGGTCGCCGCACAAGATCCAGGGCTGGACGCCGGATTTCGTGCCGGAAGTGTTGAACCGCGAAGTCGCCGATCAGATTCTGCCCATTACGGACGTCGACGCTATCGCCACTTCGCGCCGTCTGGCTGCGGAGGAAGGCATCTTCGTCGGCATTTCCGCCGGCGCGACCGTGGCCGCGGCATTGCAGGTGGCCGAAACCGCGACTGAAGGCTCGGTGCTGCTGGCCATGTTGCCCGATACCGGCGAGCGCTATTTCTCCACGCCGTTGTTCGAAGGGGTCAACGAAGGCTCCGACGACGAGTGGCTGGCCGGGCTGCCATAGCCGTAGGGTGGGCCTTGGCCCACCATTGCCACGCACGAATCTCGCCTTGGCACGTAGCGAAATGTGGCTACAAGGCGTTTTTCGATCAGGCAGCAGTGAATAGACGGATGGCAATGGTGGGCCAAGGCCCACCCTACATTCGCGCGTACCAGAAATAACCGGCCGCGATAACGACCAATAAAGCCAAAGCCCACAACCAACCATACCGGTTGGTTTCACGACTGACCGTATGGGCGCCACGCGCCGTGCCTGCTGCATACGGAGCCGACTCTTTGGCCTGCCGAACCAGATTCATCGCCACCTTCAGGTCGCCGCGCTCCATCGCCACCAGGGCGGCTTCCGGCAATTTCATACCGTGCTTGCGGGCAATGCCTTCCAACTTGGCGCGCATCGCCTCGTCGCGCGCAGGCGTCTGCCCATCGCGATACTGCTCCACCAGATCTTTGGCTTCCTTCAAGCCGAGCCCGGTGGCGGCACGGACGATCTTGATCGCCTCGATCAACTGGCCGCGCGATAGCGCTGCCAGCGCTTCCGCCGGCAAGCCATCGAAAGATGCAGTGGCGACCGCCACAGGCGGATCGATGGGAAAGCGTTGTTTGCCGGACGCGAAAGCATCCGTCGCCTCCATCGCTCCACGCAGGTCCACGCCATGATTGGCTGCGCGCACCAGCTTGATCGCTTCGATGCGCAGTCCCTTGGCCAGGGCGGCGGCCGCTTCGGCGGGAATGCGTATTTCACGGGACATGGGCAGGCATCGACTTAAGGGTGCCGACACCATAGCGCATCGACGCCGGCCTTAGGCTTCGTACAACTCCAATGGCAGCCCATCGGGATCTGCGAAGAAGGTGAAGTGCTTGCCGGTGTATTCGTCGATGCGAACCGGTTCCACTTCGATGGACTGGTCCCGCAGATGTTCAATCGCCTGCCCGATATCGGGCACCGCGAAAGCCAGATGCCTGAGACCGCAGGCTTCCGGGCGCGAGACGCGCGGCGGTGGCGCCGGGAACGAGAACAGTTCGATCTGTACGCCGTCGGAGACGTGGAGATCGAGCTTCCATGAATCGCGTTCTTCGCGGTAGGCCTCGGCCAGAACCTTCAGGCCCAGCACTTCGGTGTAGAAGTGTTTGGAGCGCGCGTAGTCGGACGCGATGATGGCGATGTGGTGGATGCCTGAAATTTGCATGATTGTAGTTCTCAATGGAAAACGCCGGCGCAAGGCCGGCGTTCTGGTCCCTTCTCCCCGCGGGAGAAGAGCCTGCCCCGTACTTGATACGGGGTGCCCCGAAGGGGCGGACGCTGCGAAGCAAGCACCCTTGGGGTGTGAGGATACGTCGGAAGCCAGTCCGCAAAACAAACCGGAAGGGTGCAACAGGCGCGCTCCGCTTCTGTCACTGAATTGATTGTTCGCCTGCACTATTCCGCCGTACCCTCACCCCAACCCCTCTCCCGCAGGAGAGGGGCTCAAGCGCAGGTGCGGTGGCTCAGCCTTCCCACTTACCCAAAGCAGCCAGGCCATTGTCCTTCGCACGCGCATGCACAATCGTCTGCGCTTTGGCGAAGTTGCCCACCAGATCCTGCGACCACAGCTTCAATGCCGCCGACTGCATGGCGCGGCCGTAGGAGAACGACAGCGGCCACGGCAGATTGCCCAAGCGGTTCATCGCATCCAGATGCGCGGTGGCGTCTTCGTCGCTCTGGCCGCCAGACAGGAACACGATGCCCGGCAGGATCGCCGGCACGGTGCTCTTCAGGCACATGACCGTAGCTTCTGCGACTTCGTCGATGCTGGCCTGTTCGTCGCTGTTCTTGCCGGCCACCACCATCGATGCCTTCAGGATCGTGCCTTCCAGCATCACGTTCTGTTCGTACAGCGCGCCGAACAACGCGCGCAACGTGGCTTCGGTCACTTCGTAGCAGGTCTCGATGTCGTGGTCGCCGTCCATCAGCACTTCCGGCTCCACCATCGGCACCAGACCGGCTTCCTGGCACAGCGCCGCATAGCGGGCCAGCGCGTGCGCGTTGGCTTCGATGCAGGTGCCGGAGGGAATGTCGTCGCCGATGTTGATCACCGCGCGCCATTTGGCGAAACGCGCGCCGAGCGCGTAGTACTCCTTGAGGCGGTCGCGCAGGCCGTCGAGGCCTTCGGTCACCACTTCGCCCTGGCAGCCGGCCAGCGGATGGGTGCCCTTGTCGACCTTGATGCCGGGGATGATGCCATTGGCGGCCATGTACTTGGCGAACGGCACGCCGTCCTTGGTGGACTGGCGCAGGGTTTCGTCGTACAGGATGGCGCCGGAAATGTGGTCGCTCAGCCTGGGCGTGGTCAACAGCATCTCGCGGTAGGCGCGGCGGTTTTCTTCGGTATTGGGAATGCCGACGCTCTCGAAGCGCTTGGCGATGGTGGCGGTGGATTCGTCGATCGCGATGATGCCCTTGCCCGCGGCGACCATGGCCTGGGCGGTTTCGGCAAGCTGTTCGATGCTCATGAGGTTCCTGGGGGCGCGGCTGGGAAAGGGGCCGAATTATAGCCCGGCGCCGGCGCCCTCCCCTTCACCCCGTACCCGCAAGCGGTTTCATCACGTCATTTCCCGTAGGAGCGCCCCATGGGCGCGAGCTTTTCAGGGTGTCTTGCGAAAGAGCTCGCGCCCATGGGGCGCTCCTACGGATGGGGTGTTTCTACAATTCGCCCAATCCTTCGGCCTTGCCGTCCGCACCCAACTGCAGCAAGCGCAGCGTGTTGGTGGCGCCGTGCTGTTCCATGTGGTCGCCGCTGGTGAAGATTACGCGGTCGCCGGGAACCAGCCGGTTGAGGTCGCGCAGGATGCGCAGCGAATCGCGTGCGGCCTCGCGCGGGGCCAGGCCGCGGCTGTCGAAGGCGATGGGGAACACGTCGCGGATCATCGCCATCCTGCGGCGCGCGCCGTCGTGGCGCGAGAACGCGTAGATCGGAGCGCTGGAACGGAAACGAGACAGATAGCGCGCGGTGCCGCCCGATTCGGTCATGGCCACAATCGCGCGCACGCCGATGTGCTCGGACAGGAACATGGTGGCCATGGCGATGGCCTGGTCGGCGCGTTCCAGGTTGCGCGGCGCCTTCTCGAAATCGGTATCCATCTGGAATTGTTTTTCCGCGCCCAGGCAGATGCGGGCCATCGCTTCCACCGCCTTGACCGGATAGGCGCCAGCGGCGGTCTCGGCCGACAGCATCACCGCGTCGGTGCCGTCGATGACCGAATTGGCCACGTCCAGCACTTCGGCGCGCGTGGGGATGGGGCTTTCGACCATGGACTGCAGCATCTGCGTGGCGGTGATGACCACTTTGTTGCGCGCCAGCGATTCGCGGATGATCTTCTTCTGCAGGCCGGGCAGTTCGGCGTCGCCGATCTCAACGCCCAGGTCGCCGCGCGCCACCATCACCACGTCGCTCGCGTCGATGATCTCGGCCAGGTTCTCGATGGCTTCGGTGCGCTCGATTTTGGAAACCAGCGCTGCGTCGCAGCCGTGGCTCAGCGCGATGCGGCGCGCTTCGTTCATGTCCTCGGCATTGCGGCAGAACGACACGGCGATGAAGTCCACTCCGATCTTGGCGACGATGCCGATCAATTCCTTGTCGCGTTCGGTCAATGCGCCCAGCGACAGGCCGCCTCCCTGCTTGTTCAGCCCTTTGCGGTCGGACAGCATGCCGTCGTTCAACACGGTGTTGACGATACGCTCGCCTTCCACCGATTCCACGCGCAGCTGCATCAGGCCATCGTCCAGCAGCAGCACGTCGCCGGGCTGCACGTCGCCGGGCAGACCCAGATAGCTGACGCCGACCTGGTTGACGTCGCCCAAAGGCGCGTCGGTACTGGCGACCAGGTCGAAGCGGTCGCCGGTCTTCAGCCGGACTTTGCCTTCGGCGAATTTTTCGATTCGGATCTTGGGACCCGGAAGGTCGGCCAGGATGCCGACCTCGGCGCCTGCGCGTTGCGCGGCGGCGCGCACGGCCGCGGCGCGTTTGGCCTGGCCGGAAGGATCGCCGTGCGAGAAGTTGAGGCGCACCACGTTGACGCCGGCACGGAACAATTCATCCAGCACGCCCGGCGGGTCGGTAGCCGGACCCAGGGTGGCGAGAATCTTGGTACGGCGTTGGCGATCGGTCACAGCGGTCTCCCCTCTAGAGTGACGGGAAACTACCACATTCATGGGACCACTACGATGCCATTGGTTTGCCGCAGTGCAAAAAATAGGAAATTAACCTGTAAATCATTGGCTTGTCGGGACAAACTGGTACTGTATTGGTATTGACGTCAATCCCCAACATCACAGTTGAAGCATCGTAGGTCGGGGCCACGCGCCCGACACCACGGAATGCGGCGAATCAAGCGCGCTCTAGGGACCGACGCACGGCAGCCCGGCGATAGAGAAATTCCTAGCGCGATAAGATCCACGGGCGTCGGGGGCGTAGCCCCGACCTACGATCTGAGTTTGGCCACCAGACCGTCATCCCCGCGAAGGCGGGGACCCAGCGACTTTGCTTTTACAGCTACTCGCGGCATCGCAGCAAAGTGCCAGCTCAGCCGCCGCGCGCTTCCAGCGCCGCTACCGCCGGCAACGTCTTGCCTTCCAGGAATTCCAGGAACGCACCGCCGCCGGTGGAGATGTAGCTGACCTCATCGGCGATGCCGTATTTGTCTACCGCAGCCAGGGTGTCGCCGCCGCCAGCGATGGAGAACGCCCTGGACGCTGCAATGGCACGCGCCAGGGTCTCGGTGCCCTTGCCGAAGGCGTCGAATTCGAACACGCCCACCGGGCCGTTCCAGACCACGGTGCCGGCGTCGGCGATCATCCTGGCGTAGCGGGCGGCGGTATCCGGGCCGATGTCCAGGATCATGTCGTCGGCATCGACGTCGGCGACCTGTTTGACCGTGGCTGTCGCATCGGCCTTGAATTCGGGCGCGACCACCACGTCGGTCGGCACCGGGATGTCGGCGCCGCGCGCCTTGGCATCGGCGATGATCTTGCGTGCGGTGCCGAGCAGATCGTTTTCGACCAGCGATTTGCCCACGCCGTGGCCTTCGGCGGCGATGAAGGTATTGGCGATGCCGCCGCCCACGATCAACTGATCGACCTTGCCGACCAGGTTCGACAGCAGTTCCAGCTTCGTCGATACCTTGCTGCCGGCCACGATGGCCAGCAACGGGCGCGCGGGCTTCTCCAGCGCGAGTGCCAGCGCATCCAGTTCCGCCATCAGCAGCGGGCCGCCCGCAGCCTGTTTCGCGAAACGGATCACACCATGAGTGGACGCCTGCGCGCGGTGCGCGGTACCGAAAGCATCCATGACGAAGACATCGCACAACGCCGCGTACTTCTTCGACAGCGCTTCATCGTCCTTGCCCTCGCCCACGTTCATGCGGCAGTTTTCCAGCAGCACGATCTTGCCGGGAGCCACGTCCACGCCTTCCACCCAATCCTTGACCAGCGGCACTTCGACGCCCAGCAGTTCCGACAGGCGCGCGGCGACCGGCGCCAGCGAGTCGGCTTCGCTCCACACGCCCTCCTTGGGACGGCCCAGGTGCGAAGCAACCATGACCGCAGCGCCTTTCTCCAGCGCCAGCTTCAAGGTGGGCAGCGAAGCGGTGATGCGCTGCTCCGAAGTGATGCGGCCGGCTTCGATCGGCACATTGAGATCCTGGCGGATCAGCACGCGCTTGCCGGAGAGGTCGAGGTCGGTCATGCGGAGGATGGACATGATGGGGCTTACCGATACGGAGACGAAGGCCTATTGTCCGGGCTTCAAGAGGTGACGGCAAACGGTCGGTTCCCTTCTCCCACCGGGAGAAGAGCCTGCCCCGTACTTGATACGGGGTGGCGCGCAGCGACGGATGAGGGAGGGAGAATGACTTGCTACGGAAGGTTCAGTACAAACTGATTTCCCATTCCCTCATCCGCCCTTCGGGCACCTTCTCCCGGTGGGAGAAGGAAAAAGCTATTCCCGCTTCTTCAACAGGCTGAAAGCAAACCCAGCCACGATCAGCGCTCCGCCAGCCAGCAGCGCCCACAGCAACCAGGCTTTCCAGTCGCGCTCCACCGGTGCTGGCGTCAAAGCGGTGGCGCCAGCCAGTGGTTGCATCTCACCGAGCGTGGCGCTGGCGGGCTGCCAGTCCTGTCCGCGCTGCGCGCGCAGGGCATCCACCAGTTGCGGCAGGGGCGACTCGGCACGCTTCGCGCGCGCGCTGCCCGCAAGCAATGCGTAAGGCGTCTTGCCTTGGGCGAGGAACACCAGCACTTCGGGGCGATAGCCCAGTCTCAGTGTGGGCGCGGTTTCATTGGCGTTGTTCTTGGGAATCAACCGCCAGTAGTGGTCGCGATTCAACTGCTGCAGCGTCTGCGGCGGCGACCGGTTGGAAACGCTACCTCCCTCCAATTGAAAAGCCATCCATGGCGCGGCCGCGAACCGCCATTCCGATTCCTCGCTGTCGCGCGATTTCAGGATCCACTCGTTGGAGCTGTTGCCGGGTAGCGCCACATCGGCGCGCTCGAACGGAAAACGCCCCTCCACCTGGTACTCGAAGGAAACCGCGCCGTCCTTGTCGACGATGCGCTTGCCGCTGATTTCTTCCCACTGCCATTCCTGTACGACCTGCGCCGGCGCGAATTCGGCAGTCACCTTGGTCACAACCAGCGCGCGCTGGTCTTTGCGCAACGGTTCCAGGCGCAGGTATTTCGCCTTCACACCGCCCAATTCGATGCGGTTCTCGAAGATGCGCGCACCGTTGTTCTCAAGTTCGACCAGATGGCCCTCTTCCTGCACGGTCCGCCAGCTCTTCAGATCGTCGGAAGCGGTGACCCGGTAAGGCCGGTCGAACGGCGCCTGCCCTGCCGACCAGGCGATCCGCAACGCCCGCACGGGTTCATGCAAACGGCTGGTGTCGATCAGGTATTCGTCGCCGGGCATCTCCGCCGCGGCCCCGGTATCGCTCATCACCACCCGACGCAAACTGCCGTCGGCGGCGATCTCGCTGATGGAGGCGATATCGCGCGATAACGAGGCGTTGCTGGAAGGCAGCGGAAACCATGGCACGTCCATGCTGTTGGCCGGCCTGGCCAGCGGCTGTTCGGCATCGAATAAGGAAGCCGCCATCTCCCCACCTTCCGCATTCGCCACTACCAGATCCTTCAGTTGCGGCGACTGCAGCTGCCGATAAACGCTGCGATCCAACACCACGCGATAAGCGCCTGCGTCGGCATCGGTCAGCGTCAGCGACCACTGCTGCGCGTAGTCCTCGCGCACGCCGGCGAAAGCGGCCAGCGGCAGCAGGGCGATCAGGACAAGACGTTTCATGCGGTTGTTTCCTCGGAAGCTGCGCGCGGCGGTGCCGGCGCGAAATAACCCACCAGCGTGCACAACAAGCCGTAGGCGACGAAGGAACCGATTCCGAGCAGATCGCCCAGGTTCTGGCGGTCTACGAACACCAGCTTCGCCAGCACCACGCCCATCAGCACCGCACCCCCCAGCCACAGGCCGCGATGGCCACGGCGCGAGCCGATCACCCAGCCCAGCACGCCCAGCACGCTCCACACCACGGTCAGGCTGGTCTGCGCCAGACTGGTGGACAGCATGTCCGCTCCCCATTCCACGCCGCCCCAGTGATGCACGGCACGCAGGGTGATGAAGGTGACCATGAGGAAGCCCGCACTGGCCATCTTGAAGATGCGCAGGCTCTGCAATAGCTGCGGCGCCTGTTCCGACCACAACCAGCGCGCGGCCAGCCCCAGCAACGCCAATTGCGCCAACTCCATCGGATTCAACACAGGCACCCAGGCCAGCGGCGCGCTGTCGCCGGCCTGGAACAGCGCGATCAGCCACCACAACCCAAGCACGGTGAAGTACATCGTCTGCAGAGCGGTTCGATAGGGATCGAAACGCTCGCCCTGCGGCGCGGCCAGCCAGTTCCAATGGAACAGGGACAGTGTCGCTGCGCCCAGCCACGGCAAGGCCAGCAGCGCGATCCGCCAGCCTTGCGCCAGTTCGAAGCGATCGGCCAGCCACGAGAACAGCAGCGCGATCACCGTGGGCCAGACCAGCCACCAGGCGAACTGCGCCCAACCGGCGAATCGATCCGCATTGGCGCGCAGGCACAGCAGACTGCGGATACCGAGCACGGCAAACAGCAGCCATGCCCACAAACCGTAGCCGGCGAACGGCTGCACGTGCGCGTCCATCTGCGCCAGAGCCAACGGAATGGCCACCACAAAGCCGCCCAGCGTGGTCAACGCCAGCGCGGCTGCGGGACGACGGCGATGCACTTCCGCCGCCAACCATCCGGTCACGGCAGCGAAGGCCAGCAGCGCATCGGCACGCGTCGCCGGGGCGATGAAGGCCTCGATCTCGTTGACCGCATTGCCGCACCACCACAACAGGCCCCACAGGTAATACAGCAGCGCAACCTGCGATTTTTCTTCGCGGCGGTATGCCCAGGCGCTGGCGAAACCCGCCAGTGCGATCAGCAGCGCGCCCATGAAGGTCGGGTTGGCGATGGCCTGCTCGTTTGGCCAGTACCCCGACGCACCGATGAAAAGCGCAGCGGCGGCGGCCAACTGCAATCCGGCGCCAGTGGCCTGCGGCAACCAGCGTTGCTGGCGCAAGCCCAGCCAAGCGAGTGCCGCGCCTTCCAGTGCGAACACCGAGGCTGTCGCGCGCGCCGACAACGCCAAGGGAACGGCAAGCGTGGCGAAACCGACGGCGAGCAGCGCGTACGAAGCGCCCAATGCGGCGTAGCGTTCGCGATGAATGAACAACCGCGCCAGCACCGCGTACAACGCACCCAGTCCCAGTGCGCACAAGGCCAGCGGCATGCGCGGGCTTTGATCGGTGGGCATCAGCAGCGCCGCCTGCAGCGAGAACACGATCAGCGGCGTGCCGAAGACCAGGCAGCCGTCGATGAAGTCGCCGCGGCTGGCCGGCTGCTTGCGCGCGTACAGGATCGGAATGATCAGGTAGAAGGCGAAGAACAGCAGCAGGAAGGGTTCTGTGCTGGCGAACTTGTTGGCGTTGTATTGCAGTACGCCCCACACCGTGCCGATGCCGAAGGTGAAGACGAAACCCAACAGGTTGAGCACGCGCCACGGACGCCACCAGGCGATGGCCAGGATCGCCGCGTTCAACACCGCGTAGTAGGAGAACAAAGCGACATGGTTGCCGCTGCCGGTGGACAGCCAGATCGGCGCCATGAAACCGGCCAGGATGCCGAGCACTGCCAGCGTCTTCGAGTTCTGCGCCACCGCCAGTACGCCGACGCCGGCGATCAGGACGATGCTCAGGCCGAATGCGGGGGCGGCCTCGATCAGACCGTACATCTTGAAAGCCGCGAACACGGTCAACAGCAGCACGCCAATGGCCCCGCCCTGCACTGCCAGCGCAAACGAGCGCTTGTTCTCGCGCTGACGCCAGCCGAACACCAGCCCCGCGAGCGCGGCGGCGGAAATGCCGGCGAGCCGCAGTTCGATCGGCACGGTCAGCCAGCCCTGGTCGCTGGCGTACTTCAGCAGCGCGGCCACGCCGGCCAGCAACACCAGCATGCCGATCTTCACCGGCACATTGCCCACGGTGAACCAGCGTTTGATGGCGCGCGCGGCGACGGTGAACACGTCCGGCGTGGAGGGCGGCAGCGGCGTTGCGCGGCGCGGCGCGGCGGGAGGCGGCGGTGCCGGCGGCAACGGCGGCGGCAATGGCGCGGCAGTGGGTTCCGACACTTGCGCCTGCCGGACAGGAGCAACCGGTTCCTGCATCACCGGCGTGCGGGTCAGCTCGGCAAGCGTGGGCTCGCGCTCAGTCTCTGGCGGTACGAATGCCTCTTCGTCCGTCGATGGCGCGTAAGGGGGACGATAGGACTCGGGACGGGAGGGCGCCGGCGCGACACCTGGTTGCTGGCGGTAGACCGTTTCTTCCAGTTCGCCGACGCGCCGCTTCAGTCCGCTGATGGAAACCAGCGCCATGATCAGCAGGATCGGGACGGCCAATACCACCAGGCCAAGCAGAATCAGTAGGCCCTCCAGATCATCCATGTGTACTTCCCCTATGCGTGTGCTTGCGGAGCCTCAGTCAAACCCGGCGTATTTGCAACACGGCTCCCCCAGGTACCGTGCGGCTCGACCCACAGTAGCGGATTGTTGTACCCAAACGACAGGAGCGCCACTTGGGCGCCCCTGTAAAGATTCCGTTGGCCGTGCGGCGGCTTACTTGCCCGCAACCACCCGCACCATCTCCAGGCACTTGTTGGAATAGCCCCACTCGTTGTCGTACCAGCTGACCAGCTTGACGAAAGTGCTGTCCAGGGCGATGCCGGCGTCGGCGTCGAAGATGGAAGTGCGGGTATCGCCGCGGAAATCGGTGGCCACCACTTTGTCTTCGGTATAGCCCAGGATGCCCTTCAGCGCGCCTTCGCTCTGCGCCTTCATCTCCGCTTTGATTTCCTCGTAGGTGGCCGGCCTCTCCAGTTCGGCGGTCAGATCCACCACCGACACGTCGCTGGTCGGCACGCGGAAGCTCATGCCGGTCAGCTTCTTGTTCAATTCCGGAATCACCACGCCCACCGCCTTGGCCGCACCGGTGCTGGAGGGAATGATGTTCTCCAGAATGCCGCGTCCGCCGCGCCAATCCTTGTTGCTGGGCCCGTCCACGGTCTTCTGCGTGGCGGTGGCCGCATGCACGGTGGTCATCAGGCCGCGTTTGATGCCCCACTTGTCGTTGATCACCTTGGCGATGGGCGCCAGGCAGTTGGTGGTGCAACTGGCGTTGCTGATGATCGCTTCACCGGCGTACTTCTTGTCGTTGACGCCGAACACGAACATCGGCGTGTCGTCCTTCGACGGCGCCGACAGGATGACTTTCTTCGCGCCTGCATCCAGGTGCTTCTGCGCGGTGGCCTTGTCCAGGAACAGGCCGGTGGATTCGATCACCACCTCGGCGCCCACTTCGTCCCACTTCAGGGCGGCCGGATCGCGTTCCTGGGTCAGGCGGATCCTGTTGCCGTTGATGACCAGATCATTACCGTCTACGGACACTTCGCCGTCGAAGCGGCCGTGCACCGAGTCGTACCTCAGCATGTAGGCCAGGTAGTCCGGCTCCAGCAGGTCGTTGATGGCCACGATCTGGATGTCGCTGCCGAAGTTCTGCACCGCCGAGCGCAACACGTTGCGGCCGATGCGGCCGAATCCATTGATGCCTACCTTGATCGCCATGAAGCCACTCCTGTTGAAGACGGGGACGGGAAAGACCGGTATTTTAGCGTCATCCCCCATTCGCTTTAACCCCCAAATACAAGGTTTCTGAATGTCCCGTCCGCTCTTACAGACCCTGCAGGCCTTCCTGCTGGTGTTTCTGCCGTTTTTTGCGACCCATGCACTGGCCTGGTCCAACCAGGGACACCGGCTGGTGGGGGAACTCGCCCAACGGCGCCTGACGCCCGCGGCCAACGCACAGATCGCCGCGTTGTTGGCGGGCGAACCGGAGCCCAGCCTTGCCGGCGTGGCCTCGTGGGCCGATACGCTGCGCAAGAGCAATCCGGAAAGCTACAAGAAGACCGAACGTTGGCATTACATCAATTTTCCGGTCGGAACCTGCGCCTATCGCCCCCAGCGCGACTGCCCCGACGGCAACTGCGTGGTGGGCCAGATCGAGCGCCAGCGCGCCATCCTGGGCGATCGCGCGCAACCGCTGCAGGCGCGGCGCGAGGCCCTGAAGTTCCTCGTGCATTTCGTCGGCGACGTGCACCAGCCCTTGCACGCCAGCAACCGCAAGGACAAAGGCGGAAACGAATTTCAGATCAGTCTGCGCACCGACCTGCAGCCGGAAGCCTATGCGCAGAAGAACTATGTCGACGGCGTGATGGGCACCAATCTGCATTCGGTCTGGGACTATTACATCCTGGCTTCGGAAAAGCTGTCCAATTCACGATACGCCGACCGCCTGTCCGCATTGCCCTGGCCGCCCAAGCTGCCCGGCAAATCCACCAATCCCGCCGATTGGGCCACCGAATCCTGCAAGCTGATCGATTCGCAACATCTTTATCCCAAGCCGCACAAAATGGATGACCGCTACCTGGATGCGCAGCGGCCGCTGGCAGAACGCCAACTGCGAATCGCGGCGAAACGGCTCGCCGATCTGCTCAATGCCACACTGACCGACTGAGGCACGCCATGCGACCTGCCGTCCATCCCCTGCACCACGCCGACACCGGCACCTGGAGCTATGTGGTGGCGGACCCGGACACGCGCGTGGCGGCAGTCATCGACCCGGTGCTGGACTTCGACGCCAGATCCGCACGTATCACCCACGTTTCCGCGCAGAGACTGCTGGACATCGCGCAGCAGCACGGCTACGACGTGCGTTGGCTGCTGGAGACCCATGCGCATGCCGATCATCTGTCGGCGGCCCATTGGCTCAAGCAAAGGCTTCCGAAAGCCACGCTCGCGATCGGCGCCGGCATTTGCGAGGTGCAGGAGACCTTCGCATCCAGGCTGGATCCGGACGGCGCGCTGGACACCGATGGTTCGCAATTCGACAGGCTTTTCGGCAACGACGATCGTTTCGAAGTGGGCAGGCTGCAGGCCCGCACGATTCCCGTGCCCGGGCATACACGCGACAGCCTGGCTTATCTGGTCGGCGATGCTCTGTTCACCGGCGACTCGCTGTTCATGCCCGACGCCGGCACGGCGCGTTGCGATTTCCCGGGCGGCGATGCCGCAACGCTGTATCGCTCGATCCGCCGCCTCTACGACACTTTGCCGGACGCCACCCGGGTTTTCGTCTGCCACGACTACGGTCCCGGTGGACGCGAGGTCGCGTGCGAGACCACGATAGGAGAACAAAAGCGCAGCAACCTTCATGTCCGCGACGGTGTGGACGAAAACGCATTCGTAACACTGCGCAAGGCGCGCGATGCGACACTCGCTATGCCGGCTTTGATTCTGCCTTCGCTGCAGGTCAATCTGCGCGGCGGTGCCTTGCCCGAACCTGAGGGCAATGGCGTGCGCTACCTGCGGATTCCCCTCGATTCGTTGTGAGAAAGCCATGATCGTTTTTTCAGCGTATTGCAGAGTCGCGACAGCCCTGCTCCTGCTTGGCGCCGTTTCATCGCTGCGCGCCCAGGACCACAGCCACGCCTCCGACCCCAGCTCCCCTTCACCGCTGTCGGTGCCGCTGGATGAAGCGGCACTGGCGACGCTTCCACGCACGGCCGTAGTCGTCACCGCACAGGGCAAGACCGTGACCTGTACGGGCATCAGGCTTTCGGCCTTGCTGACCCGCGCTGGTGTGTTGTCGGCAGAACACCTGCGCGGCCCCGCGCTGGCCAGCTACGTGCTGGTGACCGCTCGCGACGGCCATCGCGTGATCTATTCGCTGGCCGAACTGGAGCCCACGCTCGGCAACAACAATGTGGTGCTGGTGAATCAGTGCGACGACAAACCTTTGCCCGACGACAGCGGCCCCTTGCGCCTGATAGCGCCAGAAGAACCGCGACCCGCACGCTGGCTGCGCCAGGTGCAGTCGATCACCGTGGTGGCTGCGCCATGAGTGGTCGGACTCTCAAGGCATGGGGCTGCCTGCTCGCATTGTTTTTGTTCGGCAGCGACTTGCGTGCGGCGGAGAACGCCGGGTCGTTGACCGTGTTCGCTGCCGCCAGCCTCAAGGAATCGCTGGACGAAGCGGCAGCTGCGTACCAGAAAGCCAGCGGACAGACGGTGCGCGTTTCCTATGCAGCCAGTTCTGCGTTGGCGCGCCAGATAGAACAGGGGGCGCCAGCCGATGTATTCCTTTCCGCCGATCTCGAGTGGATGGACTATCTACAGCAACGCAAGCTCATCGATCCGAAGACCCGGCGCAACCTGTTGGGCAACACGCTGGTGCTGGTGGCGCCGGCCGCTGGCAACACCGCACCGGTGGAACTGAAGCCAGGCGTCGATCTGCTACCACGACTGGGTGAAAACGGCCGCATTGCGCTTGGCCTGACCACCAGCGTGCCCGCAGGCAAGTACGCGAAAGCGTCCTTCATGTCGCTGGGCGCCTGGAAATCGCTCGAACCCCGCGTGGCCGAGGCCGAGAGCGTGCGTGCGGCGCTTATGCTGGTCGCGCGCAGCGAAGCGCCGCTGGGCGTGGTCTATGGCAGCGATGCGCAAGCCGAGCCGAAGGTTCGAGCGATTGCGGTTTTTCCGGAGAATACGCACGCGCCCATCGTCTACCCGGTGGCGCGCATCGCGACGAGCAAGCATCCGCAGGCCGCAGCGTTCGCGCGCTGGCTGGCCACGCCGGCAGCCTCGAGGATCTTCCGTGCGCGCGGCTTCAAGGTGCTCTAGGGCCGCATGTCGCTATTCACTTCCGATGAACTCACCGCGATCGCGCTCAGCCTGAAGGTGGCCAGCGTGGCTGCGCTGGCCAGCCTTCCGTTCGGCATCGCGCTCGGCTGGTTGCTGGCGCGCAAGCGCTTTCCCGGAAAATCCCTGCTCGATGCGCTGGTGCATTTGCCGCTGGTGTTGCCGCCGGTGGTCGTGGGTTATGTCCTGCTGGTGAACTTCGGCAGCCAGGGAGCGATCGGCAAGTTCCTGGCTTCCTTCGGTATCGACTTCGCTTTCCGCTGGACCGGCGCGGCGTTGGCCGCTGCGATCATGGGCTTCCCGTTGATGGTGCGCGCGATCCGGCTTTCGATCGAAGCCGCCGACCGTCGCCTGGAACAGGCCGCTGCCACGCTCGGCGCCAGTCCATGGCGCGTGTTCCGCACGATCACTTTGCCGCTGGCCTGGCCGGGCATCGTCGCTGGCGCGGTGCTGGCCTTCGCCAAGGCGTTGGGGGAATTCGGCGCCACCATCACTTTTGTTTCCAATATTCCCGGCGAAACGCAGACGTTGTCGGCGGCCGTCTACAACCTGCTGCAGGTGCCCGGCGGAGAATCCGGCATCTGGCGGTTGGCGATGGTGGCCGTGGGCATTTCACTGCTGGCTTTGCTGCTGTCGGAATGGCTGACCCGCCGCCAGCGCGAAGACGAGGCGCACTGATGCTATCGCTGGACCTGAAACTTCGCCGGGGCTCCTTCGAGCGGCACGTGCGCATCGAGGACACCGCCCGCGTGATCGCGCTAAGCGGCCATTCGGGTGCGGGCAAAACCAGCGTGCTGCATGCCATCGCGGGGCTGGTGAAACCCCTGTCCGGCCATATCGAGATCAACGGCCGTCGCTTGTTCGACAGCGAGCGCGGCATCGACATCGCGCCGCACCGCCGCCATGTCGGCTACGTCTTCCAGGACACCCGCCTGTTCCCGCACCTTGATGTTCGCCGCAACCTGCAGTACGGGCGCCGCACCAGCGAAGCGGCCAATGCATTCGGTTTCGACGCGGTGGTGGCGCTGCTGGGAATCGAGCCGTTGCTGGATCGCCGCACCATCAACCTCTCCGGTGGCGAGGCCCAGCGCATCGCACTGGGCCGCGCCCTGCTCTCGCAACCGGCACTGCTGTTGCTGGATGAACCCTTGTCGATGCTGGACCAGGCGCGCCGCGAGGAACTGATCCCCTACCTGCAGCGCGTGCGTGACGAGACGACACTGCCTATCGTGTATGTCAGCCACTCCGCCGACGAGGTGAAGCGGCTGACCGATGCGGTGCATGTGCTGGATTGAGACGACCACACACGGCAACAAGGTGCCACGGATCCTATCGCGTCCGCGCGGCGTCTACCTTGCGCTTGCCATTGGCAATCTCGAAGGTAAAGGCGTAGCCCAGGCTTACGGCCACTTGCGTGGCCGTCGCGCCTTCGCCATTGCAGCCCGTCTCGTTCTTGTCCTGCTCCTTGCTGGCCAGGTCCGGATAGGTACAGATGCTGGCAGGCTCGAAACGCCATTGGCGCAACGTTGTAAGTACTGCCTGCTCCAGCTGCCGGCTAGCGTCCGTGCCCTGCGAGCCGCATTCGCCTTGCTGACGCAGAGTCGCCGCGTCGTTGACGGCGCCCTGCTCCGAGATTGAAAGGCGCACACAGACGACCGTCGGCGGCAGTTCGTCTTGGTTGAACGAGTCGGGGAAGGCGGGCGAGGCGTTCTCCAACGGAGACGGATAGATGAACGCCTGGCGCGGATCCAGTTCATAACGATTATCCGACTGCGGAAGGATCATCCGCTGATCGACGCTGGCGATATGGGAAGCGCAGCCGCTGCAGCCCAGCGTCAATGTCAGCAGGAGGATCCGTGGCCGCTTCCTCACTTGCCGTCCGTGGCTGCGGCGATTCCACATTCCATACTGGAAATATCGCCTGTCTTGGCGTCCTGGTTCACTCGCATGACGTCGCAGGAAGTCTCCAGGATCGGCGGCCGTTCCGCATTGCGGTGCCAGACGTATTGCTTTCCGGATCCAGGACCTGCGAGCGCGCCGTCGGCTTTCGCATTGGCTTCGAAGGTGACCGGTATCTGCACCCTGCCCGGCACTGCCTTGCCCTGCTCCATCGCAGGTGTGAACTTCCATTTCTTCACCGCTTCCAACGCAGCCGCATCGAACACGGTCGGCGGATTGGACGTATCGACCTGCGCCTTCGTCACAGACCCATCCGTGCCGACATCGACGATCAGGACGACCTTGCCGTCCTGCTTGCGGCCTAGAGCATCGGCCGGATACGCGGGCGGCGGCGCATCCTTGATTTCTACCGGCCTGTCCGGGATCGCACCGCGTGCGCTTGACGCAAGCCTGGTGGTCACGTTGCCGGAAAAGACCAGGGGCGACACTTTTTCCGTTGCTTGTATGGCCCCGGCTTGAGCGGCGCCGTCGCCAGCCGAAAGGGACGGAGGCGTTGGTCCGAACGCCAACGGCATTCGAACCAGACTGGCAACCGCACGGCCATGCTCTATTTTTGGCGAATACCGGTGGGCCCTGACGTAAAGTCTGGCTTGCTCAAGACTCAATGCCCCGGCAGGCTTTACCTGCTCTATCTCCACATTTTTTATCCTGCCTTGGGCGTCGAGCGACAGCAAAAGGACCGCTTCGCCGTTTGCTGCATAGTCCTGTCCGTACGATGCATTGCCATGTGCGTACCGGTAGGCGCCATCGTGGTCGAGTAGTGCTTGCTCGGCGACCGCCGGATCGTCCGCGTCCGCCACGCGCATCACCTTGTCCGCGGGCACGGGTTTGATGGACACCAGCAGCCGTGTGGCGTCTGCGCCATCCTCACCGACCTGCAGCAACAAGGGCCTGTCTTCCTGCAGCGGAGCCTTTGATTGTTGGACAACACTGCCCGCGTGGCTCAGTGTCCACGAGACGACAGGTGATGCGCCATCCGTCACCGAGGCCTCCAGCGCCCAGCGGTCCTTGCCGTGCCCGACGCTCGCATTGAACGGAAATCGTGGCACCAGAAAGATATCGGTGGAGCCGTTGGGTCCGGACGTCATTGCACCGGATGACATTTCGACTTGCTTGCTGTCGCCTTTGACGACCACGCTGGCCATCGCGACAGCCCCTTCAATTACGGTGCCCACCATCACAGGCCCCTTGACCAGGTCGCCAGGCTGTAGCGCCCAAGCGGTGTAACCGCTAAGGCAAGCCATGATGCCCACGGCAAGAATTCCGGTACGCAAACGCCTGCGTCCGGGCAAAGGTTGTTTCAACATGAGAATCCTCTCCTTCAACGATTGGCTAGACTGCCAATGGCAACCGACCGGCAGTCCAAGGACGGCCAGTTGCGTTTTCAACATCGCCTCGGCGTAACTGCGGCGGCGGTGGGGAAATTGAGCCAGGACCATGGCATCGCAGGCCATTTCCTGATCCTGCCGGAACCGGGACGCGGCCCAGTGCAGCAAGGGGTTGAACCAGTACACGCTGCGCAGCGCGACTACAGCGAAGTTGGCCGCCGCGTCTCCGCGTCGCAGATGCGCGCGTTCGTGAGCCATCACCATTTCGCCTTCCTGCAGCGGATAGCGGAGCGCGAAATCGGCCGGCAGCACGATGCGCGGGTTCCAAGCGCCCACCACGGCCGGACAGGCATCTGGTGATTGCGAGACGAATACGCCCCCGCCAGCAGGCGACAGTTCGCCCAGGGCGCGCAGATAGCGGCGCTGCATGCGTTGGAACAGGAAGGCGGTGACAGCCACGCCGCAGGACCAGAGGAACGGCAACCAGAAGCGGTAGTCCGGCAGCGTGGCGGTGGCGTTTTCCATCGGCAGTGCCTGTAGCGGGCCCACTCCCATGGCCACCAGACCAACCTGGCTCATCGTGGCGACCTCCCGGACCGGCGCTGGCAGCAGCACTGCCAGCATCGCCAGCGGCACCACCCACCATGCCAGGTAGGCGATGCGCGCGCCGAAGTGGCGGCGCAATGGAGTGCGGATCGCCACCATCAGCAACAACGCGAATGTCATCGCCAGCGTAGTGAGCGTCAACATCTGCAGCAGCTCACTGACCATCGTCGAGCTCCCCGATGAGTTTCTTGAGTTCGGCGATATCGGCCGCCGACAGCTTTCCGCGTTCGCTGAAATGCGCCACCAGCGGCGCCACACGTCCTCCGAACAGCCGCTCCAGCATTCCCTCGCTTTGCTGGCCGATCCAGGATTCGCGCGCCAGCACCGGCGAGTACAGATAGCGGCGGCCTTCCTTTTCGGCCTGGATGGCGCCTTTGTTCAACAAACGGTTCAACAGCGTCTTGACCGTCGGTTCGGCCCAATCGGTATGCGCCGACAATGCGATCACGACTTCGTCGGCTCCCATCGGATTCTTTTTCCATAGCGCTTCCATCACCATGGCCTCGGCTTCGCTGATCTGCATATCGATTACGCCTGTAAATGTTTATTGATTACGCCTGTAATCGCAAGCCTTGTCAAGCCCCTCCCCGACCGTTTGTCGGTTTCAGGGTCGCATCGCCTAAGCTGTCGCCATGACGATCCATTTCGACAATATCGACGACGCCGTCGACCTGCTCCTCCGCCGCATTCCCGGCAGCTTGCGCATCGGCGCACCTCTGGCTATCGGCAAGCCGCATCGGCTGCTCAATGCCCTGTATCGGCGGATAGAGAAGGATCCGACGCGTCCGATGCAGATCTACACGGCGCTGTCTCTCGATCCGCCCGCTGCCGGCAGCGATCTGGAACGGCGCTTCCTGGCGCCGTTCGCGCAGCGTCATTTCGGCGACGACTTCCCCGCACTGCTCTACGTACAGGCGATGAAGCGCGATGCCCTCCCCGCACACATCCAGGTGGAAGAGTTCTACATGCAATCCGGTGCGCTGCTGAAGTCTTCGCAAGCGCAGCGCAGCTACACCAGCCTCAACTACACGCAAGCCGCCGCCGGCGTGGCGCTACGGGGGGCCAACGCGATCCTGCAGAAGGTCGCGCTGGAACCGGGCCCGCCTCCAGGCAAAGCGCCACGGCTATCGCTCTCCTGCAACAACGACACCACCCAGGACACCATCGATGCTATCCGCGCGCTCGGATTGCCGCGGCCGCTGCTGGTCGCGGAAATCGATCCGCAGCTACCCTGGATCGGCGGCACCGCGGCGGTGGAAGAAAGCTTCTTCGACATCGTGATCTCGCCGCCCGGCCCTTATCCGAAACTGTTCGCACTGCCGCGCCAGCCGGTGGGCGACGTGGACTACGCCATCGGCCTGTACGCCAGCGCGCTGGTCCGCGATGGCGGCACGCTGCAGATAGGCATCGGCGCGCTGGCCGACGCGCTGTCGCACGCATTGGCGCTGCGCCATACCGACAACGAAAAATACCGCGAAGTGCTGCATGCGCTGGATCCGGAACTGGCGCACCACCCCGCCGTGATCGCCAGCGGCGGCATGGACCCGTTCGCCATCGGCCTGTACGGCTGCAGCGAGATGCTCAACGAAGGCTTCAAGCGCCTGGTCGAAGCCGGCGTCATCCGCCGCAAGGTGGTGGACGACGAAGCATTGATGACGCGCATCGCTCAAGGCACCGCCAATATCGGCGACCAGGCCCGGCTGGAACGCGATGGCGAATACCTGCATGGCGCCTTCTATCTGGGTTCGACCGCGTTCTACGACTGGCTGCGCCATCTTCCCGACGACCAGCGTCGCGGCATCGGCATGCGCCGCATCAGCGAGATCAACCAACTCTATGGCGGGCACGAATCTCTCGAGCGCCTGCAACGCAGCGGATCTCGCTTCTTCAACACCTGCATGATGGCTACCGCATTGGGCGATGCCGTTTCGGACGGCCTTGAGGACGGGCGCATCGTGTCCGGCGTAGGCGGGCAGTACAACTTCGTGGCCATGGCCCATGCGCTGGAAGATGCACGCAGCGTGCTGATGTTCCGCTCACAGCGCGGCGAGGGCGACAAGGCCGAGTCCAGTGTGCGCTGGAACTACGGCCATACCACCATCCCGCGCCATCTGCGCGATATCTACATCAACGAGTACGGCATCGCCGATCTGCTGGGCCAGACCGACGAGGATTGCGTGATCGCCATGGCGGGAATCGCGGATGCGCGCTTCCAGGCGGATCTGCTGGACAAGGCGAAACATTCGAAGAAACTGCGCGGGGATTTTTCCGCCGGTCCGGAATGGGCGCGCAACACGCCGCAGCGTTTGCGCGAGGCGCTGGCGCCGTTCCGCAACGACGGCACGTTGCCGGATTACCCGCTGGGCAGCGACTTCACCGAAGTGGAACAGCGTCTGGTGAAGGCGCTGGGCTGGCTGAAAAACGCAACCGGTACGCTGCCGCACAAATTGCGCACCCTCTGCAATGCGCTGTTCTCCGGTCAACGGACGGATGAGGAAGCCCTGCGGCGCATGGCGCTTGACCGGCCCGCCAATGCCGGTGAATGGCTGTATGCCAGACTGGTATCGCTTGCGCTGTCGAGAACCCGTTCCTTGTCCTGATTGCCGGATCAAGGCTTGCCGATGCGTCGCAGGACAAGCTCGGCGAGCTTGTCGTAGGCACCGTCGAAATGATGTCCGCCCGGCAGCGATTGCGCATGCACATGCCCGGGCGGAATATCCGGGCACAGCGAATCGTCTTCGTCTTCGCCGTAGAGGCACAGCGTGTCCGCCTCATTCAATTTCACTGCCTCCGGCTGGATGGGCAGACCGTCGTCCTTGCCGATCCAGTCGGCAAGATGGAATTCGAAAGAAGCGTTCTGCCCCAGACCCATGAGAACGGTCTGCGCGACCCGCGCACGAGAAGCCGGCGGCAACCGATTGACCGCGAAAGGCAATACGTCGGCGCCCTGCGAGTAGCCGATCAGCACGACTCTTTCCTTGCCCCAATGCTTCGCGTAATGACGCACGATCCGGTCGATATCGTCGGCCAGTTCCTGGGGTTCGCGTGCCTTCCAGAAATAGCGCAACGAATCGAAACCGATCACGCCGACCCCTTTGGCGACCAGCGCATTGGCCACTTCTTTGTCCAACCCGGCCCATCCGCCATCGCCGCTGAGCAGAATGGCGAAGGTATCGTTGTCGCCGCTGGCCGGCACTTCTATCAAAGGCAGGTCGCTCAGCTTCGCCGGCGGCGGCGGAAGCGCGATATTTCGTCCCGCGGTCAATACGCGGTAACTGGCCAGGAGCGCGGGCAGCGTGCCTTGGTCCGTCCAAAGATCTCGGCCATGGCCGGGCAGCGTCGATAGCGCGGCACCGTGGGAGCGGCCGACGAAATCACGGACGTTGGCGACTGCGCAGCGGCCGTCATTGGCTTGCTGCAGTACGACCCACGGTTGCGGCAGCTCCGAGACGGGCGCCAGCAGCGAGACGTTGCCCTTCGCACCTTCCAGGAAATGTCTGTCGGCGCGTTCGCACAGCGGCTTGCCAAGATCCAGCCGTGGACAGAACGAGAGCGAGATCGCGCCGGCGAAGGTATCCTCGTCGGCGACCGCCTGCATCGCGTAGGCCAGCGCGGCG
Organism: uncultured Pseudoxanthomonas sp.; assembly: GCA_965650035.1. Taxonomy (GTDB): domain Bacteria; phylum Pseudomonadota; class Gammaproteobacteria; order Xanthomonadales; family Xanthomonadaceae; genus Pseudoxanthomonas_A. Next base: position 114,784 of record CBFGMR010000005.1, read on the forward strand.
CCGGATCCGTAGCCGACCAGTAACGGCGCGCGGTAAGTGGGTTGCTGTGCGTAACCCTGCAGGTAGTGCGAAAGATTCTCCAGATCGCCATCGGGCAGCACGCAATCGTCGTCGTCCTTGGCCAGGGTGGTGCGCAGCTTCGGCAGGTCGATACCCGCCACCATCGCACCTTCCCTGGCCAAAGCGCGGGCGGCGGTATCCATGGTCCCGTCCCAGCCATTCTCGCCGGAAAGGAACAACACGAATTGCCCTGCTTCTCCCTGCGGCCGGTACAGCGCGACGCGATCGAAGGAGCCATGCGAGATGCGCTCTTGCGCCCGGGCCGGCAACGCGAACAGGGTCGCGAGCAACAGCGGAATCATAAGGTTCTTGATCATTTCGCGATGACTCCCTTCAAACCGCCGCTGATCAACGCAGCGATATCGGCCAGTAAAAGCAATGGAACAACGCCACCCGGCGATGCGAGATAACGCGCTTCCCATTGCGGATCGAATTTTTCCTTGAATGCGCGCAGCCCGCGGAAATTGTAGAAATTCTCGCCGTGCGCGAACAACAACCGCCCCCCGCGGTGCCAGAACGGGGCAAGCGAATGCTTGGCCATGCCCGACAGCGGCGCCATGCCCAGACCGAACCGCTGGAATCCGATTCCGCGCAAATGCAGCATCAGCTCGGCGAACAGGAAATCCATGGCGCCGTACGGCATCTTCGGCAGATGGCGCATCAGGTCGACGGTGGCCTCGGCCTTCATATCGGTGGTCAGCACAGTGGCGAAGGCGACGATGCGGCCTTCGTGGCGCACCAACGCGACAGGTTGCTTCAGTAGGTAGTCGTCGATGAAGGCGCCCACCGAGAAGCGCTTCTCGGCCGCGCGGTGTTCGGCCAGCCACGCGTCGGAAACGGCGCGTAGCTCTTCGAGGATCGCCGGCACCGCTTCCACCGGAACCATCTCGAATACGGCGCCTTCGCGTTCGGCGCGCTTGATGCTGTAGCGCAGGTTGGAGCGTCGTTTCCCTTCCAGAGAAAAATCGGCCAGCGGCACATACGCGTATTCGCCCAGCTTGAACAAGCGCAGGCCCGCGTCCAGGTACATCGACAGCGACTGCGGACGCACCTGGTAGAAGCACGCGCGTCCTCCCGCTTCGCGCGCGCGCTCCACGAGGCGCCATACCAGTTCGGCCTGCTCGTTCTCCGGTCCCAGCGGATCGAACAGACCGATCCACGAGCGCCGCTGGCGCCCGAACATCACCATGGCATTGCCGGTTTCCGAGAACAGGAACTGTTTGTCGCCGGTCAGCGCCAGAAAACCGTCGGCATTGTCCTGTCGGCGGACGATCGAGTCCGCGCGCGCCAGTGCGACCGCGTCGGGCGGCTCCGGCGTCGATGAGGCAGGACGCAACAACTGGCGCACGGCCAGCACCAGCGCCAGCAAGGCGATGCCGACCAGCGCGCGCAACGAGCGCGGCGCATGCCCGTTGAACTCGAACTGCCACCACAACTCACGGGTGTAGTCGACGTCCTGGTAGGCGAAGAACAACAGCGCGGTCAGCGCGGCGAAGATCGCCGCGACCGCCAGCAACCAGCCGCCGCTGAACGGTACCGACAACAGCGAAGCCTTGCGCGTGAACTGCTTGCGCGACAAAGCCAGCGCGGTCACCAGCGAGACCAGCAGAACCGCTTCCCCTACCGCGATGCCCTTGGGCAGCGCCATCAGCAGGGTCATCGCCGCCAGTCCCAGTCCCGCCCACCACGCCGCATCCAGCCGCGACAACATGCCGCGCGCGACGAACAGCAGCGCCAAACCAGCGACGCTGCTGAGGAAGTGCGACGCTTCCACCAGCGGCAACGGCACGTGCAAGGCCAGCAACTCGGTGGCTTCTTCGGTGGCCGGGGTCACTCCCGAGACCAGCACCACCACCGCTACGACCAACGTGTACGCAGCAAGCAACAACGGCGCCAAACCGCTGACCGCCCGGGTCAACGGCGCCGCGACGCCGCTGCGCAATTCGTGCAGCATCATCAGCAGCATGGCCAGCAACAGCGGCAACACGTAGTAGACAAGGCGATAAAGCACCAGCGCTCCCGCCAGTGCCTCGGCGGGCACTCGTCCGCCGAGCGCCACCAGCATGACCGCTTCGAACACGCCCAGCCCACCCGGCACGTGGCTGATCACACCCAGCACCAGCGCCGCGGCGTAGAAACCGATGAAAACCGGGAAGCTCACTGCGCCATCGGGCAGCAGCACCCACAGCACCGCGCCCGCCGCCAGGATATCCAGCACCGACCACAGCAACTGCCGCAACGCCAGCGAGGCCTGCGGCAGACGCACGGACAAGCGTCCGAACAAACGACGCTCACGGCCATCGCGGCACCACACCAGCAGGGCAGCGATCACGGCCAGTACCAGCCAGGCGCCGGTCGACAGCAGCCAGGCCGGAACATGCACCAGAGGAGCGAGCGCCTGCGCATCCCACAACAGACCCAGCGCGCCCACCGTACCCACGCCCAGACCGAAGGCCACCGCATTGAAAGCGATGGCCCGCGAAATCAGTCCGGCTTCCACGCCGGCCGCCCCGTAAAGACGCATGCGCACCGCACCGCCGGTGAACACGCCCAGGCCGATGGTATTGGTCAGCGCGTAAGCGATGAAGGAAGTCTGCGCGACTACCCGGTAAGGCACCGACGCGCCCACGTAGCGGAGCGAAGAGTGGTCGTAACCGCTCAATGCCAGATAGCTCACCGCCGTGGCCAGCAAGGCGAGCGCCAGATCGCCCGAATCGACGCCGCGCACTGCCGCTACGACCTGGTCGTAGCTGATCTGCTGCCACAGGCCCTTGAACGCGAACGCCAGCAACGCCGCCAGCGCGATCATGCCCGCCGCCAGCAACCAGGGCCTGCCCCGTTGCAGCAAGGGCAGCCAGGATGCCGTCTTGAAATCGATGGTCCGCTGTCTGCGCAACATGACCCCTATTTGTCGTTGAACGCATCCGTGCGACAGATTTCCATCCGTCGCAGTTCCCCGACTTTATCGCGCAAGCGGCGAGTCATCGCCGTGAAGACGATGCGGATGCCGTTTCAGTCCGTTCGTGCGAGAGGCTTCAGCCCAGCGCCTTGGCCGCTTCCACCACTTTCTCTGCAGTGATGCCGAAGTACGGGTACAACGCCTCGGCTGGAGCGGACGCACCGAAGGTATCGATGCCGATCACCGCGCCGTCCAGGCCCACGTACTTGCGCCAGAAATCGGTGACCGCCGCTTCCACCGCCACGCGCTTGCGCACGGCCTTGGGCAGCACCGACTCGCGGTACTCGGCCGGTTGACGGTCGAATACGTCGGTCGACGGCATCGACACCACGCGGGTCCTGATGCCCGCGGCATCCAGAGTGGCCTTGGCCTGCGTGGCCAGGCCGACTTCCGAACCGGTGGCGATCAGGATCACGTCCGCATTGCCGCCTTCGGCATCGGCCAGCACATAGCCGCCACGTGCGATGTTGGCGACCTGCGCTTCATCGCGCGGCTGGTGCGGCAGGTTCTGACGGCTGAACACCAGGCAGCTGGGCCCGTCCTTGCGTTCGATCGCGGCGCGCCAGCAAACAGCCGATTCCACCGCATCGCACGGACGCCAGACATCGTTATTGGGGATGTAGCGCAGCGAGGCCAGATGCTCGACCGGCTGGTGAGTCGGGCCGTCCTCGCCCAGGCCGATGGAGTCGTGCGTGTACACGTGGATCGCGTGCGCCGGGTTGAGCGCGCTCATGCGCACCGCATTGCGTGCGTAGTCGCTGAATACCAGGAAGGTGGCGTCGAATGGAATGAAGCCGCCATGCAGGGCCAGACCGTTGCTGATCGCGGTCATGGCGAATTCGCGCACGCCGTAATAGACATAGTTGGCGTTGGGGTCGTCGGTGGCGACGGACTTGCTGGCTTTCCACAGGGTCAGGTTGGAATGAGCCAGATCGGCGGAGCCGCCGATCAATTCCGGCAACAACGGCGCGAAGGCTTCGATGGCCATCTGCGAGGCTTTGCGCGAGGCGATCACGGGGCCCTCGGCCTGCAGTTTCGCGATGAAGGCGTTGGCCGATTCGACAAAGCCTTCCGGCAGATCACCATGCGAGCGGCGCGACAGCTCGGCCGCTTCGCTGCCGAAGTTGGCGGCGTACTGGTCGAACAGCGCGTTCCATTGGTCCTCGCGTATCTCACCGGTTTTATCGGCGCGCCAGCCGGCGTAGATTTCCTCGGGAATTTCGAACGGGCCGTACGGCCACTCCAGCTGCACGCGCGCGGCCGCCAGTTCGTCCTTGCCCAGCGGCGCGCCGTGCGAGGATTCCTTGCCTTGCTTGTTGGGCGCGCCAAAGCCAATCGTGGTGCGGCAGCAGATCAGGGTCGGCTTGTCGGAAGTCTTCAACGCGGTGTCGATGGCGGTCTTGATTTCCACCGAGTCCTGGCCGTTGACGTTGCGGATCACCTGCCAGCCGTAGGCCTCGAAGCGCGCGGGGGTGTCGTCGGTGAACCAGCCATCGGTGTTGCCGTCGATGGAGATCTTGTTGTCGTCCCAGAACGCGACCAGCTTGCCCAGGCCCCAGGTGCCGGCCAGCGAGGCGGCTTCGTGCGAGATGCCTTCCATCAGGCAGCCGTCGCCCATGAACACCCAGGTGCGGTGGTCGACGACCTGGTATTCGGGACGGTTGTAGCGCTGCGCCAGCAGTTTTTCGGCCAGCGCGAAACCGACCGCATTGGCGAAGCCCTGCCCCAGCGGACCGGTGGTGGTTTCCACGCCAGGGGTTTCGTTGCGTTCCGGGTGGCCGGCGGTCTTGCTGTGCAGCTGGCGGAAGTGCTTCAGCTCTTCCAGCGGCAGGTCGTAGCCGCTGAGGTGCAGCAGGGCGTACTGCAGCATCGATCCATGGCCATTGGACAGCACGAAGCGGTCGCGGTTGAACCACTTCGGATTCTTCGGGTTGTGGCTGAGGTAGTCGTTCCACAGCACTTCGGCGATATCGGCCATGCCCATGGGCATGCCGGGATGGCCGGATTTGGCGGCTTCCACCGCGTCTGCGGCGAGGAAACGGATGGCGTTGGCGAGCTGGCGGCGGCCAGGCTTGTTGGAGGCGGACGTCGTCATGGGGGGCGATTTCAGTTAGGTCGCCCGTCGCTCGGGCGGCCTATTGTCCCATGGTTGAACCAGGGAACGCATGCTCTTGCCCCCTTTGGAAAAGGGGGCTATGGGGGATTTGCTCTTGGCGCGAAAAGCAAATCCCCCTCAATCCCTCTTTTTCAAAGGGAGAGGCCAGCGCGTGGCCCTTCTAGCGCACCAGGTAGGGCGGGCATTGCCCGCCGTGCTTTTTGCCGCCTCCACGGCGGGCAATGCCCGCCCTACCGATACCTCACAGCTAATCGGCCTTGAGAGCAGCCCGCTCCTGCACGGCGTCAGGCTCGCCGTGGGCCACCAGCGTAGCCAGGGTCAGATCGCCGGTGACGTTCAGGGTTGTGCGGCACATGTCAAGAAAGTGGTTGACGCCCAGGATCATGCCGATGCCGACCGGATCCACCCCGACCATGGCGCAGATCAGGGCGACCACGGGCAGCGACCCGGAAGGCACTCCGGCTGTGCCGATACCGCCCAGGATGCAAACCAGCATCACCATGACCTGTTGCCAGATCGTCAGATCCACGCCGAAGAACTGCGCCAGGAACAGCACGGTGACGCCTTCGAACAACGCCGTGCCGTTCTGGTTGGCGGTGGCGCCCACCGTCAGCACGAAGCGCGAGACGCGATTGGGAAGATGCAGCTTTTCTTCGGCCACGCGCAGCGAAGTGGGCAGCGTGGCGTTGCTGGAGGCGGTGGAGAACGCCATCACGCTGGCTTCCTGGGTGGCGCGGAAGAACGCCAACGGCGATTTGCCCACGGTTTTCAGGGCCAGCGAATAGACCACGAACATGTGGAAAGCGAGCGCCAGCACCACCACGCCCACGTACGCACCCAGCCGGATCAACAGATCGAAACCGAAAATGGCGGCCAGGTTGAACATGAAGCAGGCCACCGCATACGGCGCCAACCGGATCACCAGCCCGATCAGGGTCATGGAAATCTCGAACACGCCTTCGATGCCGCGCTTGAGGATGGAGGTGTTCTCGCTTTCGGTCAGCACCAGACCCACGCCGAACATCACCGCGAAGAACATCAGCGCCAGGATGGAGCCGTTGTTGCCGGCGGCGCTGATCACGTTGTCGGGCACGATGGACAGCAGCATGTCGAGACCGCGCGGCTGCTTGTCGACGCTGGCGACGATTTCCTTGGCGCGTTCGGCGTTGTCGGTCAGCAGGCTCTGCGCCAACGCGGGGTCCACGCCGGCGCCGGGCTTGAGCAGATTGACCAGCACCAGGCCTATGATCACCGCCACCGAGGACAGGATCACGGTATAGGCCAGCGTCTTCCAGCCGATGCGGCCCAGCGCACGGATATCGCCCATCTCGGCGATGCCCACCACCAGCGCCGAGAACAGCAACGGCACAATGAGCATGAAGATGAGGTTGAGAAAGATCTTGGAGAATGGGGTAGTCACGTAAGTGGTGACCGACTTGACCCATTCCGCATCGCCGCCACCGGTCGCATGCACCACCAGTCCCAGCAGCAGGCCCAGGGCGAAGCCGATGGCCATCTTCCAGTGCAAGGGAAGCTTCTTCTTGCCGGAAACGGGCGTCTCGCTCATGCGGTGGTTCCTAGACGGACAAGGCCTCAGCTTAGCAAACCTCCGCGCAACGGCCGTAGGAGCGACGCGAGTCGCGAAATCCTCAACCTTTGGGCATCAATGGCTTCGCGACTCGCGTCGCTCCTACAGAGGCCTCTTCATGTCGGATACAACGGCGGCAGGACCTCCTTGGCGGGCTTGGCCGTGGTCCGCCAGACCGGTCCATTCCGGAACGCTTCGCGCAATGCCGCTCGTGCGGCGACGCCATCGCCATCGGCCCATCGCGCCCGACGCAGTTGCTCCACCGCATCGCGTTGCGCAGGCGATTCCAGTCTCGTGCTCAAAGCATCCAGGTCGGCGCTGGGAGGCGTGGACATGCCGCGCAGCACATCGCCCACTTCTTCAAGATCGCCACTGTCCAGTACGCGCCTGAGGTCGGCCAGTGTCTGTGTGGGCATCGCGTCCGGGGATTCCTCCTGCGCGCGCGCAGGCCGCCGCGCAGCGGGCGCTGCGGCGCGACGCTGCAGCGCCCAGATCAAGGTGATCAGCCACAGCCCGGCGAACGCCACCGCCAGCCAAGTCCAGACATGATCGGGCAGACGTCTGCGCTCGCCAGCGGTCGGCAGGGAGCTGTCGCCGGCAGCAGTGGTAGCGTCCGCTGGCGTGGGAAGCGTCGAGTCTGCGAACCCGCCAGCACCGGGCGCGACCTGCAGGGTCAGGTCGGGCAGGCTGGCGGTTTTCGCTGCACCTGCCCGCACATCCCACCACGCCATCTTCGGTCCGGGCACGACCAGTTTGCCGGCACCGTTGGGCACCAGCGAATAGCGTCGGGTCAGCTTCACCTGTGGAGATCCGGCGCTGAAGGTTTCGTTGTATTGCGGCGGCTCCGCGAACACCTGCGCGCCGGCTACCGACGGTGCGGGCAGCTCGGGCATCTGCGCCTGCGTGGCGCCTTGCGCGATTACTTCCACCACCAGCGTCGCCGCTTCGCCCGCACGCAACGATTGCGGCGCGCCGACGTAACGCATACGCAGATCGCGCAACGGCAGCCAGGGTTGTGGCGCATTGGCCGGCTGCGCGCGCACGTTCAGCGCGCGCGGCGCGCCGTTGGCGCGCATCTCGCGGCTGTTGCCGCCCAGCAGGTCGTCCATCCACCCGCCCACGCCGCGGCCCGCGAAACGGGCACCGGGAATCACCAACTTGCCGCTGCGCTCGGGCACCATCATGAAGCGTCGTTCCACAACGTTGTAGCGACGGCCGTTGAGTTCGCGGGTCGATTGCACGTCGTCGCCCACGCGTTGCAACGATGCGCCCTCGGGAGCATCCAGGTCGAGCTGGCCGGATGCCAGCGGCACTGCATAGAACAACCGCACGGTGACGCCGACGGACTGCTGCACGTAGGGATTGGGATCGTCGACTTCGGTTTCCAGAAAGGCGGTCGCGTTGCCGCGCGGCGATGCGGGCGCCGAAGCCACAACCGCTAATGCCAGCGGTGGGCTGCTCTGAGCGCCGACGCGCAAGGCCGGAATAGCCAGCGTGCCGGCGCGATGAGGAGCAAGGTTGACGACATGGATGACCTTTGCCGTCACCGTACCGTTGACCATCTGCACCTGGCGGCTGCTGGCTTGCCCGCTGAGATCGAAATCGGCGCGTAGCGGAGAGAAATCGGGAGCCGCGGCAGCCTGGTCGGTCTCGATATTGAGGGCTACCGATTCGCCCAGCGCTATCTGGTTGCGATCCAGCCAGGCACGGGTCGCGGCCTGCGCCCTATCCGCTCCCATGGTTGAAGCAAGCAGGCAAAGCACCGCCAGGATGAGGCTACGTTTCATTGTCCTTCCTTCTGCCGGCGTTCGTATTCCAGCTGGAATTTGGTTTTCAGCAGGCCACCCGGCTCATCGGGCACGCGCCGCAGCCAAGCCTCCACAGCCTGCCTGCGCTCGCGCTGTTGGGCGGTTTCCGCCGGCCGGACCGCCCGCGCATCGTTCTTGTCTGCTTGCGCGGGCTGCTTGCCCTGCGCCATGGCCTGTTGCATGCGTTGACGCTGCGCCGCGTCGGCGGCCTGCTGAGCCTTGGCATCGGCGGCCTGCTGTTGCGGGGTGCGCGGTTGTTCGGGCGCTTGCCCCGCGCCGGTCTTCGGCGGAGTCTGCTGCGAATTCTGCGCCTTGTCCTGGGCATTGGAAGGTTGCTGCTTCGGTTCGGTCCTGCTATCGCTCGCCTCCTGATTCTTTTGCTGCTGGTCCTGCTGCTTGCCCTGACCTTGATTCTGATTCTGGTTCTGCCCACCTTGCGGTTTGCGCTTGCGCGCCGCATCCACCACCTTGCGGTTCTCGATCGCGTCTTCCATCTTCGGTTGCCGCTTCAGCGCCTGGTCGTAGGCGGCGATCGCTTCGTCATACTTGCCCTGCTTGGCCAGCGCGTTGGCCTGGTTGTACCAGGAGTCGGCGCTGTCGATGCCCGTGAAAGCCTGTTCGGCGGCGGCATAGTCTCCTTTGCGGTAGGCGTCGGCGCCGCGTTCGATGCGCGCATGCTCCTGCTGATCCGTGCGCTGCCACCATTGGCTTTCCGCGGCCTGCGCCGTCGCTGGCATCGCGAACGGCAGGCACAGGCAGAGCACGACCGCTGCAAACGCACCGCCGCGACGGAATGCGAACAACGCCAGCAGCATCAACGGCGGCAGCAGCCAGTAGCCCTCATCCTGCCAGGCCAGACCCTTCTTGCCGCGCGCCGCGCTGGCATCGGTTTCGCGCGGGACCAGCAGTCCCAACGCCTGGAGATCGGAATCATCGACAGTAACCGTCTGATAGCGACCGCCTCCCGCAGCGCTCAGCGCTCGCAGCGTCCCCGCCTGCAGGCGCGCCTGCGCGATACGGCCTTCGGCGGCGCGATAAGGCGCTCCCGTCGCCGTACCCAAGCCCAGGGCTGATACGCGATAGCCCTGGCGCAAAGCTTCGGCAGCGGCGCTGTCGGCCGCAGCATCGGCGTGGTCGCTGATCAGCACGATGTCGCCGCGTTCGAAACCGGCCTGCTGCAACAAACGCACCGACCAGGCGATGGCCTTGCCGGGCTGCTGCCCATCCACCGGCATCACATCGGGCTCCAACGCATCCAGGAACAGCGCCACGTTGGCCGCATCGTCGGTAAGCGGCGCTACCGTGAAAGCCTCCCCCGCATAAACCACCAGTGCGACCTGACCGTCGGCGCGTTCGCGCAGCAAAGTGGCCAGCTTGGCGCGCACCTGCAACAGGCGCGACGGCGGCAGGTCCGAGGCGGTAATACTGCTGGACAGATCCAGCGCGATCACCAGGGGCGAGTGCGATTGCCACAACGGCTGTTCGCCCTGGCGCCAGCTCGGTCCGGCAAGTGCGAGGATGGCGATGACGTAACCCAGCGCGCCCATCCACAGCGCACCACGCACGACCTTGCCGCCTTGTTCCAGCAGATGCGGCAACAGATGCGCATCCACCACGCCCTTCCATACATTGTCGTTGCGCTGACGCATGCGCCACAGCGCCCACAAGGCAGGCAGAGCCAGCAACGCCCACAGCCAATGCGGGCGCAACAGGTGCAGGGTGTCCATCCAGCCGCTCATTGCAGCCGCCTCGGCAACAGGAAGGCGAGCAACGCGACCAGCAAAGCGGCCGCCAACGGCCATCCGTAGCGTTCGATGCGTGGACGCACGCGTGCGCCTTCCTGCTTCACCGGTTCGATGCGATCGAGTTCGGCGTAGATGCCGGCCAGTTGCTCAGTGTCCCGTGCACGAAACGATTGCCCGCCGGTTTCCTGCGCGATCTTCTTCAGCGTTGCCTCGTCTATTTCCTCTTCGGCGCCCGGCATGGGCACGGTGAGGCCGAAAATGGAAAAACCTCCACCCGATCCGCCGAAGGCGATGGTGTGGATGCGCACGCCTTCGGCCTTGGCCAACTCGGCAGCCTTGAGCGGTTCCAGTACCCCGGCTGTATTGACGCCATCCGTAAGCAGAATCAGCACGCGCTGGCCTTTGGGCTGATCGCGCAGGCGTTTCACCGCCAGACCGATGGCATCGCCGATGGCGGTCTCGCGTCCGGCCAGACCGGCAACGCTGTCGCGCAACTGGTCGCGCACCGAATCGCGATCCAGGGTCAGTGGCGTCAACGCGTACGCGCGCTGGCCGAATACCAGCAGCCCCACCCGATCGCCTGCGCGTCGATCGAGGAAATCCGCCAGCACCGCCTTGGCCGCCGTGAGCCGGTCGACCACATTGCCGCCCAGCTCCATGTCCGGCTCGCTCATGCTGCCGGACAGGTCCACGGCCAACATCAGATCGCGACCGCTTTGCGGCGGCGCCACCGCTTCGCCCAGCTGTTGCGGGCGCGCGGCGGCGGCGCAGAGCAGGAACCACGCCAGCCAGGCCAAGGCCGCGATATGCAAACGCCGCGAACGCCCGCCGAGCGTGGCGATGGCATCCAATCGTCTGCCATAAGGCACCTTCAGCGAAGCCGAAATATTGCGATGGGGCGGCAGCAACCAGCCGGCCAACCAGGGCAGCGGGAAAGCGAGCCACATCCACGGCCAGGCGAAACCGCCGAACGCGACCTTCAACGTTTCGAGCCAGGAATCGATCATTTCCGGCCCGCCATCAATTCGAGGAAGCGCGCGCGCGCCAGCACTTTGACTGCGGCGAAATCGTTCGCCGGCACCTCGCGGCGGTATCCTCCTTCCAACAGCAATCGCCCAACGCCTTCGCTGAAAGCTTTCTGTTTTTGTCCGTCGAGCAGACGCAGCCACTCTTCGCTCTGCAGATGGTCCGCCTGCTTATCCACACGCCGCGCTGCGCGACGCAACAGCTCCGAAATAGCCGCGACCTGCGCGGCGGGCGCGGCGTCGCTGCAAGCGTCATCGAACAATTTCTGCCAGGCGAGCTTCCTGCGCAGGCGCCGCCGCCTGGTCCACCAAAGAATCGCCAGCACCAGCGCAACCGCCCCGGCCACCAGCCACCAACCCGGCGCCGGGGGCCACAGCGAGGGCGCTGGCGACACGTGCACGTCGCGAAGCACCAGTTCCTGCGCCTGCATCAGGCCACCTGCGATTGGGCACGGCCGAGCAACGGCAGCCAGGATTCACTGGGCGCATCGCCCTGCAGCGAATACGCGCGCACGCCGCGACGCGGTAGATTTTCCAATGCGCTTTCGACCGGGCGGCCGAATTCTTGCTGCCAACGTTGGCGTTGCGTGGCATTGCCCAGGTCCAGTTCGACCCGGTGATCGCCGAGCGAGAACGGCAGCAGCGCCTGCGGAGGATCGGTTTCGAGCGCGTCGGTCAACAGCAGGACGATCACTTCGTGATGCATGGCGAGCGCGGGCCAACGCGACTCTGGAATAGCGGCGATGCTGCGCGGGTCGGCCAACACGATCACTCGCGATCCGGGACGCAACAGACGCGTGGCGTTATCCAGCGCCGATGCCAGACCCGAATCGTCCATTGGTGGGCGCGAATACCAGCGCACCAGCGCGTCGAGCACGCGCAACGCCCCACGCGCGCCCGATGCCGGCGGCACCGGCGCTTCCTGCAGACTGCCGCGCAAGATGGCGACACGGTCGCCGTCGCGCACCGCCGCCCACACGGCCACTGCCGCGGCGCGCGCCGCCTGCACCGATTTGTAGCGGACGCGCGTGCCGAAATACAGCGCCGGCGAAGTATCGGCCACGATCAAGGTCAGCCGTTCGCGTTCGGCCTGGAACAACTTGGTGTGCGTGCGGCCGCTGCGCGCGGTAAGCCGCCAGTCGATATGGCGCACATCGTCGCCGGCCACGTACTCGCGCGATTCGGCGTACTCCATCCCGCGTCCGCGCGCGCTGGATTGCGCCGGGCCAGTGACATTGTGTCTCCCCTTGCGTGCAGGCGGCCTTCGTTGCGCAGTAGCGCGCAACGCCACCAGCTCGGCCAGTGTCGGCTTCAAACCATCGCCGGTGGACGGTTTCATCCGTCTGTATCCTCGCCGCTCAGGGCAGCGGCACGGCGGCGATCAGCGCGGCGACCAGCTTGTCGCCATCCCAACCTTCTGCCGTGGCTTCATAACTCGGCAACACGCGATGCCGCAGCACATCGGGCGCGATCGCGCGCACGTCGTCGGGCGTGACGTAATCCCGCCCAGCCAACCAGGCGCGCGCGCGCGCGCAGCGCTCAAGCGCGATCGAGCCGCGCGGGCTCGCGCCCCATGCGATGCGCCGCCCCAGCTGCGGGTCGTAGCGCTTGGCGTCGCGGGAAGCCAGCACCAGTTCAATAAGGTAACGCTCCAGTTGCGGCGCCACGTGCAGATCCAGCACGGCCGCGCGCGCGGCAAAAACGTCCTCGATCGGCAACCGCGAAACCGCTTCGGCGGTGTGCTGCAAGGTATCGCGCGCGCGTTCGCGCGCCAACCGCAGGATTTCCGTCTCCGCCGCCGCTTCCGGATAACCGATGCGCACATGCATCAGGAAACGGTCCAGCTGCGCCTCCGGCAACGGAAACGTGCCCTCTTGTTCGATGGGATTCTGCGTGGCCATCACCAGGAACAACTGCGGCAGCGGATAGGTGTGGCGACCCACCGTCACCTGGCGTTCGCCCATCGCCTCCAGCAAAGCGGACTGCACCTTGGCCGGCGCGCGGTTGATCTCGTCTGCCAGCAGGATGGGATGGAAGATAGGACCGGGCTGGAATTCGAAACGCCCGTCCTGCGGGCGCCAGACCTCGGTGCCGGTCAGATCGGCCGGCAGCAGGTCCGGGGTGAATTGCACACGGGCGAAATCGGCCTGCAGGCGCGAAGCCAGCGCCCGGATCGCCGTGGTCTTGGCCAGGCCGGGCGCGCCTTCCACCAGCAGATGGCCGTCGGCCAGCAGCGCGATCAGCAGGCGCTCCACCAGCGCGGACTGGCCGACGATGGTCTCGGACAGGCCATCGCGCAGGGCGCTGAAGGCCTGGTGCAGTCGGGAATTGCCGGCGGCGACGGGCGGATCGGCAGAAATGCCAACGTTCTGGCTGTCCATAGGCACTTTGTCTGGAAGGGGCGTCGGCCGATTCTGACCGATCAGGGAACCGATGGTTCATTATCCGTGGGCTACATATTCCCACTTGTTCAGTAACGTCGACCCAATCAAAACGGGGCCGCATGGGGCGCCGTTGGAATTCAACGATATTGCGGCGTATCGGCGCTTGGCGGTCGCAAGCACTTTCGTCGTGATGAAGATCGATCGTTCCGCCTTTTGTATGTCGCGAAAAATAGAAAAGGGCCGCAAGCGGCCCTTTTCATTAACTAATCGCGTGATGGTTAACGCTTGGCGACCGTTAGTACCTTCGGAGTGATAAAGATCAACAGCTCGGCCTTTTCCTTCGAGCGACCCTTCTTCTTGAACAGATTACCCAGGAAGGGGATGTCGCCAAGGAATGGAATCTTCGCCAGGCTCGAGCGATCAGTGAACTCATAGACGCCACCGATGACCACCGTCTGCCCGTCCTCGACGAGCACCGCCGTAGTGATTTCGCGCTTGTCGATCTGCGGTATCAGACCGTAGTCACCAAGATCGATGAATTCCCCGACCTCGTCCTTCTTGACATTGAGGTTCAGGAAAACGCGACCGTCATTGGTGATCGTGGGCGTGACCTTCAGTTCAAGCAACGCTTCCTTGAACTGCACGTTGGGCGTCGCAGCGGCGCCGTTACCTCCACCGGTTATTGTCACGTAGCCGATTTCCCGGCCCTGCCTGATCACGGCTTCACGCTGGTTGGCGGTTACCAGGCGCGGATTGGAGATGACTTCGCCGCGTCCTTCTTCCTGCAGAGCGGACAATTCGATATCCAGCGAGAAATTCGCTCCCAGCAATGTGTAGGCCAGTGACCCAGCCGTACCATCAGTGAAGCCGCCTGCGGGCAGATCGACATTGAAGCCACCCCGGTTGTTGCCCGTGCCGGTATTGCCGGAGGCCGTGTCGCCGATGATGGCTGTATTGCCGCCGTACTGACGCTTGCCCGAGACACCGAACCGCGCGCCCAGGTCACGCGCAAAGGTGTCGGTGGCGATCACGATCCGACCCTCGATCAGCACCTGATCGACAGGCCGGTCGATAACATTGATCAGTTCGCGCATCTGCGCGACCTTCTTCGGAATGTCGCTGATCATCAAGGTATTGGTGCGCTCGTCGGCCACAAGACGGCCGCGCTGCGACAGGAAGCCATTTTCCTGGTTGTTTCCTCCACCACCGCCACCGCCGCTACCACCACCGCTACCGATGCCCTTCGCTTCGGTCAACGCTTTGAATATCTCCGTAGCGCTGTGATAGTTGATCTGGACGTAATCGGTCACCAGATCAACGCGGTTGTCGATGGCGATGCGCGCGTCTTCCTTGTCCTGCTCGAACTTCGCCAGCTCCGGCTGCGGGGCGACCCAGACCACGCCGCCTTCACGGCGCTGATCCAGTCCCTTCGCGCGCAAGACGATGTCCAGCGCCTGGTCCCAGGGCACGTTGACCAGGCGCAAGGTGACATTGCCCTGGACGGTGTCCGAAGCCACGATGTTGAGGCTGGATTCTTCCGCTATCAGCTGCAGCACGGTGCGGACCGGGACGTCCTGGAAATTGAACGTGACCGGGCGCCCCTTGTAGGCGCGCGGTGCGGCAGCCACGCTCGCCGATCCCGCGGCGACCGAGGACGAGGCCGAAGCACCCATCGCCGATTGGGCCGCGCGCGGCACGATTTCCACGATGTATTCGTTGCCGGTCTGGTAAGCGAGGGACTCGAACGCGCCGTTGGTGCTCAGCACCACCTGCGTGCCGTTACCCGAAGCATGGGCGTCGACGCGCTGGACGGGCGTGGCGAAATCCACGACGTTCATCGGTCGTTGCAGAGCGGCGGGAAGGACGGCGTTGCCGACATCCACCACCACCGAAGATCCCTGGTTGCGCAGGTCGGGCATTGCCCCTTTGCCGTTGAAACGGACAATCAGCCTGCCCGCGCCTCCATCGCCCCGTTTGAAATCGATGTTGGCGACCTCAAGCTTGCCGGTCGCTTGCCGGGCGGGATCGGCGTTGCCTGCCACCGCGGCGGGAGCCGGAGCGGCGGCCGTGGCTACGCTGGCCACGGCCAGCAAGCCGATCGCCAGGCCGAGGCAGCAGACCCCATGAGTGGCCAAGCGCCGGAAGGGCAACGGGCTGTGAACGTTCGAAGCGGTCATCGTGTATCCCCTAATCATTGATCTTCAAGCGCAATCGACGCAGGCCTTTCCAGCCAGCCGCCCGCACCATCCGGCACAAGTTCGACAAGTTCAATGCGATCTTCGTGGACGCCGGTGATGCGGCCATCGCTTTGCCCCAAATAAGCGCCTGGCCGCACCCTGTAGGTGACTTTGTCCGGCGCCATCACTAATGCAATCAGTCCCGCGCCCTTGCCGATCGTGCCGACCATGTCCAGGCTATCCAGCGGATATTGCTCCAGCGTTTCCTTGCGACGGTTCGGGTCGGGTCGCAGGCCGCCGCCATCGACGTTGCTCCAGGCATCGCTGAAGGGATCTCGAAGGGTCTGCGCGGCGTATTCGAACGTCTCGAACTGCTGCATCACCGGCAAGGGCTCCAGCGCGGGCGCCGGGCGCGCCTGAACGTCGGCGACCCATTTTTCAAGATTGGGAGCTTCGCCAGGCGTGCTGGTGATGCTGCGTGCGCAGCCGGTCGCCGCCACGGCGATCAGCAGCGCGCAGAGCGGACGGTAAAAGCGATTGAATTTCCCGGAAGCCATGCTCATGCTCCACCGCCGGCAGCTGGCGCTGGTGTTGGCGTTGCAGGCGGAGCCGTGCCACCGGCGGCTTTGGCCGCTTCGGCAGCCTGCTTTTCCTGCGCTGCGGTTTCTTCTTCGTCCAGATACCGGTAAGTCTTGACCGTGCCGGATAACTCCAGCGCACTGTTGTCGGTGATCCGGCCCTTGGTATCGCGGGGCTTGAGCGAGATATCGTGCATGGTCAGGATCACCACGCGCGGCAGCGACGCCACGCCGCTCACGAACGCGCCGAACTGGTGATAGCTGCCCACCATGCGCAAGGCGATCGGCTTCTCGGCGTAGAACTCCTTGGGAGTTTCGGGGCCGGGCTGGAACAGCTCATTGGCCAGGCCGCTGGACAGCGCGGTCTGCGAGATATCCACGATCAGGTCGGGCATTTCCGTCTTGCTGGGCAGCTGACGCAGCATCTGCTGCAAGACCTGCTCCATCTGCGCCAATTGTTGCTTCAACGGCTCGAGATTGGCAGCGCGCCCGGCTTTATCTTCGAAATCGCGGCGAAGGTCGGTTTCCTGAAGCTCGAGTCCTTCCAACTCCTCGCGCTTGCCCTTGATCAGCAGGAAATACGCGAGAAACAGGATAAGCAGCCCCACCAGCACGCAGAACCCGATCTTGTAGTTCTGCGGCCAGTTGCCGATGTTGTTGAAATCGAGGTCGCTGATTTTTACTTTCTTCTGGCTCATGACGCCGGCCTCCCCTGATTCGTCGGCGCTGGCTTTTCAACCGGTGTATTGGACGGCGCCGGCGTAGCCGTTGCAGGTGCTGCCGCTGGCGGCGTGGCGGGAGCCGCGCCTGGCGACGGCGGCGCATTGGCAGGCGCCGGGCTCGCGGACGCTGGAGCCTGGGCAGGTGCCGCAGGCATGTCTGCCGCAGTCGCCACGGGAGCCGTTACGTTGCCTTCGGCATCGGGAGCGTTCGGATTCGCCAACTTCACCTTCAAGGTGAAGACATACGGAAGTTGGCGCGCTTCGGAAGTCACCACAGGCGCGCCGGCAGCCTTGTCTTCCGCTTTGGCCTCGATGATCGACAGGTCGGGATTGGTCATCCAGCCCGAACCTTCCAGATTGCGCATGTAGTTACTGACCCGCGCGTTGGACTGCGCGCGGCCTTCCAGGGTGAGGATTTCGCCTTCCTGCTTGATGCTGGCCAGGGCCACGCCATCGGGAATGGTGCGCACCAGCGAATCGAACAGATGCACCATCTGCGAACGGTTGGCCTGCAGCTGCTCGATCACTTTCTTGCGCGCCAGCAGGCGGTCTTTCTGTTTGTCCAGGGCTTCGATCTCCTTGATCTTGCCCTCCACCTTCTGGATCTCGGCCTGCAGGAACTGGTTGCGCGTGTTCTGGCCGCTGATCTGCTGGCCATAGTAGAACCAGATCAGGAACGACAGCACCAGTCCGCCCGCGGCGGCCAGGCCCAGCATTCCGTAGAACTCTTTCTGTCGGTTGGCGCGCCGCTCGGCGCGCCAGGGGAGAAGGTTGATCTTCGCCATCAGTCGAAGCTCCTCAGGGCCAGGCCGGTGGCGATCATCAGTGCCGGTGCGTCCTGGGCCAGCGCATGCGCCTGCACGCGCGGGCCGAGCGTCATCTGCGCCAGCGGATTGGCGACCACGGTCGGCACGCCAAGCTGCTCTTCGACCATCTCCGGCAAACCCACCAGCGCGGCGCAACCGCCGGCCAGAACGATCTGGTCGACCCGGTTGAATTCGCTGCCTGCGTAGAAGAACTGGAGCAGACGGCTGATCTGCTGCACCGTGGCTTCCTTGAAGGGCTCCAGCACTTCCACCTCATAGCTCTCGGGCAGGCCGCCCTGGCGCTTGGCCATGCCGGCTTCTTCGTAGGTCAGGCCGTAGCGGCGCATGACTTCGTCGGTGAGCTGCTTGCCGCCGAAGACCTGCTCGCGGCTGTAAAGGCTGCGGCCGGAACGAAGCACGTTCAATGTCGTCATGGTGGCGCCGATATCGACCAGAGCCACTACGCCGTCATGCGGAATCGGCAATTCGCTGGAAAGCAGGGCGAAAGCGTTTTCTACCGCAAAAGCCTCCACGTCCATGATCCGGGCGGTCAGGCCGCCCAGCTCCAGCGCCGATTGCCGCAGCTCCACGTTTTCCGAGCGCGAAGCCGCCAGCAGCACCTGCACCATCTCGGGGTTGTTGGGCATCGGTCCCAGCACCTCGAAATCGAGGTTCACTTCCTCGATGGGGTACGGGATGTAGTTGACCGCTTCGAGCTCCACCTGGGCTTCCAGGTCGTTCTCGTCCAGCTCGGCGGGCATCGGGATGATCTTGGTGATCACCGCCGAGCCGGCCACCGCTGCGGCGGCGTACTTGGTCTTGGTCCCGGCGCGGGTCACGGCGCGGCGGATAGCCTCGCCTACCGCCTCGACCTCGACGATGTTCTTCTCGACCACCGCATTGGGCGGCAGCGGCTCCACGGCGTAGTGGTCTACGCGGAAGCGATTGCCGACCCTGGAAAGCTGTAGCAGCTTTACCGCGGTCGAACTTATGTCGACGCCAATGAGCGGCGACTGGCTTTTAGGTATAAGCCCCACGGTATCTCCCCTTCCGACAGGCACGACAAGCAGGTCAAGCCTCGGCTCACATTAATAACGAAGTTTTCACCACTTGCAATAGCCGTTAACCAGCCTGTGCGGCTTGTCACGGTTCACTAAAGATGTTGGGCAAGTCACTGTTTCCCCCCAGAACGTAACCGCCCTACCCCGAGTCATCTATACTCCCGCGCCACGTATTCTGCAATCGGAATCTGACCGGATGTCCCGTTTCCGCCGCCTGCTGCGCTGGGCAATTTTCACCTTCATAGCCCTTTTCCTGCTTGGCGCAATCGGCCTGGGAATCCTCTATTACGTGGTGTCTTCGAAGGTGCCGGACATCCAGTCCCTGCGCACGGTCGAACTCCAGGAACCCCTTTACGTCTATGCCAGCGACGGGCGTCTGATCGGCCTTTTCGGGGAGACCCGGCGCTATCCGGTCAATATCGAAAACGTCCCCAAGCAGGTCCAGGACGCGTTCATTGCCGCGGAAGACTCGAACTTCCGGACCCACAACGGTATCGATCCGAAGGGCATCTCGCGCGCGCTGTGGCAGACCGCCACCCTCAAGGAAGGCCGCGTGGCCGGCGGCAGCACCATCACCCAGCAGGTGGCGCGCCAGTTCTTCCTGAGCTCGGAATACAGCTACACCCGCAAGCTGGTCGAAATGATGCTGGCGATGAAAATCGAAGGCATGCTGACCAAGCCCCAGATCCTGGAGCTGTATCTCAACAAGAGCTTCTTCGGCAACCGCGCCTACGGCGTGGCCGCCGCGGCCGAGTACTACTACGGCAAGCCCCTGGACCAGCTGACCCTGGGCGAGACCGCCACCCTGGTCAGCGCGCTCAAGTTCCCCTCCAGCGGCAATCCCATCAGCAACCCCGAGCGCAATCACCAGCGCAGCGTGTATGTCATCGAGCGCATGCTGGAGGACAAATACGTCTCGCCGGTGCAGGCCGCCGAGGCCACGGCCGAACCGATGCATGCCAAGCCGCACGAGCGTCCGGTCGAGGTCTATGCGCCGTATGTGGCTGAAATGGTGCGCCAGGAGATGATCGCGCGCTTCGGCGGCGACGTGGTCAACAAGGGTTACCACGTCACCACGACGATCGACCCGACGATGCAGATCGCCGCGGATGTGGCGGTGCGCGAGGGCCTGCGTCTGTACGACCATCGCCACGGCTGGAACGGGATCGAACAGCATTTCGAAGTCACCGCCGATGCCGATGCCGCATCCCTGGCTGCGCACGTAGCAGGCATCCCCGCCCAGAACGGCCTGATCGCGACGGTAGTGGCCAGGACCAACGGCGATGGCGGCATTACCGTCGTCCTGCCAGATGCCAGCGAAGTCACCCTGCCCGCTTCGGCCAGCCGCTGGACGGGCAAGAACCCCGCTGCATTGTTCAAACGCGGCGACCTGGCCCGGATCAAGATGGATGCGCCGAAAGTGGCCGCCGCAAAACCTGGCGAAACCGCCCAGCCGGCCGATGCTGCGCCGGTGACCTACCAGATCGACCAGCTCCCCCGCGGCCAGGCTGCGCTGGTATCGCTGGACGCCAGCAATGGCGCAGTGAAGGCGATCATCGGCGGCTACAGCTTCGCCGGCAACAAGTTCAACCGCGCCACCCAGGCACGTCGCCAGCCCGGCTCCAGCTTCAAGCCGTTCCTCTATGCGGCCGCATTCGAGCGCGGCTTCAATCCGGCTTCCATCGTGCTGGACGCGCCGGTGGTGTTCCGCGACCGTCGTGGCCACATGTGGCGGCCGCAGAACGACGGCGGCGGCTTCCGCGGCCCCATGCGCCTGCGCGAGGCGCTGGTGCAGTCGCGCAACCTGGTGTCGGTGCGCCTGTTGGACAGCATAGGCGTGGATTTCGCGCGTAAATACATCAGCCAATTCGGTTTCAACGAAGCCGAACTGCCGCCCAACCTGTCGATGTCGCTGGGTACTGCTTCGCTCACGCCGCTGTCGATGGCGCGCGGTTATGCGGTATTCGCCAACGGCGGGTCGCGGGTGACGCCGTGGTTCATCGATGAGATCAAGGACCGCGAAGGCAACGTGGTTTTCAAGGAAAAACCCGCCACCGCCTGCCGCACCTGCGGCGGCGGCGTTGCCGGCGCTGCGGCGCCGACCAGCACGGTGGTGGATGGCTTCGATTTCGGGCCTGCCCAGGATGGCAAGCCGAAGGCATCCGCCGAAACGGCCCCGAAAAAGCCGGCCGCGGCACCCAAGCCTGTCGATCCCAACATGGTGGTCGCCCCGCGCGCCATCGATGAACGCACCGCTTACCAGCTGGTTTCGATGATGCGGGATGTGGTCCTGCGCGGCACCGGCACCGCTGCCAAGGTTCTCAATCGGGAGGACGTGGGCGGCAAGACCGGCTCCACCAACGACCACCGCGATGCCTGGTTCGGCGGGTTCGGCGGGACCTACTCCACCGTGGTATGGGTGGGCCGCGACGATTTCCGCAGCCTGGGCTACCGCGAATACGGCGGCAAGGCCGCGCTGCCCATCTGGATCGACTTCATGCGCGAAGCGCTGAAGGAGCAGCCGATCGCGCAGAACGATCCGCCGCAGGGCATGGTGCAGGTGACCAGCAACGGCGCAACCGAATGGGTCAAGGCCGAGGATCTGGATCGCATACAGAGCGAAGAGTTCTTCAATACCGACGACAACGCCGCCGCCGACGAAGCCGCTTTCGACATCTTCTGATCCTTGTAGGAGCGCCCCCTGGGCGCGAGCTTTTGCTTTGCTAGGCGCCCAGCAAAAAAGCTCGCGCCCATCGGGCGCTCCTACAACCGCAACACGGCATCGGGTACAGTCGGGTCTGGTCAGACGCGGAGGCAGCCCATGCACCACGCCCGTCAGCATGCCGAAACCCGTACCCGCGAACGCCGCCACCGGTTGGCCCACGAAGCGGCCCGGCTGATGGCCGAAGGCGGCTTCCGCGATTATCACCAGGCCAAGTTGAAAGCCGCCGAGCGCCTGGGTATCCACGACGATGCTTCGCTGCCGCGCAACCGCGAGATTGAGGACGCGTTGCGCGAGTACCAGCGGCTGTTCGTCGGTGAGTCGCAGCAGCAGGCAGTGCGTGTGCGTCGCGATGCGGCATTGCGTGCGCTCGAATTCTTCGTGGAGTTCTCCCCTCGGCTGGTCGGCCCAGTGCTGGACGGCACTGCCGATTCCCATTCGCCGGTGCATCTGCAATTGCACACCGACGATGCCGATGCGGTGCCGCGCTTTCTGGAAGACAACCGGATTCCCGTCGATGCCCGCACGCGCCACATAAGGCTGGACCGGGAGCGCAGCGACGATTTCCCGGTTTGGATATTCAGCGCCGAGGAACTGACTTTCGACGTGACCGTGCTTCCGCACGATGCGTTGCGGCAGGCGCCGCTGTCGGGCGTGGACGAGCGGCCGATGAAGCGGGCTTCGCTGGCGCAGCTGCGGCAGTTGCTGGCGGACGAGGAAATCGCTGGGTACGAGCTGAGCGCTTCTCGTTAGCACGCGGCAAAGCAAAAACTGCGAATTAGAGGGGGAAAAGCACTTGTATTGCAGGAAGCGACCATCGGAGATCACCTCATTTTTGAGGTCTGTTTTATAGTTGGGCCTAAGGGGAAATTTGTATGCGGTTCATTTTGAATTTGGCGCTTCTCGGGCTATTGCCTGTACCGGTGGTCGCGACGGACACAGCTACCCACGATTGGAAGACCCTATGGGACAAGCAAGCCAGTCTTACGGCGACGCCTAGTGGGGCCAGTTACGAACGGAAACTAATTTCCGTCCACAATTCCTTCTGGGCTGATGTTTATGAGAAATGCAGTGCTGCGGCTACAAAAGCGCAAATTTACGAGTTCAGTGCCGTAGCGGTTATTGATAAGTCCGGCAAAGTCGCTGACTTTATTCTTATGCCCAATGATGACAATCTGGATTGCTTTACCAGTCAGATGGTGGGCCGCAAGTATCCGCCGCCACCTGTCGCCCCTTTTTATGAGGGGTTTAGGATTAAATTGAGCGGTCAATGATAAAGCTTGGTCCTAATAATTCATTCAAGCCAAACCCGCTTCGCGGGTCAGCTTAACTCAGGCATTGGCGCCCATGCGCTCACTTGCTCTGGCACTAGCTGCTCTGTTCTGTGGTTGCTCGGGTACGTCGCAGGAGCCGGAGCAGCGAACTCAGCCCACGCTGCAAGTACTCAAGACGGATTATATGCTTCCTGCCTTCGGTGGCAGGCTTCAAGGGACAGATCGAGGCGGGTGGGTTGGCGAGCTGCTGTTCCAAGACGAGGCAGGTCGAGCGGAAACAATCCTGCACGAGAATGTTCATGGCATCGTGGAGAATTCGGCAGGTATCTTTGTCTTCACAGGGCTCAATCATATGGGTGGCAATGTCGGGGACATTTACACCGTTACTCTGACCAAGAACAATGATGTGGTTGCCACTCGCCTTGGACGCATCCCGGGCGCTTCCAGGGACGTGACCAGACAACCCAATGGCGCAACCACTTTTCTGGTGGCTACGGGGCGCTACGGACGCGAAGACAGACCGATTTATGATTGCTACGAGCTGCGGGGGAAAGTGGTCGACCACTCGTCGAGTTGTCAGCCACCAAAGCCCCTCAGCCGCAACAATTGATTGAAGCCGAACTCGCTTCCGAAACGCTTACTCCTTATGGACCAGCGCTGAGCCGCCCTTTCCTTCCACACGTACGCGACTGCCGGGTTCGATTCCCTTGAGTTGTTCCCGCAACTGGGTGATAGCCAGGGTTTTCCCGCTATCAAGCTTCACTTTGACCATATAACGAGTCGTCGGGCCTTGGTCGCCCACCTTGGTTGCCACGACTTCGCCGATATCTTCCGCAGAATCGGCGACAACCGCACCTGCAGTGCCCCCCTTGCGCGTAGCCACCATCCCCAAGCGCCCAGCCGTTCCGAGGAACCTGCCCCACTTGCGCTTGGTTTTGGTGACCTGGGATTCGTCATCGCCACGATTGTCGATAGCCTCCATGGCGACCACAACGCCATGGCGCGAGTCGGCCGCATGCGCGGAATAATGGGGCGCTAGCAACATCATCAGCACTACTGCTGTTACGGCCATCCGAATTAGCTTCATGTGTCGATCCTCCAGATCAGATTAATGGGTAACGCATGTCGAATTGATGAGCTTCGGCTGTCGAGATGAACTCGCTACCCGTCACTCTTTCTTCTTGGGTTTTGCGATGTCATAGCGACAAGCGTCGCCGACATACGCCCAACGGCGAATGATTCCTTCGGCGTCGGCATAGAACGTGATGTCGCAGCGATGAGTTGGCGGGTGGTATACGTCCTTGGTATATACGGTTTCGTTGAATATGGGCGTGGCGGCGACACCGTTGCCGCCCTGGGTCATACCGATTATTTGCCTGTCAACGCCCGTTACCACCGCCTCCGTATATTCGGAATTCCACGTTTCCCACGTATAGCTGGTCTCATCGCTGTCCTCTGATTCATTGATCTGGACGCGGCCGCCATCCACCCGCAGCTGCAGAAGCAACTCGCTGGCATCTCGTCCCAACCATCCGTCGGCTTTGGCTGCGACGCGCTTTTCGCCTCCTGCGTAGCAGACGCCAGCTAGCACCATTCCAAGGAAAATGACCGCCACGTTGGCGAGAAAATCGTTTCGCATCATGCGTATCTTTCCCTGTGAGTAAGACGCCTTCAGCCAATTTCCACCGAAGCGTCCAGGACATCCGATTGTCGACCTGCTAGCTCACGCCATGCTCTAGCGTCTTGGAATAAATACCATGGCCTTGATGGATTCAACAAGCATCCACATCAAATGATAGATCACTCACATAATGCTCATTCAAATATGCTCGACACCAGCTCTCCACCAGATGAGCATCAAGAAGTAGAATTTTCTGGCGTGTTTAGCAGCCGCTTCTTATATGTTGAAAGAAACTGATATTGACGGATCGCTCGTTCCCTACCGAACATACGCGCCACACTCCGTTTGGGGTCTAATCGTGGTTAGGCAAATACGGAGAAAGAATGCTTATGGAAAATTCTGATATTCCCTATATCAAAAGCTGGCTGCTGTTTTTCTTAATAGCAACTGTTGGCGGTGGGCTGGTTGGCATGGTAGTTGGAGCTTTGATTGGCGGCGTAATGGGGGCTGCTGGCATGCCGGTAACCCAGATCGCCATCGTTACCGGCGCTACTGGGTTAATCATTGGCATACCGATCTCTTTCTTTACATTCAAATGGTCGGTTGGTAAGTACATCGTAGAGCCGATGCTCCGTTCATCTCGCCAGTAGGCGGCCTAACAATTCAAACCGAGCCGGTAGTTCCTGCAGTTTGGTGGACATCCAGATCAAGCTATCCGAAATGTCAGTTGTTCATCGAATTCGCGTTGGGCGCGTTCATTCAGGCTGTCGGCCATAAAAAAACCCCGCGGTGCGGGGCTTTTTTCTTCTTGCGTATGTCGGAATCAATCAACGCTGATCGATACCCTTGTAGTCGCGCTCGGCATAGCCGGTATAGATCTGCCGCGGGCGGCCGATCTTGGCTTCCGGGTCGACCTGCTGCTCCAGCCAGTGCGCCACCCAGCCTGCGGTGCGGGCGATGGCGAACATCACCGTGAACATCTCGGTGGGGATGTTGAGCGCCTTGTAGATGATGCCGCTGTAGAAGTCGACGTTCGGGTACAGCTTGCGCTGCACGAAATAGTCGTCTTTCAACGCCGCCTCTTCCAGACGCAACGCCACTTCCAGCATCGGATCGTTGACGCCCAGTTCGGCCAGCACCTCGTGGGTCATCTCGCGGATGATCTTCGCGCGCGGGTCGAAATTCTTGTACACGCGGTGGCCGAAGCCCATCAGGCGGAAACCCGATTCCTTGTCCTTGGCCTTGTCGACCGCCGCACTCACATTCTCCGGCTTGCCGATCTCACCCAGCATCTTCAGCACGGCCTCGTTGGCGCCGCCATGCGCCGGCCCCCACAACGCCGCCACGCCCGCGGCGACGCAGGCGTACGGATTGGCGCCGGTGGAACCGACCATGCGCACGGTGGAAGTAGAAGCATTCTGTTCGTGGTCCGCGTGCAGGATGAACAACAGATCCAGCGCCTTGGCGGCGACCGGATTGAGGTCAAGCGGTTCGCTGGGCACTTCGAACATCATGTGCAGGAAGCGGTCCACGTAGGCGTGGTTGTTGCGCGGGAAGCGCACCGGCCAGCCAATCGAATAGCGGTAGCAAGCAGCGGCGATCGTCGGCACCTTGGCGATCAGGCGGATCGCGGCCAGGCGGCGCTGCTCAGGGTCTTCCAAGTCCAAGGTGTTGTGGTAGAACGCGGCCATCGAGCCGACCATGCCTACCATCATCGCCATCGGATGCGCGTCGTGGCGGAAGCCGCCGAGGAAGTTCTTGAACGCCTCGTGCATCATCGTGTGATGCGCGACTTCATGGTCGAACTTGGCGAATTCGTCCGCTGTGGGCAGCTCGCCGTTCATCAACAGGTAGGCCACTTCCAGGAAGTTGGACTGCTTGGCCAGTTGCTCGATCGGGTAGCCGCGGTACAGCAGCACGCCGGCATCGCCATCGATGTAGGTGACGGCGGACTTGCAGCTGGCCGTGGCGGTGTAGCCGGAATCGTAGGTGAAAAGACCCGTTTCCTTGGTCAGCTTGGAAATGTCGACACAACTATTGCCGAGCGTGGGTTTGAGTACCGGCATGACCACCGATTTTTCGCCGGCGGTCAGTGTGGCCTGGTCGAGTTCTGACACAGTGCGCTCCTTCGTGGGGATGCGCCGGTCGGCGATGCCGGCGGCGCGGGACGGGAGTCCAGGGCCTTTGCTCTGGATTTCCGAATTATCGCACACGCGTTTTGGAGCCGTCGCCCAAAAGAACGCGGAGTTCAGACCAAAGGATAAGAACAGACTGGATCAGGAACAGATCGTTCGAGCGCCGCAACGAAAACGGCCGCGCTGGGCGCGGCCGTCCGGGATTTCGAGGCAAGATCAGCGGCGCAGCAGGAATTACTTCTGCTGGTAACGCTTCTGGAACTTGTCGATGCGTCCGCCGGTGTCCATGACCTTGTGCTGGCCCGTGTAGAACGGGTGCGACGAGGAGGAAATTTCCACCTTGATCAACGGATACTCGTTGCCGTCTTCCCACTTCACGGTCTCTTTGGAGGCCAGGGTGGAACGGGTCAGGATCTTGAAATCGGAAGTGACGTCCTGGAAGACGACGTCGCGGTATTGGGGATGGATGTCGGCCTTCATGGCGGCACCAGGTATCTAGGGAAGTGAAGAGCGGCATTTTAGCCCGCCGCCGCCGTTCCGCGCAACCCGCCCGTTAACCGGCCGCCAGGGCCGCCTGGACCAGGGCCTCGAAACGGGCCTGGTCGTAGCGCATCAGCAGGCGGGCATTGTCCGGCTTGCCGTGCTGGCGGTTCCAGTCCACCACGGTGGCGCCGCGGGTCAGGCTGCCGGCCAGCTCCACCGCCACCGGGCGGTCCAGCAGCTCCTGCGCGCCTTGCGGTTGCAGAGCATAGGCCATGGCCAGGGCATCGGCCGAATGCCAGTGGTCGCCACGGCGGTCGGCCGACCAGTTGCGGGTCTGCAGGGAGATCTGGTCGTAGAAACGGGCGCGGGGGGAGTCGGCCTGCAGCCACTGCTCGGCCTTGGTGTGCAGGAAACCATGCGCCATCACCGCTTCCCAGTCGGCCAGGTCGATATGCGGGAATGCCTGGAAAACGACATGCGCCGCTTCCGGATCGAAAGCGACGTTGAATTCGGCCGCCGCGGTGATGTTGCCATGGGCGCTGACCGCCCCGCCCATGACCACGAAGCGCTTGATGCGCTGGGGCAAGGTGGGGTCCAACTTCAGGGCCACCGCGATGTTGGTCAGCGGCCCCAGCGCGACCAGCAACAATCGGCCGGCATGCTGGTGCGACAGGCGCAGGATCGCCAATGCGGCGTGCTCGGCTTCGGCCTTGCGCGCTGCGGGGGCATAGCCGATATCGCCGAAGCCATCGCGCCCGTGCACATGCGCGGCGTCGACCGATGGATGCAGCAGCGGATCGGCGCAGCCGGCGTAGACCGGCACGTCCTGGCGTCCGGCGATCTCGCAGAGCTTGAGCGCGTTGCGCACGGTGTAGTCCAGACCGACGTTGCCGGCCGCGATGGTCAGGCCCAACAGTTCGTGATCGGGATCGTTGAACGCCATCAGCAATGCGAGGGCGTCGTCTACACCGGGATCGGTGTCGATCAGCAGGGGAATCTTGTTGGTCATGGTTTCATTGTTCCAATTCGATCGCGGAGTTTCGCACAGTAGGTCGGGGTTACACCCCCGACGCTTGTGCCTTGTACCGCATCTTCGCTTCCCTTCTCCCTCCGGGAGAAGAGCCTGCCGAGTACTTGATACGGGGTGGCGCGTAGCGACGGATGAGGGAGGGAGAATTCACCCCCCCCGGAAACTACATTACAAGCTGATATCCCATTCCCTCATCCGCCCTCCGGGCACCTTCTCCCGGAGGGAGAAGGAAAAGCTATGCGGAGGCGTACCGCGCCGCGCCGCCGACCCAGCGCGCGATGATCCTGTCGGCGATATCCGGCGAATCTGCCAACAACCGGTCCGCCAGTTCACGCACCAATGGCAGCATGCCGGCATCCCGCGCCAGGTCGGCGACGCGGAAGGCAACCAGCCCCGTCTGCCGCGTGCCCAGCAACTCACCGGGCCCGCGCAGCTCAAGATCCTTCTCTGCGATGACGAAGCCGTCGTTGGTTTCACGCATGGTCGCCAGCCGCTGCTTGGCCATCATCGACAACGGCGCCTGATACAACAGCACGCAATTGGAAGCCGCGGCGCCACGCCCTACCCGTCCACGCAACTGGTGCAATTGCGCCAGACCCAGGCGCTCTGCGTTTTCGACGATCATCAACGAAGCGTTGGGCACGTCCACGCCAACTTCGATGACCGTGGTCGCGACCAGCAGATCGATATCCCCGGCCTTGAAGGCGCGCATCGTGTCCTGCTTCTCCGCCTGCTTCATGCGGCCGTGGACCAGACCCACGCGCAGCCCCGGAAGCTGTGCGGACAGTGCTTCGTAGGTACCTTGCGCGGCTTGTGCGACCACTTCATCGCTATCGTCGATCAGCGTGCAGACCCAATAGGCCTGCCGGCCTTCGGCGCACGCGGCACGGATACGTTCCACCAATTCCGGCCGCCGTTCGCCGCTCAACGCGATGGTCTGCACCGGTGTACGTCCGGGCGGCAGCTCATCGATGGCCGAAACGTCCAGATCGGCGTACGCCGCCATGGCCAGCGTGCGCGGAATGGGGGTGGCGGTCATGATCAGCTGATGCGGCACCGATTGACCCGAAGCGCCCTTGTCGCGCAGCGCCAAGCGCTGGTGCACGCCGAAACGGTGCTGCTCATCGACGATGGCCAGAGCCAGGTCGTGGAAGGCCACCGCTTCCTGCATCAGCGCATGCGTGCCCACCACTACCTGCGCCGCGCCGGAAGCGACTTCCGCCAGCACGCCGGTGCGCGCCTTGCCGGTGACCTTGCCAGCCAGCCACGCTACGCGGATGCCCAGCGGCTCCAGCCATTGGCGCAGGTTGGCCAAGTGCTGCTCGGCCAGCAGTTCGGTCGGTGCGGCCAGCGCGGCCTGCTTGCCCGCTTCCACGGCGAGCATGGCTGCCATCGCCGCGACCACGGTTTTTCCGCTGCCCACATCGCCTTGCACCAACCGCATCATCGGCAAGGATTGCGCCAGATCGTGGCGGATCTGCGCGAACACGCGCTGCTGCGCGCCGGTCAGCGAGAACGGCAGCGCGGATTGCAGTTGCGCGGCGAGCTTGCCTTTACCGGCCAGCGCCGGAGCACGATGCCGCTGCAAGGCGATGCGTTGCCGGCGCAGACTCAGGTTATGCGCCAGCAGCTCTTCCAACGCCAGGCGGCGTTGCGCGGGATGGGTGCCGGTGGCCAGCGCGGCGAGATCGGCATCGCGCGCGGGCCGGTGCATGCCCAACAAAGCCTGGCGTAGCGAAGGCAATCGAAGGTCGCGCAGCATTTCTGGCGGCAGCAATTCCAATGAAGCGTCATCGGGAAGACGATCCAGCGCCTGCGCGATCAGCTTGCGCATCGAGGCCGGGCCGATACCTTCGACTGCGGGGTAGACCGGGTCCAGCTCCTCGCCCAGCGACGCGGCGTCGCCCTCACCCAGCACCCGATAGCTGGGATGGACGATTTCCAGGCCGTTCTGCCCCGGCTTGGGGGTGCCGTAGCAACGCACCAGCGCGCCGGGCGCGAACTGCGCTACCTGCGCGGCACGGAAATGGAAGAAACGCAGCACCAGGGTGGCGTGCGAATCATCGCCGATCGCCACGCGCAGCAGCGGGCGATAACGGAAGCCCCGCTCCACCGCTTCCACCCGGCCTTCCACCTGCGCCGGCACACCGGGCTGCAGGGCGCGGATGGGCGTGAGCTGGGTGCGGTCTTCGTAGCGCAGCGGCAGATGCAGCCACAGGTCCTGCAGCGTCAACAGTCCGCGCGCCGCCAGTTTTCCCGCCACGCGCGGGCCCACGCCGACGAGTTGTCCGGCGATGGGCTGGTTGAAGGCGGGTTCTTCGCTGCGTGGTGCGGACGGCATCTGACTAGGATGCCGACCGCACCGGATTAACGCCAGTCGGAATTCGCCGCGCTGGCGTGTCAGAACGGTGCTGCGTGGCCTCAGGCCGTGGAAGCGTCGATGCTCTCGCCGATCAGAACTTCACCCCGACTTCCATACCATAGGTTCGCGGTTCGCTGACCACCGCGCCTACGGTGCCGAAGGCCTCGCGGCCGTACACGTTCAACTGGCCGACGTACTGGTTGTCGAACACGTTGTTGCCGTACACCGCCCAGGTCCAATGGCCTCCGGCCGAGGCCCATCCCAGGCGGACATCGGTACGGTTCTGCGATTCTCCGGTCGAGAAATTGGGGAAGCTGGTGCAGTCTCCCTGGCCGCGGCTGTAGTCGTTGGCGCGACAGGCGCCACGGTAAGCGTGACGCAAGGCCAGGCGTAGATCGCCGGCGTCGCCGAGCGCCCAGGTGTAGTGGCCGCCCAGCGCCGCCGACCAGGAAGGCTCGCCCGTGGGCTGTCCATTGAGGTCCAGCAACCCGGCACCGGTATTGACGCTGTAGTCCTTGTACTTGGAGTTGATGTATTCAGCGTTGAAATCGACCGCGAACGCGTCGCTGACCTGCCAGCGCAGGTCGAAGTCCACGCCATAGGCCTCCACGTCGCCGGTATCCACGACGAACCGCGGAATGGTGCTGGTGTTGTCCAAGCGGATCGACTGGCGGTTGTCGTAGCGGTAGGAGAACACCGAGGCGTTGTAGGCCAGGCGCGCCTCCGGCAGGGTGTGCTTGATGCCGATTTCGGCGTTCCACACGTCTTCGTTGTCGAATTCGCTGCCGATCTGCAAGGCGTTGTAGCCGCCGGCTTTGTAGCCCTTGGCCAGCGAGGCGAAGCCCATCAGGTTGTCGCTGAAGTGGTAGTCGGCCACCAGTCGCGGGCTCCAGTCGCTCCATGCCTTGCTGGCGCGGTTGGTCACGCCTTTGTTCATCATTGCGGGCGGATCGATGAAGGCAAGGTCGAAGATGAAGAATTCCTTCGGCACGCCAGCCAGGGCGAAGAACCCGGCCGCATCCAGCGCATCCAGCGTGGCATCCAGCGTAGGTGCGTTGCGGATGTCGTTGAACCAGCTGAAGTCCTTCTCATCGCGGGTATAGCGCAGGCCGAAGGTCAGATTGAGCTTGTCGTTGACGTGCCAGATCACGTCGCCGAAGCCTGCATACGATTTCGTCTTCAGCGTGTTGTAGAACTGCTCGTTCCAGGCATGGTCCATCAGCGTCAACGGAATGCCGAACGAGCCCAGCACCTGCGAGAAGAATCCGAACAAGGTGCCATCCGGCGTCGGCGCCAGGCCCAGATTGGACACCGCGGTATCGACCGCCGTAGTGGTGGTATTGATTTCGCTGGTCTGGTTGGCCTCCTCTTCGTAATAGCTCGCGCCGGCCACCCAATCCAGGCGGTCGCTGGAACCGCTGAACTTGAATTCCTGGTAGCGGGTTTCGTTGGATTCGCTGTTGGTGGAATCCAGATACAGATTGGGCCGGTTGGTGCCGTCCTCTTCCACGCGGTTGAGCGCGTCGAACTGGCGCCAGGCGGTGGTGGAAGTCAGGTGGCCCCATTCGAAACCATGGTCGACGATCAGTGTGACGCCATCGAAGGTGCGCCATTCAGCGCTGGCGGCGGTGTCGTTGAACGTGTCGGTGTCGCGCGGGTCCAGGTAAGTCAGCGGATCGGCCGGGGCGACCGGCAGTCCCGGCGCCGCCGGCAACGGCACGATACCGGTGGTGGGCCGCCCGAGTTGATCCAGGCTTTCATGATCCCAACTCAGCAGCGCGGTGGTGTTGTCGGTGATGCCCAGCCGCAAGGCCGCGCGCGTGGCCCAGACGTTGTCGCCGCCCAGGTCCTTGCCGGTTTCCCCATCCTGCAACCAACCATCGCTGTGGTTGATCAGGCCGTTGAGGCGCAGTGCAGCGCGGTCGCTGAGCGGGATGTTGGCCATCGCTTCCAGGTACTGCTTGCCGTAGTTGCCCAGCCTGAGCTTGGCCGCAGCTTCGGTCTCGTTGCTGGGTCGTTTGGTGATCACCGACACCGCGCCGGCGGCCGTGTTGCGGCCGAACAACGTGCCTTGCGGGCCCTTCAGGACTTCGATGCGCTCCACATCGGTCAGCGGCAGCAAGATTCCGCCGCTGCGTCCGGTGTAGACGCCATCGATGAACACGCCCACGGCCGGATCGGTGCCGATGCCGAAATCGTCGGTGCTGATGCCGCGCAACGCGATCGAGGGCTGCGTAGGCTGCACGCTGTTGATCTGCAGGCCCGGCACGAAGCTGTCCAGGTCGCCCAGGTCTTCGGCTGCCACGTCCTGGATCATGCGGTCGTCCAGCACCTGCAGCGCGATCGGCACGTCCTGCAGTTCCTGGGTGCGGCTCTGCGCCGTGACCAGGATGCGATCCAGCGTGGTCGCATCGGTTTCGGCGGCCGGTGCGGCTTCCGTCTGCTGCGCCCAGACCGTCCCCGTCGATGCCGCCAGCAGGCATCCGCCGAACAAGGCGCGCCGCATTCCCACTACCAGTCCCCGTTGGATCAACTTCATCGCTCTCTCCCCGTTTGATTGCTGTGCGGCGAATCGTCGCAAAGACATCGCCGTGCCGAATTGGTGCGTCGCTACCTCATGTGTCGCACGCGCCCTTCTGCGCGTTTATCCATTCCCGTATCAACTCCACGCCTTCGCGATGCACGACCGAGCGCCCCAGCTCCGGCATCATCACCGAAGGATCGTCGCTGTCCATGCGGAACACCAGTACCGAAGCATCGGCCTGGCCAGGCGCGATGTCGTACAGGCGATTGCCGGTGCCCTTGCCCGCCGCCACCGGTTGTTTGCAGAAACCCAGCTTCAGGCGATCGGTGATGGCCGCGTCCAGCCACATGCCGGAAGTGATCGCCGGGCCGGTCTGGCTATGGCAATGGCCGCAGTTGACGTCCAGATAAGCGCGCGCGCGGTCTTCGAGTTTGGCGTGGGCAGCGTCCTGCCAATCCGCATTGCGCGGCACCTGGGCCGGATCGGGTGCACCGGTCAGATAGCCAACGCGCGCGAGATGCGCGATCTGGTTCTCACTGCCGGTCGCGTAGGCGAAATCGCGATTCAGGTGACGCGCCTTCGGCCCGATGGGATGCAGCGCGCGGGTCTTGTTGTCTGTGGCGTGGCAGCTGGCGCACTGGTTCTGGTCGGGCACCTGGTAGTTGGCGGCTTCGCGGCCGCCATCGCTGTCCACTAGTTCCAGCGAGATCAAATCGCCTGCGCGTTTCAGCGTGGCTTCGGTCTGCGCCTCGTTCCAGACATAGGGCATCGCCTCCCAACCCGCCTCGCGACGCACCAGCAGGCGGGTTTCGATCAAACGCACCTTCGACAGATCCAGCGTTTCGCCCTGCAGATCGTTGTTGACGGCAGTGCGTGCCACCGATTTTCCGTCCCGTTTTCCGTTGCCAGGCAACGGGTAATAGAACGTCTTGCTGATGATGGTGCCCACCGGAAAGGCGAAACTGTTCTGCGCCGCGTACGAGGCGGACTTGCCCTTCGGCATCCAGACCGTGCGCAGTTTGTGCGCATAATCGCTGAACAGCGGCGTATTGAGATCGTACGGCACTACGCCTTCGTTCAACGACAGACGCCCGTCTTCGACCTTGAGCACGCGCCATTCGCTCAACGCTTTGGGTTGTCCCTCGGCGAAGAAACGCACGCCGGCGTCTTTGCTTCCGCACGCGGACAGCAGCGACGCCAAGGCAAGCAATGCGAAACCGCGCAACCGCATCATCCGACCTCAGCCACGCCCCAGGTCCACCGCCGGCAGGCGCGGCAGATCGCATTCGAAGGGTTTTGCGTCCTTGCTCGGATTCTTGTAACCGCCCGGACCGTCGGCGTTGACCACGCCGCTGACGTCGCGCAGGCAGATTTCCGGACCTGCCGCAGCCTTGCCATCGACCTTGCGGTCCTTGTTGTAATAACCGTCCCAGAGCACATCGGGAAAACTGCCGCCCAGCCCGAACATCGCCATCTTCAACGTTTTCAGATCCAACCCGTCGGGCGAATCGCCGCCGCCGCTCACTTTATTGCCGTGCACGTAGATGCGTTCCGGGTACGGATCGAAATCCTTGGCCATGCTGGAGTCTTTGTAACCGGTGGAATACACGCTGGAGATGATGAAGTTGGCGGTAGCGTTGTCGGAAACCTCGTTGTCGAAGATCTCCACGTCGTCGTTGGCGTTCACCACCATGCCCGAACCCGCCGGCACGCTGGCCACCGGCGTGCCCTTGGCGCCGAAATTCTCGGTGTTGTTGGCGATCACCTTGTTGTTGAACACGCGGATGTTGCCGCCCTGCTGGGTCAGGTTGGGCATGTTGAAGACCAGGATGCCGCCGGTGTTCCTGGTCGCCACGTTCTCGTACACGTCGGCGTTGATGGTGTTCTCTATCTCGATGCCGGCCACGTTGGATTCGGCGCGGCTGCGACGTACGATCACGCCGTTGGACTGGCCCACGTAGATGCCGGCGTCGGAGGCGCCGATGGCGACCGAATCCTCGATCAGCACATTTTTCGTCAGCACCGGATACAACCCGTACGCGCCGTTCTTGGTGCTGGGCCCGCCGGTCCATTGCACCTTGACCTTGCGGATGGTGACGTTCCTGGATTCGCTGATCTTCAGGCCATCGCCTTTGGAATCTTCGATGGTCAGGTTCTCGATGGTGAAATCATCGCCGTTGACCAGCAGGCCTTCGGCACCGGCTTTCTGGCCCTTGAAGCTGAGCACGCTCTTGTCCATGCCCGCCCCGCGGATAGTCACGCCATTCGCGCGCAGGGTCAGACTGCGGTCGAAGGCGAACTTGCCAGCGGGTATCTCGATCACATCGCCCGGTTTGGCGTCCAGCAGGCGCTCGTGCAGGGTGGCGGCGAAACCGGCATCGCCGGCGGCGACGGCCGCGCTTGCCGGTGCGCTTTCGTTTTTCTGGCAGGCGGTCAGCGCCAGCAACACGGTAGCTACCACGACGTACTGGCGCATCTGGAATCTCCTGGAGTTTCGGCGGTGGCGGCGCATACGGCCGCGTATCCACACGGAGGTGGTGATGCAGTCTGGTTCGCCGTCCTTGACGGGAGTGAGGGCAGGAGCGGCATACTTGGGGGGGCAAAGCGGACAAGCTGGAGGGCTTCGATGCGCGTCACCACAGACCCGGTCAACGAAGCGAGGCTGGCAGCGGCGGTCATTCCTACCAACATGCTGTGCCATCTGGTGCAACTGGCGCGCGAGCGGGGAATGGACAGCACCCACTGGTTCAAAGGCATGCGCTTGGACCCGCAGGAAATCGACGACCCCGCCACCCGAGTGTCCTATCGCCAGGCCAGCGAGATCGTGGCGCGTGCGTTGGCCTCCTTGAACCAGCCTGACCTGGGTCTGCAGGTAGGCTGCCGGCAGAACGTGGGCAATTTCGGTCTGCTGGGGTTGGCCATGAAGACCGCGCCGACCTTCGGCGAAGCGGTTCTGCTGGGCATGACCTACCAGCGCACCACTGGTGCGATGCTGGATATCGACACCGAGGCCAGCACCCCCGGCGAAGTGGCGATGACCGCGCGCGCGCCGGTCGTGGTACCGGCGATCCTGCCGTTCCTGTGCGAGGAGATGTACGCCAGCTCGCTGATGGTGGCGCGGGAATTGATCGGCCCCCAATTCCGTCCCTTGCGGCTGGAACTGACCTACCCGGCGCCCGCCTATGCCGACAAATACGCGGAACTGTTCCAGTGCGAGTTGCATTTCGATCGTCCACGCAACCTGATGGTGATCGACAGCGAATGGATGGCGCTGGAATTCCCCACCTACAACGCGGTCAATGCGCGCCAGGTGCTGGAGCTGTGCCAGAAGCAGCTGGCCGACATCGCCTCGCCGCAAAGCGAACTGGCCGCGACGGTGGAACGTTTCCTGCGACAGCACGTGCGCGAGAATCCGCCGCTTTCGGCCATCGCCGGCGTCATGCACCTGAGCGAACGCACGCTGCGCCGTCAGTTGGCCGCCGATGGAATCAGCTTCAGCCGGCTGCACGACCGCCTCCGCACCGAACGCGCGCTGGAACTGCTGCACGACCACAATCTGACCATCAGCCAGGTTGGCAGCGGCATCGGCTTCGCCGACGCGCGCGAGTTCCGACGCGCATTCAAACGCTGGACCGGACACACCCCCAGTGAAGCGCGCGAGCAGATGGCCTAGTAAGGAAACCAAGCGTGGGAGCGGCGTCCCGCCGCGAGCTTTGCTTTCTGCGTTCTTGCGACCAGTGCGTGAAACCGGATCAAAAGCTCGCGGCGGGACGCCGCTCCCACGCTGCTATCGACCGGTTTCTGTCAGTCGATCACCATTACCGCATCGACCTCGAACACCGCGCCCTTGGGCAATGCCGAGACTTCAACGGTGGAACGCGCCGGGAACGGCGCATTGAAATATTCCTGCATCACCGCATTCACTGCGGCGAACTGACTCAGGTCGGTGAGGTACAGACCCAACCGGACGATCTGCGCGAGCGATCCGCCCGCGGCTTCGGCGACCGCCTTGAGATTGTCGAACGCACGCCGGGCTTGTACCGCGATGTCGCCTTCGACCAGGTTGCCGGTCGCTGGATGCAGCGGGATCTGCCCGGAAAAATAG
The DNA here is from genome assembly GCA_965650035.1 of uncultured Pseudoxanthomonas sp. Classification (GTDB taxonomy): domain Bacteria; phylum Pseudomonadota; class Gammaproteobacteria; order Xanthomonadales; family Xanthomonadaceae; genus Pseudoxanthomonas_A. The sequence goes on from CBFGMR010000005.1 coordinate 152,069, forward strand.
ACGGTGTTTCCGCTACGCACCGCCTGCGAGTACGGGCCGATGGCGGCGGGAGCATGGTCGGTTTGGATGATTTGGCGGGTCATGGCGAATTCCCATAGCGAATTCATCGGCATTCTAAAGCAAAGGGATGTCCTGGCTCACTACTTCGGACGCTAAAAAATTCCTGAGGGTAAGTCGAGACCAGACGATCTTCTGCATTAGTCGCAGAAAATCTCCACGGCAGCCAATCGCCACGAAATCCTTCCGCTCTCGCTATTGGACAAATAGAGTTCAGGCCCGCTACAGAACGCTCCACCGCTCCAGCTTGCTCGAAAAAGGACATCCAGAATCCCGTCCCGATTTATGTCGCCCACGTACTCCAAGGCATATCCGGTAGACCGCACACCTTTGTTAGTTTCGACTGGAGCGGAATAGATAAGCTGCCGAGCACCTTGCGAGGCGACCACGACAGAACACCAAGTCACATCTTCATCCGGCGCTGAACAACGCTGGGCTATGCCGATAGCCGGCAATTTTCCAGCCTTGAGCGTCAAAGCGTAGTCTCGGTCGGAAGGTACCTCGCCCTCATAATCCTTTTGCACACTCTCCACACTCCCTGCCACCGGTTGCCAAGCCGGAAGCGCTTCGATGCTCCAGCCATTTCCTGGTTTGTCATGCCGGAAGTAGAGATAGCCCATATCGTCGATTGCAGACCAAACAGAAGAGGCAACGATGCGCCAACCCTCTCCTGTTTTCACCAACAGGTACTGCTTGTCCTCGCGTTTCCATTTCAATGAAGCGTCAAGGGGTTCGTCCGCACCCTGGACATCCTTCAGGCGCCATTGGGATTCTTCTTGTTCTCTGTTCCACGGTGCGCATGAGTATGGCTCACAGGCCTGCGCCGGTGCCGCCAATAGCACAGTAACTGGAGCAAGTATCAGCATGAAAATGCCATTCAACCTCACTGTCTACGCACCCCATGCACCACACTCAGCCGCCGCAATCTGCGCATCACCTCAGCTAGGTGGTTGCGATCGCGCACCTGGATGGAAAAACGCAGCACCGCGGCGTTAATGTCGCGCTCCAGATATTCCACACGATCGATGTTGGATTGGCTTTGCGCCACCGCGGCGGCGACCTGGGCGAGCACGCCGGGGCGGTTTTCCACATCGATCAGCAACGCGGCGTCGTAGTCGCCGGTGACGCTGGTGTCCCAGTCGATGGGAATCCAGCGCTCGGGCGATTTGCGGAATTCGACCACGTTGGGGCAATCCAGGCGATGCACCACGATGCCCTTGCCGGCGGTGTGGTAGCCCATGATTTCGTCGCCCGGGATCGGCTGGCAACAGTTGGCGAAGCTGACCACGCCGCGCTCGGTGCCGTTGATCAGAATCTTTTCCTGCGAATGCTTGGAATGGCCGCCGCCGCGCAGTTCGGCATAAGCGGTCAGCGCTTGCGCCGCTTGCGTCGGCATCCAGTTACCCAGCGCGACATCTGCGAGGAAGGCCTCCAGACGCGGATAGCGATGTTCGGCCAGGAACGCTTCCAGCCGTTGCTGCGGCAAACGCTCCAGCGAACTGTCCAGATCTTCCAGCGCGCGGTCCAGCATGCGATGGCCCAGTTGCACCGCGTCCTCGTGCTCCAGCTGTTTGAGCTGATGGCGGATGGCGGTGCGCGCCTTGCTGGTGACCACGAATTCCAGCCACTGCGGCTTGGGCAGCGCGGATTTGGCGGTGATGATCTCCACGCTCTGGCCGCTGGCCAGCTTGGTGCGCAACGGCACCAGCTTCTTGTCCACGCGCGAAGCCACCGCCTGATTGCCGACATCGGTGTGCACCGCGTAGGCGAAATCCAGCGCGGTGGAACTGCGCGGCAGCGACAGAATCTTGCCCTTCGGAGTGAACAGATAGACCTCGTCCGGGAACAGGTCGACCTTCACGTTGTCCAGGAATTCCAGCGACGAACCGGCGGCGCGCTGGTTCTCGATCAGCTCCATGATCCAGGCGTGCGCGCGGCTCTGCGCGCTGTTGGGCGTTTGCGCGCCGTATTTGTAGGTCCAGTGCGCGGCGATGCCGCGTTCGGCGATGAGGTCCATCTCCACAGTGCGGATCTGCACCTCGATCGGCGAACCGTAGGGCCCGAACAGCACCGTATGCAGCGACTGGTAGCCGTTGGCCTTGGGAATGGCGATGAAATCGCGGAACCGTGCGTCCAACGGCTTGTACTGCGCGTGCACCGAACCCAGCGCCTGATAGCAGTGCGGCACGCTGTCCACCACCACGCGGAAGCCGAATACGTCCATCACCTGGTCGAAGCTTTTTCCTTCGCCGTGCATCTTGTTGTAGATGCTCCAGGGCGTCTTGATGCGGCTGACCAGGCGGTGTTCCAGCCCGTCGCGGGTCAGGCGCTGCGACAGGTGCGCTTCGATCTGCGCCATCGACTCGCGCCGCACCACCGGCTGGCTGCGGATGTGCTTGTCGATGATCGCGTGGCGCCACGGATACATCGCGCGGAAACCCAGGTCCTGCAGTTCGGACTTGACCAGATTCATGCCCAGCCGCTGGGCGATGGGCGCGTAGATGTCCAGGGTTTCCTTGGCGATGCGCTTGCGCGCCTCGGGACCCTGCGCGCCCAGCGTGCGCATGTTGTGCAGGCGGTCGGCCAGCTTGATCATGATCACGCGCAGATCGCGCGACATGGCCAGCAGCATCTTGCGGAAACTCTCGGCCGCCGCTTCCTGGCGGTCGCGGAAATGCAGCTTGTCCAGTTTGGTGACACCGTCCACCAGCTCGGCGACCGATTCGCCGAAGCCTTCGGCGATCTCGGCATGGGTGAGTGGCGTGTCCTCGATGGTGTCGTGCAGGATCGCGGCGATCAGGGTTTCGACATCCAGCCCCAGTTCGGCCAGCACCTGGGCTACGGCGACCGGATGGGTGATGTAGGGCTCTCCCGACTTGCGGGTCTGCCCTTCGTGCGCAGCGGCGCCGACTTGCCAGGCGCGCCGCAGCAGAGGCAGTTGCTCGGCAGGCAGGTAACTGGCCACGCGTTCCAACTGGCGCAGATATTCCGGCACCCCGTCGTCTGGGGATGGGGAAGGAGCGACAGTCTTGGCAGTGCGGCTGGGGGACATGCCGCAAGCCTATGCCAGCGGGCATATAACGGCAAATTAATGTGAAACGTTTAAGTCAGAGCGGCTGGCTGGCGCTATCGACGATGTTGCCATCGCCGTTGCTGTCGATGTTGCTTTAGGAGCCCCGTGAGACGCGGCAAATGGGTCGGGACAAACCCCGCAGGGGCGGCGCACAGGGATGTGCGCCGTTTCCGGAGGCGCAGGAAGCGCCTTACGGAAATTTCCGAGCCATTTGCGGACCCGGCGGCTTTATCGCCGGGCGCGACGTCAGGGTGTGTTTCTTCGGTTACTTTCTTTGCACAAGCAAAGAAAGTGACTCGCGCAACGCTTTGCCTTTGCTTCAAAGACTCAAAGCAAGATCAAGGGCACCCCTCCTCAATCCTCCCCTGCGCTGCGCGCAAGGGAGGAGGCAGAAGCAGGAGCAGGAACAAGATCAAGAACAAGACCAAGATGGATGACCAGCCGTTCGGCTGTTGAAAAGCGCTTCCAGCGTTCGCTGGGATGACGACTGTGGGTGGGTCGTGACGAGCCATCGCTAACGCTCACGGCAGATCCAAAAAGCAAACAGCCCGCTTTCGCGGGCTGTTCGACAGGTAACCGAAGACCGAAACCGATCAGTCGTCGCCCTTGGACAGATCATCGTCCGCGACCACTTCGGCGGCGGCCCATTCCAGCGCCTCGCGCTCGGCGCGTTCGCGCTCGGCCTTCTCGACCCGGTTGATGAGCTCGTTGTCGATCTTGCGCGCTGCGATCTCGCGCAGCGCCAGCACCGTCGGCTTGTCGCCGCTCTCGTGATTGTCGATAAGCGGCTCCACGCCGTTGGCCAACTGGCGGGCGCGCTTGGCGGCCATCATGACCAGCTCGAAACGGTTATCGACGACTTCCAGGCAATCTTCTACGGTAATGCGGGCCATGCGGGCTCCCGGCGACCCGGGGGCCGCGCGATTAATACAGAAAGGGGCGCGGATTGTAGGGCCGGAGCCGGCCGCATGCAAGCATTTGGGTCTTTTCGCCCTTGTTAATCAATAACTTGAGCGCAGGAAGCGGCCCCGACCTGGCTCCCGCGGCGCAAGCGCAACAGCCCAGAACTACCCCAGCAGGGTCTGGATCAGCCCGGCGTGCCGTGCCACCTGGGGCTCCTTGCGCAGGCGGCTGGCGGTGAAGATGGCGCACATCTCCTCCACCGCGGTGTCGAAAACCTCGTTGACGATGACGTAATCGAACTCGCCGTAATGCGACATTTCCTCGCGCGCCGCCGCCAGCCGCTGCGCGATCACCGCTTCGCTGTCCTGGCCACGATTGCGCATGCGCTGCTCCAGCGCTTCGCGCGAGGGCGGCAGTATGAACACGCTGACCGCGTTGGGCACCTTGGCCCGCACCTGGCGCGCGCCCTGCCAGTCGATCTCGAGCAGCACATCCTTGCCGGCGTTCAATTGCGGCTCCACCGACTGGCGCGCGGTGCCCTTCCAGTCGCCGTGGACTTTGGCGTATTCGAAGAAATCGCCCGCATCGATCATCTGCTGGAAGTCGTCGGCGGAGACGAAGTTGTAGTGCTGCGCGTGGCGTTCGCCCGGGCGCGGCTGGCGCGAGGTGAACGAGATCGACAGCGCGATCTGCGCATCGCGCGCCAGCACAGCGTTGACGATGCTGCTCTTGCCGGCCCCCGAGGGCGCGGCGACCACGTAAAGGGTTCCGCGCATGCTCATTCGCTCGCTTCCCTACTCAATGTTCTGCACCTGTTCGCGGATCTGGTCGATCAGCACTTTCAATTCCACCGCGATATTGGTGGTGCGCACGTCGACCGATTTGGAACCCAGCGTGTTGGCCTCGCGATTGAATTCCTGCAACAGGAAATCCAGGCGGCGGCCTACCGGCTCGGTCTGCTTCAGCACCCGGCGGATTTCCTTGATGTGGCTGTCCAGGCGGTCGAGTTCTTCGTCCACGTCGAGCTTCTGCAGCCACAGCACCAGTTCCTGCTCTACCCGGCCGGGATCGGCCGCCTGGGCCAGATCGGCCAGACGCGCGTCCAGCTTCTGGCGCTGGCCGGTGCGGATGACCGGAATCAATTCGCGCACTTCGGCCGCGCGCGCGGCCAATGCCTCCACCCGCTCCTTGATCGCCTCGGCCAGTTTTTCGCCCTCGCGCTCGCGCGCGCCGACGAACTGGTCCAGCAGCGTATCCAGCAAGGCCAGCGCGTCGGCCTGCAGAACCTCGGCGTCGGTCGAACGGGCCTGCAGCACGCCAGGATATTGCAACAGGTCGATGAACTCGGTACGTAGCGCCGGGAAGCGCGCCGTCATGTCCAACGCCAGTTCCGACAACTGCATCACCAGCGACGCATTCAGTTGCAGGCCGCCCTCGCCTTCCGGCGAACGCAGGCGCAAGGTGAAATCCAGCTTGCCACGGGCGATGCGCGCGGAGATGCGCTCGCGCAACGCCGGCTCCAGCACGCGCAGTTCTTCGGGCAGGCGCAGGCCCAGCTCCAGGAAGCGGTGGTTCACCGCGCGCAATTCGCACGCCAGGGTGCCGCCCTCGGTGGCGCGTTCGGCGGTGGCGTAGGCGGTCATGCTGCGGATCATTAGTCAGGGCCTGGCCGGAGCTGCGGGAGGCGAATGGTAACCTAGCCCGCCCTTTTTACGGATTCGCGCATGACCGTCGTTCGCCCCAGTGGCCGCCTCCCCGAGCAGATGCGTGAAGTGAGCATCCAGCGCGGCTACACCCGCCACGCCGAGGGCTCGGTGCTGGTGTCGTTCGGCGAGACTCGCGTGTTGTGCACGGCCAGCGTGGAAAACCGCGTACCGGGCTTCCTGCGCGGCAAGGGCGAAGGCTGGGTCACCGCCGAATACGGCATGCTGCCGCGCTCCACCCATACCCGCAGCGACCGCGAGGCCTCGCGCGGCAAGCAGGGCGGGCGCACGCTGGAAATCCAGCGCCTGATCGGCCGCGCGCTGCGCGCCTGCGTGGACCGCAACGCCCTGGGCGAACGCACCATCACCCTGGACTGCGATGTGCTGCAGGCCGACGGCGGCACCCGCACCGCCGCGATCACCGGCGCGTACGTGGCGCTGGTGGATGCGGTCAACTGGTTGAAGGCGAAGAACGAAATCAAGCGCGACCCGATCCACGGCGCGGTCGCCGCGGTGTCGGTCGGCATCTATCGCGGCGTGCCGGTGCTGGACCTGGACTATCCGGAAGACAGCGATTGCGATACCGACATGAATCTGGTGATGAACGATGGCGGTGGTTTCATCGAACTGCAGGGCACCGCCGAAGGCCATGCGTTCCGCCGCGACGAACTCAACGATCTGCTGGCGCTGGGCGAGAAAGGCATCGGCGAGTTGTTCGCTGCGCAGCGCGCAGCGCTGGGCCAATAACCTCTGTAGGAGCGGGCCCTGCCCGCGACCGTTCTTCGCAATGGACAGGAAAAGCGTCGCGGGCAGGGCCCGCTCCTGCAGACAGTTGGATATCGAGACATGAAACAAACCCTCAGCCTCATCTCCGTGGTCGTAGACGATTACGACACCGCCATCGCCCACTACACCGGCGTACTGGGATTCGACCTGCTGGAAGACACCGACCGCGGCAACGGCAAGCGCTGGGTGCGGGTCGCTCCGCGCGGCAGCCGGGAAACCGCGTTGCTGCTGGCCCAGGCCAGCAACGAGGCGCAGCGCGCACGCATCGGCGACCAGCACGGCGGGCGGGTGGGATTCTTCCTGCAGACCGACGATTTCTGGCGCGATTACCACGCCATGACCGGCAAAGGCGTGGAGTTTCTGGAAACACCGCGCGAAGAGGATTACGGCACCGTTGCCGTCTTCCGCGACCGCTACGGCAACAAGTGGGATCTATTGGAATTGAAAGCATGAAGCTGGTGCTGGCCTCCTCCAATCAAGGCAAGCTGCAGGAATTGCGCGAACTGCTGGCGGGCAACGACATCGAACTGCTGGCCCAATCCGATCTGGGCGTAGAGGACGCCGACGAAACCGGCAGCACTTTCGTAGAGAACGCGTTGATCAAGGCGCGCCACGCGGCCCAGGTCACCGGGTTGCCGGCCCTGGCCGACGATTCGGGCATCTGCGTGGACGCATTGAAAGGCGCGCCCGGCCTGTATTCGGCGCGCTACGCCGGCGAGCACGGCAATGCCTCGCGCAATATCGACAAGTTGCTGGACGTGTTGCGGGAAACCCCTGACGACCGTCGCACCGCGCATTTCTATTGCGTACTGGTGCTGTTGCGCCACCCCGAGGATCCGCAGCCGCTGATCGTGGAAGGACAATGGAACGGCAGCATCTTGCGTGAACGTCGCGGCACCGGCGGCCATGGCTACGATCCGGTGTTCTTCGATCCGATCCATGGTCAGTCGGCCGCGGAAATGGAACTGGAATTGAAGAACCGCCTCAGCCACCGCGGCCAGGCCCTGGCCCGCCTGAAACAGCGCCTCCCGCATTTGTAGGGCGGGCATTGCCCGCCGTGTTTCCGTATCGCGATTAAAACGCCGGCGGGCAACGCCCGCCCTACAATGGCGTCATGATGATTCCGCCTCCGCTGTCGCTCTATGTGCACCTGCCCTGGTGCGTGCGCAAATGCCCGTACTGCGATTTCAATTCGCACGAAGGCAAGGGCGCGCTGCCGTTCGCCGGCTATGTGGATGCGTTGATCCGCGACCTGGACCAGGATCTGCCGCTGGTGTGGGGGCGCAGCGTGCATTCGGTGTTCTTCGGCGGCGGCACGCCCAGCCTGTTCCCGCCCGGGCAGATCGACCGTTTCCTGCAGGCCGCCAGCAGCCGCTTGCGGTTCGCGCCGAATCTGGAAATCACCCTGGAAACCAATCCGGGCACCGCCGAACACGGGCGTTTCGACGAATACCGCAAGGCTGGCGTCAACCGCATCAGCTTCGGCATCCAGAGCTTCGACGACGGCTGCCTGAAACGCCTGGGCCGCATCCACGACAGCGCCGAGGCCGAGCGCGCGGTGAAGTTGGCGCAGGACGCAGGCTTCGACAATTTCAATCTCGATCTGATGTACGCGCTGCCTGGGCAGGACCTGGCCATGGCCGAATACGATCTGCAGCGCGCCTTCGCCCTGCAGCCTGCGCATATTTCGCATTACCAGCTGACCCTGGAGCCGAACACGATGTTCTTCGCCCGCCCGCCCAAGGGCCTGCCCGACGACGACAGCGCCTGGGACATGCAGGAACACTGCCAGGCCCTGCTGGCCGATGCGGGGTATGCGCAGTACGAAGTCAGCGCCTATGCACGGCCGGGACGGCAATGCGCGCACAACCTCAACTACTGGCGCTTCGGCGACTACCTGGGCATCGGTGCGGGCGCGCACGGCAAACTCACGCTGGGCGCGGAACAGGACATCCTGCGCCGCTGGAAGACCAGGCATCCCACCGTCTATCTGGCCGAGGCCGGCACTCCGGCATCGCTGGGGGGCGACGAACGCATCGCCGCCGTACGGCGTCCGTTCGAGTTCATGCTCAATGCGCTGCGGCTCAACGAAGGCTTCGCGCTGGCCGATTTTGAAGCCTGGACCGGCCTGGAGCGCGACCGCATCGCCGACCCTTTGGCGCATGCCCGTGCGCGTGGCTGGGTGACGGTGGCCGGCGACCGGGTGGTGCTCACCGAACTTGGCCGCCGCTTCACCAACGATGTGGTGGAGTTGTTCCTGGAACAGTAGCCTGCGGCGGTAACCAGAGCTACAGACCGGCAGCGCTGCGCTGGCCGCTGGGGAATGTGTTAAAACCGGCATCAGGGGAGTCAATCAACCAATGTCCAGCGTACCGCCCGCCCTTCCTTCGTCCATGCCGGCAACGATCGCGCAAGCATCGTCGCTGCCGCCGCGCGTGCGCAAGATCCTGGGGGTCTTTTTCGGCCGGGTTTCTCTGGATCTGAGCGAACGTATCGGCCAGATGCTGGTCGAATCCGAACAGCAGCTGTTCAAACTGGCCGAACGCGCACGCAGCAACGACAAACAGGCCGAGCAGTTCGCCAACCTGCACGGGCTGCGCAAGAGCCGCGCCGACCTGCTGCCGATGTTCCTGGCCGGATTGGAAGGCGAGTTCGCCGCGCTCCGCCTGCCGCGCGCCGAGCCGGCCAAAGACGTGCACGAGCGCATCGAGTACCAGACCATGACCCTGGTCGAAGACGCGGAGATGGACCAGGACATCGTGCTGCGCGAAATCGCCCGCCGCCACGATGCGCGTGCGCGTACGCCGCTCTATCTCATGGGCCAGCGTTTCGGGGTGCTGGCCGGTTCGCCCGCTTTCGATGCCGCGCAGCTGCCGGTCGGGCCGCAGACCTTGTGCAAGGTCCTTCGCGCCTCGGTCGCCGCCGCTTTCAAGATCGACCTGGATTCGCAGCTGCTGCTGTACAAGGCCTTCGATCAGAAGGCTATGGCCGATTACCTCGGTTGGATGGAGATACTCAATAACCTGCTGGCCCAGCAAGGCGTGTTGCCGGGCCTGGTGTATGCGCCGCAACGCGCGCGCAGCGACGAAGGAAACCGCAGGTCGGGCAATAGCGACCCCCATCATCATCCGGAAGGCGCTTCGCGCCCCATGACCGATTGGTATGGGCATTCCTCGCCTTCAGCCTGGTCGGCGTTCGGCGAGGGCACCGTGGCCGGCGCGCCGTCGGTTTCCGGCCGCAACGAGGCAGCGCAAGCGGTCGCGGGCATCGGCAAAACCGGTAGAGAGGAGCCGGGCGGCGACGCCTCTTCTTTCGCCACCTTGCAGCAGCTGTTGCAAGGGCGTCGTCAGGCGATGTCGCCTGGCGGCTCGGCTGGACCGACGCAGAAGGGCTCAAGCGGGCAGGTCGGCGCCGGGCCGCCGGGCGCCGAGACGCGCGCTGCCGGCGCGCTGCTTCCCACCCACGACGTACTGAGCACGCTGCGCTCGCTGCAGGCCGCTCCCGTAACGGCCGAACCCGGCCAGCCGCGTCGCAGCATGCAGGACGTGCAGAAGGCCATGCTGGCGCAGGTCCGCGAACAGCACGGCCCCCACGCGGCGCTGGTGCAGCAGGATGCCGACACCTTCGAACTGCTCGGCCTGCTGTACAACGAAATAGAGCGCGAAGTGCAGCGCGACGCACCGGCAGTGGATCTGCTGGTTCGCCTGCAGGTGCCGGTAGCCCAGGCGGCGCTGCACGATCGCGAATTCTTCCTGCGCCCGCAGCATCCGGCGCGCGAACTGTTGAATTCCGTGGCCGAATCCGGCGCTGCCTGGCTGGGCCAGGACGAGGCGGACCCGCAACTGCTTCAGAAACTGCGCCACGCCGTGGACCGGGTGGTCACCGATTACAACGGCGACGACGAGGTTTTCGAGAGCGTCAACAACGATGTGCAGGCGCATTTCCGCGCCATGGCGCGCAAGGCCGAAGTCACCGAGCGGCGGCATGTGGAAGCCGCGCGCGGCAAGGACCGTCTCGAAATCGCCAAGCACCGCGCCGCCGATACCATCGAGAGCGCTTTGCAGGGCCACGTACCGCCGAAATTCGTCCAGGCCCTGTTGAATCAGGCTTGGGCCGACGTGCTCACCCTTACCCAATTGCGCAACGGCCAGGATTCGGAGGAATGGCGCGAGCAGGTCGAGCTCACCCGGCGCATCGCCGCTGCGACCAGCGCCGACGCCGGTGCGGCCGATGCGCCGCCCGCCGACGTGGAGCTCACCCCGCAGATCGAAAGCGCCTTGATGCAGGTCGGCTACCACGCCGACGAAGCGGCCGCCATTGCCCGCCGCTTGTCCAGCGCCGAAGACGACGAGACCACTTCGCGAACCGAACTGACCGCGCGCCTCAAAGCCCGCGCCCGCCTGGGCGAACAGGTGGAGACCCCGAAGAAAAAGCATATCGAGCGCACGCCGAAGGAACAGGAGTGCCACGACTATCTGCGCACGCTGCCGTTCGGCACCTGGTTCGAGTTCGTCAAGAACCAACAGGGCGACGTCAGCCGTCAGCGCCTGTCCTGGTACAGCCCGATCACCGACCACGCGTTGTTCGTCAACCAGCGCGGCCAGCGCATCGGCGAACAGTCGATGGACAGCCTGGCGCGGCTGATGGCGCGCGACCAGGTGCACGTGGTCACCCAGGACAAGGGCCGCCTGATCGACCGCGCCTGGCGCGCCACGGTCAGCGCGCTGCGCAGTTTCACCGGCGCGTCGGCAGCCGAGCAGGGAGCGAACGCATGAGCAACGATTCGCGCCGCACCCAACGCCGCAATGTGCACGAGCCGGTGATGGTGGTCGACACCATGTCCGAACAGATCATCGGGCGACTGGGCAACCTTTCCGAATCCGGCATGTTGCTGGTGGCCAACGCGCCTCTGGTCGAGGATGCGCTGTACCAATTACGGTTCGAAATCACCGACCCTACCGGCCGTGCGGTCGCGATCGACGTGGGCGCGCACCTGATCTGGGTGGGCAGCGCCAACACGCCCGGCCAGAGCTGGGCGGGCCTGCGCTTCCTGACCATCGACGAAGGCCAGTTGTCGGCGCTGCGCCAGTGGATCGCGCGTCCCGAAGCCCGATAGGTCGGGGCTACGCCCCCGACACTCGTGAACCTAACTCCACTGCGTCGGGGACGTAGCCCCGACCTGCGTCTCTGCGCGGAAACGCCAGTTGCGGCAAAATTGCGGTACTCCAGATGAGCAGCCGCAATGACCCAGCCCGACTTCAACGCCCTGTACGCCGACCACCTCGCCACGATGAAACGGCGCGCGGACGAAGCCCTGTCGCGCGGCGGCTTCGACCACCTGGTCGTACCCAGCGGCACTCAGCACTACCAGGTCTTCGACGACCGCGATTATCCGTATGCGGTCAATCCGCAATTCAAGGCCTGGCTGCCGCTGACGCGCGTGCCTTACAGCTGGCTGGTGTATACCCCTGATACGAGCCGGCCGGGCCAACGCCCCAAGGTGATCTTCTACCAGCCTTTCGACTACTGGCACGTGGTGCCCGACGCGCCCAGCGGCTGGTGGGTGGAGCATTTCGACATCCATATCATCCGCAAGCCGGAAGAAGCGCCGGCGCTGCTGCCTAAAGCGAGCGAGCGCTGCGCGATCTTGGGCGAGCCGCAGAGTGCGTTGGGAGACTACGCTCCGAACAATCCGGCAGCGACGGTCGATTACCTGGAATACCAGCGCTCCTACAAAACCCCGTACGAAATCACGCTGATGCGCCAGGCCCAGCACCTGGCCGTGCGCGGCCATCGCGCCGCCGAGACTGCTTTCCGCGAAGGCAAGAGCGAGTTCGCCATCCACATGGCTTATTGCAGCGCCGTGGGCCAGGATGTGGGCGAACTTCCGTACAACAATATCGTGGCCCTGAACGAACACGGCGCGGTGTTGCATTACACCGAGCTGGGCCGTACCGCGCCTGCTCCTTCGCGCAGCTTCCTGATCGATGCCGGCGCCAGCTTCCACGGCTATGCCAGCGATATCACCCGCACCTACGCGGCCGACAAGTCGGGCGAGTTCCAGGCCATGATCGATGCGGTGGACAATGCGCAGATCGGAATGGGCAAAGGCGTGCGCGCCGGCGTCGATTACAAACAACTGCATATCGATTCGCACCTGACCCTGATGGGCATCCTCAAGGATTTCGGAGTGATCAAGGTTTCTCCCGAAGCCGCATTGGAAACCGGCGTCAGCGCCGCCTTCTTCCCGCACGGCCTGGGCCATCCCATCGGCCTGCAGGTGCACGACGTGGCCGGCTTCGCCGAAAGCGACCGCGGCGGCAAGATTCCGCGCCCACCCGGCCATCCGTACCTGCGCATGACCCGCGTGCTGGAACCGGGCATGGTGGTGACCATCGAACCGGGCCTGTATTTCATCGACATGCTGCTGGACGAAGTGAAGAAGAACGGCCATGCCGACAGCGTGGACTGGGCGCGCGTGGACACGTTCCGTCCCTACGGCGGCATCCGCATCGAGGACGAGGTGATGTGCACCGAAGGCGATGCGGAGAATCTGACCCGGCCTGCGTTCGCGGCTGCGGCTTGAGTTGACGATCAAGAATGTGCTTTTTGTGTGCGCCCGCAACCGGCTGCGCAGCCCAACTGCGGAGCAAGTGTTCGCCTCGTGGCCGGGCATCGAAACCGCTTCGGCGGGCATCAATCGCGATGCGGACAATCCGGTGACGTCGGAGCTGTTGCAGTGGGCCGACCTGATCCTGGTCATGGAACGCACGCATCGCTCGAAACTGTCGGCGAAATTCAGAGCGCAAATGGCCGGCAAGCGTGTGGTTTGCCTGGAGATTCCGGATGACTTCGACTACATGGAGCCGGCGCTGGTGGAACTGTTGAAAGCCCGCGTTCCCAGGCACCTTCCCTCCTCCTGAAGCAAGTTCATCGACAGGGTGATCTTGTCCGAAAACGGCCAGCTTCGAGCCCTGGCAGGCAATAGTCTGGAGGCCTTCCAACAATCGGAGCGCCCAATGAAAATCCAGCTATCGAGCATCGCCCCTTTCCTGCTTGTTCTGGCGTCATTCGCTGCGCAGGCTTCCGAAAGCGGCGACATCGCCGCAGTCGCGGCGCTGGACACGCAGTACCAGGCCGCGGTGAAAGCCAATGACGCCGCGGGCATGGCGAAAATACTGGCGGACGACTTCATCCTGGTCATCGGCAACGGTTCGGTGTCGACCAAAGCCGATCTGCTGAAGGAAGCCGAGGACCGCATCCGCGAATACACGCATCAGGAAGACAGCCAACAGACCGTACGCGTATGGGGCGATACCGCGGTAGTCACCGCCAAGCTGTGGATGCAGGGCACGCGAAAGGACGGCACGCCGTTCGACTACCAACTGTGGTTCAGCGATACCTACGTGCGCGCGAAGGACGGTTGGCGCTACGTGTTCGGACAGGCTTCGTTGCCCCTGCCGAAGAGCTCCTGATCACAGAAGAGGCTTCGGACTCTCTTCCAAGTCACTCCACAACGACATGATTGGTGCTATTCATCGAAAGCTAACTGCCGGACGCGTCCGGCAGTTAGCGTAGACAAACTACCGAACTTTCCGACTCCGCTTCAAGATGCAGATCGCCGCAGCTATGAAAGCAACACCGAGTTGCCAGTAAGCATGGGGCAGAAGACGACCTAAGAGCGATATAATTCCAGACACTGACAGGAATATTGCGGCGTAACAAAGATACGAAGTTCGATTTTTTTCCATTGCGCGATATCTCAACTTATCGTCTTTGCGCGTATTGAAGCGTACCCAGTCCACACGCAGCGCCAGTACCAATCGTGTTGACGGCACCAAGGAATGTGAGAACCATGCCGACTCCCGGAATAAACGCCGCCAAAGTCAGGGCTGCGCTGGTGGATGCATTAGGGTTGGTGTAGCTCATACACCTTTCAAAATACGTGGAAGCGTTCGGACTTCCGAGCGGCGGTGTGCCGCCATAACCACCGCCGACCGGAGAAATTTCGTTGTTTGATAAATTGCGCATGCGCATTCTCCATTTTTAGTTTTGTAGTGTGGCCCTCAATAGCCAACACTGCTGAAGTAATCAGCCAGCAAATGATCGACATAATTCGATGACAGAGGCAACTCACAATTGTTGTAGCCAGCACCAGACATTTGCTTGCCGTTACTGTGAGCGAAGGCACGCACGCGCAGCGGATCAAGCGCTGTGCCTGGCGTCCAATTTTTAATTTCCTTTTCTACGGGACGGCGCCAAAGCGATTCCCCGAAGCCATCAGGCTCTCGATCTCATCCGCGCTACGCGCCAACTTATCGGTCAACACCCGATTGCCTTCCGCAGTGATCAGCACATCGTCCTCGGTGCGGATGCCGATGCCGCGCCACTTCGCATCGACCGTGGTGTCGTCGAAGGAAACATAAAGACCGGGCTCTATGGTGAACACCATGCCCGGCTCCAATATCCGCGATTCGCCAGCCAGGCGATATTCGCCCACATCGTGCACGTCCAGGCCCAGCCAGTGGCCGGTCTTGTGCCGGTAGAAGCGGCGGTACTGGCCGCTGGCGATGTTCTTTTCCAGCTTGCCTTTCAGCAGACCGAGTTTCAGCAGGCCTTCGGTCAATGTTTCCACCGCTGCGTTGTGGCCGGCTTCGTAGGGCATGCCTGGTTTGGCCTGCGCCAGAGCCGCTGCCTGCGCGTCGCCGACCAGATCGTGCAGCGCGCGCTGCGCTTTGCTGAAGCGGCCATCGACCGGGAAGGTGCGGGTGATGTCCGATGCATACCCGCGGAACTCGGCGCCTGCATCGATCAGCACCAGATCGCCTTCGACGGCGCGCGCGTTGTTGGCGCGGTAGTGCAGCACACAGGCATTGGCGCCGGCGCCGACGATGCTGCCGTAGGCCGGCCAGGCGTCGTTGGCGCGGAACACGCGCTCCAGATCGGCCTGCAGTTCGTATTCGTGGATGCCGGGGCGGGACGCGCGCATCGCCACTTCATGCGCTTGCACGCTGATGTCGGCCGCACGCTGCATCAATTTCAGTTCGTCCTTCGACTTGAACAGGCGCAGCTCGTGCAGCAGATGACCGAGCTCCAGGAATTCGTGCGGCGGCTGCGCACCATGGCGGACCTGTTCGCGCACCCGGTTGACCCAGCCGATCAGCTTGAGGTCGAACTCGGCATCGCGGCCGAAGTGATAGTAGACGCGCGAGCGACCTTCCAGCAGCCCGGGCAGGATTTCGTCCAGATCCTCGATGGGATAGGCGTCATCCATGCCGAATTGCTCGACCGCCCCTTCCTGGCCCGCGCGCGGGCCGTCCCAACCCTCGCGTTCAAGATCGCGCTCCCGGCAGAACAGCAGCGCCTCGCCATGCTTGCGTCCCGGCACCAGCACCAGCACGGCCTCTGGCTCGTTGAATCCGCTGAGGTACCAGAAGTCGGAATCCTGGCGATACGGATAATGCGTGTCGTGGCTGCGCACGCGCTCCGGCGCGGCGGCCAGGATCAGGATCGCGTCGTCGGTGGACATCCGCATCAGCTGCTTGCGGCGCCGCGCGAACTCGGCGGCGGAAATACCCGTCGAGGTCTTGATCGATTCGGACATCAATTCAGGCTCTGGCGGTGGCGCGGCGCCAGTACGCAGTCCCCATGCAGCAACAGGACCGCGACGCGGACGAATTCTTCGATCTCGGCGAGCGCATGTTCGTCCTCGTCGTCGTCGCTGCTTTCAGGCGCCGCCTGCGCCAGCCGCGCCAGATCGTGCAAGGCTTCCTCCGCTTCTTCGGACAACGGCGGATGCGCCCCTGCCGCCAGACCGAAACCGCCCAGAAACCCGCGGCACCAGTCGAACAGGGCATCGGCGCGCGCGTTGAGCGAATCGTCTATTTCCGGAAGCAGCAGTTCGAACCCGAAACCGCGGTCGTCCAGTTGGGCGACGCTGGCTTTGCGCAATTGGTCCAGCGCGCTGTCCGGTTCCGGCGCGGGCAGACTGTCGTCGGCCAGCACGCGTGCCGGCCAGTTCGCCGCATTCTCACCGCCGCCGGACAACCAGCCGCACAACGCGCCATGCAGTTCGGAAGGCTCCGCGGCCAGCCCGGCGTGCCGGGAAGCCTGGGCCACGTCATCGATGAGGGGGAGCTCGGCCATTCAACGTATTCCGTAAAGCAATTCGGACAACGATAGCCCGGGTGGAAAGTGTAGCAACGAAAACCTGTGCCGACGGCTTGTTGTCCGGTCCTCGGCGTGCCTACACTCGCCAATCCGCCGGCCGTATTCCGCGCGGCGAGGACCCGCAGAGCCCGTCATGCCATTCGCATCCGCCGCCGTTACGGTCGCAACCGCCATGCCGACAGCCCTTCCTGGCTCGCGGGTGATCGCGATTCTGGTGGCGTTGCTGGTGCTGGCGGTGGTGCTGGCCATCGCAGCACAGCGCTACTGGCAGTCCAGGCGCCGGCAAACCTTCGAACCGCCCAGAACCGAGTCGCAACGCGAGCGCGACGAGCACTTGAAACTGGCGCTGTGGGCCTCCGGCGAACATTTCTGGGACTACGATCTGGTCAGGCGCCGCCTGCACCACATGCGCGCGGACGAAAGCACCGCGCATTCGGCGGAAATCACCGTGCTGACCCGGCAGGGCGACGTTCCCACGATCCATGAACTGGACTTGCCGCTGGTAATGGAACAATTGCGCGGCCATCTACAGGGCGAAACTCCTTTGTTCATGTCCGAGCACCGCATGGACCTGAGCGGCAACGGCACCTGGGCCTGGGTGCGCGCGCGCGGCCGGGTGGTCGAACGCGACCTGCAGGGACGGCCGCTGCGCATCGCCGGCACCGCGCGCGACATCACCGCCAGCCGCAACACCGAATACGAACACCGCATCGCCAGCGAAGTGATGCGCAGCATGAGCGAGGCGGTGGCGGTGCTGGACTGGAACTACAACTTCATCGCCGTCAACCAGGCTTTCACCCGCATCACCGGCTATGCCGATGTCGAAGTCATCGGCAAACCCGTGGAGATGCTGGACAGCAGTCAGCAGGATGCCGCGTTGCACGAGCGCATGCGCGAGGACATCGGCCGCGATGGCCGCTGGTCCGGCGAAATGTGGCGGCTGCGCAAGGACGGCGAGGAAATCCTCTGCAAGGTCGAGACGAATGTAGTACCCGACGCCAGCGGCCAGCGCAATCTGTACGTGCAGGTGCTCAACGACATCACCGAACAGAAGCGCGCCGAACAGGAGCTGCGCTACCTGGCCAACTACGACACGCTCACCAGCCTTCCCAACCGCTCGCTGCTGTCCGAGCGCCTGTCGCGCGCCATCGTGCGTGCGCGCCGCGAGAACGGCAAAGTCGCCGTGCTGTTCATCGATCTGGACCGCTTCAAGGACATCAACGACTCCCTGGGCCACGCCACCGGCGACCGCATCCTGCGCGCCGCCGCTGCGCGCGTGCAACAGACCGTCGGCGCGCAACACACCGTCGCCCGGCTGAGCGGCGACGAATTCACCGTGGTGCTGGAAGAGGTGGGTTCGATGGAAGACGCTGAAATTGTCGCGCAGCAGATCATCGACGCCTTCAAGCAGCCGCTCAGCTTCGGCGAGCGCCTGGAGCTGTCGGTATCGCCTTCCATCGGCATCAGCCTGTATCCGGACCATGCCCAGGTGCCCACCGACCTGTTGAAGCACGCCGATACGGCCATGTACCAGGCCAAGGCCGCCGGACGACACACCTATCAGGTGTATTCGGAAACGATGGACGAAAAAACCCGCCACCGCGCGATCCTGGCCAGCGCCTTGCGCAGGGCGCTGGAGCGCAATGAGCTGGCTCTGGTGTTCCAGCCGCGCCTTTCCCTCACCAAGCACCGCATCACCGGGGTCGAGGCGCTGCTGCGTTGGGAAAGCAAGGATTTCGGCGAGGTGTCGCCCGGCCAGTTCATTCCCTTGGCCGAGGAGTCGGGCCTGATCCTGGAAATCGGCGCCTGGGCGCTGCGGCAGGCGCTGACCACGGTGCACGGCTGGCATCAGCAAGGCCTGCCCGGCCTGACCGTGGCGGTCAACGTATCGGCGCTGCAGTTGCAGCGCGGCGATCTGTCCGATGTGGTGGCGCAGATCCTGGCCGAAACCGGAGTGTCGGCCCACTGTCTGGAACTGGAGTTGACCGAAAGCGTGATCATGGCCAATCCCGAAAAGAACGCCGATACCCTGCGCGCCTGTCGCCGGCTGGGCGTGTCGCTGGCCATCGACGACTTCGGCACTGGCTACTCCTCGCTGGCCTACCTCAAGCGCCTGCCGCTGACCACGTTGAAGATCGACCAGGAGTTCGTAGGCGACCTGACCCACGACACCGACGACGAAGCCATCACCAGCACCATCATCAACATGG
Organism: uncultured Pseudoxanthomonas sp.; assembly: GCA_965650035.1. GTDB lineage: Bacteria > Pseudomonadota > Gammaproteobacteria > Xanthomonadales > Xanthomonadaceae > Pseudoxanthomonas_A. Next base: position 170,971 of record CBFGMR010000005.1, read on the forward strand.
GCCATTCGCTATCGCTCAACGTCATCGCCGAGGGCGTGGAGACCGCCGCCCAGCTGCAGTTCCTGCGCGATCACGGCTGCGATGAGATCCAGGGCCACTGGATTTCCCACGCCCTGCCCCCGGACGCCTGCCTGCGCTTCATCCGCGAATACGGCATGGGCCACGAGATCGCGGTCGCTTCCTGAGCCCAATAGCGTCGCGCAGAACCATCCACATGGGGGCAGGCGCGGGAGCGCTGTGGGAGCGGCGTCCGGCCGAGAGGTCCTGCCGTCGCATCTCTGAAATACGGGGAACAACAGCCAGAGCTCGCGGCCGGACACCGCTCCCACGGTAGTCCTACGCCGCTCCACGCTCGTCTCCGCAGACGCAGCTTGACCGCCTGCCCGGCGCACCCCTATCGTGGCCGCCATGGACAACGACGCCATCGAACAGCTCCGCACCCTGGCCACCCGCGTGCAGGCGCTGGTCGAACGTTGCCAGCGCCTGACCGACGAAAACCGCAGCCTGCGTACCCAGCAGGAACAGCTGGTCGGCGAGCGCTCGCAGTTGCTGGCCAAGAACGAACAGGCGCGCTCGCGCGTCGAAGCCATGATCACGCGTTTGAAGTCGCTGGAGCAGCACACATGAGCGGCAGCGAACCGGTCAGCGTGCATATCCTGGACCGCGAGTACACCGTGGGCGTGGAAGCGGGCGAACGCAGCAGCCTGATGGCGGCGGCCAAGCTGCTGGACGGCAAGATGCGCGAAGTGCGCGGCGGCAACAAGATGGCCGCGGTGGACCGCGTGGCGGTGCTCGCCGCGCTCAACCTGGCGCACGAATTGCAGCAGTTGCGCGACGAACGCAGCGCGCGCGACCACGAACTTTCCAACACACTGGACGATCTGCACCGCAAGCTGGACAGCGTACTGGAATCGCAACGCTGATCCGGTTTCACGGTTGTTCCCGATTGCGTGGAACAAGCGCGATCACGACGATGCACACTGCAGAATGAATTTCGACCGACGAACGGACTTTGCATTTCCGGCGGCGTCGCTATACTGACCGCACATCCTCTGCCGTGAACGACGGCGTGCAAAACATTCGCCTTGTCCCTTAAATACGACCACGGGAAGGGAACGGAAGCCAGGAGTGCAAGTCCGCCTCGCAGCGGAAAGCCCGAAGGCCCCCAACTCTTCCCACTTGAACCCCGGGTTCAAGGTCGTTTCGCAAGCATCGTCATGGCGGAGGATGTATTTTTTCCTGCGCATGCGGCAACGCCCCTGATCGTCGGAACGCTTCGGATCGCCAGGATCGGCCGCCATTCGGCCGGACGGCCCTGTTTGGCTTAGAATTCCGCGCATGAAATCGCCCGCGCGGACCCCCTCATGATTCCGGACCGCGCCAGCCTGCGCAGCGGATTGCGCTCGCAACGCCGTGCCATTCCCGCATCGCAACGCATCGCCGCGGCCGACGCGCTGGCCAATCGCCTGCTTTCCCTGGCATTCGCCCCCGAATCGGGCTACGTCGCCGGCTATTGGGCGATGGACGGCGAGATCGCATTGCACAGCTGGCAAGTACGCCTGCCGCGCGAACTGGTTTACTGCCTGCCCGTGCTGCACCACGAAAACCAGCTGCGTTTCGCCCCGTGGCGGCCCGGCGACGCGCTGGTCACCAACCGCTTCGGCATTCCGGAGCCGGACGTGGAATCGACCTCCGCATTGCCGCCCGAAGCGATGTCGCTGGTGGCCATGCCCCTGGTCGGGTTCGATGGCGCCGGCCGCCGGTTGGGCATGGGAGGCGGCTGGTACGATCGCAGCTTCGCCTTCCGCAACGCTTCCATGCCGCCGCCCTGGCTGGTGGGCGTGGGCTTCGACGCGCAACGGGTCGATCAGCTCACTGCCGAAGACTGGGACGTAGTGCCTGACGCGATCTGCACCGAGACCGGGACCTTGCTGGCCGAGCCCCGTGAGTACACGCCCCATGAGTACGAGCCCAATGACTAGCCGCAAACGCTATTGGCTGATGAAGTCCGAACCGGACGCCTTCTCCATCGACGACCTGCAGAAAGTGGGCGTGGAACCCTGGAACGGCGTGCGCAACTACCAGGCGCGCAACCACATGCGCCAGATGCAGGTCGGCGACGGCGTGCTGTTCTACCACTCCAGCTGCGCGGTGCCCGCCGTCGTCGGCATCGCCAAGGTGGCGAGCGTGGCGTATCCGGACCCTACCCAGTTCGATCCCAAGTCGGACTACTTCGATGCCAAGAGCACGCGCGAGGAACCGCGCTGGTCGCTGGTCGATGTCGCTTTCGAGCGCAAGCTCAAGCGCGCGATCCCGCTGGAAGAGATCAAGCAACACGCTGATGCGCTGGGCGAAGGCTTCGCGCTGACCCAGCGCGGCTCGCGCCTGTCGGTGTCGCCGGTCAGCGCCGCGCAGTGGAAGCTGCTGCTGTCGCTCGAATAAATCACCACTCCCTGTAGGAGCGGGCCTGCCCGCGACGAGGCTTTACCGGTAGAGCCTGTCGCGGGCAGGGCCCGCTCCTACAGGGGCAGATAATCAACAGGAATCTCACCATGTCGCAAAACGAAGCAAAACGCCGGGCCGCCGAAAAAGCCATCGAGTACGTGGAAGACGGCATGATCGTCGGCGTCGGCACCGGTTCCACCGTGGCCTTCTTCATCGACGCGCTGGCGCGGATCAAGCACCGCATCGCCGGCACCGTTTCCAGCTCCGACCAGAGCACCGAGCGCCTGCGCGCGCACGGCATCGAAGTGATGGAACTCAACAACACCGGCGAGCTGGCCCTGTACGTGGACGGTGCCGACGAATGCGACCCGCACAAGCGCCTGATCAAGGGCGGCGGCGCAGCGCTGACCCGCGAGAAGATCATCGCCGAGGCCAGCGCGAAGTTCGTCTGCATCATCGACCCGGTCAAGCAGGTGCCGGTGCTGGGCAAGTTCCCGCTGCCGGTGGAAGTGATCCCGATGGCGCGCAGTTTGGCCGCGCGGCGGATCCTTTCCCTCACCGGTGGTCAGCCGGTGTGGCGCGACGGCGTGGTCACCGACAACGGCAACGTGATCATCGACGTGCACGGACTGTCTATCGTCGACCCGGTAGCGATGGAGCGCGAGTTGTCGCAGATCCCGGGCGTGGTCTCGGTGGGTTTGTTCGCGCGCCGTCCGGCCGACGTGGTGATCATCGGCGGCGAACCGCCCACAGTCCTGTAAGCAACGAGACTGACCTCCCCCTTTGAAAAAGGGGGATTGAGGGGATTTGCTCTTGCTCTTGCTTCTGCTCACAAACAGGAGCAAGAGCAAATCCCCCGTAAACCCCCTTTTCCAAAGGGGGCAAAAGCGAGAGCTTCAAGTCTTGGTCAGCGCCTTCACCAGTTCGCCGACCAACTCGCGCCGCTTCGGCGGCAACGCCAGAAACGCTTCGATCACCTGACGCTCGCGCGCCCCGGTTCCGCTGGGCCAAGCCGCCTGCGTCTCCGCCACACGATGTTTGGATTCCTTGCCGAAACGCAGCACCTGCGGCTCAATGCCGAACAGCGCCGCCAGCACCTGCAGCTTGTCCTGCTCGGGCATGGAGTGCCCGTTCAACCAGCGCGAGGTGGTCTGGAAACTCACAGAACGGCCGCGGTACTTGGCGTTGAACAGACGGAACAGCACGGCCGGACGCGCCTCGTAGCCGAGCGCCCGCATCGCTTCGGCCAGCCGTAGGGAAAACTGATAACGCTCATCGCTCATGAGTGGGGAAGTTACTGGCGTGCGCGACCTCTCGATTCACTACTAATGTTCATTGACATGAACTTATATAGTTCATAGAGTGATTCCAAAGGATGGTCCGCAGGGAGCGAAACACCGATGGTTCCTGTCGGCGCGTCGCATTGCGATGCCGGTTTGGCATCGTTTTACATGACATGGAGAGATTGCCCATGAGCCTGTCGTTGCCGGGTGAACCGGGAGGGAAGGCCTCCCAGGAAGCGCGGCTGGATAGCGTGTCCTTCCCCGCCGCTGCGCATACCAGCCTTGAGCGTCTGGTCCATCTGCTGCAGGGCAGTGCCAAGCCGAGTCTGGCCGATGTCGGCATCACCACCCTGCCCTATGCCCAGCTGGACAGGCTTTACAGCAGTGCCAGGCAGGAAGCCGAGCTCTGCCAGGATCGCTCGGAACTGTTCCTGGAACTGTTGGAATGCTGCGTGGAGAACAACGCCACGCCGGAGCCGGACACGCTGCTGCGCATGACCCGGCAGCTGTTGAGATTGGCGCGCGACCAGCACCGCTGGCACGATCTGGCCGACAACGCGGCCTACTACCGCGACAACGCACAGGTCGCTGCGCGCATTTCCAGCTATCTGTCCGCCGGCGAAGGCGGCGAGTGAACAGTCGGCCCGGGCTTCCGGCGAACGCGACACCAAGCTCCGAATCGGTGAGCTCCAAATCGGTGAGCCCCGGCGCCTGTCCCGACCTTCTGGCGGGCGGCGGCTTACCGATACACTAGCGGCCCGTCCCGCTCATCCGGAAACCCGCATGCCTTCCATCCGCATTTCCCTGCTTCTGCTGATGTCGCTGATCAGTGGCTGCGCCAGCGCCGGCAGCTGGGTGGAGCTGGGCGGTCAGCGCTACAAAGTCGAAGTGGCCGACGACGACGCCGAACGCGCCCGTGGATTGATGTTCCGCGATCAACTGGCGGCCGACAGCGGCATGATCTTTCTGCATGACCGCGAAGAGCCGCAGGCGTATTGGATGAAGAACACCAGGATCGCGCTGGACATCCTGTACTTCGACAGCGCGCGCAAATTGGTAGCCCAGCAGCGCGACGTGCCGCCGTGCTCGGCGGGCAACGCCTGCCCGCCGTATCCCAGCAATGCACCAGCCCGCTACGTGCTGGAACTGAACGCAGGCGAAGCGGCGAAGCTGAAGCTGAAAAACGGCGCCGAACTCACCTTCAGCAAAGACATCCTGCCGTAGGTCGGGGCGACGCCCCCGACGCACGGAAATCCTCTGCCCCAGTACCCGCTCTCCAATATCCGTTCGTGGTGAGCCTGTCGAGGATCCCGTTCGTGGTGGGCCTGTCGAGGAACCCGTTCGTGGTGAGCCTGTCGAACCACGC